>NZ_JBMAMH010000016.1:0-75795 GCF_058148645.1 Flexivirga sp. YIM B11880
AGCAGACCAAGTCGAAAAACTTCGACCACACCTGCGGCGGATACGACCGAGTACAACCCTTCTGACGATCTCCCACAACATCTCCTTCAATTCGAGATGTTGCCTAGACCGGTGGAATCCGCCGCGGGATCCTGCACATAAGTCGCGACGGTCGCGACTTGCGTGCACCGCCACACCGCCACACCGCCGGAACAGCCCCCGGCTCAGACGAGCGGCCAGCCCTTCTTCGCCAACCGCTTCCGCACGCGCGCTACGTCCGCCTCGATCGGCACGACGCCCGCGATCTCCTTCATCAGCTCCTGCGCTTCTTCCTCGGAGATCGGCGTCTTCGGCTCGCCGGGCACCTTGTTGGAGGCGATCAGCTCCTTGGCGACCTTCTTGATCTCCTTCTTGGTGAGCCTGCGCTGCAGCAGCGCGAAGAGCGGAACGAAGTCGCTCGGCGGCACACCGTCCGGGTAGCCGGCGCGCAGCCAATCCAGGATCCGCTGGAAGAACCCGACGCGCTCGGGGCTCTCGTCGTCGTCCTCGCCGCCGGGCATCGACAGCGGCCACCCGACGGCGGCGAGCCGCTCGGCGATCTCGTTGATCTCCTCGTCGCTCGGGGGAGCCTCCTTGATCTGCTTCACGGCAACGGCGACGGCTTCCCGGGCGATGTCGCCGTCGGGGTTGTCGGAGATCAGCTGCGCACAGACGGCCTGCGCCTCCTCGGGGCTGAGGGAGCGCTGCAGCAGCGCGAGCAGTGGCGGGAAGTCCTTGGGCGGAATGCCCTCCGGATATCCCTTGCGCAGCCAATCGACTACTGAGGTCAGCAAATTCGTCGCCATGGTCATCAGAACAACCCGATCCCGAGGTAATGGTCGATGCTCTTCTGGGTGATGTAGAGAACGCCGATGATAACCGCCGCGACGACCACGGCGAAGATCGCGTATGCCGTCCACAGCGACGCGTGCCGCGTGACGGCGGCGGTGCCGTCACCCTGCTCGTCGTCGGTGCCGGTGTCCCACAGCCGGATGCCGAGCGTGTAGAGCAACGGCAGACCGGCGCCGAAGATCAGGCCTGCGACGATGACCTTCGCCGTACCGTCCGTCATGCTCGCCCAGTCGATGTTCATTGCTGGATCCCCTCGTCGAGGTCGCTGGTCAGGCGACCGGCTCCTTGGTCTTCTTGGACGCAGTACCCGACTTGCCGCCGGTCGATCCGTGCTGCGAGTTCTCGTCCCATTCGGCGTTGACGTTGTCGGCGCCGACCTTCTGCTGCTGCGCCCGGTAGTAGATGTATGCCGCAAGCGCCGACAGGATCAGGAAGATGACGAGGGCCCCGGCCGCTCCACCGATGAGGTGTCCGATGAAGAAGGTGACCGCACCACCGGCCGCGGCGCACGGCAGGGTGATGACCCAGCCGGCAGCCATCCGGCCGGCGACGGACCAGCGCACCACCGAGCCGGGCTTGCCGACGCCGGTGCCGACGATGGAGCCGGTGGCGACGTGGGTGGTGGACAGTGCCATGCCGAGGTTGCTGGAGGTGAGGATGATGGCGGCTGCCGAGGCCTGCGCCGCCATACCTTGCGGCGCCTCGATCTCGACCAGGCCCTTGCCGAGCGTGCGGATGATCCGCCAGCCACCGATGTAGGTGCCGAGGGCGATCGCGCCGGCGCACAGCACGATGATCCAGATCGGCAGGCCATGCGCCTCGATCTGCTTGTCGCTGAGGCTGCCGTGCGCGATCAGGGCGAGGGCGATGACGCCCATCGTCTTCTGCGCGTCGCCGGTGCCGTGCGCGAGCGACACCAGCGAGGCGGTGGCCACCTGACCCCAGCGGAAGCCGCCATCCTTCTTGCTCTCCCGGACGCCGCGGGTGAGCCGATAGACGCCCGACGTCGCGACGGCGGCGATGGCGCCGGCGATGAACGGCGACAGGATCGCCGGGATGATCACCTTGACCACCAGGCCGTCCCAGTTGATGCCGCCGCTGCCGAGGGCAGCGAGCCCGGCGCCGATCAGCCCGCCGAACAGCGCGTGGGAGGAGCTGCTGGGCAGGCCGAACAGCCAGGTCAGCAGGTTCCACAGAATGCCGCCGATCAGCCCGGCGAAGATGATGAACATCGCCTTCTCCGCGTCGATGCCGTCCAGCAGGCCGCCGGCCTTGTCCTGGATCTTCAGCACCGACGTGGTGACCGTGACCGCGACCTCGACGGACAGGAATCCGCCCACGAGGTTGAGAACCGCCGAAAGCGCGACGGCGGTCTTGGGCTTCAGGGCACCGGTCGCGATGGAGGTGGCCATGGCGTTGCCGGTGTCGTGGAAGCCGTTGGTGAAATCGAATCCCACTGCGGTGATCACCAGCAGGATCAAGATGAAGAGTTCGGCACTCACAGGTCATGAGTATGACGCCGTGAGGCCCACCGAACGCAAGTCGAGACGGGGCCTGACCCGGATTGTTCACGCACTGTTCAGCTGGGTGCCGATGTCCAGCATCCGCTGCAGACCGCCGGCGATGATCCGCGCGTCGACCATCTGGGTGCCGACCGGCGGCAGGGCGGCGATCATCCGCGCCAGCACACTCGCCATCCGTTCGGCGTCGATGGCGTGCTGCGGATCGGTGGTCCAGCAGGCGGCGAGCACGACGTATGACGCCTCGTTGAGTGACGCCTCCAGCAGGTTCCACTCGGCCAGTTCGCGGGGCAGGTCGGTCTGCGCGATCTGCAGGATCCGGTCGCACTGCAGCTGCTCGAAGGACAGGTCGCGGCGGGCGGCATACCCCCGCTCGGTGCCCTGCTCGCCGTCGGCGATGAGCAGCAGTAACCGCTCCAGGGAGCGCAGCGAACGGCGGAACTGCCGCCGCACCAGCGCGATCGGAGCTCGCCGCCCGGTCGCCCAGATCACCGCCACCGAGGTCGCCGCGCCGATCACCGTCTCCAGGACGCGCTCCCCGGCGATCGTCCCGACCGGCCGGTAGGTGCTTCCGGCGGTGCTGATCAGCAGCGCCATCGGGGTCACGAAGATCACCGCGAGGGCGTAGTTGCGCACCGCGAGCATCTGGATGAAGAAGATCAGCACGAGCGCGATCACCAGCAGCACCAGGCCGGTCGGATGGGTGGAGTGGATCACGAAGAACAGCCCGATCCCGATCACCGTGCCGGTGACCCGGTGCAACGCGCGGTGGGTGAGCGCGAGCCGGTCCGCGGTCAGCGACATCACCAGCGCGGTGGTCATCGCGGCCCAGTAGGGATGGCCGATGTGGCAGCCGTAGGAGATGACACAGGTGAGGAACACCGCTGCCGCCATCCGCCGGGCCGCCAGCCAGGGCAGCGACGAGCGGGACAGGCCCCAGCGCAGGAGGTATGACGCATCCGGTCGCCCCAGGTAGCGGCGCTGCTCGACGCCGGTGACGACGACCTTGCGACCGGGTAGATGCACGCGCACGACCTGCTGGATGATCGCGAGGTGCAGCCGGCGCAGCGTGGCGTTCATCCGGCGCCACTGGCGCAGCCGCGGCTCCCGGCCGACCGCGTCCTCCAGGATCATCGAGGCGCCGAACACCGACACGAAGGCCTGGTCGCGCAGCCGGGCCAGCTGGTGGCGGGGGATCACGGCCCGGTCGGCGTCCAGATAGGCACGCACGGCCGCCTCCGCGGTGTCGACGGCGTCCTGTTCGGCATGCCGTGGCCGGGTGATCAGTTGCAGCAAGAGTGAGGTCGCCGAGGCGCTCAGGCAGCCGATCGCACAGACGAGGGTCACCTTCCCCGCCGGGATCCCCACGGTGGGCAGGTATGACGCGATGGCCGGTCCCATGATGAGGAACATCGCGCCGGGCGGCTCGCCCACCAGCGTGTTGTAGCCGAGCACGGTGATCAGCGCGATGGCGGTCAGCACGATCGTCAGCGCCACCGGATTGCTGCCGACCAGGGCTCCGATCGCGACGCAGAGGATGTAGGTGGCGTTGAGGCAGGCCAGGATGACGATCCGGGAGCGGATCGGCCGGGACTGCGCGATGAAGCCGAGGAAGGCGCCGGTGATGCCGACCAGACCCATGCTGGGACCGAGCAGCGCACTGATGAGCACGATCGCGACGATGACGATCGTCAGCACGTGCAGCGCGAACTTCCATCGCCCGGGGGCTGGTTTGATCTCCGCGAAGGCGAGCAGTTGCCGGGTGATCGCTTCGGTGCCCAGGCGCATGGGCCTACTCCACCTCGAAGGGGTCGGTGTCGGTCTCCTCGCCGCCGGTCCGGCTGCGCAGCAACCGCCGCAGTGACGCCAGCCGGGTCGCACCGGACGCGCCGGCGTGTCCGGAGGCGACCCAGGCATCGAGCGCGCAGTCCGGCTCGTCGTGGGTGCAGCCGCGCGGGCAGCCCGCGGTGCCCTCGGCCAGATCGGGGAACGCCTCGATGATGCGGCTGGGGTCGATGTGCGCCAGCCCGAAGGACCGCACGCCCGGGGTGTCGATCACCCAGCCGCCGTCGGCCAGCGGCAGCGCGATCGCGGACGTCGAGGTGTGCCGCCCCCGGCCGGTCACCGCGTTGACGTGGCCGATCGCCCGGTCGACGCCGGGTACGAGCGCGTTGACCAGGGTCGACTTGCCGACCCCGGAGTGCCCGACGAGGACCGTCATCCGGTCGGCCAGGGCGTCCCGGACCTGCGCCAGGCCGTCGATGCCGTCGGCGGTACGGCGGGTCACGACGTGCGGCACGTCGAGCCCGGCGTAGTTGGCGAGGAAGTCGGCGGGGTCGGCGAGGTCGGCCTTGGTGAGGACGAGCAGTGGCGTCATACCGGCGTCGTATGCCGCCACGAGGCACCGGTCGACCATCCGCGGGCGTGGTTCCGGATCGGCGAGGGCAGTGACGATGGCAAGCTGGTCGGCGTTGGCGACGATGACGCGCTCGTAGGGATCGGTGTCGTCGGCGGTGCGGCGCAGCACGCTCGTGCGCGGCTCCACGCGGACGATCCGGGCGAGGGTGCCGGGATCCCCGGAGGTGTCGCCGACCAGCGCGACCCGGTCGCCGACGACGGTGCTGGTGCGGCCCAGCTCCCGGGCCCGCATGGCGAGCACCTCGTGGCCGTCGACCAGGCAGGTCCAGCGGCCGCGGTCGACGGTCGTGACCTGGCCGACACGGGCGTCCTCGTGCTTGGGCCGCTCCTTCGTGCGGGGCCGGCTGCCGCGCCGGCTGGGACGCACGCGCACGTCGGATTCGTCGTAGTCGCGGCGTCCGCGTGGTGGCACGCTAATCCCCGATCATGCGGGCCCAGCGAGCGGTGAAGTCAGGCATCGTCTTGGCGACGGTGCCGGCGTCGTGCACGACGAGCCCGGGCACCCGCAGGCCGAGGACAGCCGCCGCCATGACCATGCGGTGATCACCGTAGGTGCGGAAAACGTTGCCCTGCATCGGTTTCGGTCGTATGACGAGCCCGTCCTCGGTCTCGGTGACGTCGGAGCCGAGCGCGTTGAGCTCGGTGGCGAGGGCCGCGAGCCGGTCGGTCTCGTGGAAGCGGATGTGGCCGATGCCGCGCAGGTTGCTGGGTCCGTCGGCGAAGGTCGCGACGGCGGCGATCACCGGCGACAACTCGCTGGCCTCGTGCAGGTCCAGGTCGACGGCCTCGATGTGGCCGGTGCCGCGCACGGTCAGGCCCTCGCGGGTCAGCTCGACCTCAGCACCGAACTGCCGGAGTATGTCGCGCGCGTGGTCACCGGCCTGCGTGGTGAAGTGCGGCCAGTCCGGCACGGTGACCCGTCCGCCGGTGAGCAGTGCAGCGGCCAGGAACGGGAACGCGTTGGACAGGTCGGGCTCGACCTCGACGTCGAGGGCATGAATCTGGGACGGCTCGACGCGCCACCGGTTGGCCTCGCTGTCGTCGACGAGCACGCCGGCGTCGCGCAGCACCTCGACGGTCATCGCGATGTGGGGGAGGGACGGCACCGGCTTGCCTTCGTGGACGACCGTGATGCCGTCGTCGTAGCGGGCGCCGGCGAGCAACAGGCCGCTGACGAACTGCGAGGAGCCGGACGCGTCGACATACACGGTGCCGCCGGAGACCTGGCCGGTGCCGGTGAGCTGGAAGGGCAGTCCGTCGCCGCGCACGTCGACACCGAGCGAGTGCAGCGCCTCCAGGACGGGCCCGAGTGGCCGGCGGCGGGCGGCCTCGTCCCCGTCGAACTCCACCCTGCCGTCGGCCAGCGCGGCGACCGGTGGCAGGAAACGCATCACGGTGCCGGCCAGGCCGCAGTCGATGGAGGCCGGCCCGCGCAGCGCGTTGGGCTCGATGATCCACTCGGTGTCGTCGCTGCGGCTCTCGATGCCGGTGCCGAGGGCCTGCAGCGCCTCGCACATCAGCGTGCTGTCGCGGGAGCGCAGCGGCTTCGACAGCCGTGAGGTGTCCTGCGCGAGCGCGGCGAGCACGAGGAACCGGTTGGTGAGCGACTTGCTGCCGGGCACGGGGACGACGGCGTCGACCGGGTGATCGGCGAGCGGCGCGGGCCAGTCGCCCGCTGCAATCGTGGCGGTCCGGGTCGGATGCGGAGGTTCTGAGCTCATCGCGGACAAGATTACCGACAGTCACCGGTCGAGTAGGGCGAGCCGCTAGGCGGGCCCGTATCGAGACCAGCGGCCAGGTCCTCGTCGCCGCGTGCCCGTCATACGCTTGCCGCATGTGTGGCCGGTATGCCGCGAGCTTCTCGCCCGACGACCTCGTCGAAGACTTCGAGATCGAGGAGGACGACACCGCCGAACGGAGCCGGTCGTTGCTCGCCAAGCCGCAGGACCCGCCGCCCGGTGCCCCGGACTGGAACGTCGCGCCGTCCAAGCAGGCGCCGGTGGTCCTGACCCGGCGCCCGCGCGACCGCGAGGACGCCGACCCGGTCCGGCAGCTGCGTCTCCTGACGTGGGGGCTCGTGCCGAGCTGGGCGAAGGACACCAAGATCGGGCTGAAGATGATCAACGCCCGCGCGGAGACACTCGTCGACAAGGGCGCCTACGCCAAGGCCGCGGTCTCCCGGCGCTGCCTCGTCCCCGCGGACGGCTGGTACGAATGGCAGGCCAGTCCCACCGAGAAGGACACGAAGGGCAAGCCCCGGAAGCAGCCGTTCTTCGTCCGGCGTGCCGACGGTGAACCGATTGCTTTCGCAGGGGTTTACGAGTTCTGGCGGGATCGGTCCGCGGACGAGAACGACCCGGCGGCCTGGGTGGTCAGCTACGCGATCGTGACCACCGCTGCGGAGCCCGACATGGACCGCATCCACGACCGGCAGCCGGTGGTCCTCGACCGGGATCGGTGGGCGGAGTGGCTGGACCCGGACATGCAGGATCCGGACGAGGTGCGGTCGCTGCTGGAGTCGCCGGGACCGGGCCGGTTCGAGGCGTGGCCGATCGGCAAGGCGGTGGGTGCGACCCGCAACAACGGCCCGCAGCTGCTCGACCCGGCGCCGCGCGCCGACCTCCACGGAGTGGTCGACCCGATGACCGGCGAAGTTCTCGAATGACGGTCCGCACCCGGCTGATCGACACCCCGCCCGGTCCGGCCCGGGCCCACGTCGAACGCCCACACGTTCACGTTGATCGAGTGCGGGACGAGCGCGCGCACGCTGATCGAGTGCCGGAGGAGCGCAGCGGGGGAGGTGTATCGAGATCGAGTGCCACCGCAGCGAGGTCCCGCGACCACATCCCACCAGCACGCGGCAGCGTCGTCCTCAGCCACGGCGCGGGCGGCGGGATCGACGCCGCGGATCTGGTGGCCCTCCGGGCGCTGGTCGACGACGGCTGGACGTACGTGCGCGTCGAGCAGCCCTGGCGGGTCGCCGGCAAGAAGGTCGCCACACCGCCGAAAACCCTTGATGCGGCATGGGTTCCGCTGCTCGCAAATCTGATGAGCGGCCGGTGGGCATTGCCGAGGCCGTTGATCGTGGGCGGGCGGTCAGCAGGAGCGCGCGTGGCGTGCCGGACCGCGACCGAGGTCGGCGCGGACGCGGTGCTGGCGCTGTCCTTCCCGCTGCACCCGCCGAACAACCCCGAGCGGTCACGTGCTGCCGAGGCGCAACTCGTCCTGGATGCCGGGCTGCCGCTTGCCGTCATACAAGGCGAACGTGATCCGTTCGGACGTCCCGACGACGTCCGTGCCGCCCTCGGCCCGGCGGCGACGATCACCGGTGTGCCGGGCACGCACAGCCTTGCCGGCGGCACCGACCAGGTCGTGGCCGCCGTCCAAGCGTGGCTGGCCGCGCTACGCGCGTAGGTTGGTTCCATGACCCTTCGGATCGGATACAAAGCGTCTGCAGAGCAATTCGCGCCGCGTGAGCTGGTGGACCTCGCGGTGGAAGCGGAGCGCGTCGGACTGGACAGCGCCTTCGCGTCGGACCACTTCCAGCCGTGGCGGCACGAGGGCGGACACGCGCCGCATGCACTCACCTGGCTCGCCGCCGCCGGTGCGCGGACCGAACGGATCGCCCTCGGCACATCGGTGCTCACGCCGACGTTCCGCTACAACCCGGCGGTCCTGGCGCAGACGTTCGCAACACTGGGCTGCCTCTACCCGGGACGAGTCATCCTCGGTGTCGGCACGGGCGAGGCGCTCAACGAGATCGCCGTCGGGCAGCAGGGCTGGCCGGATTTCAAGGAGCGGTTCGCCCGGCTGCGCGAGTCGGTGCGGCTGATGCGCCGGCTGTGGACACAGGAGCGCGTCACCTTCGAGGGCGACTACTACCGCACGGTCGACGCGACGATCTACGACCGTCCCGAGCACCCGATCCCCGTCTACGTCGCAGCCGGCGGCCCCACGGTGGCGAAGTATGCCGGGCGGATGGGCGACGGCATGATCGTCACCTCCGGCAAGGGCATGGAGTTGTATGCCGACAAGCTGGTCCCGGCGATGCGCGAGGGCGAGCAGCTCGGCGACCGCAGGGACGGTGCGGTGGAGCAGGTCCTCGAGGTGAAGATCTCCTACGACCGTGACCCCCGGCAGGCGCTGGAGAACACCCGTTTCTGGGCGCCGCTCGCGCTCACCCCGGAGCAGAAGCACAGCATCGGCGACCCGGTTGAGATGGAGAAGGCAGCCGATGCCCTGCCGATCGAGCAGATCGCGTCACGGTGGATCGTCGCGTCGGACGCGGAGACCGTGCTCGAGGGCGTCCGTCCCTATGTCGAGCTCGGCTTCACGCACCTGGTCGTGCATGCACCGGGTCAGGACCAGCTCCGGTTCTTGCAGCAGTTCAGTGAGGACGTCGTGCCGGCACTGAGGTCGCAGCTCTGACCGATCTCAGGCGCTCCTGGGATCCGCGTCCGGTCCGTGCTCGGGATCCTCCGCGGCGCGCGGCCTCAGATCGATCACGTTCGCGGGCCGCGAGGGCGCCGAACGCTCCTTGAGCAGGGTGCGGCCGAGCCAGACCGCCAGCGTGCCGATGGACACCGCGTAGATGCCGGCGACTGTGCACAAGGCGATCATCACGGGCGGAATGTAACGATCTCCACGGCAGCGAGTCAATCCGGTGGCACGCGCAGCTGCTAGCCGGTGACCTCACGGGAATGCGTCGGGCTGCATTGCCGTTGCACCAGGCAGTTCGGAAGCCATGTCTGCTGTGAGGAGTGCCGCTTGTTGCACGCGCCGTTGATGCTGTCGGAGCCGACGGGCTCCGCCGGCGGCTCCACGATTGTCGGCCCCGCGTCCCCCGGAGGAGGAGGTCTAGGCTTGTCCTCGATGACGACTCCCAACGGCAGCGACGTGCAGCCGAAGTCCGCTGAAGACCCCGATCTCGATGTCGCGAACGAATCGGAGACCGACCGGCTCGCCCGCTTCGAACGCGATGCCATGCCCTACCTCGACCAGCTCTACAGCGCGGCGTTGCGCACGACGCGCAACCCGGCCGACGCCGAGGACCTGGTGCAGGAGACCTTCGCCAAGGCGTTCTCGGCGTTCCACCAGTACAAGCCGGGCACCAACCTCAAGGCGTGGCTCTACCGAATCCTGACCAACAGCTACATCAACACCTACCGCAAGAAGCAGCGCCAGCCGCAACAGTCCGACGCGGCCGAGATCGAGGACTACCAGCTGGCCCGGGCCGAGGCACACACCTCGCGCGGTCTGCGGTCAGCGGAGACCGAGGCGCTGGATCACCTCCCGGACAGCGACGTCAAACGCGCGCTGCAGGAGGTCCCCGAGGATTTCCGGATGGCCGTCTATCTGGCGGACGTCGAAGGCTTCTCCTACAAGGAGATCGCCGAAATCATGGATACGCCGATCGGCACGGTCATGTCCCGGTTGCACCGCGGACGCCGGCAGCTGCGCGAGCTGCTCACCGACTACGCCGTCGAGCGCGGGTTTATCAAGGAAGGGGCGTCTTCCTGATGGGCGCCGAATGTGGCGACTACTTGTCGCGGATCTACGAACTCCTGGACGGCGAGCTGGACGACGCCGCCCGGGCACAATTGCAGGCGCACCTCGACGAGTGCCCGCCGTGCCTGGACGAATATCAGCTGGACAAGTTGCTCAAGGCTCTGGTGCAGCGATCGTGTGCCTGCGAGCAGGCGCCGGACACGCTGCGCCTGCAGATCCTGCAGCGCATCACGACGGTGCGCGTGACGCAGGTGCACATCCAGGAAGGGTGACGCCTCCCCGCCATACACCCTCGACCGGGTATGACGAACGGCCCGGCCGCGCGCGAAGTCGCGTGCTGCCGGGCCGTTTCGTATGCCGCGCGTCGGCGCGGCGTGTGCCGCTGGCCGGCGATCGCCGTCAGGCGTTGGGCTTCTTGCCGTGGTTGGCGGCCTTGCCCTTGCGGCTGCGGCGCTTGCGGGCGCGCTTGCTCATGTGAAACTCCTCGGGGATGGAACGGAGGGCGAAAGCCGCGAACGCGGCCCACCAGATCCTCTCACATCGAGCAATGGTAAGAAATACGTAAAGTGGCTAAAGGTTTGGCAAAAATTTGAGCAGGGGTTAGTATCGTAATAGCCGGGGCTACCACCCCGTGGCAAGACTCCAGCTGGAGGGCTCGCGGCTCGGTTTTGCTGATACCGCTCAGCTGGTTCACATCCCTCGAAAAGCTTTTGGCCGCACCAGAAAGGACCTGGACATGGATCAGGCAACTCTTCTCGCACTCTTGTCTTCGGCAAGTCTCTCCTCGGGCACCGTCTCGACCAACACGGTGATTTGGGACCCGCGCTGAACGACCGGTGCGTGCCACTGGTGCGTTCCACGGGCGTTGAGACCCTCGCTCCTCAGGGCCACCACGTCAACTGATCACCACGCATGACCGGCGCCTGGCGCGTAACTTCCGTTACGTCAACTCTGCTGGTCGTCCTGTGCTCCGTCCTTCTGTGGCGGCCGCACAACGATATTTCTTATTCAGCCGTAGTAGTCCTTGCAGCGCTGGCGCTCCTTACGTCGGCGCTGCAAGTGACTCGGCTCGCTGCGGCGGGCGCGAGCGTCTCCCTGACTTCCATTCTGCTCGGTGCGGCCATTGTGCTGTCCGGCCCACTCGGTGCTGCGGTGGTCGGTTGCGTTTCAGCACTCGATCCACTGCGCCGGCGGCCGCTCCTGGTCCGCACTTTCAACGTCTCGATGAACGCTCTCGTCGGCGTGCTCGGTGGACTCACCTACCTCGGACTGGGCGGTGTCGTGCGCCCCGAGGTGGGTTTCGACCCCCTTGAGATCGTCGTTCGGCAGCTGATCCCGCTGGCCTGTGCGACTGTGATCATGCTTCTGCTCAACACCGGCTGCGTCAGCGTCATGATCGCGGTGAACGGTGCAGCGCCGATGATGCTGACCTGGCGCCGTCTGGTGCGGCAGGTGGGCCGGACCTATCTCGGGTATGGCGTCGTGGGCTTCCTCTTCGCCGTGCTGTGGGGCCCGGTCAGGCTGGGTCCCGCGACCGTGCTCATCATGGTCGCACCGCTCGCGCTCGCCCAGTGGTCCTACGCGCAGCAGCATGCCGAGTCGGTTGCGCATGAGCGCACCGTGTCGAGTCTCGTCGCAGCCGTCGACGCCCGCGACCCGATCATGCGCGGCCGCAACGAGCGTGTCGCGAGGGTCAGCGAGCTGATCGGGAACGAGCTGCGACTCTCGCCGGCGAAGGCGGACGCCTTGCACTTCGCGGCGCTGCTGCACGACGTGGGCATGGTGGCGCCGATCGACGCGCATGCCGCGGACGCGGATGTTCGGCAGGCTCACCTGGATCGCATCCGTCGCCACCCGACCCGCGGTGTCGAGATGCTGCGCTCGATCGGCTTTCTCGAGGACTCGATCACGGCCATCCGGCATCATCACGAACGGTGGGACGGCCGCGGATATCCCGACGGCCTTGCCGGAGAAGACATTCCGCAGCTGGCGCGGATCCTTGCCGTCGCCGATGCGTTCTGCGCATTGACCCCACGGCTCGGAGCGGCCGGCGCAATCGGCACGTTGCACGACTGCGCCGGAGTGCAGTTCGACCCCGAGTGCGTGACGGCGCTGGAGAGCGTCGCGGACGCCGCCGAGGAGGTCGCCACGCTCCATGACGTGGGCGATCACGCACCTGATCCCGATCCGACGGAGCCGTTGCTCGATCACGATCTGCCACAGGTGTCCGACCTGCTTGCGGCCGAGAGAGCGCGGCAGTGAGGTGGCCATCGGTCACTGTGCGTGTTCCGGTCGTTCTCTGGTCGGTCGCGCTCCTTGTGGTCTGCCTGGGCGCTGCTGCCATCCAGCAGGAGCATCCCGCCACGTCAAAGGTGTTGGTCCTCAGTTGTTTTGCGCTGGCGATCGCCTGCGGGTCCCTGTTGCGACTGTCCCTGCTCGGAGGCCGCGTCGGCACCCCGGTGGCGGCGGCGCTCGGACTCGGCCTCGCGTTGTCCGGCCCCCAGCCCTTCGCCGTCGGTGGCCGGGCTCCGGACTCGACGTGGGAGGTCCTGGTCACGGCAATCCTCGGACGGGCGGTCGGCGCGCTGCTGAGCTGGTGGCTCCTCGGGGAGCGACCCGCGCCTGCCTCGAGGGTCGGGCCGTTGCTGGCCGTGATGGTCGCTGCGGTGCTCTATCGAGACGTCCCTCTGTTCCATGGGGTCTCTGCGCTCGACATGTACGGTGCCTGGCACTTCAGCCGGTGGCGTTCGGCGGCGGTGATGGCCGGCGTCGGCATTCTTGCGGGTGCGGTGATGCTGGTGATCTCGGTCTATGTCCATCGGGGTGGTCGATCTTTCCGCGCGGAGTTCGCCGAGGTCGCGCGGATCCAGGCGTCGCTCAACACCGCGGTTGTGTCGACGGCGATCGCGATCGCGCTCGGCATGTCGGCGCTCGGTGTGCTCGCCATACCGCTGATGTCTGCGCCCTTGGTGTTGCTGCGTTTTGCGTTGCAGCAACAGGCGTCGGTGATCGACACCCGGCGCCAGACCATTGCCGCGCTCGCCCAGCTCACTGACATCGCGGGCTACACGCCGCCCGGCCACTCGGCCCGCGTCGCGGCGCTGGCCCGGCGGATCGGTGAGGAGCTGCTGCTGACCAATCGTGAGCTCGACGAGCTCGAGGACGCAGCGCGCCTCCACGACATCGGCCAGGTGTCGCTGGCGGCGCCCATCCCGGGTGGTGCGACGATCGACGTGGCGCCCGCGGACCAGCGCGGCATCGCTGACGAAGGCGCACGGATCGTGCGGCGCACGGAGGTCCTGGACGGCGTGGCCGACATCATCGAGGCGCAGGTCGTGCAGTTCCGGCATGTGCAGGAACACGGCGAGCTGGTGCCGATGAGCGGCCGAATCGTCAAGGTGTGCAACGCCTTCGAGGACCTGACCCGCGGCGACCCGGACTTGCGGGACGCGGCGATCGAGCGGCTGACCCTCGGCATCGGCTACGAATACGACCCGGTCGTGCTGGACCTGCTGATCAAGGTCACGGCACCCCAGGGTGGTGACGACCACTGAGGCCGCCGTCTCTTCGCACGAGGCGGGATTACGGTGCGGCGCGCCGGCTGCCGACGGCCGGTTCGACGAGCTCGACGACGGTGGGATCGTCGAACACGGACCTGAGAGCGAGATGGGCGCCGCCGCGTGCGGCCGCGGCCAGCCCGGAGTCGGAGATCGCCACCGCGACCGGGTTCGCGATCTGCCCGATCCGGCGTGATTCGAGGATGGCGGTCACCGGGGCGACAATGCCCTCCCCGAACCACGCGAAATAGCCGCCGAGCACCACCAATTGCGGGTTGAGCACGTCGACCACGATGGAGACTCCGGTGCCGAGCAGTTCCGCGATCTGGCGGAGCGCGGAGGTGGTGCGGGTGTCCCCCTCGTCGGCGCGCCCGCGCAGCTCGGTGAGCCGCTCCTCCAGCGGGCGGCGAGCGTCCCGGACCCGGTCGTCCGCATCCGCCGCCAGCTCGAGGAAGGTCGGCAGGCCGATCGCTTTCTCCCAGCATCCCCGTCGACCGCAATTGCATTGCCGCTGCTCCGGATCCAGCGGCATGTGCCCGATCTCGCCGGCGAATCCGTCGGCGCCGCGCAACAGCGCACCGCCGGAGATGATGCCGCCACCCACCCCGATGTCCCCGGTGATGTAGAGCAGGTCGTGGACCCCGTCGCGCGCCACCCGGGCGTGCTCGGCGAGCGCTCCCAGTTTTGCGTCGTTCTCGATGAGCACCGGTAACTGGCCGCCGAGTCGCTCGTCCACCAGCGTGGTCAGGGGCACGTCACGCCAGCCCAGGTTGGGCGCGAGCCGCACCGAGCCGGTGCGGGGATCGATCACCCCGGGTGCCGCGATCGTGACACCGGCCGGCCGTCGTCCCGCGGCGCGACAGTCGTCCAGCACCCGACTGAGCAACCGCGCCATCCGATCGGCGACCTCCTCGGCTGCGTCCGGTGGCACCTCGATCGCCTCGGTGACGTATTCGATCACTTCGCCGGAGAGGTCCGCCATCACCACGCACAAGTAGTCGGCGTTGACCTCGATCCCGATGCCGCAGACTCCCCGGCTGTCCAGCGTCACGGTGAGGCCCGGGCGACCGACGCCGCCCCGGGCGCTGATCTCGCCCTCGGAGACGAGCCCGCGCGCGACCAGGTCGGCGATCAGGGTGGATGCGGTCGCCTTCGACAACCCGGTCTCCGCGGCGATCTGTGCTCGGTAGCTGCCGCCGTTGTCTCGCAGGTGCCGCAGGATGAGGCCGAGGTTGCGACGACGAGTCGATGCCTGGTCGGCGCGGCCGCCGGCGATGAACTGACCGGCTCCCCCTACGTTCATCGCACCATCCTCCTCCGTCCGATGCCGCGGCCGCTCCGAGATGGCTCTTGACAGCCCCACGGGTTAATTAGAACACTATCCGAACTAATAGGTGAGCGGCTCGCCGCGACGACAACCCGCCGCGGTGCGAACAAGGGAGTGCAGATGGTGCGACGTCGGCGTGGTGCAGTGATGATTTCGGTCGCCGGTGTGGTGGTCGCGGGCGCGGTGTCTGCCGCTGGCCCCGCGGCTGCCGGCGGTGCGGAAACGACATACAAGGTGACGGTCAACGGGACCGGTCCGTGGACGAACCCGGACGACACCCCGGCCAGCCCGTTCATCGACAAGAACGGCACGTTCTACTACGAGCAGGCAGTCGGGTCGTATGCCGCGACGGACCCGCGCGAGTGGAGCTTCTTCAGTGGCCAGACGATCGACGACGCGACGGCGGTGAGCGACCTCAACGCGGCCAACGGCGACACGACGGCCCGGTGCAACAACAGCCCCACCGGTCTGGAGGCGACGTATGCCCCTGCGGGCTCAGGGTATTCGCAGCGTAACTTCTGCGACCTGACGCAGCTGTGGGTCGACCCGGACACCGGCAACTGGTACGGGCTGGTGCACAACGAGTTCACCCCGCAACCGTTCGGCGACGGCTTGCACTACGACGCCATCGACTACGCGGTCTCCACCGACCAGGGCAAGACGTGGACGATCAAGAACCACGCGATCACTTCGCCATACAGCACGAAACGCGGTGACACCGCAGCGTTTCCCGAGCAGACCTACTACTACGGGGACGGTGACCCGCGGTTGTTCGTGGACACTGCCTCCGGCTATTTCTACGTGTTCTACGGTTCGCGGGTCGTGGACAAGGGCGGCAGCTGGAAGGCGTTCTACGAGCATGTCGCGCGTGCTCCGATCGCCGACAAGATGGCGACCGGCTCATGGCAGAAGTGGTATGACGGGCACTGGTCGCAGCCCGGAGTCGGCGGCAAGGAGAGCAACATGACGCCGGTGACCGCCGCCAGTCCCACGGGTTACACCGCACCGGACAAGGAGTACAACCCGGACAACCCCGGCACCTCCGCGCAGCAGATCGCGGCCGGCACGATGCCTCCGACGTCGCCGCTGTTCGTGATGGACGTGAGCTACGACGCCTACCTCGGGCTCTACATCGCCGAGCCGCAAGCGGTCGACCAGAGCGGGAACGCGCCGCAGGAGATCTACGCCACCAAGGACCTGGCGACCCAGAAGTGGTTCAAGCTCGGCGACACCGGGTCCTACCACACGGCGTCCTGGTACCGCTGGTTCATGGACGACGCCACCGGCACGACACAGAACATCGTCGGGAAGAACCTGCGGATGTACTGCTCCATCGCCTGCTCGGGCGCCTACCCGGCGGACAGTTGGTGGGGCGAATACGCGAAGGTGACCATCGACTCCTCCGATCCGGCGGCGCCGGTCGCATCCGGGCGCACCTACCGGATCGCCAACACCAGTGGGCGGGTGCTGACGCTCGCCGCGCACGGCGATCGGACGATCTCGACCACGTCGCCGGCCGGCACGCTCAGCGACTGGAAGTTCACCGCCAACGGCGACGGCTCGTACACCATCGCGAACGCAGCCACGGGCAAGGTGCTGGGTGTCGACTCGTCGACCACCGCGAGTCGGGCGTGGGGCACCCAGCCCACGGCGAGCAGCATCGGCACCGCCCGGCCCAGCGTCGGTCAGCAATGGTGGCTGATCCCGGACAAGTCGGCGGACGGGTCCGCGACCGGCGGCTACCGGCTGGTCAACCGCTACAGCGGCCTGGTCCTGGGTATGTCGGCCGCGCCGAGCCGACTGGCCGACACCACGCCGGTGCGCAGCTGGGACGCTTCCGTCACCGGCGTGGGCCAGGGTCGCACCGCAGCCGACCAGACGCTCAGCCTGGAACCGGTCACCGAGTAGCTGCCGGGCGCCGGGCGCCCGGTGAACGCGAATGACGGCTCCCTCACCGACCGACGGCGAGATCTCACTGTCGGTCGGCGAGGAATCCGTCACGGGAGGGGTTTCAGGCGGGCCCCGGTCCCGGAGCCGGTGTGCCCGTGGTCTCACCGGTGCCGAGATCCGTCGGGTCGTAACCCTTGTGGACCCGCGGGTCGTCATACTCCACGAAGTAGTCGACGGCCACCGTCTCGTCGTGTCCGGCGGGCACCTTGACCGCCCGCAGGATGGCGGTCAGCACGACGGCGACGACCACATTGATGATGACCGCGGTGAACGCGATGTAGCCGAGTTCGCCGATGACCGGGATGTTGGACAGCGACCCCCCGAAGTGCTTGGTCGCTTTGCTCGAGACGTTGTATGCCTCCCACGTGCCGTAGACCATCGCGACAGCCCAGCCGACCAGCAACGCCCAGCGGTGCAGCCAGCGGGTGTAGAGGCCGATCACGATCGCCGGGAACGTCTGCAGGATCCAGATGCCGCCGAGGAGCTGCAGGTTGATGGCGTTCTGCTTGTCCATGGCCAGCACGAAGATCAGCGCGAAGATCTTGACGACCAATGAGGTCAGCTTGGAGACCTTGGCCTCCTCGGCGACCGTCGCGTTGGGGCGGATCCATTCCTTGTAGATGTTGCGGGTGAAGGTGTTGGCTGCCGCGATCGACATGATCGCCGCCGGCACCAGAGCGCCGATGGCGATCGCCGCGAACGCCAGGCCGGCGAACCAGCTCGGGAACTGATCCTCGAACAGCTGCGGCACGATCAGCTGCGGGTTCGGCTTGCCGTTGAGCCCGATCGGTTTGGTGCCGGCAGCGATGGCGACCCAGCCGAGCAGCGCCAGCAGCGCGAGCACGAACGAGTATGCCGGGAGGATCGACGCGTTCTTGCGAATCGTGTTGCGGCTCTTGGACGACAGCACCGCGGTGATCGAGTGCGGATACATGAACAGCGCCATTGCGGAGCCGAATGCCAGTGTAACGTAAGCCCATTGGGCTTTCGGGCCGACGGTGTCGGAGAACTTCGCGGCCTTGCCCGCCGGCGACATCGCCTTGGCGTGCGCCGCGTCGAAGACGTGGCTCCACCCGCCGATCTTGGTGGGCAGGTAGATCACCGCGACGATGATCACCAGGTAGATCAGGATGTCCTTGACGAACGCGATGATCGCCGGCGCGCGCAGCCCGCTGGCGTAGGTGTATGCCGCCAGCACGAGGAACGCGATGAACAGCGGCGCGTCATTCGCCAGCCAGTTGCCCTTGCCGCCGATGCCGGCGACCTCGAGCACGGCCTGGATGCCGACCAGCTGCAAGGCGATGTAGGGCAGCGTCGCGACGAAGCCGGTGATCGAGATCGCCAGCGAGAGGCCGCGTGAGCCATAGCGTCCCCGGATGAAGTCACCGGCGGTGACGTAGCCGTGCCGGTGGCTGACCGACCACATCCGCGACATGAAGAAGAAAATGATCGGATAGAGCACGATCGTGTAGGGCACGGCGAAGAAGCCGCTGACCGCCCCCGCGCTGAACATCGCGGCCGGGACCGCGACGAACGTGTATGCCGTGTAGAGGTCGCCGCCCAGCAGGAACCAGGTGATCCAGGTGCCGAAGCTGCGACCGCCGAGACCCCATTCGTCCAGCGAGTCGAGGTTGTCGCCCCTGCGCCACCGGGACGCCAGGAACCCCATGACGGTGACGGCCAGGAAGATCAGGACGAGGACGATTGTCGCCGCGACGTTGAGACCTCCGGCGGGGTGTGACGGATTTGCTGCAGCGGGAAGGAAGTTCGTCATACCTCACCGTCCGTGGTCATGGTGCCCGCCGGGGGCAGCGGCACGTGGGGGCGGGCCTTCTTGACCAGCACGTAGGCGATCGACGTGCACGCGGCGCAGAAGAAGACCAGGATCATCTGGTACCAGATGAAGAAGGGGAAGGAGCCGAGCCGCGGGGTCGTCCTGGCGTACCAGCCGACCGGGACCAGGGCGATCATCGGCAGGAGCAGGAAGATTGCGGCGAGCACCTGCAGGCGACGGTCTGCGGGTGGAGCCTTGTCGGGGTTTTCGTATTGAGTCATGCGGGTGCAACCTCGGTTTCGGGGTGACGTTGCTAACCGGAAAACGCTACCGCTGAGACCCCTGGTGCCGGTGGGATTTCGCAATCCGGAATGACCGGCGGTGGCCGAGGAAGGGTCGGAGTCGCGGTGGCCGAGTAACGGGTGGCAGTCGCGGTGGCCGAGTGCCCGGGGGAGCGAAGCGGAGGAGGGTGTATCGAGACCAAGTGCCGCGACGCTTCGACTGTCCACAGGACGCAGAGTCGGCGCAGACATCAGAAGCGTTCAAGGGACACGGTTTGGAATGGCGTGGACATACATTCTCAGGTGTAGCGACGGCTCCTACTACGTCGGCAGCACGATCGACCTCGAGCGTCGAATCGCTCAGCACGCAGCCGGAGAGGGCGCGGCATACACGCGCCGTCGGCTGCCGGTCCAGCTGGTCTGGGCGCAAGAATCCGACAGCGTGCGCACGGCGTACGAGCTGGAGAAGCGCGTTCAGAACTGGAGCCGTGCGAAGCGGGAAGCGTTGATAGCCGGACGATTCGACCTGCTGCCGGACCTTGCGAAGAAGCGGGTATGGCGACGCGGCGATGCTGACTGAGCCCCAGGTCTCGATACGGCCTCGCCTAACGGCTCGGCCTACTCGACCGACGTGGGGCAGATGGTCTCGATACGGCCTCGCCTAACGGCTCGGCCTACTCGACCGACGTGGGTAGGTGGTCTCGATACGCGGATTCCCCCGCTTCGCTCCTCCATCCGCTACTCGACCGGCGTGGGGTAGGTGGTATCGATACGGCCTCGCCTAACGGCTCGGCCTACTCGACCGACGTGGGGCAGATGGTCTCGATACGGCCTCGCCTAACGGCTCGGCCTACTCGACCGACGTGGGGTAGGTGGTCTCGATACGCGGATTCCTCCGCTGCGCTCCTCCGGCCCTTACTCGGCCACCGCCACTGGGCTCTTACCCGGCCACCGCGAGCTGGTCAGTCGATCTTGAATTCGCCCAGTTCGTCCCAGTGGTCGCCGTCCAGCTGGACGTTGCGGACGCGGGGTGTCTCCTGCACATACTGCGGCAGCTCGCGTTGCGCGGTCTTGAAGTGATCGGAGGTCACGTGCGCCTCTGCAGCGTCGTCCTTGAATGCCTCGATGAGCACGTATTCGTTCGGGTCCTCGACGTTGCGGGACCAGTCGAAGAAGAGATTGCCGGGCTCGGCGCGGGTGGCGTCGGTGAAGGTCTTGGACAGCTCGATCCACCGGTCGGCATACTCGGGCTTCACCTTCCACTTCACGCAGATGAAGATCATGTCGTTCTCCTTGGGTCGCGTACCAGGGTCCAGACGGCGCGACGGACGACGTCTGCCATCCCACTCTCGCACGCGTCACGGCGGGCTCTCGCGCAGTGGGCGACCCAGCGAGGAGGATGGTGCGCAGCTCGGCGGCTGCGGGCGGTTGAACCGTTCGCGTCGCTGCCTCGTGTCAGCGGACGGAGGTGGTGATGGTCACGGACCCAGGGGTGCTCGACCAGCTGCATCGCGATCACGCAACTGCGTTGTGGGCGTATGCCGTTCGGCTCACGGGCGACCGCGCGTTCGCGCAGGACGTGGTGCAGGAGACGATGCTGCGCGCCTGGCGCGAAGGCATCACCGACGAGACGGACACCGGCGCGACCTCGGCGCGGGCATGGCTGTTCACCGTGGCCCGCCGCTTGGTGATCGACGAGGCGCGTTCGGCACGACACCGCCGCGAGGTCGTTGCGGACGAGTTGCCTGAGCAGCGCACCGGCGACCAGGTCGACGCGGTCTTCGATGCGGCGATGATCGTCGACGCTCTCGCATCGCTCACTTCGCCGCACCGCGAGGTGGTGGTCCGGGCGTACTACGGCCGGGCGACGGTCACCGAGATCGCCGAAGACCTCGGCGTGCCGCCGGGGACCGTGAAGTCGCGGATGCACTACGGGATGCGAGCGTTGCGGCTGGCGTTGCAGGAAAGAGGGGTGACGCGATGACCGGGCACGACGACTTCGCCGAATGGGACGCGGCCTACGTGCTGGGTGCCCTGTCGACCAGCGACCGAGCGGCCTACGAGCAGCACCTCACCGCGTGCCCGGAGTGCGCGGAGTCGGTGCGCGGGCTGGCCGTCATACCGGGCCTGCTCGGCAAGGTGCCGCCGGAGGACGTTCCGGACGAGTTGAGCGAGCCGTTGCCGGCCGATCTGCTCGAGCGGACGCGGTCCGCGGCCGACGACGAGGTCTTCCGCTTCCGAAATCGTCGCCGGCGACTGGTTTCTCTTGTCGCAGTAGCGGCTTCGGCGGTGCTCTTCGCGGCCGGGCTCACCGTCGGAGGTGTCCTCTGGCCGCAGCGCGACACGACACCGCCGGGTGTCACGGTGGCGATGCAGCAGGCGCGCAGCAGCCCGCTGACCGCCACCGTCACGTTGCGGGACCGGCCGTGGGGGACCGAGGTGGACATGAAGTGCGCGTATGCGGCCTCGACCGGGTGGGACGGCCGGTCGGTTTATGCCTTGTATGTCGTGGACGACGCCGGACATGCCACGTCGATCTCGACCTGGGCCGCCGGTCCAGGGACGACGTCGATGCTGTCGGCCGCCACCGCCGTGCCGCGGGACCGGATCGCCCACCTGCAGGTCCGCACCTCCGGCGGCACGGTGCTACTCACCACCAAAGCGGATTGAACCGTTTCCCAATCGGTTTCGTGTCTCGAACACAGAGCTGCGACATCGAGAAGAGGCAATCATGATGCGTTCGACACGAGGCACGGTCGTGGCCGGCGCCACCCTGTTGGCGGCAGTGCTCGCCGGCTGCGGATCCAGCGGGTCGGCGACAAGCGGAGCGCCGGCAGCGTCCTCCCAAGCGACGAAGTCGGCGCAGGCCGGCGGCGCGACGCTGAGCGTCGTGCAGACGGCGCTCGGATCGGTGGTCGCCGGACCGGACGGCCGGGTGGTGTACCAGTTCGACAAGGACACGAAGGGTGCGGCCAAGAGCGTGTGCAGCGGTGCGTGCGCTTCCGTCTGGCCGGCGGTCACCGTCTCCGGCACGCCGAAGGCCAAGGGCATCAGCGGAAAGGTCGGCACGATCACCACCGCGAATGGCAAGAAGCAGGTCACCCTCGACGGCTGGCCGCTCTACTACTACGCCGGCGACAGCTCCGCAGCTGACACCAACGGTCAGGGCATTCAAGGCATTTGGTGGGTGCTGAACTCGAAGGGAGTCAAGGTCACCGCCAAAGCCGGAGCGTCCAGCGGCGGTGGCGGCGGCTACGGCAACAAGGGCGGCTCCTACTGACCGGTCGGTGATCGTCATACGAAAGGCGCCGGACCCCAATGGGATCCGGCGCCTTCGGCGAACGGTATGGCGAGCCGTCAGGCCTTCTTGGTCTCCCAGAAGATCTTCGCGATCTCCTCGATCTTGGCGAGCAGCTCGTCCGCGGTGGCGACGTCCCACGACGCCTTGGTCCCACCGGCACCCGCCAGCTTGGTGGCCTCGTTGACCAGCGTGTGCAGCTGCGGGTACTTCTCGAAGTGCGGCGGCTTGAAGTAGTCGGTCCACAGCACCCACAGGTGGTGCTTGACCAGCTCGGAGCGCTGCTCCTTGATGATCGTCGCGCGCATCTTGAAGTCGAGGTCGTCCGGCTTGTCGGCGACCTTCTCGCAGATCGCCTTGACCGACTCGGCCTCGATGCGAGCCTGAGCGGGGTCGTAGACACCACACGGCAGGTCGCAGTGGGCGCTGACCTCGATGGTGGGGGCGAAGATTCGGCGAAGCATGTGTTGTCCTTCCGTCGGTTGCATCGGACGTATGACGGGAGCCTCTCACCTCAAGCAGTGTTGAGGTCAAAGCCGAGCCGAGCGACCTGGCTTTCGCTCCTTGGGTCCGAACCTACTCGGCCGGCCGTCGGTGGTCGAACCCACCCACCACATTGCGGGATGCTCGCGGGCGGTGCGTGAGACGGCCGACAGGAGGAGGTCAGCCGGCCTCGGACACGTCGGGCAGCACGACCTTGCCGAGCGCGCCGGGATTCCAGCAGACCTCCCACCGGAAGCCGTCCGGGTCGGCGAAATAACCCGAATAGCCGCCCCACACCCGCTCTTCGGGCTGGGTCACCGCCGCACCGGCCGCGGCCGCCTCGGCGAGCACGGCATCCACGGCGGCCCGGTCGACCACGTTGTGCGCGAGGGTCACGGGCGGTATGCCGGACGCCGGCCGACCGCCGACCTCCTGGGCGAACGCGTCGACCTGCCAGAGCGACAGGACCAGGTGCTCGGCGACCTGGATCATGATGACCTCGTGGTCGTCCTCGAAGGTGGGCTGCCAGCCGAGCCCCTCGACGTAGAACGCGCGGGTCCGCGCGAGGTCGGCGACGGCCAGGGTGATGAACGAGACGCGGGGTTCCATCCGGTCAGTCAACCAGCGAGCGCCGACACGTGGCGGGTACGGAGGGGCACAGCGCACCCTGATCGAGTGTCGGGGGAGCGCAGCGGAGGAGGTGTATCGAGATCGGCTGACGGTCGAAACGGTCGCTGACGGCGCAGCAGCAGCGTCAACCGCTGGGTATGCCGTCAGCGGCGCGGAAGACCGTCTGTCGGCACGTGGTCTCGATACGGGCTCGGCTAGCGCCTCGCCCTACCCTTCGATACGCCGGCTCGTGCCTCGCCGGCTACTCAGGACGGAGCTCGACCGACGGGCTCGGCACAGCACGATGCCCAAGACATCGGCTGAGGGAATGGCGCCGACCAGCCATGAGTCGACACCTTCGGCCGGATTGTCGCGCTCGACCCACCAGCCGTCGCCGTCGGCGCGGGTGATCCGCTTGATGGCGAGGGGACGTGGGCCGTCCGGGCCGTCCGGCAGCCGCACGACGTGCACCCGTCCGATGCGCGGACGCACGCCATACAGGACGAGCAGCCGGTCGCCGTCGACGTAGGTCGGCTCCATCGACCGGCCGCGGACGACGGCGACACCGAGCTTCACTCGACTGCAGCCCCCGCTGCGGCGGGCGGCGCGTCCGGCACCACCTCACCGGTGGGCGTGAGGTGCTCGTGCTGCTCGGCCAGGATCCGGGAGAGGAACGACTTGGTCCGGTCGTGCCTGGGGCTGCGGATGACCTCGGAGGGCGGGCCCTCCTCCACGACGACCCCGCCGTCCATGAAGACGACGCGGTCGGCGACGTCCCGGGCGAACACGATCTCGTGGGTGACGACGACCATCGTCATACCGTCGTCGGCGAGCTCGCGCATCACCGAGAGCACCTCGCCGACCAGTTCGGGGTCGAGCGCGGAGGTCGGCTCGTCGAAGAGCATCAGCTTGGGCTTCATCGCCAGCGCCCGCGCGATCGCGACCCGCTGCTGCTGCCCGCCGGACAGCTGCGCGGGGTAGTGGTCGGCCCGCTCGGCGAGACCGACCCGGTCGAGCAGTTCGCGCGCCTCGGCGATCGCCTGTTTCTTGGACACGCCACCCACGTGCACCGGGCCCTCGATGACGTTCTCGAGCGCGGTCTTGTGCGGGAAGAGGTTGAACCGCTGGAAGACCATGCCGATCTGCCGCCGCTGCCGAGCGATCTGCTTGTCCGGCAACCGGTGCAGCGTGCCGCCGGAGTCGCGCAGGCCCAGCAGCTCGCCGTCGACATACAGCCGACCGCCGTTGAAGACTTCGAGCTGGTTGATGCACCGCAGGAAGGTGGTCTTGCCCGAGCCGGACGGCCCGAGCAGCACGACGACCTCGCCCTCGGCGACCTTCAGGTCGATGCCCTTGAGCACCTCGACGCCGTGAAAGTCCTTGTGCAGGTTGACCGCTTCGACGAGCGGTGTCGACGCGGATTCCGTAGCCGTGCTCACATTCCACCTCCGCCGCCGCGCAGGGACAGCATTCGTGACCGGAAACTCGGGCCGGACGCACCGGTGCGGACCCCGAAGCCGCGCCCGAAGTGCCGCTCCAGCATGGTCTGCCCGACCATCAGGATGGAACAGACGATGAGATACCAGATGACCGCGGCGACGAGCGCCGGCATGACCAGATACGTCGAGTTCGCAACGGCATTCGCCTGGAAGAACAGCTCAGTGGTGACCGGGACGGCAGAAAGCAGCGAGGTGTCCTTGACCATCGCGATCGTCTCGTTGCCGGTCGGCGGCACGATCACCCGCATCGCTTGCGGCAGGATGATGCGGCGCATTGCCTTGCCGCGGCTCATGCCGATCGCGCAGGCGGCCTCGTGCTGGCCGGTGTCGACGGAAAGCAGTCCAGCCCGGGCGATTTCGGCCATGTATGCCGCCTCGGACAACCCCAGACCGATGATGCCGACGAGGATGCCGCTGCTGACCGACTTCACGTCCAGCGTGTAGAAGTGCACGCCGGTGAACGGGAGGCCGAAGTCCAGTTTGGGGTAGAGGTAGAGCACGCCCACGCCGAGCACCACGAGCAACACGTAACGCGGCACCGCGCGGAAGAACCAGGTGAAGATGAACGCCACGAAGCGCAGCACCGGGTTGGTGGACAGGCGCATCACCGCGAGGATCACGCCGAACACGATGCCGAGGATCATCGCGCCGATGGTGCAGATGATCGTGCCCTTGACCAGGCCCTCCAGCACCGGGCGGTATTCCATTACCCGCCAGACGAAGTGCCAGTCCCACTTGGGGTTGGTGACGAAGGAGTTGATCATCATCGCCGCGAGGATGGCGATGATCACCACGCCGACCCACTGCCACGGGTGGGGGACGGGGCGGGCTTCGACCGCGCCGGGCCGCTCGGCGGCGGCCGGCTTCTCGGGGGCGGTTGTCGTCTCAGCCATCGCTGGGCACCGCCGGGTTCGCTGCGAACATCTCCACTGCTCCACTCTGCTGGCCCCACTTGGCCAGGATCTTCTGGTAGCTGCCGTTCGTCGCCATCGCCGCAAACGCCTGCGCGACGGCAGTGCCGAACTTGTCCTCACTCTTCGGCAAGACCATGCCGTATGGCGCCGAGCCGGTGATCGCGCCGACGGCTTGCAGCTTGGTGCCGGTCTTCTTCACGGCATACAAGGCGACGGGGGAGTCGGCCGCCATCGCGTCCACCTTGCCGGCGAGCAGGTCCGTGGTCACCTTCGACTGCAGGTCCTCGATGACGGCCTTCACCGGGTTGCTCTTGCAGATGCCCTGGTTGATCGCCTTGACTTCGTCCGCCTGGGTGGTGCCGGTCTGCACGCCGACCGAATGGCCGCACGGTTTGGCCGGGTCGACCTTCTTGGGGTTGCCCTTCTGGGTCACCCACTGGGTGCCGGCGGAGAAGTAGCTGACCATCGTCACCTGCTTGAGCCGCGCGGCAGTGATGGTGAACGACGAGGCGCCCATGTCGTATTTGCCGCCGACGATGCCCGGCAGGATGTTGTCGAACTTGGCGTTCTGGAACTTCGCCTTGAGACCCAGGCACTGCAGCGCGCCGCGGACCAGGTCGATGTCCATGCCGATGATCGTCTGACCGTCGGGGGCCAGGAACTCGTTGGGTTCGTATGACGCGTCCGACGCGACCGTGATCGTCGAGCCCGGCTTGACCCCGGAAGGAAGCGCACTCTGCAAGCCGGCCGACGAACAGCCGGTCGTGGCGGACTGCTGGTCGCTCGAGCCGAGTCCGAGTGACGTCGCGCCACACCCCGCGAGGAGTGAGGCGACCAGCCCGCCGGCGAGCACCATCGGCCCGCCGCGTGACCATGCCGACATGGTGAGTCCTTTCGAGGATGAGGGTGCCCGTGCACCGGCGGTGGCCGAGGCGCTGGGGGAGCGTAGCGGAGGAAGCGTATCGAGGCACCGCCGCTGCGCCTTGAGTGGTAATCCTCGCAGCGGGTTCCGACGCGGTGGCAGGCGGTATGACGCAAAACCGTCTCGCATGCGAGACGTGTGGGCGGTGGCCGAGTAAGCGCCGGAGGAGCGAAGCGGGGGAGGCGCATCGAGGTTCCGCGCGTAAGTCGCGACGGTCGCGGGTTGTGTGCGGGATGCGCGCCGGTGGCATGCGTAAGTCCCGACGGTCGCGGGTTGTGTGCAGGATCGGACGCGCGAGGTCCGGCCGGCTGATCGGGAATGGCCTCGCGTATAACTTCAGTACGACCGATCTCGGGAGGAGCCCGACCTCATGAATGCAGGACTGGTCCTGGTGGTCTGCACGGGCAATGTGTGCCGCTCGCCATACATCGAGCGACTGCTCGCGGCGCAGCTGGCCCAGTATGGCGTCGAGGTCGCGAGTGCCGGTACCCGCGCGCTGGTGGGGGAGCCGATGGACGAGGGGTCGCAGCGTTTGCTCGATCGTGTCGGACTCTCGGCAGACGGTTTCGTCGCCCGTCAGCTCACGCCCGAGATCGCGCAGTCGGCGGACCTGGTCCTCGCCGCAACCCGGGAGCACCGCAGCCGAGTGGTGCGTATGGCGCCACGGGCGTTGCGGCGTACCCATGCGATCGCCGACTTCGCGGATCTGGTCGCCGGTGCCCAGTTCGCACCGTCCGAGGGATCGCTGGTGGCGCAGCTGGCGGCGGACGGTGCGGCGCGACGGGGTGAGGTGCAGGTGCGCGAGCCGGCGGACGCTGACATCGTGGACCCCTTCCGCCGCAGTAGCGAGGTCTTCGAGCAGATGGCGGCGCAGGTGGCGCAGGTGCTGCCGCCGATCGTCGAGGCGGCGCGCCGGCTCGCGGCTGCTCAATGAGTCAGTAGGGCGGCGTCAGGTCGGGGAACATGGGGAAATGCTTGATGTTCTTCGTGATCAGCCGTGCGTCGAGGGCGATGGTGGTAGCCGCGACGGCCAGGTCCGCTGAGTCGATGCCGCGGTTTCTTCGAAGCCATGTCCGGCCGAGCTCACCCGAGACTTCTGCGATGGATCGGTCCAATGGATGCCAGCTGAAGACATTCAGCAATGCGAGGGTGGCCGTCTCCTCCCCTGAGCGCATGCCGGCTAGTACTTCCAGTCGAACCACTTCGCTGGCGTGCAGTGGGCCTTCCGCTCGGGAGTCGTAGAGCACCTCCGCCGCCGCGGCTTCACCGCGCAGCACGTCGATCAAGATGGACGTGTCAACGACAACGGTCATTGCGCCGACGCGTCGTGGAGTCGACCACCCGAGCGAACCTGCTCGACATAGGCCGCTCCATCCACATCGCGCCCTCGCCACGCGCCGAGTGCTGCCTGGATCGCCAGGCGATCTTCGATGGCATTCTGCTGTGTGCCATATGCAGCGTTGACGGCATCTCGGATCAGAGAAGAGATCGATCGACCCGTCCGTGCCGCTTCAGCGTCCAGCAGCCGCCGCTCTTCCGCGGTCAGCGAGATCTGGGTGCGCAACATGATGTAACCTTACATCACGAGGTTGTCCCGAGTGACCGTTCATGCCGAGAGCGGCGGACAGGCTGCCGGGTCGGCGACCCAGGCGATGAGAAGTTGCAGACGGTCTGAAAGAGGCCGCCGCGCTCACGATCTCGCGTCGTAGTGGGCCAGCACTCGATCGGCAGACAGGGCTGTCGAGTAGACGGCGGCGCCGCTCAGATCGCCGATGAATCCTGCGCTGGTCGGTGCCGACGGCCAGTCACTGCTGAACGAGTTCATGCCGATCCGCCAGTAGCCGCCGGCGTTCTGTGCACGGGTGACCGAGGGGTCGGTGGCGAACAAACTGCCGTCGACGTACAGCTTCATCCCGTCGCTGGAGAGGCTCGCCGTGGCGAGGTGCCACCCGCCGTCGTTGAAGCCGTACGTGGTCGCGACGGTCTGCACTCCGGACGATGGCGTATAGATGCCGAACACCACTCGTCCGGACGGGGCCAGGTAGAGCTGACGGTCGTATTGGCTCGAGGAGCCGGTCGGCGTGGACGCGTAGCCGAGCAGCGATCCACCGTGGTAGTCCGTCGAGCGGAACCAGACCTCTTCGGTGAATGTCCTCGGTCCGGGTGGCGATATCTGGCTGGAGGTCGAGATCATGCCGGACCCGTCGAGCGTGGTGGCTCGGGCAGTGGTCCTGCAGGGTCCCGGGTTGTCATGCGATACGCCGTTGCTGCTGTAGGTGCCGTTTCGGTTGTTGCCGGACGCGTCGGCCGCGGTCGTCCCGGATTGCTCGTCGAGGGGGTAGTAGAAGTCCGGATTGTCGGCCAGTGCGGCGGTGGCGCAGCTCGCGAAGACGGACGCGGCGGACCACGTATTGCCCGGAGCGGCGGTGGCAGTCTGGAACGGCGCGGCCAGCGCGGGAGCGCCGGTGGCGACACCGGCACCGATCAGCGCTGCGGTGCTCAGCCCGATGATCGCGACTCGGCCCAAGCGCCCGGTGAACGCTGCCTTGCGAATGCCGGAGGGAGGCGGTGCTACGGCTCCGCTGGCAGCCGCGGCGCGAAGCTGAGGAGCGCCGCCTGCGGCGCGGCTCGGGCGCTGCGCCGAATCGCCGTCGACATCCTCGTCGTCCTCGTCGCGCCAGGCGCATGCCCCCGCCAACAGGAGCACGAGCGCAGCGGCACCGCCGAGGAGGTGACCTCGCTGGCCGGTCTGCGCCCAGTATGCCGGCGAGCCGATCAGCGGCACTCGCAGCGAGCCGACGCCTTGCACGGCGCTGCGCCGTACGGGCGTCGAATCGTCGGCCGCATTGGCGTCACCCCGCAGGATGAATGTTCCGTCGGGGCGAATCTTGGCCAGCCGGTGCAGCCGGAGCCGGCCGGCGTGGTCGGGGTCATTGACCAGCAGCACCTGACCGGGGCGCACCTGCTGCACGCGGATCGGGCGTGACGCGACGACGTCTCCGGGCCGCAGAACCGGTTCCATCGAACCACTCATGACCACGGTGACGTGCCAGCCCAGCGCCACCGGGATCACCGACCACACCAGCAGGCTGACCAGCAATGCCAGGATTCCGCGGCAGACCGCCGCGACGAGCATCGCGCTGCGCCCCGCGCGCCAGCGTTGTCGCCCAGTGACCAACGTGACCATGACCCTTCGTGGTGTTCAGTGCGGACCGTCCGACTCGCTGAGCCGTCGCATCGGGCGCGACGGCTCAGCGAGCAACGGGCATCAGGAGTTCTGGGCTTCCCAGGTCAGGCCGAGAGACGCGGTGCCGCCCTGCGCGGTGTTCGGCGTCGTGGGACTGAGCGTGTAGGTCACCTGGAACACGCGGGTCTCCGAGCCGCTGCCGGTCGGCTTCCAATCGCCCAGTCCCGTCGCGTAATTCGTTGCCGACGCGCCGAGATTGGCCAGCGTTCCGCTGTAGACGGACGAGCCGGTGGTGAGCGGCTTGAAGTTGGTGCACGAGCCGAAGCCACCGCCGGTGCCCTGGGTGATCGTGAGGTTGATCGAGCTCGCCAGCCCGTTGGTCGTGTTGGGGTTGGTGCCGTAGAGCTTCACCGCGGACGCCACCGAGCCGGTCGAGGTCACGGCGATGCAGTTGGTTCCGGTGGATCCGGGCGTCAGGCCACTAGCGTTGAACATCGCACTGGACGAGTCGTCATCGGACAGCGCGACGGTGCCTGCGCTCCAGTTGCTGGACGGGTTGGCCGTCTGCGCCGAGAACGCCGAGTATGACGCGTGCCAGACCAGGGCGCCCGAGGCGACGAGGCCGCCGGCGAGGGCTGCAGCGGTGAGCAGTCGGGTGTTGCGGCGGTGGGTATGAGTAGAAGAAGACATGGGTGATCGCCTTTGGTGGAAGGAAGGACGCCGTGACCTCTCAGTGCACGACGGCACGCGGATCGACTCCCCCTGCTGGGCTCCGACCGCGTCGCGCGAACGTAAGGTCCGCGTCAACAAAAGGTAAAGTAATAGTAAATGCTGCGCCTGTCAAACAGTTCGTGGATCGAATTTTTGAACGTTCATCTACCGGTCCGTCCGACTCGCTGCGCCGCACCTGGAGCGCAGCGCAGCCGGTGCGGTGCCGTCACAGAGAGGCGACGTCATGAGCAATCAGACCGATGCAAACGTGCGTGCTCTCCGTTCGCTCGTCCTCGCCTCCGACCGGTTCCTGCAGGCGGTGGCGGCCGCGCTCGGCGTCGGCCCGTCGGACGCGATGGCGATGGCTCACCTGCGGTCGGCGGGTCCGCAGAACGCCCGAGAGCTCGCCAACCGGATGGGCCTCACTCCGTCGACGGTGACCGCGTTGCTCGGCCGGCTCGAAGCGGCCGGCCTCGCGCGCCGCGACCCGCACCGGACGGACCGGCGGCAGGTTGTCGTGTCGCTGACCGAGGAGGGCAACGCACGACTGAACCGGTCCCAGCAGTGGCTGGCCGAGGTGCTGGGACACATGGAGACCGAGCCAGCGGAGACCGAGCGCGTGCTGGTCGCGCTGCGGGGGGCGCTGAATGCGCAGGCCAAGCTCATTCGCGAGCGCAGCGACGACGCCTGAGGGGTCAGCGAAGGCTGTCGACGAACTCGCGGCGTACGTCGTATGACGGGAGCAGATTGCCGTTATGCGTCGCGCCGACGCAGCACGAGCAGGCCGGCGATGATCGCCGCGAGTGCCCAGAGCGCGAAAACACCTATCCCGGCCCATGATCCGAGAGTGTGCGGATCGTGCACCGTGCCGAGGATCTGGGTGCCCGCGTTCATCGGGAGATACTGGTTGACGTGGATCGCCCAGGAGCTGGGCAGCGCTTCACCGAGCAGCGGAAGCACCAGCAGCAGCCCGAAGAGTGTGGCAATCGCGCCCCCCGTGCTGCGGATGGCGAAGCCGCACCCGACGCCGAGCAGCGCCACGAGCGTCAGGTAGATGCCGCCGCCGATGATCGCCTCGACCGCACCGTGTGCGCCCAGCCCTACGCCGTACCCCCGCGAGTTCAGCCCGGCCTGGCCGACCAGGAAGGCGAAGAAGCAGCCGATCGTGCACAACACCAGGCAGAAGACGGCCTCGACGACACACTTGGCGACCACGACCGGCCAGCGGTGCGGCACCGCGGCGAGGGAGGAGCGGATCATCCCCGTGGCGTATTCGCCGGTGACGAAGAGCACCCCGAGCACGCCGATCGGCAGCTGCGCCAGCATCAAGCCGCGCAGGCTCACGCGGATCGGGTCCGGCACCCCGAGGACACCGTGCGGGCCGCCGTCCGCGTGGGTGGCACGTAGATAGCTGAACAGCGCGCCGAGCCCGATCGCGATGACGAGCGCGGCCGTGGTCGCGAACCACGAGGATCGGAGGGAGCGGAATTTGATCCACTCGCTGCGCACGACGCGGGGCAGACTGACGCTACCTACTTTCGCGAATTCGCTTGTATAGGCGGGGCTTTCGGCCGCGTTGGTCGTCGCGCTCATCGCGTTGCTCCCTCGTGGTGGCCGTATTCGACCGAGTCCTGGGTGATCTGCATGAAGACCTCTTCGAGAGTCGCCTGGCGTGGCGTGAGCTCGGTCAGGGCAATGCCTCGATCAGCGGCGACGCGGCCTATCGCGTCGCTCGAGAGGCCGTGCACGACAATCGAGTCCGTACCGGCTTCAGAGACCTCGATGTCGGGCCCGGCGAGGTGGTCGCGGAGCTCGGCGAGTCGCTCGGCGCGGACCAGGACGCTGCCGCCGGAGCCGCGGCTGGTCAGCTCCGCAACGCTCGTGTCGGCGATCAGCCGGCCCTGGCCGATGACAATGAGATGCGTGGCCATCAGGGCCATCTCGCTCATCAGGTGGGACGACACGAAGACCGTCCGGCCTTCTGCCGCAAGGGACTTCAGCAGGTTGCGGATCCAGAGGATGCCCTCAGGGTCAAGTCCGTTGACCGGCTCGTCGAGGATGAGCGTCTCGGGGTCACCGAGGAGCGCGGACGCGATGCCGAGCCGCTGGCCCATGCCCAGGGAGAAGCCGCCGGCGCGGCGCCGGGCGACGGACGTCAGCCCGACCAGCTCGAGCACCTCGTCGACGCGCCGGCTCGGAATGCCGTTGGAGGCAGCGAGAGCGAGCAGGTGGTTGCGGGCCGAGCGACCGGTGTGGACCGCCTTGGCCTCGAGCAGCGCACCGACCTCGCAGAGCGGGGCGCGATGGTCGACATACGGGACGCCGTTGATCGTCGCCTGCCCCGAGGTCGGTCGGTCCAGACCGAGCAGCATACGCATCGTGGTGGATTTCCCGGCGCCGTTCGGGCCCAGGAAGCCAGTCACCACACCGGGTTTCACCGTGAAGCTGAGGTCGTTGACGGCGGTGCGTTCGCCATACGTCTTGGTCAGGTGGGCGGCATCGATCATGTGCTGGCTCTCGGAAGGCGTGCCGACACGGCAAGGTGCGGATGAGGCCGATCGGCGACATCCCGCCAGACGGTAAACCCACGCTCTGAAAGCACGCTGGCGGCCCGCTGTGCGGTCGGTGGACATCGGCGGCCCTTCAGCAGCTGGTTCTGAAGCGTCTCTTCCCGGCGGTCGACCGGTGCAGGGAGGCCGCCGTCGGCCGTGCGGCTGCGGGAGAGCCGTGGATTAAACCACACGAGCATAGGAGCTAGTCCGTCAAATGCCGATTTTTTCCGGCGGGCGGGGGATGATAACAGAGATCGTCCTGACGTGGGTCGTCGGTGGAAGAGTGCTCCGACATCCTGACCAAACACTGAAGGTCTCGTTACTTGAGCCACGGTGTTTGGGCCACAATCTGGGGAGGGACCATGACTCTGGACGCGGAAGCGACGGATTTTGCGCAGCCCGTTCTTCCGCCGACCGACGCGACGGATCGCTGGGAGTCGGCGCCCGAGGACTCAGCTGCGGCGGAGCAAACAGAGCAACGCAGTCCCGACTGGACGACGCCGTACCTGCTGTCCGCGGTGCCGGCGGATGCCCTGTCGGCGCTGCTGAGCGGCGTGATCGCAGTCCTGGTATCGGGCGTCATACCACTGCGCGACCCGGTTCCATGGCCTTACGTGGTCATTGTGGCAACGGGCCCCATCGCCTGGGTCGCAATGGTCGCGGCCTGTCATGGCTATGAGCGTCGCTTTCTCGGGGTCGGCGCGGAAGAGTACCGCTCAATGGTGTCCGCCGCTGTCCGCTTAGTGGCGCTCTCGGCTTTCGTGTCCTACGCCATCTACACCAACCGACCGTTCCTCTCCCGCTGGTTCGTGATCATCTACTTTCCATTGCTGCTGAGCAGCTCACTCCTGGGTCGGTTCGTGATGCGGAAGCAATTGCATCGCGCACGCTGGCACGGCCGGGCATGTAATCGGGCGGTTGTCGTCGGCCGCGACCAAGCGGTGCTGAGCATGGTCACCGACCTACAACGTGAGCCGGTTCACGGCCTCCTACCAGTCGCCATCTGCACGTCACCGACTCTGTCGCAGGCGGGAGATGTCCGGCGTGACGGAACGGTTCACGACGCAGTAGAGGTCGCCCGACGTCGGGGCGCCGACGTCGTCGTAGTTGCAAGTCCATCGGATCTCGACGGGATCGAATTGCGGCGCCTTTCCTGGGAACTGGACGATCTCGGCATTGAACTCATCGTGTCTCCAGGGGTCGTCGAGGTGACCGGCCCACGGATGTCCATCCGTCCGGCGGCCAATCTGTCGCTTTTGCACATCGAGCGGCCGGCGCTGCACGGTCTCAACGCGCTGAGCAAGACCGTGTTCGATCGGCTCGTGGGGGGACTGCTCCTGATGTTGCTCGCGCCGCTGTTTCTCCTCCTCAGCCTGTTGATCAAGCTCGGGGACGGCGGGGAGGTCTTCTTCCGCCAGCGGCGCGTCGGCGTCGACGGCCGGGACTTCACGATGTTCAAGTTCCGGTCGATGGTGCCGGATGCCGAGGCTCGTCTCGCGCAGCTCCGTACCGCAGCCGATGATGGCAACGGCGTGCTGTTCAAGCTGCGGGATGATCCGCGGATCACCCGCATCGGTCGGATCCTTCGTCGCTACTCGCTCGATGAGTTGCCCCAGTTGATCAATGTGCTTCGGGGCGACATGTCAATCGTCGGTCCCCGTCCGCCCCTGCGGAGTGAAGTCGAGGGATACGCTTCCGACGCCATACGGCGGTTGCGGGTCAAGCCCGGGCTGACCGGGCTGTGGCAGGTCAGCGGGCGCAGCAATCTGTCGTGGGACGAGACGGTGCGGCTCGACCTGCGGTACGTCGACAACTGGTCGATGGCCCTCGACCTCCAGATTCTCTGGCGAACCACCCGCGCGGTGTTTCGCGGGACCGGCGCTTACTGACCCGCGAGCTGCCGGTGGCACGTGGCCGCGCACGGGCAGAATCATGGAGAGTCAGGCTCAGCCCTGGGGAGTGGTGTACGAAGGGACCGATCCTTCATTTGTGCTCCGGTAGGGCCGTTTCGACCCTTGGGGATAGGAACCGATGATGCAGAGACACTTCGTCCGGCAGACGGCAGCGGCAACCTTGGGAGTGCTCGCCTTGGCGGCGTGCTCAGGGGGCAGCCCCACCGGGCCGAACTCGTCATCGGCGCCTTCGTCGCAGAGCAGCTCCGCCAAACCCGCGGTGTCGGGCAGCGAGCCGCTCGGAGCCTTGCTGAACCAGAACCTGTTCCACCAGTCTGCGTCATACCTGCCATCCCTCTCAGGCGGCAGTACGTACTTCGAGGTCGTCTGGTGCAACGTCGAAAAGTCGCCGAACGTGTACACCTGGCGTCGCACCGACCGGGCGATCGAACAGGCCCGTCAGGCTGGCATCACCACGTTGATCAAGTTGCGGACCGGCCGCTGTTGGACGACCGGCGGTTCGGCCACGCATGCGCGGGGCGTCGGCAAGACAGAGTCGGCAATGCCGAAGGACATGTCGGCGTACGAGCGTTTCGTCACGACCGTCGTCAAGCGCTACCAGACCCAGGGCGTGACCGAGTACGCCGTCGAGAACGAGACGAACTCGAACGGCTTCTGGGACGGGTCCCCGCAGCAGTACGCCACGCTGGTGCGCGCGGCGGCGAAGGCGATTCGGGCGGCTGACCCGGCGGCTCGAGTCGTGGATTCCGGCATCAGCAGTGTCGCCCTCGGCTATTCAGTCGTGCAGTCTCTGCTCGACTCCGGCGACGACAAGGGCGCGCTCAGCTACTACAACGCCTACTACGCCCGGCGGTTCGGCACCCGTGGCGACCAGATCTCCAAGGCGGCCAGTGTGTCAGCCCTGAAATCAATTCTTCAGCAGCCGGTTCCAGCCCGCGACCTGGCGTTCTTTGCGGAAGCAGACTCCTTGGCGCGGGAGCACGTCGTCGACGTGCGTCAAGTCCACTTCTACGAGGATCCCAGCGTCCTGCCGCGGCTGCTCACTTTCCTGCGGTCTCGGACGCCATCGGACGTTCCGCTCGAGATGTGGGAGCTCGGGTTGTATCAGCGCAACTCGAACCAGAGCGCGGAGCAGCGCGCTACTGAGGTCGTGCAGTCCACCGCATACGCTCTGGCCGGCGGAGCGAAGAAGGTGCTGTGGCTGCCGCTCATCGCCCAGGCGGGCGGACGCATCACCAGCAATCAGCTGTTTGCATTGCTCACCCCCACGGGCGGCTCTACGCCATCGGCCGCCGCATTTGCCTCGATGGCGAGCGCAGCCCGCGGCGCAAAGGTAGTCCCGATCACCCACGATGGGATCGTCGGAGTCGGGTTCGACAAGGGCTCTCGCAGCACAGTGTTCGTCTGGTCAGCCGGCACCACGCGCTCAGTTCGGGCAGCTGGGAACGCCCATGTAGTGGCTATCGGCGGCGCCCCGGCGCCTTCGACGTCGAGCGGCATCGTCTCTGTGGGCACGACGCCGGTCGAGTTGCAGCTATCGACGACGACAGCCCACTTCGTCAGTTCGCTGGGTTGATCCAGTCCGGAAGGTTGCGCCCGCCGCGGATGTAGTATCCAGCGCTGCGCAGCACCGGGAGCGTGAGCAGCGTCACGGCCATCTTGTGTGAGCGGGACATCGCACGCTGCCACTCGGTGTCGACGCTCAACCGGACTGCCCCAGCACGGAGTCGGTCGGGGTTGCCAGCAACCGAGTGCGTGGGATTCAGTCGAATCATCCCGTCCTCCGCCAGCCCACTCGGCACCTCCAGCCCGAGCTCGGCGGCCAGTTTTCGCAATGTCGCCGCTGGCTGGCCGGCGAAGTCCTCGTAGCGCACCACGTGGCGGCGGCCCTTCGGCCACCACAGCTGAATGAGAGCGTTCCACAGCAGCCAGTCCAGCGCACTGTGCCAGATCGCCAGCCGCGGCATTTGCTCGTCGTCATTTGCGTCGCTCGTGGCCTTGAGCCGGCGCCACGAGTAGGACGTCGCCCGAGGGTCGCGGACCAAGTGGATGACGTGCAGCTCCACGCCGGGCAGCCGTTCCACGAGTGCCGCGTACGACGGCAGCTTGGAGGAGTCGACCACAAACCGCACTTCGGGCGTGTTCGCGAGCTCGGCGTACAGGCGCTGGATGTGAGCGTCGTCCCGATGTGGCGGGATGGCTGTACGACCGCACAGCCGACGCGCCAGCTGCTGGGGAAGCCGCCGCGCTCGAAGGCGGTCGTCGAGCCGCGAGGCCAGTGCCGCCGGGTCGACGCGTGGGACCCGGCCGAGCACGCGGGCGGTCACATCAGTCCACGCCGGGCACTGATCGAACGGGAGCCCACAGCCACACAGATGGTTGCGGGCCATTCCGCGGCCCCACGTGTAACGCACCTCACCGACGCCGAGCGCGCCGGGTAGCTGGGCCAGCGCATTGCTCAAAATAGTAGAGCCACTGCGTCCCGTGCCGGCCACGAAGATCACCCGTACGGGCTGGCTCACGGGTCTCATGCTGCGATCCCCATTGCGCGCTCATACGCCTGGCCGACCAGATCCAAGTGCACCCGTGCGTCGTGGTTTGCCACCACCCGCATCCTCGCGGCCGCACCGAGTCGTGCCGCGAGGTCCGGGTCGCCGGCCAGCATCTCCATGCCGCGGGCGAGGGCGTCTGGGTCGTCAGGCGGAACGATGAGCCCCTGCTGTCCGTTCTCGACGAGTTCGGGCATCCCACCGAGATTGGTCGCGATGACCGGCACGCTGGCCGCGAACGACTCGAGGATCGACATCGGTTGGTTCTCGTGCCAGCGTGACGGCACGATTGTGGCTCGCGAACCGGCGACCACATCGGCAACCTCGGCTCGGGTCAACCGGCCCAGAAAACGCACCCGCTGCGGCGCAATCTCGGCCGCGAGGCGTTCAAGTCGCGAACGCTCCGGGCCGTCGCCGGCGATCAGCACAGGCGCATCGATCGTCATCAACGCAGCGGCACGAATCAGGACGTCCACGCCCTTCTCCGGCGAGAGTCGGCCGGCAAAGGCGAATCCATTACCGGGCCCAGTGCGCTGCTGAGCCGTCGCGTGATCGGCGAAGTTGGGCAGCACGGTCAGTCTCGACGGAGCGATCCCTGCCTGTGTCATCACCCCTTGGAGGAAGCGACTTGGGCACAGAAAGGACGAGATCGACCCGTACGCGTGTGTCCGCCGATGAATGGTCGATTCCACTGACAGCACCGCGCTCGCCGCCAGGGAGCCGCCCTTGCATCGCTGCAGTGCCGCGTGCCAGGTGGAGCCGCTCACGCACCGGTCACATAATCCGCCGTGGTCGAGCAGCTGGTAGTTCGGACACGCGAGCTTGTAGTCGTGAAGCGTCATGACGCTGGGCACGCCGGCGGCGGCGATCGGCCGCAGAATCGAGGGTGACAGCTGGTGGTAGATGTTGTGCAAGTGGACGACATCCGGCCGGAAGTCCTTGAGCGCACGCTCCATTCCACGCGCACTGGCCGCGGACCAGACCATCCGTCCCGCTGCTGAGACCCCGCGCAGTCCGCTGGGGGCCGGCTCGAGCTCCACGAAGGGAGCAAACGCGTCCCGCAGGGCCAGTCCGGTGTCGTTGTCGGTATGAGCCATGCCCCAGAGTTCGACCGAGTGGCCGGCATCGCGCTGCAGGCCGGCCAGGTCAAGCATGTAGCTCTCGGCCCCACCCCGCCGATAGAGGTACTTGTTGACATGCAAAATGCGCACAGGTCGTTCACTCCTTCGCTCGACACGCTCGACGGCCGATGCAAAGAAAGAGAGACGTCACAAGGGTCGCGTGCTATCGCAGTTCGCTCGGGAGTAGTGCAGCGACAAATAATCGCTCCTGCACGAATGTTTCGGTTCGCCCGGACGACTACAAAATGTCACCGACCTGTCCGACGGCCGCCGTATGGTCGACCTCAATATCGAGCAGTCTTTGAGCAGGGGAGCCAGGGGATGTCATGACGAGGTCCTTCAGCGACACTGGCGACGCAGCCGTCGGCAAATTGACTACGAGACCGCTGCGGTCGCGCCGGTTGAGACTGCTGCCCGCGATGATCATGGCATTGCTCGCCGCGGCGGCACTACTGACCATGGCTGTGCCCGCCCGAGCGGATACACCGTCGCTGTACGGCGAGGGCACGTGGTCGGTCAACGGCCGGGTCAGCGCGATCCTTCCGATGGGGGACCGGGTGTACGTCGGCGGCAGCTTTACCGCCGTGGTGGACCCGTCCGGAAACAGCTATCCGGCAAGCAACTTGGCCGTCTACATTCCGTCTCAAGGTGCGTTCGACCTCAGCTGGCAAGCGAGAACGGACGGTCCGGTGCTCGCTCTTGCGGACCAGGGGAACACAATCTACGCCGGTGGCGCCTTCCATCACGTCAACGGCGTTGCGCGCTCCAATCTTGCGGCGGTGTCCGCCACCAACGGTGCGCTCCTCAGCTGGGCCGCGCGAACCAACAACCCCGTCAACGCTTTGCTCAGCGACGGCGACATCTACGTCGGCGGCAACTTCACCAGCCTCGGTGACGCGAACTCGATGTACTCCATCGGCTACCTCGGCCGCGTTGCCCCGACGACCGGCGCTGTGGACACCGGTTGGGTCACACAGCCATCCGCACAGGTTCGAGCGCTCGCGGCGTCGGCTGACGGGTCGGCGATCTTCGTCGGCGGGGACTTCTCCGTTCTGGCCGGCCGGTCGTCCGCCGGTCACCTGGCCAGCGTCGACGCCACCACCGGAGCGTTGCGCTGGGCGGCCACGCCGTACTACGGGATCAACAAGACACGTCCGCCGGCGTACTCTCTCGCGGTCGACGGCAATGCCCTCCTGGTCGGTGCCGGCGGCGCGGGCGGCACGTGCGCCTCGTTGAACACGGCGAGCGGCGCCGTCAACTGGACACTGCACACCAACGGTGATGTGCAGTCGGTTGCGGCCGTGGGCGGGGTGGTCTATTGCGGCGGGCACTTCGACGGGACCACCTCGTTCAACGGCCTGGCTCGATCCAAGCTGGGAGCGGTGGATGAGTCGTCCGGCGCGGTCCTGAGCTTTGCTCCAACGATCAACAGCGCGCTCGGAGTCTTTGCGGTCGCGACCGACGCTGTGTCCGGGGCCGTCTACATCGGGGGCGACTTCACCAAGGTCAGTCTCTCCGGCAGCTGGGGTGTCACGCAGCCGCACCTGCTCATGCTTGTTCCGCCCGCCGGGCGGACGGCGCCCAGCGCACCGCCGACGATGGCGCGCGGCGGGGATGGCGTCGTCCGGCTGTTCTGGCAACAACCGTGGACCAACGGTGGCGCCTCCGTCTATTCGTACCGCATCCTCCGTGGCCTGGCCGGCGGGCCGATGACGAAGGTCGCCTCGACCTCTTCGATGGCCTGGCAAGACACCAACGTCGTGAATGGGACGACCTACCAGTACTCGGTTCAGGCCATCTCCAATGTCGGAGCAAGCGCTCCGTCGCCGGCGGTCCAGGTGACCCCCAATGCGGGGCAGTACCAGGTGCCGACTCAACCGCAGGCGGTGGTCGGAGTCTCCTCTGCCGGTCAGGTGTCATTGTCGTGGTCGCCTCCTGCGGACGACGGTGGCCGGCCTGTGAGCGGTTACCTCGTGCTGCGCGGGAGTTCGTCAGGCAGCGAGACCGTGCTCGCCTCCGTGAACGCGTCCGCGACCACCTACCAGGACACGACCGTCAGCGTGAATCAGACGTACTACTACGAAGTAGTTGCCGTCAACGCGGTCGGGCGGAGCGCGCCCTCCAGCGAGGTGGCGGTGACCGTCACGGCGACGCCACCGGGCAAGCCCGTGGTGACGGCGAAGGCTGCGAGCGGGAGCGTAACTCTCACCTGGCCGGCGCCGTCCTCGGGTGACTATCCGATCACGAAATACACCATCGTGCGCGACAGCGTGCAGTATGCCCATCTCGGGAACGTCCTGACGTATGTCGACACGAACGTGGTGCCCGGAGCGACGTATGTGTACCAGGTCCGCGCGACAAGCGCGGCCGGCAACGGGCCATTGTCGAGTCCAGTGACGGTCACCGTACCCAATCAATGAGATTGCCGCTGTCACTCCAGTTCGCACATCCGCCTCCACGTCTGGGAAGGACAGAACGTTGGCCGAACCAGCAGGGCTGGGTCGCCCGTGGCGACCGCTGCGGATAGCCATGATCGGCCAGAAGGGGCTGCCCGCAACCCATGGCGGGATCGAGCATCACGTCGAGCAGATCGGTCGGCGCCTCGCCGAGCGCGGCCATGATGTCACCGTCTTCAGCCGTCGCGGCTATGCCGGCGATGCTTCAGTGCAGACATACCGGGGGATGCGGGTGCGCACCGTGCCCACCATCCCGACCAAGCGTCTCGACGCGCTCGTGCACAGCGGCATGTCGACGGCGGCAGCGCTCGTAGGTGGCTTCGACGTCTTCCACTACCACGCGATTGGGCCCGGCATTTGCGCGGTTGCTCCCAAGCTGGTGTCACGTGCGCCGATCGTGCTCACCGTCCACGGTCTCGACCATCAGCGCGGCAAGTGGGGCCGCGGGAGCCAGACCCTGCTCAGTGTCGCGCACTGGGTGAGCGGTCACGTCCCCGATGAGACCGTTGTGGTGTCGCAGGACCTCAGAGCCCACTACCTGGCAACGTTCGGGCGCTCGACGACATACATTGCCAATGGGGTGGAACAGCCGGCGCCGCAGTCTCCCGAGGTGGTCGCGCGCAAGTTCGCAGTGGCGCCCGGCGACTATCTGCTGTTCGTGGGCCGACTGGTCCCCGAAAAGGGCGTCGACCTGATGCTGCGCGCCTATCGGGACGTCACCGGCAATCTACCGCTCGTCGTGGTGGGCGACTCTTCGTTCACCGACGACTACATCACCACATTGCGTGAGCTGGCCGGCGAGGACAATCGGGTCCGATTGGTCGGCGGTGTGTATGGCGATGACCTCGCTGCTCTCTACCAGCACGCTCGGGCGTTCATCCAACCATCCAACCTCGAAGGCCTGCCCCTCACGTTGCTCGAGGCGCTCAGCCACCGGCTACCCATCGTTGCGAGCGACATCCCGCCGCACGTCGAGGTGCTGCACGCGTCGGCACCCGGACGGTGGATCTTCCGCAACGGCGATCGTCCGGACTTGACCGCCGCGATGACCGCCGCAACGCTCGTCTCACCCGAAGACCGCCGCGCCGTCGCGATCTTCGCCGATGCGCTGCTGCAGGAGTACGACTGGGAGGACGCCACCAGCGCGCTCGAGCAGCTGTATCTGAATGCTGCGGCCGCGTCCCGGCCGCGTGCGCGGTAATTCCGTCGCCGCACCGCTTCTGTGCCAATACAGGCGATCAGCTCGCCCAAATGATGTCGGCGTGCCAATCGACGGAACTATCACCGCTGAGATGTGTCGACACTGTCCGGAATCTCGCGGTCACCCTATTGAAACCAGCTAAAACCCCGGCGCCGGTATTCATTTATTGCGCGCGGATCGGAATAGTAGCAGAAGTGCTCTCGCCAATGGGCCACGTGACACAGTCAATTCCAGGTCGCCGGCTCATTGGTAGTCAGTGACCACATTGGGGGGTGGCGCAGCCACTCATCGACTGCCGCCGGTCGTCCTGCGTCCGGTGCGCCTGAGGTTCATGACTGGGAGTGCTCAATGAAGAAGGCCTTGATCACGGTCGGGACGGCCTGCGGCATGGTCGCCGCCACCCTCGTCGCGGCGCCTCACGCACAGGCGATGACCGTAAGTCTGGACTACGCACACGCATCATCGACGTTCTGGGGAACCAACGGGCGGGTGACCAGGGCAGTACTCGCGGGGAATGACGTCTACGTCGGGGGCGATTTCGACTACATCGGCCCACAGACCGGGTATGGCGTGACGGTGGATGCCGCGAGTGGCATGAAGGCGTCGACGACTCCGCTCATCAACGGGCCGGTATACGCGTCGGCCCCGGATGGCAGCGGCGGCTGGTTCGTCGGGGGCAACTTCACCTACGTCGGTGGGGTCTACCATCCCTATGTCGCGCACATCACCTCCGCCGGCAAGGTGCTTTCCTGGAACCCCAAGCCCAATGGCCAGGTCAACGCGATTGCGGTCGCCGGCGGAAACGTGGTGCTCGGCGGGACGTTCACGCAGATTCTGAAGAGCGGGACCTCCGTCTCGCGCATCGCTGCCGTGAGCCCCAGCACTGGTGCGGTGATCGCCGGATGGACGGGTGGGGCCAACGGAACCGTCACCGCGCTGCTGCCAAGTTCCAACGGCCTGTACGTGGGTGGCTCGTTCACCCAGGTCGATGGCGCCAACGACGCCGGCCTTGCCCGCATCAATCCGACCACGGGCGCGTTCGACAGCTCTTGGACCGGCGCCGTGCAGGGCACCGTCAACACGATTTCGCTCTCAGCGGATGGCTCCGCCGTTTACGCCGGCGGCGCGTTCGGAACGGCGAGCACGGCCAACACATCCAGTGCGCGCGGCAACCTCGCCGCCTTCGCGAGCGCCACCGGCGTCCTCATGCCGTGGGCTCCCGCGGCGAACGGCACGGTCAAGGCACTGGCAGTCGACCCGACTTCCGGCACCGTCTATGCCGGCGGGACATTTCAATCGGTCTCAGGTACTTTACGCAGCGATCTCGCCGGCATCGACACCACCGGCGCTGTCACTGCCTTCAATGCGGCCCTGACCGGTTGCCACATCGCGCATTACCTCAACTACCGGCACACCGATGTCCCGTGCAGCCCGGAGGTCGATTCGCTGAGTGTGTCGGATGGCAACCTGTATGTCGGCGGCCTGTTCGGTTACAGCGGCACGATCCAACGGCACAATGCAGTGGCTTTCCCGCTCGGCACCTCCGTGCCATCCAGCTGGAATCCGGTCGCCTCCGACAAGGTTCTGACGCTGTCGCAATCCGGCAGCAACACGTTCGTCGGTGGCAACTTGACGAGTGTGAACGGCTTGGTGCGCTCCGGCATCGCCGCAATGAACGCGACGACCGGCGTCGCTGATCCAGCGGTCCAAGCCGACACCAACAACCTGGTGGAGGCGCTGGTGGCGTCGGCGGATGGGAGCCGCGTGTACGCCGCCGGTAGTTTCACGACGGTCGGGGGGCTGCCGCGTACATCGCTGGCCGCCGTCAATACCTCGACCGGCACCGTGGACCCGAATTTCGTCGCCAACACCAACGGCCAAACCTACGCCCTCGCTCTTGCCGGCGACGCTCTGTATGCCGGTGGCCAGTTCAAGAAGGTCAACGGTGTGACTCGGCTGAACATGGTCAAGGTCGACGCTGCGTCCGGCACGGTCGACCCCAACTTCACCGCCGACACGACCGGGCCGACCGGAGCCGATTACCGCAACGGCATGGTCGAAGGTCTGGCCGTCACCTCGGACGGCAGCAAGGTTTTCATGGCCGGCGCCTTCACTACCTTGAACTCGGCCTTCATCAATGGCGGCCTGGCGGTCGTCAACGGGACGACGGCAGCGATGCTACCCAACCAGCTTGGCGGTGTTCGTCCGCAGTGCAACTCGAGCATCGGCAGGTTCGTCACCTTCCTGGTGCTCTCCAGCGACAACCAACGGCTGTACGGCGGAGACGAGTGCCCGGACGATATCTACGAGTGGAACGCTTCGACGCTGTCGACCTCCAAAAATCCGACCGGTCTCAATTGGTGGACCTGGTGTGACGGCGGCATGCAAGGCGGTGCCGAGGCGAACGGACGTTTCTACTACGCCACGCACGGAAAGGTCTGCTGGACATCCCCGACCAACCAGACCCGTCAGACGCGGACCCGGTACGCCGTGTTCGACTCCGCGACCGGCGCTCTCCAATCGGATGCGCCGAGTATTGGGTCCCCGATGGGTGTCTTTGCCGTGCTTCCTCTGCCGCAAGGACTGCTGATGGGTGGCGACTTCACGTACATCCAGTCGCGCCAGACCGTCAATCAGGGTCTCGCACTGATCCCCAACACACCATGACATCGACCTCGAGGAGGACTGCCAACATCCGCCGCGCCGTTCCGCGGAAGGGACGTCAGCTCGTGAGCTGGCGCCCCTCGCGGCCCGGGCAGGTGTCCCTCGAGATCACCTCGCTGGTGGCTCCCTTTCGTTATGACGTGATCGTTCGCGCACAGTTCTTTGATTTCCTCAGCAGCCGTCAGGGTGACTCTGACGATCGCTTGGTGCGATGTGCCGAGGACGAGCCGTACGACACCTGGTTCCGGACGGTCGAGTGCGCCCGGTTCTTTCCCAGGTTGCTTGTGGACGACCGCGCTCGTCGGGAGCGGTTCCGGCGACGAGTTGTCGCCGCTCGAGAGCTGTTGCGCTCCTTCGAGGACAAGGGCTTCGACGCCACCCACCCCATCGGCCTGCTAGCGGGTCGCCGTGATGGCAGCACCGACTCGGGCCTGCCCGACGTCGCCACATACCACCTCGGCGACGGTTGCCATCGCGTCGCCTTGCTCCTCAGAGCGGGCGGCACCCTCGAGCCCAGCATGTATCGCCTTCGACGCTCAAGCGCCCCGAGCATCGATAACACGATTCGACTCGTTCGAACGCTTGACGTCGGTGAGGCGGACTACGCTCGTTTCCTGTCCCCGGCCTTTTCTAGCAAACCTATGCATTCGATCTCCGCCATTCGCCAGGCATTGCTGGCAGATGACCCCGATCGAGTCGGCGAATTTGACCGGATCGTCGCCGCCCACCTGCACTGAGCCAATTCCTTTGCGCGGCAAGCCAATTGAGGACGATCGTTGAGAACGTGCCGCCGGCAACGAGGCGCTCGTGAGTCTCGTCAGCGGGTTGCCAGGGGTTGGACGGGCGCCTAGACTCCTGCGCCGCTGGTGTCTCACGCTTCAGGGGGGTCGTTCGACTCAGCAGGAAAACCGCCCCCGACGAAAGGCAACCGGTGCCGTTCCACATCCCACGTCCCCATGTTCGAGTTCAAGGCGGCGTTGCCGTCCTCGCCTGCGCCGGTGTCCTTGCCGTCGCCTCCTCAGCGAGTGCGCAACCGGCCACCCCGGCCGGCGGGTCGCCCGGTGCCGACGTACCGACCATGGCATCAAGTGTCAGTGCGTCGCCCTCCAATCCTTCGCTCAGCACCTCCTGGCGTCCGACGCGCACAGTTGTGGTCTCCAATGAGTTAGGCCTGCAGGCGGCGATCGCGTCGGCTACTCCTGGGACGCTGATCTCGGTGAAGGCCGGTACGTATTCCGGGCAACTGAGCATCACCCGCAGTGGCACCGCTGCCGCGCCGATCGTGGTTCGGCCCTACGGCAACGGAGCCGTGAATTTCACCGCGAACCTTCCGACGCGCTCGTGCAACGCCAGCGGACCTGATCCGGACCGTACTCTGCGTTTCCGCAAGGGTGCGTCGTTCTGGACCTTCGCCGATGTGACGATCGACGGGGGCGTATATGTCGCGGGACGCAACGTCGACGAGGCGCATGCCTGGTTCAAGAAACAGATCGACAGCCACAACTGGCAGGCCCGTCGGTCCGTTCCGGGTCGCGGGAGCGACAACCCCAAGGCGGCGCCTGGTGCGCTGAGCTACCTCGCCAAGGTCGTCCACGCACCGCTTGCTCCCTCCGATGGGATTGTGTTCTCGCACGACCTCATCACGCGCAAGGGCATGTTCATTGCCATGTCCCGGTACGGCACGATCGATCACACCACCGTCCAGGATGTCGCGTGCGGGTCCGGCCCGGGCATCTGGCTGATCTCCTACAGTGATGGCTGGAAAATAACCAATAACCGGCTCTCCAACATCACGGCGAACAGCTTCAATCACTACATGCAAGAGGCCGTGCGCATCGACGGTGCGTCGAACTACAACACCATCGAGTCGAACGTGGTGACCGGCCTGCCCACCGATGGTCGCGCGTTCACAGATGACCAGGACGCGTCATACAACGACTTTCTCCACAACACCGCGCAGAACGTGTTCGTAGGGTTCAGCGAGGAGATGTCCGGCTGGGGCAACAAGTGGATCGGCAACACGGTCACCGCATACCGTGGCCGCGGCTTCGACTTCGGCGCCAAGGATGCCCAGTTGGGGGCGCCGTCGAAGGACACAACGCCGTTTTACGACACCGTTCAGTGCAATTACGCATCTGGCAGTGGTGACGGGGCATTCATAGCGTCGATCGCCCACTCGTCGTTCTCCAACAACAGTTTCGGCAACGTCTTGGTCCCGAAATTGCTCCGGGCATATTGGGTTGCGCAGGGCAACACCTGGAACGGGCAGGCAGCGCTACCGCCGAGTTCGACGCGGTCGTCGCTCGCCGGCTGCTAGTGACTGCCGGCCATCGGCGCTGGCTGCGCACCTGAGTCGTCCGCTGGAGTGCGTCGGACGGCCGTTCGAGGGCCGGCGTAGCCAAGGTCGGCCAGCAACGAGCGCGAGGTCACCCAGAACAGCCCTCGGGTGAGCGGGTCGAGTTCGCGCTTGTACGCACCGGTGCGTGACCGATAGACATTGGCCGTCGTTTGCTCGGCGTTGCGGCGTTGTTCGAACTGTTCGTGATAATGCGACCCGACATCGTGCGGCTTCTTGTCGAAGTCCAGTAGGCCGGCCTCGATCGGTTCGCCGAGGAAAGCCAGCACCCGGCCCAGCTGCCCCTGCGCGTCGGCGACGAGGTCCTCGTAGTGCACTTCCAGGTAGCGCTCTGCGGGGAGCCGCGTCGCCGATGCGCGGGCGGCACGTACGTATCGTGGCCATTTGGCGGTCGTACGCAATGCCGCCCAGTAGCCGTAGCGTTGTCGGTGTGACACGGCCACATCACGGCCATCGCGGATCATGTGGATGAACTGTGCGTCCGGGAAGATCCGCGCGATGAAGTCCATGTGCAACGCATATCGGGGACTCTTGTCGATCCAGCGGCGTTTACCGTGCGCTGCTGCATAGTCCGCGTGGACGCCCCCGAAGAAGGTGGCGATGCGGTCGAGCCAGTAGTCCTGGCCGAATCCGAACCTGGCGAGCCGGTGCCAGTCCGTGGTGATGATCCGTTCCATGTCCGCGAGAAACAACGTCTCGGGGCCGCAGGCGAGCGCCGAATGCGAGTCGAGCATCAGTCGCAACAAGGTCGTGCCGGATCGCTGGCATCCGACGATGAACACCGGCCGGTCGCGAGCAGCGTGGGGCTGGCTGTCAGTCACTTGGTCTGCGCCTCGGCCTGGGCGGCCGGAGAGCCGGCCCGACGGAAGTGAGTCCGTGCCGCGACCGACCTCGACGAGCGAGTCGGCTCCACCTCGGTGGAACGCTGGGCCGCAAGCATTTCAAGAATCGCGACCACGAGGAAGGTCAGGAACAGCGACGCTCCGAAAACCGGGATGACGATCTTCGCACCAGTGCTGAGCCGGCTCGACGGCTGGGCGGCGCTCACCTGCACGATCGTCTCGGGGGAAGCAGCAGAGAGTTGCGCGCTGGTCTTGCCCAGGTCGGCGCTTGCGGCAGCCAGGCTGGAGCGCGCTGTCTGCTGGGCCGCCTGCAGTGGGCGGTATGCCTCCAGGATCGGGCCGAACTGCTGTACTTGCTTGCTCGCCTTGGAGATTGCGTCGTCCATAGCCGCCGCCTGCACGGACTTTCCCTCGGCGCGCAGCGTTTGCTGGGTCTGCTGCAACGAGTTGTAGCTGCTCAGTGCGGCGGAGTAGGCGGTTGACGGGTCGGCGATGCCGTACTGCTGCGACAGCTTGGTCAGGTTCGCGTTCGCGACGGACAATGCCGTGGTCGCCGCCGTCACCCGCGATTGCGCGAGCTTGACCTGCGGTGCGAACATCTGGTCGAGCGTGGCCGCCGTGATCGCGGCGACATCGCGTGCAGCGGTGGATCGCTCCGGGGAAACGTAGGTCACCTGCATATTGCTGCTCGAGCCCTGCTGGGAGACAGTGACTCCGTTCTGCAGCGTATCCGGCGACGTCTTCAGTCGTGTCGCGGCCGCCTGGAGAGCAGCCGGGCCGCTGGCTGTCTCCGCAAATGCTGCGGCAAACTGTGCGTCGCCTTGCGGGCCGCTGTATTGGCTCCAGGGTGCGCCGACCAAGCTGGAGCCGGAAACCACCGCAGTGGCGGAGTAGGTCGTGGGTTGGAGCAATACGTATGCCACGGCTGCGGCAGTGGCGATCACCGGGATCAAGATGATGACCCAGATCCGTCGGCGCGCCACAGCGAAGTAATCGCGGATCTCCATGCTCTCGTTGTCGTAAGTCGCGTTCGCCGGGCGGCGCATCTCTCGGTTATTCATGGTCAGTTCGCCTCCTGGCGGAAATCAATGCCCACCATGGTGTATAGGGCGTCGTTGTATGGTTTGTAGTAGTCGACGAGCCGGCGCCGCTGTGCCTCCGGAATCGCACCCTTACTGTTGCCTGCGTTCTGTGCGTCCAAGTCCGTCGGGCTGAAGTCAGGCAGGTCGAGGAAGTGCCAGACACGCTCCAGAGTCGTGTGAGGGTCGGCAAACATGTCCTCGCTCTTGAGGACAAGCACACGCTCGCGCGGAAAGTGCTCGTAGAGCTCGCGCAGCTGGTCTGCGTAGTGGCCGCGCTCGAGGTAGGCGTGGTGGCGGTACTCCCAGCCCTCGTACCCGGGGTCGCGAGCCAGCTTCTCGCGTTCCCCGGCAATCCGGCTGGGCTCCAACTCGAGCGCACGGGCGAATGATTCGGTCTCGCGGCCGTGCTGGCTCTCGTAGCGGTAGTGTGACCAAGCGCGCTCCACCGGGTCACGCAGCACCGCGATGAGCTTCACGTCCGGTAGCGCCTTGGCGATCCGCCGAGGCGCCTCGGGGTGAAACATGTAGTAGGGGCTGGCTTCGCCGGTGATCCGCCACCGAGCCGCTGGACGCGGAAAGCGAGCGGCGTACCACCCTTCTCCTCGCGGGTAGTTGGTGTCGAAGTAGTGGCTCCCCTTCTCGGCTCGACACGGCGCGACCTCGGGGTGCTGAGCGATCCAGTTCGCGAGCGAAGTGGATCCGCCCCGCTTGGTCCCCACGACGAGGTAGCCCGGGCGCATGCGTGCGCCCGGGCTCGGTCGTCGGTAGAGCGGCGCTGTCGCATAGACAAGACGCTGTCGCACTCGCATCATTTCGTTCGTCTCCTGCCCGATCCCGCCATGCCCCTGATCGCACGTGCACAACTGACACGATATGGGCGGTTCCCTGGGATCCGGCCGTCCATATGGACTAATGGGCGAAACCCTCCTGGCTTGCAATAAAGGCCGATAATCACCGGCCAAACTCGTAGGGTTTTGCTCGGATAGGCCAGCGGATCGACGGCGTGAATGGTGGCCCTAAAACCCGCTTGGTAAGGCAGCAGTGCCGGTGGATATGGCCACGCAGTGGCATTCACCGGCGCACGATCTTGGGGAGGGGCCATGCGCACTCCACGCAGGCTGCTCGTCGTCGCAGTCATTGCGCTCGGCGCGACCGGCTGCACGGCGGAAGGAGCGGGTACCGCGGACGGGTCCAACCCGGCCGCGTCGACGAGCACGTCGAGCCTGACCACGACGCATGGTGCAGCACCGGCTTCGCCATCCTCGACGAACACTGCGCAGAGTCATCTGGCGGAGACGCTCTACGCACTGTCGAGTCAATTGGGCGACACGAAGCAACAGACGGCTGCCGCGCTCCGCGCGAAGGCGGCTGCTGCCAAATACGTGAATGCGATCCGTGGCGATGTGACCGCGGCGCGGACCGCCGCCTACGGGACCGCGCCGCGATCGTGCCCAGACGTTTTTGCGGCCCGCGATCGCATCGTTGGCGCGGCGTCGGCCGAGGCGGGCGCCGCGGCGAATGCGCGCAAGCTGAACGCGGTGGCAGCGAACGCTGTAGCCGCCTTGCGCACCAAAGCCTCAGCGGTCAGCTCGGCTGCAGCCGCCAAGGGCGTCCCGTCCGTACATCGCACCGACGCAATCGCCGCGGCGAACAGTGCGCGCGACGAAGCTACGCAGGCCGGGGGAAGTGTCGCTCTCGTCACCAAGGACTTGAACAGCGCCGACGCACAGGTCGCTCGATTGCAGGGACAGGTCGCCGCCATCGCGTGGAGGGCGTGCTGACTACTCCGAGCGGTTCGGCCGCGCGCTGACCGCGTGCCTGGGGGCGCCGTGACGCAGGCCGCTGCCCAGCAGCGCACGGTCGTCTGCTCCGATCCCCACCATCATGAGGACCCCCCCGAATACCGCGACCACGGTGAGGCACCCCAGGACCACGGTCGGCAGCCAGCCGTCGATCGTGAGCCTCACGACCACCGCAGCACCGGCTGCGGCAGTTGCGGCGATAGCCGTCCGGATCAACTCGGCCCCGGTGCTACGTACGTGGACCGTCCATCGCACTTGCAGCGCCTGAACGACGTTGACGACCGTGAGTGACACGCACCAGGCGATCGCCGCACCGAGGATCCCGTGGCGGGGGATGAGCCAGAGGTTGAGTCCGACGTTGAGAGCAAGCACTGCTGCACCGTCGGCGAGGCTGAGTCTGACGTGGCCGGACATGTTCAGCACCGCGCCCGCAGGTCCCACCACCGCGCTGACCAGCTGGCCGATGGCCAACAGGATGGTCACCGTCGCGACATCGCGATAGCCGGAGCCGAAGATGTTCAGCAGGTCGGCCGGGAAAATGAGCAGTGCGACAAAGGCCGGCATCGACAGGCGCACGATCCAACGGGTCGCCGCGCCGTAGGCGCGCGCCGCCTCGTCGCGGTTGCCGACGTGGAACAGGTGGGCCAAATGGGGCGTGAATGCATTCGTGATCGGCATCATCACGAAGATCGCGACGACGACCAGCCGGCTGGCGACCGTGTAAGCACCGACATCGCGCTGCGTCGCAAGGCGACCGAGGAGCAACGTGTCCGCCCAGACCAGACCCGTGGTCGCGAGCGTTGAACCCCAACTGATCATGGAGAACGCGAAGAGCGGGCGCAGTACGTACCGACGGGGTTGTCTGGCAACGGTACGCAGCCGTCGCGACAATGCGACGGCGCTCAGCACCGCACCTACCCAGGTAGCGATCACCAACGCCCACACCGCTGAGACCAAGCCGCCACCCAGGAGCAGCAGGACGACGGTGAGGATCAGGCGAAGGCCGGGGTCGGCGATCGACCCCACCACCGCGTAGGCCCGTTGGCTGCGCCATCCCTGCGTGGCGGACAGCGCGGCGGATTCGAAAGTGCTCGCCGGAAGGGCCAGCGCCACCAAGAGCAGCGGCACTCGAAGCGCGTCGTCGTGAAACGCGAGGGCCAGATCGCCCGCGATCATCGCGAGCACCACCGCGATCACGACCGCGCCGGCGACCGTGAACATGAGCCCGAAGAAGATCGTCCCGCGGACCGCGCCCGCATCGTCGTCAGCGAGGTGTATGGCGACAAACCGCGTCATCGCTGCTCGGAACCCGGCCAGCGAGACCAGGCTGAGCAGGGTCAACACGGCGTAGCACTCGGCGTATCCGCCGACCGTCGACTTGCTCGTCCGGGTGGCAAGCAGCGCCATGATGAGGAAGAGCGACCCCTGGCTGCAAACGGCGCCGATGAGGTTGATGCCGCTGCCGCGCGCCATGCCGGCGACGCTGCCGTGGTCCGAGGGCTTCACGCGGGACGGTTCCGACTGCTTTGCCGGGGAGGAACCCGTCATACAGAATCGTCCAGCGGAACGTCGATCGGGCGGGTCGCCGCGACCGCACCCGAGGGCGCATCCTTACGTTCGAGGTTGGCTCGCGCGATGAACGCGGCGACAGCGGCGAACGCGAGCACGTACCAGAGGTTGACGACGTTCGTGATGACGTTGTCCGCAAGGCTCTCGATGGCGAAGGCGACCATGCACGCCCACGCGCCCGCGCCCACTGCATGGTCTCGGGTACCTCGCAGCGTTCGTCGAACGGCCCGCCACGTGACCACGAGCAGGCTGATCACTGCACCGAGATAGGCGATGAACCCAACCAGACCTGTCTCGACATACGCCCGTAGGTAGTCGTTGTGCGGCTGCTTGGCCGTCGAGGTCTCGTACTGGGTCGAGCTCAGCCCGATTCCGGTGATCGGGTTCGAGTTCGCCAGCGGGAGGATCTCCTCCCAATAGTTGAGTCGCCACGCCAGGCTGTTGCCGGTCGGCGCGCCGCCGATCTGGTTCGCTGAGCCGGTGTCGTGCAGCCGCCCCGAAAGGCCGGGCGCTGCGGCAAGGGCGATGATGCCGGCAACGACGAGAGAGAGGAGGAGAGCTTTGCGTCGTTGCAGAACACCGACCAGCACTACCCCGATGATCGTGCCGATCATCGCGCCGAGGGTGAGGGTCAGGACCAGGAACACCGCGGCGACGCCGAGGATGCAGGAGAAGAGGATGCGGCGGCGGCGCGACAGACAGGGCAGCAGCGCGACCCCCACCACGATCATGAAGCCGAGGAACCGGCCGTAGTCGTTCGTCTCGCTGAACGTCCCGACGATCCGGGTGAAACCCGCCTTGACCTGCGCGCCGGCTCGGCCCGTCGCCAGGCCGTACGCGGTGTAGAGCAGCGGGATCACCAGAGAGGCGAAGCAGGCCGAGAGCGCCAGCCGCATCGTGCGCCGGTCGACGATGAGCTGCTCGAGGACCACGAACATGACGATGCCGGTCATGATCCGGAGCGACTGCAGCAGGCTCGCTTCAACGTGCTGAGAGGTGACGATGCTCAGCGCGCCGGCGAGATAGAACGCAAGTAGCCACTTGGTCAGCACGGACATCGGCCGTAGGCCGCCACCGTATGCGCGGCCGGCCATCCACAGGAACGAGGCAAGCAGGAACAACACACCGAGGATGCTCGACGCGTTGGCTCCGAGGTTGCCGACCGTGTTGCCTGCCGTCGTTCCGGCGCCGCTGCGGCTGACCTGGAGCACATCGATGCTGGAGCGGATCGTCAGCAGCACCAACACGAACCAGAGGAAACGCGTGGCCGCGAGCGTGACAAGTGCCAGCCCCACGAATACGCCCACAGCCAGCACCGCGAAGCGCTTGTTGCCGGCGGCGGCGCCGTAGCCCGCGACCAGCGAGAGCACGACCGCAAGTGCGCCCAGCACAATTACGCCAGCCCGGTTGGCCGGAGAGTTCTCCGGCGGACGCGTTATCGCGTCACTGAATTTTGTGATCGACAAGGTTCGTCCCCTGGTGTGGTCGTGTCATCACCGTCGTTGGAGGCGGCCGGTGGCGCCTTGGGAATGGATGGCCTGCTCATTGCGTGACCCGTGTCCTCGTGCCAACAGGGTCGACCTTGCGAAGACGCGGAACCAACGCCGGGAACCCGTAATGGCGTCGCATCCCCATCCACAGCGCCGGCGCGATCAGTAGCGCAGCCATGAGAATCATGATGGTGATCAGGTTGTCGACTTCGAAGGTCTTGAGCGCGGACGCGAGCAGCACGAACGCGAGAGCCCTTCGAACGAGTCCGCTCGGCAACCGCGACGACAGATGCGCACCGACATATGTCCCTGGTAGGCCACCCACGATCAGTGGCAAGGTCACCGCCAAGGCGAAGTTGCCGAAGATGATGTGGCCCAGGGCCGCAGAAGCAACCAGGGGAACGGATTGGACGAGGTCGGTGCCTACGAGCTCATTTGCCCGCAGTCCCGGATAGAGCAGCATGAGCGCGATGATCATGAGTGAACCGGAGCCGACGGACGTCATACCGACAACTACTCCGCCGAGTGCTCCGACCAGGACTGTCTCGCGAGGCCGAATGCGGATGCGCGGCTGGCCCACCGGGAGAGGCTTGGCTGCACCGTTCCGTGCGCGCGCTCGTTCCAAGAGCCGCAAGTAGGCCCTGACGATCAGACCCACCGCGGCCACGAGCAGGGCACATGCCAGCGCCAGCTGGACAACATGCTCCACATGGGAACCATGACCCAAGGCACGGGCGAGGAGTACGCCGGCGAACCCTGCGGGTACGGAGCCCACGCACAGCCACCCGACGAGCTGGAGGTTGACGGTGCCTCGGCGGAGATGGACCCAGGAGCCGACGGGCTTCATGACCGCACTCGAAACCAGATCGCTGGACACGGCGGCCAAGGGCGGGACGTTGAAGAAGAGCACCAACATCGGTGTCATGAGTGCGCCGCCGCCCATGCCGGTCAGTCCGACGACGATGCCGATCCCGAACGACGCGGCCGTGAGCGCCCAGTTCATGGCCGGCCCAGGTCCACTCGCTGGATGGCGTGCTGCAGACGTTCGAAAACTCGCACACGGCAGATGATCAGATCCGGGAGCCAGGGACTGCTCTGGTTGTATTTCAGTTCCGAGCCGTCCAGCCGGCTTGTCTGCAGCCCCGCAGCTCGCGCGACTGCGACGGGCGCAGCGGAGTCCCACTCGTACTGTCCGCCGGCGTGCACATATGCGTCCGTCTCCCCACTGACGACCGACATTGCCTTGACCCCTGCCGATCCCATTGGGACCAGTTCGGCGTCCAGTTCTTCGGCGAGTCGGCTGACGAAGGCAGGGGGTCGCGATCGGGACACTGCCAGACGGAGCCGGTCGTGCGTCGGAGCCGGCGCGGCTGCCGCCGTCGCGGAGGAGTACACGAGACCCGCGGCAGGGAGCGCCACCGATCCGGCAACGAGCTCGCCCTGCTCCCACAACGCAACATGGACGGCCCAGTCGACCCGGCCAGGCTCGGAGTACTCACGGGTGCCATCCAATGGGTCGATGATCCACACCCGGTTCTTGGCGAGTCTTGCCCCATCATCGGAGGCCTCTTCGGAGAGGAGACCGTCGTCGGGGCGCCAAGAACTCAGCGCCGCAGCGAGGAACTGTTGGGAGACTTCGTCGCCGGCGTCCTTCAGCGCCGAGCCGACCAGCCCCTGGCCACGCAACGCGACAAGACGTTGCCCCGCCTCGACGGCGAGGTGGCTTGCCAGCTCGGCGTCACACAGGGTCGCCACGTCGCGAGTCATCATGCCGCGCAGCGTATGGCAGGCCCGGGTCGTCCTCCCGCTATCTTTCGGGCGGTCGATCAGCGGGAAATTTCAGCAACCTCCTGGAGTCCAGCAGTCCGAACACACGGGCCACGGCCTCATCGATGCTGATCGTGGACGTATCCACGACGAGATCGGCATCGGCAGGTTGCTCGTAGGGTGCGCTGATGCCGGTGAAGTCGGGAATCAGACCGGCTCGGGCCTTCGCATACAGGCCTTTGCGATCGCGCTGCTCGCAGACCGTGACCGGAGTGGCTACGTGGATGAGAAGGAAATGGCCACCCTGCTCTTCAACGTCATCTCGCACCTGTCGTCGTGTCGATGCGTATGGCGCGATGGGACTGCAGATGGCGACGCCGCGATGGTGGGCGATTGTGGCTGCCACCCAGCCGATCCGGCGGATGTTGGTCTCCCGGTCCGCACGGGAGAAGCCCAGGCCGGCTGAGAGGTTCCGGCGTACGACGTCCCCGTCCAGCAGGGAGACCGAACGGTCGTACTGTTCGAGCATCACATTGCGGACGGCGCGAGCGATCGTCGATTTGCCGGAACCGGAGAGACCGGTGAAGAACAGCACCAGACCGTCCCGGGTCGAGGCGGGTGTGTCGGGCGATGGGAGCCGGACATATTCGGGTGCGTAGCTGCGTAGGGCCAGGGAGTGGAGGTCGGACTTCGCACTCAGCCGGGCGGCATCGAGAGGCACGGCTACCGCGGACACATCCGGACGCGCGTTCGCGACTCGGTGTATCGAGCGCAGTAGTCGAAGGGTGGCGGCGTTCGGCGCGGTGGATGGACCGGTCAAGGCCATCAGGATGACTTGGGTGTCAGCGGCAAGCTCGTCGAGGTCGCGCTCCGTCACCGGACGGTTCACCAGAAGCGCTTGTGCTCCGTTGTCGACAGCCGCTCGTACCTCGTCCGGCGGGCGGTAGAGCGTCTCGAACGGACGGTCCGACAGCCTGCCCAACCACTGCGGTGTGTCCCGCATGACGAGGCGGCCGTCGCCCTTGTCGACGGCGAGTCTGATCAGCGGCACGCCCTCCGGATCGACCAGTTCAACGGCGCCCGCCGTCACGTGGCGCGGTGGAGCCGCCAGCTCCACCGGGCGCTCCGGCGTCGGCCGTATGGCGCCGGTCCGCACCAGCTCGAGCAGGTCCAGGTCGCCCGGCCTGGGACAGATTTGCGGCATATCGGACATAGCGACATCGTGCCAAACGAACGCGGAGACGGAATAAATCGACGGGTATTGCGCGGGCCGACCTACTCTCCCACAACAAATTAGAACCCACTTATAGGGAAGGGCCGGTCACATGCCGACGCATGCCGATTACCGGTTGACACATCTTGATCAGCTCGAAGCGGAGTCAATTCACGTCTTCCGGGAGGTTGCCGCCGAGTTCGAACGGCCGGTGCTCATGTGCTCCGGCGGCAAGGACTCGATCGTCATGCTGCGCCTGGCGGAGAAGGCGTTTCACCCGGCGAAGTTGCCGTTCCCGGTGCTGCAGGTGGACACGGGCTTCGACTTCCCGGAAGTGCTCCTCGCCCGCGACAACTGGGTCAGCCGGCTCGGTGCGCGGCTGGTGGTGGCCTCGGTGGACGAGGCGATACGCACCGGGGTCGTGGTGGACGACGGCAAGACCAGCCGAAATCGATTGCAGATCGGCACCTTGCTGCACGCGATTGAGGAGCACGGCTTCACCGCAGCATTCGGCGGCGGCCGACGCGACGAGGAGAAGGCCCGGGCGAAAGAACGGATCTACTCCCACCGGGACGAGTTCGGTCAGTGGGACCCGAAGAATCAGCGCCCGGAGCTGTGGTCGCTCTACAACGCCCGGCTCCGTCCTGGCGAACACATGCGGGTCTTCCCGCTGTCGAACTGGACTGAGCTCGACATTTGGCACTACATCGCGCGAGAGCAGATAGAGATCCCGTCGATCTATTTCGCGCACGACCGCAAGGTGATCGCCCGAGACGGGATGCTGCTCTCCGCATCGGATGTGGTGCAGCCACGAAACGGCGAGGTGGTCGAGGAGCGCCGGGTCCGCTTCCGGACGGTCGGCGACATGTCGCTGACCGGTTGCGTCGAGTCGGATGCCGACACGGTCGAGAAGATCGTCGAGGAAATCGCCGTCGCCCGGGTCACGGAGCGAGGTGCGACACGAGGGGACGACCGGTTCTCCGAGGCCGCGATGGAGGATCGGAAGAAGGAGGGCTATTTCTGATGGCGCGCGTGGGAAACGACATGGATCTGCTGCGGTTCGCGACTGCCGGCTCGGTCGACGACGGTAAGTCAACGCTGGTCGGACGCCTGCTGATGGAGTCGAAGTCGATCTTCGAGGATCAGCTCGCCGCCGTGGAGGCGACCAGCCAGGCGAAGGGCTACGGCTACACCGACCTCGCGCTGCTGACGGACGGCCTCCGGTCCGAGCGAGAGCAGGGCATCACCATCGATGTCGCGTACCGGTACTTCGCGACGCCGCGGCGGAAGTTCATCATCGCCGACACCCCGGGACACGTGCAGTACACGCGGAACATGGTGACCGGCGCTTCGACGGCCGACCTCGGCCTCGTACTCGTCGATGCACGACACGGGCTGACCGAGCAGTCCCGGCGGCACGCCGTTCTGTTGTCCTTGCTTCGAGTCCCGCATCTGATCCTCGCGGTCAACAAGATGGATCTGGTCGGTTACGACCGGGAGACCTTCGACAGGATCGAGGCGGAGTTCACGGTGTTCGCCTCCAAGCTGAACATCCCGGATCTGCAGGTGATCCCACTGTCGGCGCTGAAGGGCGAGAACATCGTCGCCCGATCCGAGCGGATGGCTTGGTATGAAGGGCCGTCCCTGTTGCACCACCTCGAGCACGTGCACATCGCGTCGGACCGTGACCTGCGCGACGTGCGCTACCCGGTGCAGTACGTCATACGACCGAAATCGGACTCCTATCACGACTATCGCGGGTATGCCGGCCAGATCGCCGCGGGCGTGCTGAAGCCCGGCGACGAGGTCACCGTGCTGCCGAGCGGTATGACGTCGACCATCAAGTCCATCGATCTGCATGAGCGCGAGCTCGACGAGGCGTATGCACCGATGTCCGTCGTCGTCCGGCTGGCCGACGACGTCGATGTGTCCCGAGGCGACATGATCTGTCGCAGCGCCAATCTGCCCGATCAGACGCAGGACATCGACGCGATGGTCTGCTGGATGACGAGCAGCCCGCTGCGCGCCCGGCAGAAGCTCGTGATCAAGCACACGACCCGCTCTGCGCGAGCCATTGTGAAGGACGTGCTGTACCGGCTCGACGTCAACAGCCTCCACCGGGATGTCGACGTCGATCATTTGGATCTCAACGAGATCGGCAGGGTGCAGCTGCGCGTCACACAGCCGCTTCTGGTCGATCCCTACGAACGCAACCGGACGACTGGCTCGTTCATCCTCATCGACGAAGCAACGGGGGGCACCGTCGGAGCGGGGATGATCAACGATTGATCGGGCGCCGCGGCGTGCACCATGGTCCTGGTGTTGACCGTCCGGTCGGGTGTCTGTTCAGCTATTCGGTGCGTCTGTTGACAAGTTCCGGACGAAGGGCGACAGCGTGACATCGAGTTCCGCTCGCAATGGACTTCGTCGTGCGGTCCGCAACGGCCAAGCGCGACTTCGCCAGGCTCTCCCGTGGATCAGTGGCGCGTTGCCGGACTTCGTCGTGATCGGCGGACAGCGCTGCGGAACGACCTCCTTGTACGTCAGTCTGAAAGCGCACCCCAAGATCAGAGGTGCACTGATGAAGGAAGTGCAGTACTTCACCGCGAACTACGAAAAGGGAGTCGGGTGGTACCGCTCCTGCTTCCCCGCGGCTGCGCCTGGGCTCTTCACGTTCGAGGCCAGTCCGAGCTACCTCTTCGACGAAGCAGCGCCGGCGCGCGCTGCGATGGCGCTGCCGCGGACCAAGTTCGTGGCCATCCTTCGCGAGCCGGCCGCGCGTGCCTACTCGCACTACCTGCACAACAGGGCCCAAGGCTGGGAGCACCTTTCCTTCGCCGACGCGATAGAGGCGGAGCCGGGGCGCCTCGCCACCGCGTGTGCCTCAGGCAGCGGCCGGGATCACGAGGTCTGGACCAGGTACTCGTATTTCCGCCGCGGGTTGTATGCCGAGCAGTTGTCACGCTGGCAGCGCGACGTAGGAGCTGAGCGGATCCATGTTCTGCGCAGCGAGGATCTCTTCACTGATCCACGAGGCACCATGGGCCGGTTGCTCGACTTCCTCGAGATTCCCGGTAGTCCTCCGGAAGAACTCGCCCATGCGAACGCGCTGGGCAGCGGCCAACCGCTCGACCCGGTGGACGCCGCCGTATGTGCGGAGCTACGGCGCAGATTTGCCGCCTCTAACGAGCAGTTGACCCGGTTGCTCGGTTGGACCGGCGCATGGGGAGAGGCGTCGACGAGTTCTCTGGCTCGAGATAGCAGCCCCGACTCATTCCCCTGAATGAAACCCAACTGATTCTCTGTTCCCAAAAATCACATCAGTAACAGCGCCTCCCACTCTTCAGGTGGGACAGCGAACGCACGGGTCAGGAAGTCGCGCCGATCATATGCGGCATGTCGACGGCATGCCCGGGTATTGCGCCGTTTCTTAAAAGGCGCAATACGGCGTGCCGCTTTGGGCCTGCCGGGCATAGCGCTCCGGTGTACGCGACGGCGAGCCCACGCAGCCTCGGCGACACGCCGCGGCAGATCTTGTTGCTCCTGCGGCAGGGTGCCTGCAACAAATCTCGCCAGGGGTATCACCGCAGGTCAGAGGGCTCTCCTCCAAGGGTGTCCGGCCGCGACGACGCCGCCTCCGAAACTCATGAAGGTAAAGAGATGGTCAACTATTGATCTAGGAACGGTATAGGGGTACGTTGCTCTGCATGCCCCAAGTAGGGGTGTAGAACCGGGCCGGACAGTCGTCCGGTTGACACATTGCGACAGCACAGCGGCGGTCACGTCGCTATTTTCGTCCGCCCCCAGCCGATTGGGCATGCGGCCTCATTCCATTCAGGGGAAATCGGCATGTCCAAGGGGCTTACCTTGCCACACCATCACTCGCCATCACGTGAAACAACTGACCACTTGCATCTGGCGCGGACCCGTCGCTGTTTGCTCGTCGTAGGAGCAGACGGGCCGGTCGAGCGGGCAATCGCCGAGCAGCTCCTCGTGCTCGAGATGGAGGTGCACACCGCCGGCAGTCGGCCGACGGACCTGCCCTCCGTCGTCGGCCACATGCTGCCGGAGCCACGGGAAGCCGGTTTCATTCCCGCGCTGGCCCGCCTCGTCCGCCGCTACGGCATCGAGCTCGTCATACCTGCCAATCCGGCTGTCCTGCCACCGATTTCAGTGGGCAGACCGTCGATCGGAGCGGACGTCCTGATCGCAGGCGCCGGCCCGATCGCCACGGCCAATGACCGCGTCCTCACTGCCTGGAACCTCTGGTCACACGGTGTACCTGTGCCGGACTTCGGTGTCCCGAGCGATTTCGCCGATGCCGAAACCGCGCTGGAGATCATGGGTGGGCAGATGGCGATCCGCTCCCGGTGGGCGAGTGGACGGCAGCCCGCTGTCGTCGTGAACGCGTCTGACGAACTCGACTGGTGGGCGATGAGCGACGACCTGTTCGTGCAACAGTTCGTTCCGGGCCAGGGATACACGGTCGTCGTCTACCGGCCGGTGTCGGGCAAGGGAAAGCTGACCGCGGTCTTCGAAGAGAGCCGTAAGGGAGACCGGAAGGTGTCCGGCCGGGTGGTTCCTCCGCGCGAGGTCGTCGAGGTGGAGCGGCTCGCCCAGGCGGCGGTGCGCGCGCTGGGCCTGACCGGCCCGGTCGAGGTCGACATCCGTCGCCGGGTCGATGGTTCCCCGGTGGTCCTCAGCGTGAAGGCGTGCCTGGGGGAGCACGGCGTGGCGATCCCGGAGCTGCTCGACGCGGTGCTGCGCAACAATCCAGGGCCTCCTTCGGCGACCGTCCAGCGAACGGGCGTCAACGGTATGGCGGCGGCTGGTCTCCGGCCAGCCGCGGCGGGCGAGGGTCGGACGGGGGTGCTGTGATGACCTGGGTGCCGCGAAGGGGACGGCCGGTCGCGCTGCCCGACGACACCACGCCGCTGCGCGGCCGCGATGTCGACGTCCGAGCCAGGATCGCCTGGCTCCTCCGAGTCAGCCGCCTCGCCGCCATGCGGGCGCCGGCTGGTCGGTTCCTCGAACTGCTGCGTGCCGAGGGCTGTCACCTGGGACCCAGCACGCTGTGCCGCTACGAGACGGGCGTCGAGCGCGTGCCGCTATCGGTCGTGCGCGCTTACGAGGCCGCGCTCCGTCTGCCAGCCGGCCAGCTCGTCGGCACGGTCTGCACGATCGACCAGGTCTTCGGGCCGGCACTCGCCGAGGAGACGCCGCCGGCCATGACCCGCGTCGAGCTGAGTACGGCGCTCGGCGACTGGGAGAGCCTCGTGGCCGACAACGCCATGCGCGGCATCGACTGGATCCGGGCCGCTGACGTCATCACCCGGCCCACCGGTCCCGTGCTGCCTCCGTCGGTGCTGCACGCGTGGGTGGACCAGTTGGTGGCCGAGACGACCCGTGCGGTCGATCACGAGTTGACCACGCGGATGCACGCGCTCTCGTTGCTCCTTGCCGACCGCGGGGCGATCCCGCTGCTGTTGGAGTCGATCGACCGGGTCTGCTCGGATGCGGGCGCTCAGGGCGTGCGCAAGGTGATTTCGCTGCTCGGCACCAGTGCCGATCGCCAAGTGCTGGAGTGGCTGCTGGACCACTTCGAGAAGTCGGAAGGCCAGCAGATGTGGGGGGCGGCGTGCGGCCTGCTCATGCCGATCTGCCGTGGCACCTTGCCTGCGGACCTCGTGCCGCGCCTCGCGCACGCGGTGCTGGAAGCCGCTGCCGACGGCGGGGAACGCGGCCGTCCGGCGTTCGCACTCGCCCAACGGCTGTCGGCGGCGCTGACCCAGCAGGTGGTAGCGCAGCTCGGGCGCTACCCGGCGCCGACCGCGATCGGTGCTCGAGTGCAGAGCCCGGCCGCCCTGAGCAGCTACCGCTCCGCAGCTCTGCAGGTGTCCGGCCTGGACGACGGCATGCTGGATCGGCTGCTGCGCGAGTTCCTGTCGCCCGATTTCCTGGAGCGCCAGTACTACTCGTCACTCCTGCTGGCGGCGAGCCCATATCGGGACGTGCTGGCCGACGTCGCCGTGCAGCTGGTCCGGGACCCGATCGAGCCGTATGCCGACGAGGCAGCAGCGCACGGGCTGATCTACCTGGCCCGGCCGTCTCAGCGGAATGATCTGGTCGAGCTGTTGGGCAGTCCCCGGCCCGAGCACCGCAGGTCTCTGCTGCAGGCGCTGGCCAACGGTGGTGGCGTTCCGGAAAGTGTCGACCTTGCTGCGCTCGCGGAAGAGCCGCAGCTGGCACGCACCGCAGTCTACGCAGCGGGCATGAGCGATCACCCGGATCTTCGTTGGTTCCGGACCGATGCCGCGTTCGCAGGCACCGACATACGGTGCAGTGCCGAGTGGTGGACCCGGATGGGTCCGGCTATCAGCGCTTCTCGGCCCGTGGTACGGCGCAATCTGCTGGAGATGGCCGGGTGAGGACGGGGACGGGTGCACGGCCCTTCGCTGGTTAGCATGTGACCGTGCGCCTACTCGCGCGCCGACGCCGTCGTGCACTTCGCGAGGGAGTCGCACAACGACAATTCGCTCGCGGAGCCGTGGCCGTCACGCCGCTGTCTGGACCGCGGTCGATGACGCTGAAACTCAACAGACAGAAGCGTTTTCGATCAACGTCGTCGGCGTGCGCGACCACGCCATACGCGCCGGATCACCCGCAGGATCCGTGCTCGGCATACGGCCGGACGAAGGCGGCGGGGGAGTGGGTCGATCGGGGTTACCAACCCGGACGCGCTGATCGTCCGCACTGCCTGGCTGTATGGCGAGCACGGACCCAACTTCGTCACGACGACGGCCCGGTGGCTACTGGCAGTGGTTTCCCAGCAGCGTTGCAGGCGTCGATGCCACTTTGGAGTCATGGTCCCGGACTCCGTCCTCGTCGTATGTACGGGCAACGTGTGTCGTTCTCCCTACATCCAATTCACTTTGCGCCAGGCGCTCGGCGACAGCTTGCGGATTGCCAGTGCCGGCACGGAAGCACTGGTCGGGCAATCCGTCGACCCTGGCACGGCGGACCTTCTGGCGGCCGAGGACATCGACCCTGCCGGCTTCGTCGCTCGACAGTTGACCGCGGACATGGTGCGCGAGGCCACCGTGATCCTGACGGCGACGCGAGCGCAGCGCAGTCAGGTGGTGCGGACGGATACGAGCGGGTTGCGCAAGACCTTCGCGCTGATCGACTTCAGCGACATCGTGGCGCGGCTGGACTTCGGGCAGTTGGAGCCGTCGTTCTTGGACCCCCCGGATCTGTCGGATCTCCAGTTGCTCGTCAGCGGGTGTGCCCGGCATCTGGGCAACGTCACGCCGCGCGCCGCGAGCGCGGCCGACATCGTCGATCCGTTCGGTCAGGGCCAACGGGTCCAGAAGCAGATGAAGCATGCCGTGGACGCGGCTCTGGTGCCGGTGATCGCGGCACTGAAACGCGTCCACTCCGGGCCGGAGCTGAACCTCAGTCGGTGATCGAGGTCGTGCTTTGCAGCACCTCGATGGCGATGACGGTTGCGAGGGCGACGGTGCTGTCATGGGACAGCGACACCTGCAGGTCGACGAGCCCGCGTGCGACGGCGATCTGGTGGGCCGCGCCGGTCAGCTCGAGACCGAGCCACCCGCCGGGCGTCGGAACGATCTCCATTTCGCGCCATTCGGGCAGAATCGCGGTCGGCCGCAACACCTTGAGAGTCGCCTCTTTCGCGCACAGCCGCGCAGTCAGCCCCGGCGCAAGCACCTGGGGCGGGGCGTCGTAGCCGCCACACGCCTCCACCTCAGTCGGCGAGAAGGTCGTGTCGAGAAATCTGCGACCGTGCCGGCGAAGGGATGCTTCGAGTGAGCCGAAGTCGCGTACCTCGGTCCCGACGCGCAGGGTGAAAGGTAGCGCCACGACAGCCGCTGCGGCTGAGGGGAGGCTCGATTGTGCGCTCGTCCCGGTCATCCTGTGCTCTCCTGTAGGTCCCCGCGTGTGCACTTTCACAGCCTGACCCAGACCGCCGAAATAGTAAAGAAAGAGTAAGTTCCCGTCCGGGGATGGCGAGCGAAAATGCAGCTGATGCGTCGATCCGCACAAAGTCCGATCTTCTGCGCTGCCGGCGTGTCTGGCCGATTGCTCCCGGCGGGTCTGCACGACTTTGGCAGTCGAGGTAACCAGAGTGGGCACCCCGGCGCGCCCGCATGCGGAGGTGGAGCCGGGCACGGTGCCGGTCCTGGAGAAGGCAGGTCGTGTTGGCGGTGGTGGGCTACGTTGACGCCGATGCCGGCTAGCCGCGCGACCAACGACGAGCCGAACTACGACCGGGCTGAGGTGTGCGCGCGATGCTCAGCTGGTGCTACCGCGCCGTGCGACTGCACGAGTGAATGCCAGTCGACAGCGTGCTCGTTTTCACCACGGGTGTCGTGACGGCGCCGCTGATCACGTCGTCGAGCGGATGATCTTCGTTGAGCGGGCAATTCTGATGAAGTCTGACGCAAGAGAGCGCCGACCGCCAGCAGCAGGGAAAGCTCGACGTGCTCTGGACAAGTTCAGGTGTCGCTCCGGCGACTGAAGCGATCAGCGGACGACATCTCACGGCCGCCACTTGGCTCGCTCCAGCCATTTACGCCCGCGCACGGAGCCGCTCGATGAAGCAGCGCGCTCGCCCAGCTGTATGGGCCGCGCAGGATTTCCGATGACGGTCACACCCGCTGGAACATCCCTGACCACTACTGCCCCCATGCCGACAGTGGCGCCGGGTCCAATTCGAGTCCCTTGACGAATAGTTGCTCCTGCACCGATGTACACCTCATCAGCGATTGTTACATTCCCAGAGATTCCGGCAAGGGGCATAACAGAGACGTAGTCGCCGATTGCGCAGTCATGACCGACAGCAGCGCCACGCCCTATGTGGCTGTGGCGACCGATGGTTATGTTCGTCGTGACGGTGGCCTGAGCAAAGACGACCGAGCTCTCGCCCAGCAAGACGTCATCGCCGACCAACGCGCTCGGGTCGATTGCCGCTGGAGCAGAGCGCAGTTGCGCATCCAGACGTCGGCGCACATTTCCTGAGCCGACTCCGAAGTACGCCGGGACCTCACAATTAGACACGGCACCAGCAAACCGAACACCCAAACGCAGGAGCAACGGGGCGTTCTCGGCGGAGTCGTCATAGACGGCCGACACGACGATTCCGGCACGGCGCAACGCTTGGAGCATCTCGCGACCGTGACCGCCTGCTCCAACCAAGGCGTACGACGCCGTGTTCACGTGGTTAGCGCCAGACCCCACGGGTGTCAATCACCTTGGCCGAGCGTGGCGGACGAACCTGCCGGAACGCGTCGTGATCGACCAGCAGAACTACGACGTCTGCGTCAGGAATATCGGCTGTGGTGAGAAGGGTGACGTTGGTGCAAGCGGCAAGTTGCTCCGGAAGCTGCTTGACGTGCGGTTCGACGGCGAGCACCGTTCCCTGCGGGAATGCAGCGGCGATTTTTGACGTGACCTCTACTGCCGGGCTTTCTCTGAGGTCGTCGATATTTGCCTTGAATGCTAGGCCGAGGCACGCAATGGTCGCGTCGGCTTTGTCCTTGAGCGCTGCGGTTACCTTGCCGACCACGTGGTCCGGGCGTCCATCGTTCGTTTCCCGTGCGGTCCGAATCAAGGCTGCCTCGTTTGGGGCCGCCGCCACGATGAACCACGGATCGACCGCAATGCAGTGCCCACCGACCCCGGGACCAGGGTTCAGGATGTTTACACGTGGGTGGTGATTCGCGAGGCGGATGACTTCCCACGGGTCCAGATCTAGGCCCTCACAAATGTTGGCTAATTCGTTCGCGAAGGCGATGTTGACGTCGCGAAACGAGTTCTCGGTGAGCTTAGCCATCTCGGCCTCGGTTGCGCCCGTCATCACGAGCTCACCCTTGCAGAAGACCCTGTAGATATCGGCTGCGTGCTCTGCGCAGACCGACGTTATCCCACCGATGACGCGATCGTTTTCGACCAGCTCAGTCATCACGTGGCCGGGCAGCACGCGCTCCGGGCAGTGAGCAACGAAGACGTTGTGTTCCGTGGACGCCGAGTCTTGCGGGAAGACGAGATCGGGTCGCGCGGCGGCGAGGATGTCACGCACGGCGCGCGTCGTGCCGGGAGGCGAGGTCGATTCAAGGATGACGATGCTGCCAGCACTCAGATTGGGAGCGATCGCGCGGCTTGCAGCCTCGACGTAGCTGATGTCGGGCTGGTGATCACCCTGGAAAGGGGTGGGCACTGCGATCAGGTAGGCGTCGGCGGTGGCGGGCACATCGACGCTGGCGGTGAGCAGGCCATCGGCAACAGCCCGCTCGATGATCTGGTCCAGATCCGGTTCGACGATGTGCACTCGGCCGGCATTGATCGAGTCCACGACCCGGGGGTTGACGTCGACACCGAACACTCGGACGCCGTGCTCGGCGAACGCCGCGCACGTCGGCAGGCCGATGTACCCCAGGCCCACAACACATATCCCGCGAGGAAACATCGTCTCCACCTCCCTCGTGGCCACGGCCACCAATCTAGTCACAGCGGAAGTGTACGGGTCTCGGGGCGTGCGCGTTGCCGCAGTCCGTCTGTGTATGTTGTCGTGCGGAACCCTGATGCAGCTTCCCAACGTCGAAGCTTCCTGAGATGAGAGAGCCATGACTGCACGCCTCCTCACCATATACGGCACCCGCCCGGAAGCCATCAAGGTCGCTCCATTGGTCCGTGCAATTGAGGCGGACGAACGGTTCGAGTCGATCACAGCGGTCACCGGCCAGCACCGGGAAATGCTGGACCAAGTGAATGACATCTTCGGTATCGTGCCCGACTTTGATCTCAACGTGTTCGCTCATGGTCAGGGCCTCAACGAGTTGATGGCCAAAGTCTTCCGGGATCTCGATCCTGTGCTCGAGACGGTACGGCCGGACGCGGTGATTGTGCAGGGCGATACGTCAACAGTGGCGGCTGCTTCGATTGCCTCCTTCTACAGGCACATCTCAGTTGTCCACCTCGAAGCGGGATTGCGAAGCGGTGACATCACCTCGCCGTTTCCGGAGGAGGCCAATAGAAAGATCACGACCCAGGTCGCTGCGCTCCACCTGGCACCGACAGCCACGTCGAAGACAAACCTCGAACGGGAGGGTGTCGACCCGGCGACGATCGCCGTGACGGGAAACACCGTCATTGATGCCCTGCTCCACGCCGTAGGACGTGGCGTTCCATTCAATGATGAGCGACTGGCTGCTGTCGTGGCGACTGGGCGGCCGTTGATTCTTGTGACCACCCACCGTCGCGAGAACTGGGGTGCAGCGATGGAAGGTGTCGGCAGGGCGCTCAAGCGGATCGCTACGTGCCACCGGGACCACGTGCTCGTTCTACCGATGCACCGGAATCCAATCGTGCGTCACGCTATCCTGCCTCACCTAGAGGAGATGGAGAACGTTCTGGTCACCGAACCGCTCGGATACAGCGAGTTCACCAAGCTGATGAACGCCGCGAGCATCGTGGTCACGGACTCTGGCGGTGTCCAAGAGGAGGCGCCATCGCTAGGAAAGCCAGTTCTGGTCATGCGTAACAACACCGAGCGTCCCGAAGCCGTGAACGCCGGTACCGTCCGGTTGATTGGCACCGATGAGACGAAGGTGTTTAGCGAGGTCAGCATGCTCATCGACGATGCATCACGTTATGTAGCAATGGCGAACGCGGTTAACCCGTACGGAGACGGGCGTGCTGCGAGCCGTTCTGTGGCGGCAATTGCTCATCTATTCGGAATCGGAAAAAGGATGAAGGACTTTGGATGAGCATAAGACAAGCCGCCCGCGCTCGTCCCTACGACGACCAACCCAGAGTAGATTTCCCGGCACGGGGACTGTGAAACGACGAGCAAACGGCAGACGCCATATAGTTCGGCACCATAGCAAAGCTGGTCCGCTTAGTGCAGAGACTGTCGCTGTCCGAAACGGCGTCGAGTCGTCGCTTCGGGAAGCCATATCGCAAATCGCTGGCGTGGCAGCTAGCCGTGTCATCTCCGCGGCCGCGCAGGCGCTTACATTGATTCTACTCGCGCGGCACACAACGCCGAACACTTTTGGATTGGTCACCAGCCTGGTCGCCATTAGCTCGGTCATAACCCTTGCTGACGGTGGCCTCCAGAACTACGCCTTCCGCTCGTACGCAACAGATTCAGAAAGACCGTACGCCTTGAGAGCGCTGTATCTGCAGGCTGCCGGAATCATCACCGCATCGCTCATCGCCTTCGCCATATTGGTTGCTCTGTATATGATGAAGTTGGTACCCGCTTGGGCGATGCTGATGGCGCCTTGGGCGGCCATAGACCGTATCTCGAATGCTGCTTTAGGAGTGCAGGTAGCGGCAGGCAATCCACGGGTTCAAATCACCGCCATGGGCGCATCACGCGTAGCAACACTTTGTGTCTTCGCGACGGCGGTTCTCGCCGGAGGTCGGCCAGCAACATGGTTCTGGCTCGCATCAATATTGGGTGGAATAATATCGCTCTCGCTGCTCATGGCGAAGGCGCCGCGATATGTTCGCCCCAGTTCAGGTAAGGAATTACGCGACATCCTTCGTTACGGTCTGCCGTTCTGGGCGGCAAACGTCGGCGCGGCAATTCGCAGCACCGATGTCTCGATGGTGACGATGCTTGCGGGTCCAGGGCAGGGCGCCTACTATGCGCTTCCGGTGCGCCTTGTAACGCCGCTTTCAATGGCGATGGACTCTCTCGCTGTCGCGGTGATCCCGCAAATCAGGCGTGGAAACCAACACGCCGTGCGACTGATGAACATGTTTGCGGTATCGGTGTTTGTAGCGGCGAGCGTCTTGGGTGCGCTAGCGGTTTCTAATGCACCTCTCCTTATCAAGACTCTAGTGGGACCATCGTATCTTCCAGGCGTTCGGGCGGCGCAACTCGTAATCGTAGCCACCATCCTAGGATTGGCCGAATCATATTTGACCCGCTACCTTCAAGGCATCGGCCTGGAAACCCAGGTGGGTCGCATACACTTAGGACTCGCACTGGTCACAGTGGTCGCAATCCCCATCGGCGCCCTCGCGTCCGGCGCCGTGGGGGCCGCAGCTACCCTCTGTTGCGTTGCTATTGTTGAAGCTGGCGCGTTGCTCTGGGTGCGCTCACAGTCGAATCGGCTGTGCTCTCGGAGCATCGCCTCATGATGATGGCCGGCGGGTCCAGAGAGTCGGAAGGTACAAGCGAGTGAGGATCGACGAACGAAGACCGCGCCGATGTACACGCTGCGGGAACGGTAGATGATTGTGACCATTGCATTGGTGTTCGCGGCATCGCTAATTCTGCTCCAATTGTTGATGCTTGGCGGCCGGAGCGTTGTCTTCGGTGTCATTATGATAAGTATATTTTGCTCGGCGATCCCGGGTGTGGGAATCGAGTTCCGAGCGGTTGCGATAGCGAGCCTTGCATTCTTTCTTCTTCGCTTTCATAGCCGAGCGGAACAGTCACACGGTGAGCCGCGGATTATCGGTCGGTTCGCTATCGGGCTGCTAATTATGTTGTCAATAACAACGGTCTTCCACTCGGAATGGAGCGTCTTCGCAAATACTGCGCTTGGAGCACTGGCTCTCGCCATGATTGGGGCAGTTGCCAGGCTGATTCCCCGCCGCACGGCAATCCATACGATAATTGGACTTCTACTTTCTTTAGTAATTGTATCTCTCATGGCTTCAGCCGTTGCTCCAGGGACAGCATATGGCGGAGCTCGCTTACGTGGAATCTTCACGAACGCGAACACGCTCGGGTTCATGGCGGCGGCACTTATCGGGATAGCTCTTCTCGAGCTTCGATCGCGACTTGTCATTGTGGGAGCGAGTGCCGTCGCCGTGGTCGCGCTTTACATGTCAGAATCCCGCACAAGCATCATCACCGCGGCTGTTTTCGTTGTTGCCTCCATATTTAAAGGCACTCGCCAGGCGAAGGAAGTGTCATGGATAGTCGTGTCGAGTGCGCTTCTGTTTGCATTGGCGACGGGGCAGCTGTTGCATATCGTTGCCGAGCCCTTCGCGAACCGCGGCGGGCTGCGATCGCGAGATGGAAGCATTCTTGAGACGACCCGCGCATTTCATGCGTCCCCATGGATGGGCGTAGGATTCAATGGGCTGAGGCAGGAAATCGCGAGTTCTCCGCTCCGAGCGCTCGCAGTGGGTGGGATAATTATGTTGGTGGCGATGGCAGTGGTGTCGGCAATCCTCCTACGCGACGCGGTACACCTTGGCTCAAAAGCGGCCATCGTGACGACCGCCGGTATAATACATAGCGTTGGGGAGGGCTGGCTAGTCTCCACCACTGGACCACTCATTTTGTCATTCACGGCAATATTGGCGGTCATGGTTAACGACGCGCGACGCGAGACGATTGTGCCGGTGTTATCGCAGAAGGTGAGGAGGTGAGATGCGCATCATTTTCTGGCAGCCTACTCTGACCGAACATCAGGCTCCTATGATCCGATCGCTCGCCGAGTTATGCGATGTAGTGGTAGTCGCCGAGGACCGGCTCGCGCAAACGAGGCAGGATTTAGGTTGGAAGCTTGACTATGGGCGGGCGATCGTACACGTTAATCCTTCTCCAGCCGAGATAAGCTTTCTGATTTCATTCCCTGGGAGTGACGTGGTTCACGTCGTGTCCGGCCTCCTCTCGTATCCTTTGATCTCGAAAGTTACGCTGAACCTTGTTAGCCAGCACCGTAGAATATTTCTCTACAGTGAAGCTCCGTCGCGGCGCAAGATTTCTCGGTTGCCTTTGTATGCGGCCCGTCTGAGGCGAGTCTCGGACAAGGCGATTGAGCGCTATCTACTGACTGGAGAGCGGGCGAAACGAGCTTTCATCAAATCGGGTGCGAGCGCGGATAAGGTCGTTCCATGGATGTATTTTCCGAAGATCGATTTGCCTGATCGCCTAAGCAGCGACTTATGCACTGATGTAGTCTTCGTGGGCGCGGTTCGCCGCCTAAAGAATCTTGAGTTGGTTATCCGAGCGCTGGCAGTTCTCCGTCCCTCCATGAAACTCACCCTGACAGTCGTGGGTGACGGTCCTGACCGCGAGCGCTTAATTCGCCTAGCTGAGACGCTGAATGTAGGTGAACAGATCAGGTGGATAGGAAGCGTAAAAGCGGATCAAGTCCCAAGATTTATGGCGTCCGCCGCCTGCCTTGTTTTGCCGTCTATTGACGATGGGTGGGGCGCTGTGGTCAATGAGGCGCTGCAGGCGGGGTGTGTTGCAGTTGTATCTGACGCGTGCGGTTCCTCGGCCCTAGCGGGTAGCGATCTTCCGGTGCACTCGTTTGAGTCCAATTCCGTAAGTGGTTTGGTGGAGTGTTTACGCGACGTAAGCTGTGAAACGGATCATGACGGTCCAGCTCGCGCAGCACGACAGTCTCGTGCAAGTGATCTACTTGCTCCTAGCCGTGGGGCGCAATACCTGTTGCGTCTGGCGGAAGCCGGCCCCGGAGGCCCGGTAGGGCTACCAGCAGTTTGGAGTTCGCATTGATACTGAACCAATCGGACGGTCTAATAGGCAGGCTCAAATTCTTGCTGTTGCGCCGAGTTAGTGCGGCGCTACCTGCGACACGTGGATTTCGCGTGAAGAGCACCCTGCTTCGGTTTTCTGGAATAGACATTGATCCTACCGCGCGCGTGCATTCAGCGGCTCGCTTCGAGACCTCGTATGTTTCTGTCGGAGCAGATACTTGGATCGGGCGGGACGTACTTCTGGTAGGTGCGTCCACGGCGAGGGTCTCGATCGGTGCCCGTGTTGATATCGCACCTCGTGCCGTCTTTATTACCGGCGGTCATTCATTTGGGAATTCGTCGCGCCGGGCTGGACGAGGATATAGCAGTCCTATTGTTATAGGAGACGGCGTGTGGATTGGGACAGCAGTGACTGTGGTAGGAGGTGTCACTGTAGGTCAAGGCGCAGTGGTGGCGGCTGGCGCCGTTGTGGTTAATGACGTTCCGGCCGATGTTCTGGTCGCTGGAGTGCCCGCACGAGTTGTTCGCGCGCTGTGATTATTGGGGGAGCGGCTATTCGTTCTTGAGCCCAGGTGGTTCATGTAGTGGTCATTAGGGCTTATTGCTCCTGTGCTGTTTGCTCTGGATTTCGAGCGTCCGGCATGACTCCAACTTATCTCTCAGAGAGGGCGTGTGCGGCTTCCTGCCATCTCAGTCTTGCGTTTTCGAGAGCTTCGTCTAGGGCGAGAATCTTTGACGTCGACCTGAGGTGTCCGGTAGTCGTGACCGCTGCCACGCCAAGCTCTGAAAGCATGTGTCTATGTACAGGTATGTCACTGAGAATTGTTTTCCGCGCTAGCGCGATAGATTCGGCGGCGCTGATACTCAAACTTTCGAGAGCGCTATTGATGATGACGCACTCCACGCTTTCAAGTAATGTTACCATCTCGATCCGATTTACTGGCGCTTGGCGAATCTTTAGCCCAAGAGATTTTGCGTGCTCGAGGCACCGCCGGAGGTATGCGTGATCGCTGGAGCGACCAGCCAGGATGACATCCGAGACGTCGGGCTCTTGATAGGCAAGCGTTATCGATTCAACTGTCCGTTTGTATGGCGCGACCGTTCCCGGGATGAGGGCGGTCTGCTCATGGCAGCGGATAGAGGCTGGAGTAGCTGTACCGATAGCGGTCAAGAACTCAGGGTCTATTGGCAATGTGACCGGGATTGTTTCGACGTTTGAATTGACGGATTTAACCAGATCCGCCATGTACGGTGTCAGCGCTACTACCTTTGAGGCCCTGCGGGTGTTGAGGCGCGATACCGCGCGGCGTGCGACGTGAGAGGTAATTCGCCTTGGTTGGACCCATCGGAGCTCGGAGACGTATTGGCTTGCCGGAATGTAATTCCACGCGTTCTGAACGAGGACGATGTCGGCAGCCCGGGCGTTTCTGTAGCTCTCGATGAGTTCCGTTCCGTGACGCTTCGTGTATCCCCCGGCCGACAATGAACTCTCGACGACGCTGCCACCAAGGGAGGTCCGTCCCGCGTTTCTTGACATGAGGAGACGGTAGCACGTGATTGAGAGCGGTCAGTTAGTTGCCCTTGTTGGATGGGAAGCAACAGCGATTGTGAACGGCGTCGTTTAGAACGACTTCAAGCCTAGCGGCCATCGCTGTGCGTGATTGGTTCGCACTTATCCACGCGGAGCCGGCTCTGCCCATTTCTGCGCGTGCTGCCGCTGGAAGTTGGCTGATTCGTCGTAGGCCATCAGCGAGTTGCGTGGGCGCAACGGCCAGTCCAGCGCTCGCTCCCTCGACCAAGTCAGCAACGATCCCAGGGCAGTTTGTGAGCGTCGGCAGTCCCGCCGCCATGTAATCATATACCTTGTTTGGGCTGACAGCTGTGCGGAAAAGCTTAATGTCGGCGAGGACGTGTACGCCGATGTCGGCCGCTGAAAGCAAGTCGGGTATTTCGTTCTTGGGAATTGGGTCAAAGAACCGCACGTTCGTCAGGTTTTGTCGGGCAGCGGCGTTCCGTAACTCGGATTTCAGGATGCCGCCACCTACCAGAACCACATCGATCTCAGGCGTCGCGGCGGCTGCATCCAGCAGTAGTCCGAGCCCATTCGCCGGCCCGTGAGCGCCAGTGTATACGGCTGTGGTGCGCGTGAACTGATATCGGTCTCGTAGTTCGTCTCGTGGCGCGCTCGGGACAAAGTCCTCTGGATCGGCACCGTTTGGGATGTAGTAAATCTTGTCGGCGTCGACGCCTCGCGCGGAGAGTTCTTGACGTGAGCCTTCAGCCATGACGATGATCGCGTCAGCATGAGCGTACAGAAACTCTTCAAGTCCTCCGAGGAATCTGTAGATAAGTGAGTCGGCGTCAAGGTGACCCATATCTACGAGTATCTTTGGCCAGAGGTCGCGAATTTCGAGGATGAATTTTGCTCGCTTGACGACGGCCAACTGCCAGGCCGCGAGCCCTGCTAAGAGATGGGGGGATGAGCCATAAACGACATCAACCTTGCCCGTTTGAGAACCCTTTATCGTTGCTGTGACGGCATAGCTTGCCCAATTTAGAATTCGAGAGATGCCATTTCTGGAGTAGCTGGTTACGGGGACGGTGGCGAAGCCCGTGTCTTCGGGGACCGGCGCACCGGTCTGCGGGTTCAGGTTACTTGCGATAATTAGGTGGTCCCAGCCTTGAAGGCGAGCGAAGAGTTCGACGTGGCGGGTGCCGCCCGCGTCGCCGCGTGGGGCGGCGAAGTGATTGAGTACGAGGACTCGTGGGCTAGTGGTCCGTCTCGTCATTGATTAACTACTTCGTTGAGCTTGTGGCGGGCTCGGGTGACCTTGGCCAGGATCGATTCGGCGGTTGCGGTCCATACGAACGGTGTCGGGTCGTCGTTGTTGG
>NZ_JBMAMH010000017.1:0-67544 GCF_058148645.1 Flexivirga sp. YIM B11880
GAACGCGTTCCAGACGCCGCGTTCGGCATACCCGGGAGCGCGCATGCCGACCTTGGGCACCGAGTGACGCGCGAAACGGCGGCTGACGTCCCAGCAGAGACGTCAGCCGCCGTTTCGGCCGTCAACCGTTGATCAGCTCAGCGTCACGTCGTCCGCCATGACATACATGACCCGGTGGCCGAAGTAGACCAGGTAGTACTTCGTCTTGCCGACGATGTCGATGTGATCGTTCGGCGTGTTGATGTCGTAGTACCAAGCCTTGTAGTAGTCGGTCGGGACGTCGGTGTCCGCGATGACGTACTCCTGGCCGGCGCTCCAGACATAGCTGAACGGCGAAATGGCCTGCACGAACGACGGGTCGGGGTAGGCCGAGGCCTCCGGGTAGGCGCGGCCGTAGACCTGGATGTCGGTGCTCGCGGTCGCCTTGACGCCGTGTTTCAGCAGCCGCGCGGTGGGCGACGTGCGCGGGTTGTGGAACCACGCCTTCTGGCCGAGATACCAGATCGCCGTCCAGTCGCCGTCGACGTCCGCGACGACGTAATCCTCACCGGCGGCCGCCCGCGCACCGACGTCGGCCGGGCCGGTGCCGGACGGCGCGCCATTCGGGTGCAGCCCGATGTCCTTGACCAGCGGAGCACCTTCGTCCGGCTGCTGGTGCAGGGTGACGAAGTTGGTCGCCGGCTGCGGGCCGTCGACCACGCAGATCGGCGGGTTGTTGCTGTCGCAGCCGGTGACGACCTGCTCGTTGCCCTCGAAGCCCGGCAGGATGCGGATCATGTCGCCCGCGGAGAACCGGCTGACTCCGCGGGTGCCGCGGTGCAGCGGCGCGCCGAGCAGCTCGAAGTAGTGCTCCCAGTCCCAGAAGGGACCCGGGTCCCAGTGCATCGACGGGATGCCACCGGTCGTGGTGGCCGGCACCTGGTCGTGCCCGATGATGTGTGCGCGGTCGAGCGGGATCTTGTACTCCTTGGCCAGATAGGAGATCAACCGCGCCGACTTGCGGTACATCGCCTCCGTGAACCAGGTCGGCCCGGCGGTCGCGTAGCCCTCGTGCTCGACACCGATCGAGTGACTGTTGACGTACCAGTTGCCGGCGTGCCAGCCGACGTCCTTGGCCTCCAGGTGCTGCGCGATCAGGCCGTCGCTGGAGCGCACCGTGTAGTTCCAGGCCAGATAGGTCGGGTCCTGCACCAGCTTGAGCGCCTCGTCGTAGGAGCACTCGGTGTCGTGGATGACGATCGTGTTGAGCGCGTGGGAGGCGGGCCGGTTGGCGAGGTCGTGGTTGCCGTAGTCACCCGGGTCGGGACCGGTCTGCTCGTACGGCGCCGGCACCCAGTCGACCGCCAGGCCCTTCGGCGCGTCGATCGGGTATGGCGCAGGCTTCGCGTCCTTGGCCGCTGTCTCGGCCCGCCGCGTGAGCACCGCACGCTGGGCGGTGACACTGCCCACCTTGGTGGCCGTGAGATTGAGCCGGACCCCCGACGCCGTGCGGCTGACGCCCGAGCGGAGGTCGCTCATCACGTCGTCGGCGAAGCCGCGCTGGGCTGCGGCCGCCGTGAACCCGCTGGTCGACGCGACGGCGACATACCAGGTCGCGGGGTCGGTGTGCGCGCCGACCGCGTGCCCGGCTGCCCGCTGTGCGGCGGCCAGCACGGCCGCGGCGCCCATGATGTTGGCCGCAGTGTCCGTGCGCAGCCGATCCTTGGACAGGCCGGTGAGCTCGGCCGCCCGGCCGAGCGTGTCCACGACGTGCGGCGCCTTGCCGCCGTACGCCGCATCGCGTTGCGCCTGCGCGGCCGCACCGTCGACCAGGTGCATCGGGCCGTAGCCGAGGCTGGTGCTGGGCCGGCCGTCGTGGTCTTCCCACCGGGTCTGTCCGTAGGACACGGCGGCCAGGACCGATGCAGGCACGCCGTATTTGGTCGATGCCGCCGTGAACTGGTCGTGATCCTCCACGGCCAACGCCGGGGCAGCGGTGGCAGCGGCCGCTACGGGCACTGCGAGTGCCGCAACCAGGAAGTTGCGGCGGGAGAGCGATTGAGTCATTGAGTACTCCGTGACTTCCGGGGGCGATCGGCCCAGAGGAGAGCTGACTCTTTCACCTTGCCACTCTCGGCTATGTAAATGGTTTCCGGAGAAGAGCTAATTTCGGGGTGGTCCGGCCGCGATGCGCCGGCGCAACTCGTCGACCGTTGCCGCGGTCTCCGGGAGGTCCCACCACGACTCGATCCACCAGGTCGCGCCGGCCGCCGCCCAGTCGGCCGGACTGCCCTCGATCTCGACGAATCCGTGGTAGGAATCGCCCTCCACGACGAAGTCGAACGGCTCGCCGCCGAGCTCGCTCGCCGCGCGGAAGTCACTGATCCGCCGGACGATGTCCCGGAACGCCTCGAGCGTGATCCCGGACTGGCCTTCGGCGGCGCGGGCGACGGCCGGAAAGATCCCGTCATACCGCGCGGCACGCGCCAGCGAGGGCTGACGCTCCTGTCCACGGACCAGCGCCCCGACCAGCCAGATCGGTGGATGCGGCCGCTGCACCGGCGGGGGCGGCGTCAGCTCGGGGGCCGGCCGGGCGCTGAAATGCCTGCCGGCATAGGAGAACGGTTGCCCGGCCAGCAGTCCGGTCAGTATGTCGAGCCCCTCGTCCAGCTTCTGCGCGCGGACCTTGCGGCCCTCGTCCGGCTCGAACGCCAGCCAGTTGTCATTGGGTGCGCCGAGGCCGGCGCCGAGGATGAGGCGTCCACCGGAGAGCCGGTCGACGCTGCCGACCCGCGCCGCGAGATCCCACGGCCGGTAGCGCGGCACCGGGGTGATCAGCGTCCCGAGCCGGATGCGCTGGGTCGACACGGCGGCCGCAGCCAGCGTCGCCCACGCGTCGTGCCGGAAGACCGCCTCCCAGGTGAAGACGGCATCCCAGCCGTGCTCCTCCCCGAGCCGGGCGAGCTCGACGAACTCCGGCTCGGTCGTGAAGGGAACGACATACGCGAACTTCATCTCCGGCACGCTAACGGCGCCCACCGACACCGCCTTGATCGAGCTTGCGGACTCCGGAATAACGCGAGAACGGTTCTCGTTTGGACGTATGGTCTGCCAGCTGGCAGAATCTTCGGTTGGTCCACCGGTTCACGTTGCGCATGAGGGCGCCAGCGACCCGGCGGGCGTGAGATCGCTAGGAGAATCCATGAAGAAGGACATTCACCCGTCCTACGGTGAGACCGTCGTCACCTGCACCTGCGGCGCGACCTTCACCACCCGCAGCACCGCCCCGTCCGGTTCCATCACCGCCGACGTGTGCTCGCAGTGCCACCCCTTCTACACCGGCAAGCAGAAGATTCTGGACACCGGTGGTCGTGTCGCTCGCTTCCAGGAGCGCTACGGCAAGAAGGCGGCCAAGTAGCTTCCTCGCACCGCCGGTCCCATCCTCGTCACGAGGCTTGGGGCCGGCGTTTGCTTTGCCCTCACCTCCGCACTCCCGGAAGAAGTCCCGATGATCGAGTCCGCAGCAGCCGTCGCCGACGAATACGCCGAGCTGGAAAGGCAACTGGCCGATCCAGCCGTGCACGGTGACCCCAAGACGTTGCGCCGGCTCAACAAGAGGTATGCCGCCCTCGCGCCGACGGTCGCGGCATACCGCGCCTGGACCGCCGCCCGCGACGACCTCGCCGCGGCCCGCGAACTTGCCGGCGAGGACGCCTCGTTCGCCGAGGAGATCCCCGCGCTCGAGGCGGCCGTCGAGGAGACCGAGAGCAAGCTGCGCGCGCTGCTGCTGCCGCGCGACGAGGACGACGACCGGGACGTCATTCTCGAGGTCAAGGCGGGTGCTGGCGGCGCCGAATCGGCTTTGTTCGCAGCAGATATGGTGCGCATGTATCTCCGGTATGCCGAGCAGTCCGGCTGGCGCGCCGAGATCACCGACGGCACCGAGTCCGACCTGGGCGGCTACACCGACGTACGGCTCGCAATCCGGGCAAAGGGTCAACCGGAGCCAGGCACGGCACCGTGGGCGAAGCTGAAGTACGAGGGTGGCGTGCACCGGGTGCAGCGCGTCCCGGTCACCGAGAGCCAGGGCCGCATCCACACCTCCGCCGTCGGTGTGCTCGTCATGCCCGACCTCGACGAGGGTGACGACGAGGAGATCGAGTTCGGGCCGGGCGACCTGAAGATCGACGTCTACCGCTCGTCCGGCCCGGGCGGCCAGTCGGTCAACACCACCGACTCCGCGGTCCGGATCACCCACCTGCCGTCGGGACTGGTCGTCTCGTGCCAGAACGAGAAGTCGCAGCTGCAGAACAAGGAGGCGGCGTTGCGGGTGCTCAAGGCTCGCCTGCGGCAGCTGGCGCAGGAGGAGCGGGACGCCGAGGCGTCCGCCGCGCGCCGCTCGCAGGTGCGCACGGTCGACCGCAGTGAGCGGATCCGCACCTACAACTTCCCGGAGAACCGGATCGCCGACCACCGCACCGGCTACAAGGCCTACAACCTCGACGCCGTGCTGGACGGTGACCTCGAGGCCGTCGTGCAGTCGGCCATCGCCACCGATGAGGCAGCGAAAATGGCTGCGCTGGCTGACAGTTCGACCAACGCATGACAGCTGTCCGCGCGCTGCTCGCCGCGGCGACCGAACGGCTGACGGCAGTGGGTGTGCCGAGCGCGGCGTCCGATGCACGGCTGTTGCTGGCCCATGCGTGGGACGAGTCGGTGGGGGAGGTGCAGCGCCGGCAGGTGCTGCGCGAGGAGCCACCGGCCACCGTCGAGAAGCGCTTCGCGGAGCTCGTCGAGCAGCGCGCCACCCGGGTGCCGCTCCAGCACCTCACCGGAACGGCGCCCTTCCGCGGCCTCGAACTTCATGTCGGCCCAGGTGTTTTCGTGCCGCGTCCGGAAACCGAACTGCTCGTCGAGCTGGTGCTGGCCGAGCTCGCCGGGCGCGACGAGGCGTCGATCGTCGACCTCTGCGCCGGCTCCGGCGCGATCGCCCTGGCCATCAAGCACGAGGCGCCCTTCGCGTCCGTCGCGGCGGTCGAACTCGACCCCATGGCGCACGCCTGGGCGACCCGCAACGCCCAGCTGATCGGCCTGGACGTCGAGGTCGAGCTGGCCGCGGCGCAGGATGCGCTGCCCGGGCGGGAGGCCTCGCTGGACGTCGTCGTGAGCAACCCGCCGTACATCCCGGTCGGCATGGTGCCGGTCGACCCCGAGGTGCGTGACCACGACCCTGAGATCGCGCTGTACGGCGGCAGCGACGACGGCCTTCGCATCCCGCTCGAGGTGGCGGCGCGCGCCATACAACTGCTCCGCCCGGGTGGTCTGCTCGTGATGGAACACGCTGACAGTCAAGGCGATTCGCTCCCGGCAGCACTGGCGCGGCAGGGCTGGCTCGACGTGGCCGATCACCGGGATCTCGCCGACCGGCCGCGCGCCGTGACTGCTCGCAAACCCCACGACTGAGCCGCTCGCACGGCGACTCCACCGAACGGACTCGTCGGGTCGCGGGAGTGCGGGGCCACCACTGAGGCACTCACTCCATGACGATCACGCCGGCCAGCTCGACGACGATCTGTCGGGCCTGCTGTCCCGTGATGATCGCGCCTTTCATCGCGCGCAGGCGGTCCAGGTCGCACGGCCCGAGCGCCGCGCCGCGCAGATCGGCCCCGTCCAGCTGGGCGCCGGTGAGGTCGGTGTTGATCAGCTCGCACCTGTCGAGCACCGACGAGCGGAGGTCGGCGCTGCGCAGGACGGCTTCGCTGAAGCGGCACCCGGTGAGGTCGGTGTGCGAGAGCACCGCTCCGATCAGGTTGGCGGCGAAGAGGTTGCAGCGCTGCAGGACGAAGCCGAAGCCGCGGGTCCGGGGCATCGACGCACCCATCAGCCGGCAGCCGGTGAAGGTGGCGCCGCCCAGCGAGGCACCGTCGAGCCGGATCTCGTCGAGCAGGCAGTCGGTGAACGTCACCTCGGTCAGGTCGGCATCCCGCAGATCCGCGGCGCGCAGGTCGCACCGGACGAGGGTCAACGGCTCCTCTGCCGACGCCAGCACCGCACGGAACGACGGCCCGTCATACTCCTCGTCGATCAGTTCCATGGGTGCCGAGTCTGGCAGCCGCCACGTCACCGGAGAGGTATGTCGGTGCGCGTGGGTAGCGTCACGTCCATGGCTATCGCACGCACTCCCACCCTGGTGATCGACTGTCCCGACCCGGCGCAGCTGGCCAGGTTCTACGGCACGCTGCTCGGCTTCGAGATCAAGGTCGACGACGACGGCGACTGGGCCGAGATCCACACCGAGTCCTGGCCGCCGATCGGCTTCCAGCGGGTCGCCGACTACCGGGCACCACAGTGGCCCGGTCAGGAGCACCCACAACAGATGCACCTCGACGTCGTCGTCGACGACATCGACGCGGCCGAGGGGCCGACGATCGAGCTCGGCGCGACGAAGTGTGCGGAGCAGCCGGGCACGTCGTTCCGCGTCTTCCTCGACCCGGCCGGGCACCCGTTCTGTCTCTGCAAGAGCTGAGCGCCGCTGGTCGCGGGCCCCGACACCGGCCACGCGGACGGCGCGCGATCGGCACAGCGGCCGTCTGACAGACTTGGCGGCGTGAGTCCAGTCTTCGATTGCAATCTCCCGCAGTCACGCGACGAAGGCATCAATACGGCAGCCGAGGCGATCTTCCGCGGCGAATGCGTCGTCATGCCGACCGACACGGTCTACGGCATCGCGGCCGACGCGTTCAACCCGACGGCGGTCGCGCAGTTGCTCGAGGCCAAGGGCCGCGGACGCGACATGCCCCCGCCGGTGCTCATTCCTGCCCGGCAGACGGTCGACGGCCTGGCGATGTCCGTCCCGTCATACGCCGGCCGGCTGATGGATGCCTTCTGGCCCGGTGGGCTGACCCTCGTCTTCCGGGCACAGCAGTCGCTGGCCTGGGACCTGGGCGACACCAACGGCACCGTCGGCCTGCGGATGCCGGACGACGAGATCGCGCTCGCCCTCCTCGAACGCACGGGCCCGCTCGCGGTCAGCTCGGCCAACCGCACCGGCAAGCCGTCCGCGACCACGGTCACCGAGGCGGGCTTCATGCTCGGGCACTTCGTGGAGGTCTACCTGGACGGCGGCGAGCGGGGCGCCGACACCTCCTCGACGATCCTGGACTGCACCAAGGCCGACCCGGTCGTGCTGCGTGAAGGCACGATCGACAACGAGGCGTTGCAGAAGGTGCTCGGCGATGTCGAGCTGATCACCGGACGGGCGATCAACTCCGCCGTCGACGACGAGCCGGTCGACCCGATCGACCCGATCGATCCGGTCGACCCGATCGACCTCACCAAGCCCACCGACGAGGCGTCCGCGACTGCCACCGACCACCACCCCGACGACGAATAAGGTGACCGCCATGACCACTCCCTTCTATGGCCCGGACTTCGACGCGCTGCAGCAGTTCGACCCGGACATCGCGGGTGTCCTGCTCTCCGAGCTCGACCGCATCCGCCGCGGCCTGCAGCTCATCGCCAGCGAGAACATGTCGAGCCCGCAGGTGATCACCGCCCTCGGCTCGACGCTCACCAACAAATACGCCGAGGGTTACCCGGGGCGCCGCTACTACGGCGGGTGCGCCGAGGTGGACAAGGCGGAGAACCTCGCGATCGAGCGGTGCAAGGCCCTGTTCGGTGCCGACCACGCCAACGTCCAGCCGCACTCCGGTGCCAGCGCCAACCAGGCGGTCTACGGCGCCTTCGCCCAGCCCGGCGACACCATCCTGGCGATGGCGCTGCCGATGGGCGGCCACCTCACGCACGGCGCCAAGGTCAGCTTCTCCGGCAAGTGGTTCAACGCCGTTCACTACGGCGTCGACAAGGAGACCGAGGACATCGATTACGCCGAGGTCGAGCGCCTCGCGAAGGAACACAAGCCGAAGATCATCGTGGCCGGCGGCTCGGCGATCCCGCGGTTGATCGACTTCGAGTTCTTCCGCCGGGTCGCCGACGAGGTCGGCGCGATCTTCTGGGTGGACGCCGCACACTTCATCGGCCTGGTCGCCGGCAAGGCCATCCCCAGCCCGGTGCCGTATGCCGACGTCGTCTCGTTCACCACGCACAAGGTGCTGCGCGGCCCGCGCGCGGGCGCCATCGTGTGCAAGGAAGAGCACGCCAAGGCGATCGACAAGGCGGTCTTCCCGATGATGCAGGGCGGTCCGCAGATGCACTCGATCGCCGCCAAGGCGGTCAACTTCAAGGAGTGCGCGACGCCGGAGTATGCCGACTACGCCAAGCAGGTCATCGCCAACGCGCAACAGCTGGCCACCTCGCTCGGTGAGCACGGCATCCGGCCGACGACCGGCGGCACCGACACCCACCTGTCGCTGCACGACCTGCAGGGCATCGGCGTCACCGGTGCCGACGCGGAGAAGCGCGCCGACGCCGCCGGCATCGTGCTCAACAAGAACGCCATCCCGTTCGACCCGGCCAAGCCGAACATCGCCTCCGGCATTCGCGTCGGTTCGCCGTGCGTCACCACCCAAGGCATGGGCATCGAGGAGATGAAGCTGATCGCCGACCTGATCAACACCGCGATCACCAAGGGGGACGGCGATCCGGAGCACGCCGTCGCCAAGGACGTGCGCGCCCAGGTTTCCGAGCTGGTCGAGCGCTTCCCGGCGTACCCTCGGCCGTAGCCCGGCCGGCTGGATCTCGATACGCGCTCGCCCAGCGACGCGCGCTACTCGACCAGCCAGTTCGGGCCCGGATACGCGCGGCTCGCGCTACTCGACCAGCCAGTTTCGACTGAAGGACCTCGCCGCACCGTGCGTGAATATGTGCTCATCGCGATCGTCGCGGCGGCGATCACCTTCATCACCACACCCGCGATCCGCTGGGCGGCGGTGCGCTGGAACGCCGTGACCCCGGTGCGTGGCCGCGATGTGCATACCGTGCCGATCCCGCGGCTCGGCGGTGTCGCGCTGCTCGTGGGGTTCGCCGCCGCCATACTCGTCGCTCGCCAGTTGCCCTATCTGGGCAGCAGGATCGACTACGCCAGCCTGCTGTGGGTGCTGGCGGCGGCGGCGATCGTGACGGCACTCGGCGCGATCGACGACCTGCGGGAGCTGGATCCGCTGACCAAGGTCGCCGGGACGATCATCGCCGCGCTGGTCATGTCGGTGCTCGGGGGAGTGCAGTTGCTGTTCCTGCCGATCCTCGGCACTCAGACGATCCTGCCGCAGCAGGTGCTCTTCGCGCTGACCGTTCTGGTCGTCATCGCCACCACCCAGGCGGTGAACTTCGCCGACGGTCTGGACGGCCTGGCGGCGGGCACGACCGCGATCGCCGCCCTGGCGTTCTTCATCTGGAGCTACTCGACCCGGCAGGACTTCGGCAACGACGTCTTCACGCTCGCCACGTTCATCTCGGCGGCGATCGTCGGGTGCTGTGTGGGGTTCCTGCCGCACAACTTCCACCCGGCGAAGCTCTTCATGGGCGACGCCGGATCGTTGCTACTCGGACTCCTGCTGTCGGCCGCGCTGATCAGCTTCACCGGCAACTTCGACCCGTCCGCAGCCCAGGGCCGGACCTCGACGGTCGCCATCCTGCTGCCGATCGCCCTGCCGGTGCTGGTGCTGGCGCTGCCGGTGCTCGACATCGTCCTGGCGTTCGTGCGGCGCGGCGGGAAGTTCTGGCATCCCGACAAGAAGCACCTGCACCACCGGCTGATGCGGATGGGGCACCCGCACCGGCGCGCGGTGCTGTTGCTCTATCTCTGGTCGGCCTCGGTGTCCGGGGGAGTGCTGTTGTTCAATTTCCTCAGCACCCAGCTGGCCAGCATCCTGCTGGTCGTCGGGATCGTGGTGTGTCTGCTGCTCACGCTCGGGCTGCCCCGCTTGGGACGGCGCTGACGTCGAACCGTCGCGAGCTCGCCGATTTCCCTCTCCCAGGAGCTTGTGATAACTTTCACAAGCAGGACAGGAGGGACGCAGAGCCCTCGAATGCCAACGGTGAACCGCCTTCGGCGGCTCCCTCGAACCAGGCGGATTGGCAGTGAGCCCAATGACGGACTCCCGACCGGAAGTGGCCCCGGACCCCCCGGCCGTTCCGTTCGCGACGATGCTGCGAGCCGGCATCGTGGTCAACGCTATTTGTCTGCCCGTGCTGGCGATCGTCTTCTGGTTCGCGAACGGTCCGGCGGCCGGCGGCAGCGCCGTCATCGGCGTCCTCGTCGCCTTGATCTTCTTCGCCGGCGGCCTCGGCATCCTGCAGCGCGTCCCGAACGACAACACCATGTTGCTGTTGGTGAGCGCACTGGCGGTCTACCTTGGACAGGTCATCTTCCTCGGCATCATCATCCTGGCTCTCTCCGAGCAGGACTGGATCGATGGCTGGGCGTTCGGGCTCTCCGTCCTCGTGACGGCACTCGCCTGGCAAGTGGCTCAGGTCACGGCCTACGTGCGTGCGCCGAAGGCGGTCTACTCGGAGCTGTCCGGCGCGCCCGAGGGGAGTGCCCGATGAGTGGAGGTCGTATGGCGCCGCAGCACGGCACCCCTGAGGAGCCCCGGCAGCCCAAGCGCGACGGGCTCGTCGCCAACTTCCTGGCCAGCTCGTCGGACTGGAAGACCGAGCGTCCCGGCATGACCGAGTCCGTCGGGGTGAGTGCCCTGAGTTACCTGCTCAGCGGACCGGTACTATTTGCCCTGATCGGCTACGGATTGGACCGCTTGCTGCACGTCGGCTTCCTGGTCCCGGTCGGCCTCCTCGCGGGGATGGCCTTGTCGATCTACCTGATCTGGTTTCGGTACGGTGCGCAGTGACAGCCCGGTTTCAGCTGTCGCCGTGCACCGGCGCTGAGCGACATACCTCGCCCAGGAAACACAGCATCAGACCAGAGTTCCCGACCAACCTGAAAGAAGACTGAGGAGCGCCTGTGAGCTTCAGCCCACTTGCTGCGGTGAAGACGGACACGTTCGAGCCGCCGAACCCGCAGGAGTTCTACCAGCGGTTCTTCGGCCACGGTGACTGGTCGTTCACCCGCCCGATGGTGCTCTTCCTCATCGTCGGCGTCGTCGTGTGCGGCTACCTGGTGATGACCACCCGCAAGGCGGCCATCGTGCCGAGCAAGGGTCAGTGGATCACCGAGCAGATCTACGCGCCGATCCGTAACGGCATCGCCCAGGACATCATCGGGACCAAGGAATTCCTCAAGTACGTGCCGTTGCTCTTCGCGGTGTTCTGCACCCTGCTGCTGAGCAACCTGATGAGCGTCATCCCCTTCTTTCAGTTCCCCCCGACCGGCCGGGTCGCCTTCCCGATCGCGCTGACGCTCTTCGTCTACGTGATCTATCAGGCGATCGCGTTCAAGCGGAAGGGTGTCGTCGGCTACCTCAAGAGCTTGATCCCGCCCGGCTTGCCGCTGTGGATCCGCCCGATGATCCTGGTGCTGGAGATCATCACCTACTTCGTCACCCGCCCCGTCACGCTCGCCCTGCGACTCTTCGGCAACATGTTCGCCGGCCACATGCTGCTGCTGCTGTTCATCACCGGCGGTGAGTTCATGCTGCTGCACCAGAACGGCTTCCAGTACAAGATCTTCGGCATCGGGTCGTTCCTGATGGCGGTGCTGATGACCTTGTTCGAGATCCTGATCGAGTTCCTGCAGGCCTACATCTTCACTCTGCTGGCGGCGACCTACATCGCCGACTCGATCGCCACGGAGCACTGAGCGCCACCGGCGCAGGTGATCCGGTACGGACCTACAACCGAATACGCACGACCACACACTTCTGGCCGGTCCCACCGGCCGGAGCAATGAAAGACAAACTCAGAAAGAGAGACCATCGTGTCAGGCAACATTGCGATTCTCGGCTACGGCCTCTCCGCCATCGGCCCCGGTGTCGGTATCGGTCTGATCTTCGCCGCCTACATCAACGGCGTTGCTCGCCAGCCCGAGGCCCGCGGCATGCTGCAGTCGATCGCCATCCTCGGCTTCGCCCTCGCTGAGGCGCTCGCCATCTTCGGTCTGGTCCTCGCGTTCGTCTTCAAGTCCTGACGCGACGCTACACCGCAAGCCCATCAGCCCAGTCTCGTAGGAGAGAGTCATGCACAGTGTCGCCCTAGCGGCGCTCGCCGCCTCCAGCGACAACTCCGTCGCCGAGAGGGCGCCGATCCTGCCGCAGTGGTCGGAGTTGATCTTCGGCCTCGTCGTGTTCGCGGGGATTCTGTTCGTCATCTGGAAGAAGGTCGTTCCCAACCTGGAGAAGGCCTACCAGGAGCGGACAGCCGCCATCGAGGGCGGCATGGAGCAGGCCGCGGAGGTCCAGAAGCAGGCGGAGGAGGCCAAGTCGCAGTACGAAGCGCAGCTCGCCCACGCTCGCGCCGAAGCCGCCCGGATCCGCGAGGACGCGCGTGCCCAGGGGGCGCAGATCATCGCCGAGATGCGGGAGCAGGCGGGTGCCGAGTCCCAGCGGATCATCGAGAGCGCGCACAAGCAGACCGAGGCCGAGCGCCAGCAGGCCCAGGTCGAGCTGCGCAGCCACGTCGGCCGGCTGTCGACCGACCTGGCCAGCAAGATCGTCGGTGAGTCGCTGGAGGACGAGGCTCGCCAGCGCGGCATCGTCGAGCGCTTCCTCGCCGACCTCGAGTCCGGTGAGGTCAAGCCGGAGAAGGTCGGCACGGCTGCGAACGAGGGCGTCTGATGCAGGGTGCATCGCGCGGTTCGCTGCTGACGACGCGGCAGGAGATGAGCAGCCTGCTCGGCTCCGGCGCGGGCGCCGCCGCACTCGGTGACGAACTCTTCGCTGTTTCGGGGGTGCTCGGCTCGAGCGCATCGCTCCGGCGGGCGCTGACCGACCCGACGGGTGAGCAGACGGCCAAGGCGTCCTTGGTCGACCGGCTCTTCGGCGGCAAGGTCAGCGACGCAGTGCAGCAACTGCTGCGCAGCGCCGTCGGCCAGCGCTGGACCGACGAGCGCGACCTGGGTGACGCCCTGGAGCAACTCGGGGTGGAGGCGACCCTGACCGCGGCCGAGCAGCAGGGGCGGCTCGACGACGTCGAGGACCAGCTCTTCCGCTTCGAGCGCACGGTCACCGGCGACGCAGCCCTGCGCGATGCGCTGGGCGACCGGCGCCGGTCCGGTCACGACAAGGCGCAGCTGGTCGGCACGCTGCTCAGCGGCAAGGCGGCACCGGAGACGGTGCGCCTGGCGCAGCAGGCCGCGGCCAACCCGGCCGGTCGCCGGGTGGAGCGGGTGCTCGAGTCGTATGTCGCCGTCGCCGCGCGGCTGCGTGACCGATTGGCCGCGACGGTGACGTCGGCAGTGGAGCTCGGCGACGCCGACCGGTCCCGGCTGGGACACGCGCTGTCGCGGGTCTACGGCCGTCCGGTGCAGCTGAACGTCATCGTCGACCCGAGCATCGTCGGCGGCCTGCGGGTGCAGGTCGGTGACGAGGTCATCGACGGCACCATCGCAACCCGACTGGAGGACGCTCGCCGCATCATGGCGGGCTGACACTCACGAGAGACCTTCCGGCATACCGACGCTGGAGCAAGACCTAACGGGCCACGGTGGTCCGCCCATACAAGGAGAAACAACATGACGGAGCTTTCGATCCGTCCGGACGAGATCCGGGAAGCACTGGACGGCTACGTCCGGTCGTACGAGCCGGGTGCCGCCAGCCGTGAGGAAGTCGGCACCGTGGTGGATGCCGCCGACGGCATCGCGCACGTCGAGGGCCTGCCCTCGGCCATGACCAACGAGCTGCTGGAGTTCGAGGACGGCACGCTCGGCATCGCGCTCAACCTGGACGTGCACGACATCGGTGTCGTCGTGCTGGGTGAGTTCGGCGGCATCGAAGAGGGCCAGCCGGTCAAGCGGACCGGCGAGGTGCTCTCCGTCCCCGTCGGTGACGCCTTCCTCGGTCGCGTGGTCGACCCGCTGGGTCACCCGGTCGACGGGCTGGGCGACATCAACGCCGAGACCCGCCGTGAGCTGGAGCTGCAGGCGCCCAACGTCGTCTCCCGCAAGTCGGTGCACGAGCCGCTGATGACCGGCATCAAGGCCATCGACGCGATGACCCCGATCGGCCGTGGCCAGCGTCAGCTGATCATCGGCGACCGCAAGACCGGCAAGACGACGATCGCGACCGACACGATCATCAACCAGAAGGCCAACTGGGAGTCGGGCGACCCGAAGAAGCAGGTGCGCTGCATCTACGTCTCGATCGGCCAGAAGAACTCCACCGTCGCCGAGGTGCGCCGCACCCTCGAAGAGGCGGGCGCGATGGAATACACCACCATCGTCAACGCCGCCGCAGGTGAGGCCGCCGGGTTCAAGTACCTCGCACCGTTCACCGGCTCGGCCATCGGCCAGCACTGGATGTATGACGGCAAGCACGTCCTCATCGTTTTCGACGACCTGACCAAGCAGGCCGAGGCCTACCGCGCGATGTCGCTGCTGCTGCGTCGTCCGCCGGGTCGCGAGGCCTACCCGGGCGACGTGTTCTACCTGCACAGCCGCCTGCTGGAGCGCTGCGCGAAGCTGTCGGACGAGCTGGGCGCCGGCTCGATGACCGGTCTGCCGATCATCGAGACCAAGGCGGGCGACGTCTCGGCATACATCCCGACCAACGTCATCTCGATCACCGACGGTCAGATCTACCTGCAGGCCGACCTGTTCAACGCCAACCAGCGCCCGGCGGTCGACGTCGGTGTGTCGGTGTCGCGTGTCGGTGGCGCCGCCATGACCAAGGCGATGAAGGCCGTCACCGGTTCGATCAAGGTCGACCTGGCCCAGTACCGCGAGATGCAGGCGTTCGCGATGTTCGCCTCCGACCTGGACGCCGCGTCCCGTCACCAGCTGGCACGTGGTGACCGGCTGATGGCGCTGTTCAAGCAGCCCCAGAACGACCCCTACTCGCTGTCCTCGCAGGTCGCGGCGATCTGGGCCGGCACGACGGGGCAGCTGGACGACGTGGCGGTGGCCGACGTGCCGCGCTTCGAGCGGGAGTTCCTCGACCTGCTGCGCCGCGAGCACAAGGGCACCCTCGACGCGATCGAGGAGACCACCAAGCTGGACGACGACGCCAAGGCCGTCTTCGAGGAGGCCGTGGCCAAGCTGAAGTCGGAGTTCGAGAGCGGTCCGCAGCACGGTGGCGAAGGCGCCGAGTCCCATGACGAGATCGCCCAGGACCAGATCGACCAGGCGAAGATCGTCAAGGCCAAGCAGGGCTGAATCCCGAAGGCCGAGGCGGGGAGCCGCTGTGGATCCTCACCTCGGCCACCGGGTCCGGCAGCCGGGCCCGCAGCACAGTTTTCGACTAGGAAGGGGACACCATGGGCGCGCAGATGCGGATCTACCGCCAGCGCATCCGGTCTGTCCAGGCCACCAAGAAGATCACGCGCGCGATGGAGCTCATCGCTGCGTCGCGTGTGGTCAAGGCGCGCCGGCGGGTCGAGCAGTCGACGCCATACGCGCTCGCGCTGACCCGTGCGTGCTCCGCCGTCGCAACGCACAGCAACACCGACCACGCCCTGACCACCGAGCGGGAGCAGCCCAAGCGCGCGGCGGTGCTCATCTGCACCAGTGACCGCGGCCTGGCCGGCGCCTACTCGGTCAACGCCATCAAGAAGTCCGCCGAGCTGATCGAGCGGCTGCGTGGCGAGGGCAAGGAGGTCGTCCCCTTCCTGATCGGCCGGAAGGCGGTCGGCTACTACAAGTTCCGCCGTCGCGACTACGAGCAGGAGTGGACCGGCTTCACCGACAGCCCGGAGTTCGACGTCGCCAAGGAGATCGGTGACGTCCTCACCGAGCAGTTCATCGACGGCAGCGCCGAGGGCGGCGTGGACGAGGTCCACATCGTCTACACCCGCTTCGTCAGCATGGTCGCCCAGGAGCCACAGGTCGTGCGCCTGCTGCCGCTCGAGGTCGTCGAGGGCGAGATCGACTCCGACGGCGACGGCGCAGCCGACGGTGGGCCGCTGCCGCTCTACGAGTTCGAGCCGAGTGCCGACGAGGTGCTGGACGCGCTGCTGCCGAAGTACGTCAACGCTCGCATCTACAACGCGCTGCTGCAGTCGGCCGCGTCGGAGCTCGCCGCCCGTCAGCGCGCCATGAAGTCGGCGACGGACAATGCCGAGGAACTCATCAAGACCTATACCCGCCTCGCCAACCAGGCGCGGCAGGCCGAGATCACCCAAGAGATCAGCGAGATCGTTGGTGGCGCCAGCGCTCTTGCGGACGCCTCCTGAAACGCCACGGAGAAAGAGATAGCCAATGAGTGAGACCAACGTTCTCGACACGAAGGCGGAGGAGACCGCGCCGGGCGCCGTGGGGCGTGTCGCGCGGGTCATCGGTCCGGTCATCGACGTCGAGTTCCCGACCGACGGCATGCCGGAGATCTACAACCTGCTGACTCTCGAGGTCGACCTGTCCGCCGAGGGCGAGGAGACCGAGGGCAAGAAGCAGATCAACCTCGAGGTCGAGCAGCACATCGGCGACAACATGGTGCGCGCGATCTCGCTGCAGCCGACCGACGGCGTCGTGCGCGGGCAGGCCGTGCAGGACACCGGCGGCCCGATCATGGTGCCGGTCGGCGAGTCGACCCTCGGCAAGGTCTTCAACGCGACCGGCGAGTGCCTCAACCTCGAAGAGGGCGAGCAACTCGAGGTCAACGAGCGGTGGGGCATCCACCGCCGGCCGCCGGCCTTCGATCAGCTGGAGTCCAAGACCCAGATGTTCGAGACCGGCATCAAGGTCATCGACCTGCTGACCCCCTACGTGCAGGGTGGCAAGATCGGCCTGTTCGGCGGTGCCGGTGTCGGCAAGACCGTCCTCATCCAGGAAATGATCGCCCGTGTGGCCCGCGACCACGGTGGTGTGTCGGTGTTCGCCGGTGTCGGTGAGCGCACCCGTGAGGGCAACGACCTGATGGTCGAGATGGAGGAGGCCGGCGTGCTCGGCCAGACCGCCCTCGTCTTCGGTCAGATGGACGAGCCGCCGGGCACGCGTCTGCGCGTCGCCCTGTCGGCACTGACCATGGCGGAGTACTTCCGCGACGTCCAGAACCAGGACGTGCTGCTGTTCATCGACAACATCTTCCGGTTCACCCAGGCCGGTTCGGAGGTCTCCACGCTGCTCGGTCGTATGCCGAGCGCCGTGGGTTACCAGCCGACGCTGGCCGACGAGATGGGCGAACTGCAGGAGCGGATCACCTCGACGCGCGGTCACTCGATCACCTCGATGCAGGCGATCTACGTGCCCGCCGACGACTACACCGACCCGGCTCCGGCGACGACGTTCGCGCACCTGGACGCTACGACCGAACTCTCGCGTGACATCGCCTCCATGGGTATCTACCCGGCGGTGGACCCGCTCACCTCGACCTCGCGCATCCTGGACCCGCGCTACATCTCGCAGGAGCACTACGACACCGCGGTGCGCGTGAAGCAGATCCTGCAGCGCAACAAGGAGCTGCAGGACATCATCGCGATCCTCGGCATCGACGAGCTCTCCGAAGAGGACAAGATCCTCGTCAACCGCGCTCGCCGCATCCAGCGCTTCCTGTCGCAGAACACCTACGTCGCCAAGCAGTTCACCGGCATCGAGGGTTCGACCGTCCCGCTCTCGGAGACGATCGAGGCCTTCAACAAGATCGCCGACGGTGATTACGACTCCACCCCGGAGCAGGCCTTCTTCATGTGCGGTGGTCTCGAGGATGTCGAGAAGCGTGCCGCCGAGCTGGCCAAGGAAGACTGAGCAACACTTTCGCGCTTCGCGTCGGGAAGGTCCCGGATCAGCAACCGCTGGTCCGGGACCTTTCCCCTTTGGCCGACAGGCCAACGCCCTACCGATCGGCGGGGCCCTCGCCGAGGCGTTCGGCGGCAGCGTCGGCGCTCTCGGCTGAGACCGGCCTCCTTACCGCAATGAGGAGCTGGGTGTCGGCGGGGCGTGCCAGGGTGGGCCCTATGGCGAAAGACCCCACGCCCGGCCGGATGGGCGGCACCGCGGAGCGACCGGCACGCTTCTTCGCCGACGCGGCGGAGTTCGGCGCCTGGCTGGCCGCTCACCACGACACGGAGACCGAGTTGTGGATGGGGATTGCCAAGAAGCACGTCGCCGACCGCGGGCTGACCTGGGCGGAGGCAGTGCCGGAGGCGCTGTGCTGGGGCTGGATCGACTCGGTCGCGCAGCGCATCGACGACGACTACGTCCGTCAGCGATGGACACCGCGCAAGCGCACGAGTCACTGGAGCAAGGTCAACCTCGACCTGGTCGAGCGACTGCGGGCAGAGGGCCGCATGCAGCCGGCCGGTCTGGCGATCTGGGAGGCACGGCGGCGGGAGGCCGCGCCATACACGCACGAGCAGACCGGCCCGCTCGAGCTGCCGCCGACGTATGCCGAGCGACTCGCCGATTCACCTGCCGCCACGGCGTTCCTGGACGCCGCAACCGCTACTTACCGGCGCCAGTGCATCAACTGGGTGCTGACCGCCAAGCAGGAGGCGACCCGCGACCGACGGATGACGCAGCTGGTCGAGTGCAGCGCTGCGGGACAGGTGGTGCCTTTCCAGCGCTACGGCGAGCTGCCGAAGTGGGTCCAGCGTGCCGCCGCGGCAGCCGCCGCGGCGCGCTCCTGAGCCTCACTCGATTTCGGCCCGCCCGGCGAGCGCGAGGCAGCCGCCGAGCGTGACGACGAAGCCGAAGGGCGCGACCGCAGCGAACCCGGCGCGGATGTGATCGCCCAGGAACGCCAACCCGATGGCAGCCGGTACGACGGTCTCCATCGCAAACGTGACCGCCGCGACGCTCGTGGTGCGACCTCGATCGAGGGCGAAACCGTAGGCGACGATCGCGATCGCCCCCGCGATGATCAGCGCCCACAGCTCCGGCCGGCCGAGCGTGTGCCACAACGGATTCGCGGCCTGCAGCACCCGGGCGACGATGCCGGTGAGCCCGAAACCGAGCCCGCTGGCCACCGCGAGCACGACGGACGACCGCGAAGCCTGACGGTCGGCGAGCCCCGCGGCGAAGACGAGCGCGACCAGCGCCGCACCGGCCAGCAACAGCCACCCACCCCGCGCATCGAGCGGCTGCCCGGCACCTTCCTGGGCGCTGATCGCCAGCAGCACCAAGCCGATTCCGGTGCCGACCAGGGCGGTGACCTCGCGGCCGGAGAGCCGCACGTGGAGGACCAGCACCGCGAGCACGGCCGTGACACCGACCGAGGACGCGAGCATCGACTCCACCAGGAAGAGCGGCAGCGACCGCAGTGCCGCGAAGCTGAGCACGAATCCCGCGCCGTCGAGCACGAGGCCCACGCCATACAGCCAGCCGGCCCGGCGCCGACCCCACAGCGACGTCCCGCGCGGCGCATCGGCCAGCCGGCGCACCCCGATCGCCTGCAGGATCGTCGCCGCGCCATACGCGATGGCCGCGAGGACGGCTCCTGCGATCGCCAGCATGGGCTGATCGTGTCACGGCGCCGGCGGGTGGATCTTCCGGGTCCTGCCGGCCCGGGCCGCGCGCTCCGCGGCCACAATGGGCGCATGGCGACGATTGCGGACTCGATCATTCGGACCCTCAAGGCGAGCGGCGTCCGGCGGCTGTATGGCGTGCCCGGCGACTCGCTCAACGGCCTCACCGATGCGCTCCGGCGCGACGGCGACCTGCAGTGGGCGCACGTGCGCAACGAGGAGGTCGGTGCCTTCGCGGCCGGCGCGGAAGCGCAGCTGACCGGTGAGCTGGCGGTCTGCGTCGGCAGCTGCGGCCCGGGCAATGTGCACCTCATCAACGGCCTCTACGACGCCGGCCGCAGTCACGCGCCGGTGCTCGCGATCGCCGCGCAGATCCCGCGCGAGGAGATCGGCAGCGGCTACTTCCAGGAGACGCACCCGACGCACATCTTCAACGAGTGCAGCGTCTATGCCGAGCTGGTGTCGTGCGCGGAGCAGTTCCCGGTGGTCTTCCAGCAAGCGCTGCAGGCGGCGATCACCCGCCGCGGCGTCGCGGTGATGGTGGTGCCGGGGGAGATCTTCATGGCGGAGTGGTCGGGCAAGGACGTGCTGCCGGTGCACACCACCCGCTCGGCCGTCGTGCCGGACGGCGCGGAGCTTTCCGCAGCCGCCGAGGTGATCAGCAGGGCGAAGCGGCCCGCCATACTCGCCGGTGCCGGGTGTGCCGGCGCCCACGACGAGCTGGTGGAGTTCGCGCAGGCCATCAAGGCGCCGGTGGTGCACTCGTTGCGCGGCAAGGAGTGGCTGGAGTGGGACAACCCGCTCAACGTCGGGCTGACCGGGCTGATCGGCTACGACTCCGGCTACCGCGCGATGGAGCACTGCGACGTGCTGATCATGGCGGGGACCGACTTCCCCTACCGGCCGTTCCTGCCCGACGGTGTGCCGGTCGTGCAGCTCGACGTTCGTGGCGAGCGGATCGGCCGGCGCGTGCAGGTCTCGCATCCGCTGGTCGGCACCGTGCGTGACACGTTGCCGTTACTGCAAGCTCGCATCACACCGCACAGCGACGGCAGTTTCGCCGACACCATCGTGCGGCACCACCGCAGACGCCGCGCCAAGCTCGACGAACTGGCTCAATCGGGTCGGCCGAACGAAACGCCGCTGCACCCGCAGTTCGTCACCGCGACGATCGACGACCTGGCGACCGACGACGCGGTCTTCACCTGTGACGTCGGCACGCCGACCGTGTGGGCGGCCCGCTACCTGCGGATGAACGGCAAACGCCGGCTGCTCGGGTCGTTCAACCACGGCTCGATGGCCAACGCCCTGGCGCAGGCGATCGGCGCAGCCGCGGCATACCCGAAACGGCAGGTGGTCGCGCTCGCCGGCGACGGTGGTCTCGCGATGCTGCTCGGCGACCTGCTCACCCTGGAGCAACTCCGGCTGCCGGTGAAGGTGATGGTCTACAACAACAGTGCGCTCAGCTTCGTGGAGCTGGAGATGAAGCAGGCCGGACTGGTCAACTTCGGCACCGGACTCGACAACCCGGACTTCGCCGGCATCGCGGAGGCCATCGGGATGCGCGGGCTGCGGGCGGAGCGGACCGGTGACGTTGTCGACACCGTGCGGGAGGCGTTCGAGTATGACGGCCCCGCTCTCGTCGATCTCCGCGTCGCCCGGCAGGAGCTGTCCCTGCCGCCGAAGATCACCCTGTCGCAGGTGAAGGGTTTCACGCTCTACGCCACCCGCACAGTGCTGTCCGGCCGCGGCAGCGAGATCGTCGAGCTGGCGCGCACCAACCTGCAGCAGCTGTAGGCGGAGCCGGTCCGTTTCGCGCGGCGGCGGGCGCGCCAAATAAGCTGGCCCGCATGTGTGGAATCGTCGGGTACCTCGGGCCCAGTGGCAACGCAGCGATGCTGCGGCGGATGAACGACTGCCAGGCGCACCGCGGCCCCGACGGCCACGGCACCTTCGCCGACGGCGAGGTCGGCCTCGGCCACCGCCGGTTGTCGATCATCGACGTCGCGCACGGCCAGCAGCCGATGACGACACCGGACGGCCGCTACACCATCGTCTACAACGGCGAGGTCTACAACTATCTGCCGCTGCGCGACGAGCTGAAACAGCTCGGCCACGAGTTCAGCACCGACTCCGACACGGAAGTCGTGCTCGCGGCGTTCGCGCAGTGGGGCAACGATGCGTTCGACCGGTTCAACGGCATGTGGGGCCTGGCGATCTGGGACGCGCAGGACAAGCGACTCACGCTGAGCCGCGATCACTTCGGCATCAAGCCGGTCTATGTCGCGCAGGTCGGCGACACGTTCCTGTTCGCCTCGGAGATCAAGGGCATCCTCGCCTCCGGTCTCTACGACCGCAAACCCAACGACCGCACCGTCTACCGCTACCTGCGCTTCCGCATCCACGAGGACGGCCGGGAGACCTTCTTCGACGGCATCGAGCGGCTCGAGCCCGGCGAGGCGCTCAGCATCGACGCGAGCGGGACCACGCGGGCGCCATACACGAGGTTGCGGGAGGAGCTTGCCGAGCTCGCCCAGGAACAGCGCCCGTATGACGAGGCGGCTGCCGCCGACTACAAGGCCCGGCTGATCGAGGCCGTCCGGCTCCGGCTGCAGTCCGAGGTGCCGGTCGGCACGTCGCTGTCCGGTGGTCTGGACTCCAGCGCGGTCGCGGTCATCATCAATCAGCTGCTCAATGCCGGCGACCGGACGACCGCCGAATCCGTCGGCACCGAACAAAACACGTTCTCCGCCGTCTTCCCCGGGTCGCTCAACGACGAGGAGAAGTATGTCGACGCCGTGCTCGACATCTGCCGCGGGCACGTGGCCGCGCACAAGATCAAGCCGACGGCCGACGAGTTCAAGGCCGACCTGCGCGACTTCGTGCGCGCGCAGGAGGAGCCGCTGATCTCCTCGGGTCCCTACGCGCAGTACCAGGTGATGCGAGAGGCGACCGAGCACGTCACCGTGCTGCTCGACGGGCAGGGCGCTGACGAGATGATGGCCGGTTACATTCCCTACTACTTCGTCTACCTGCGCCAGCTGAAGTCCCAGGGAACCAAGGACGCGCTGGCTGAGCTGTCCAAGAGCCTCGACGTCATCTACCGGCTCGGCCGCTTCAAACTGCAGGCAAAACTCAAGGGCCGCAAGGGAATCCCGATGACCCAGCTGCTCGCGGACGACTTCGTCGCGGCGCACCGGGGGCAGAGCTACACGGTCGAGGGGACGAACCTCAAGAAGCGGCTCATCGAGGACCTCTTCGTCGGTTCGCTGCCGTCGCTGCTGCGCTACGAGGACAAGAACACCATGCGGTTCTCCCTCGAGGGACGCGTTCCGTTCCTGGACAAGGAGGTCGTGAAGTTCATCTTCAGCCTGTCCGACGAGGCAATCATCAAGGGCGGCTGGAACAAGCGCATCCTGCGGGACGCAACCCGTGGGCTGCTGCCGGAGTCGATCAACCGGCGCCGCAACAAGATCGGTTTCACCACCCCGCAGGGCGAGTGGTTCATGCGGCTGAAGAATTACTTCTACAACATCTTCCTGTCCGAATCTTTCGCCAGCAGGCCGTATTTCGACCAGTCCGAGGTGTTGCACGCGTTCGAGGGCTGGATCAAGGGCACCAACGACGTCGACTCGATGGTCTTCTGGCGGATGCTCAACGTCGAACTGTGGTTGCAGGAGTTCTTCGACGAGAAGCGGCCCGAGGACGACCGGCCCGCGCGCATCAAGACCGACCTCGAAGCCAACGAGGGCAAGCAGCTCGATCTGGTGACCGCGTCCGGCACCACCGTGCGCCGCTACCCGCTGCGCACCGAACTGTTCAGCCGCGACGACGACCTGGACAAGCGTGTGCTCGAGCAGGTCGATCGCTTCTTCGAGACGCTCGAGAGCGACCCGGAGCATGCTGCAGCGTTGGCCGGAAAGCGTTGGTACTACTTCATTTCGGAGAAGATCGTCGCGATCACGCAGGGGCGGTCCTATTTCATCTGGGACATCAACGTGGGCCGCCCGGCGCGGGTGCTGTCCAAGTACGTCACCCGCACACCGGCCGGCATCGGGCTCGGCTCACCGTTCACCATGCAGCTGGCGATCCAGGAGGCCGGCCTGCCCCGGGTGCTCTACGCCAGCGCCGGGGGAGCGGTCGGCAAGCTGATCGGCAAGCGTGGCCTGTTCTACGAGCTGGTCGGCGGGGACATCCGGGCGATCGACGGTCCGACGGAATACTCGGCATACCCCTCGAACGTCTCGGCCAAGCTCGCGCCGAAGGACCCCGACGACGTGGCCGCCCGGCTCTCCGCCGCGATCCGCGAGCGCGTGCCGGCGGCATACAAGGACACCTTCGGCGGCACCATCGTCATGGACGCCAACGACATCGGCCGCAACGTGCTCGGCACCGACGTGCCGGGGGACAAGAGCCGGTTCGAGGAGATGTTCGCCGACAACCCGCTCGGTCAGGGCGGTGAGCAGACCCCGATGGCGATCGTCGTCGAGGTCTGACCCCTGGGATCGCGCGCCGGGCATCCCCGCGCGCCCGCTAAGCTGGTTGCACAGTCCACTTGTCCCGCCCGAGTGGAGTGATCCGCCGTACTTCCAAGGAGCTGACTCCCCGTGAGCCTGCAGGTCGAAATCGTCGCCCCGGACCGCATCGTCTGGTCCGGTGAGGCGCGCCAGCTGTCCGCACGCACCGTCGAGGGTGAGATCGGCATCCTGCCGCAGCACGAGCCGATGCTGGCCGTCCTGGGCGACGGCGACGTCCACGTCGACCCGGTCGACGGGCAACGCGAGACGATCACCATCAGCGGGGGGTTCATCTCGGTGGACAACGACAAGGTCACGCTCGTCGCCGAGCGCGTCGACGCGGCGAACCTCGGCGTCTGAGAGGTCCTGGCGTGCTCGCGACGATCGACTGGTTGGCGGTCGTTGTCGCGTGCATCGTGCTCCTGATCGTCCTGGGTCTCGTCGCCATGGTGGTCCGCCGCCGGCTGATCGCCCGCGGCGAACCACTCGCGATGGTCGCCCTGCAGCGCGGCGACGGCTGGCGGCTCGGTATGACGCGCTTCTCGACCGACAGCGTCCAGTGGTTCGCGGTGATCGGCGTCGGCCTCCGGCCACGGTGCGTATGGCGTCGCGGCGAGCTCGACCTCGGCGCGCCCATCCCGGTCACCCGCGCGAAACCCGTTGCGATGGTCGACCCGGTCCAGGTGGAGTGCACGATCGGCGAAGAGCGCTTCCTCATCGCCGTCGCCCCGGGCGACTACACCGCGCTGCGCTCGTGGTCCGAGTCGGCGCCGCCGGGGCTCAACGCCAACGTGGCCTGAGTCCCCGGCGCTTCGGCCTCCCCGCCGACTGGCACACCTAACTCCGAGTGGCACACCTGGAGCTGTGCCACTCGCCGGTACGTGTGCCGCTCGGCGTCATGTGCGCCATCCGGGAAGGAACGCGCGTATGGCGCCTACGCGGGCTGCCACTTGGCAGATGGCCGCCGCGGTGGCTGCAGCTCCGGATCCCACCGGCGCCATGCGAGACCTTGCGCCGGGCGCAGGCCCGCGGCATACAGGATCTGACGAAGCGGCTCGCCCTGCCAGGCTCGCGCCATACCCAGCGCTCGACCCGGGGACCGCCGCGACGGATCCGATCCTCCCGACGCTTCTCCTCCCAGAGCACGTCGGGTGAGATGTACTTGACCTTGCCATCGAACTCGCCGACCAGCCCCGGCCAGCCGAAGTCCCCGTAGCCGAACACCGTCTCCCCGTCGGCAAGTTCCACCTGCAGATCTGGTTGCGGCAGACCGAACTGATAGATCCGCGCACGACTCAGCGACTCACCCGGCGACTCCGATCGCCCGTCGGCGAGATGTATGGCGAGCGCCGCCCGCCGCCTGCCACGGGCACCCGGCGGAAGCTGCGCAATCTGTTCGTCCAATTCGGCCTGCGTGCACTTCCCCAGGTGCAGCGCTGCATCAGCGACGACCAGCCCCTGAGCGAGCGTCCCGATCCGTGCGAGATCCACCACCGTGCGCGGCACCGGGGTGACCGGAATGCCATGGCATTCTGTCGGCTCCGGGAGGTCGGCGACTCGATGCCGCCGGATCAGTCCGGTGTTGCCGCTGCCCGTCGGCACGAGCACATCGACGCGTGTCGGCCACCCACCCAGCACTGGCAACTCCTGCAGGACGGCCGCCGAGTGGCGGCAGGCCGTCGGGGGAGGGTCGCTGAGCACAAAGCGGAAGGTGCTGAGCACGAGGCCCCGGAAGCGGTTCTCGTCGTCCAGCTCGGACCATCGCTCGGCCGCGAGATAACCGCCGCGGCGCACGCGGGCGAGGCGGGAGTCAGCACGGCGCGCTTCCTCCCACGGAAGCACGCCACGTCGCACCAACTCCGTGCAGCTGAGGATCTCTCCCGGTGCTAAGCGCTCGACGTCATCTCGCATGCGTCGATCGTGGCGGATGGTCGGCCCTCGCGGACGTTGTCCACAAGTCCTCCTCCGACTGGCACAGGTAACGCCGAGTGGCACACCTGCAGGGTTGCCACTCGGCGACAGCTGTGCCACTCGGTGGCAGGTGTGCCACTCGGCGACAGCTGTGCCACTCGGTGGCAGGTGTGCCACTCGGCGACAGCTGTGCCACTCGGCGGCAGGTGTGCCACTCGGCGGCCGTCGGTCCGGTATGCCGACCCGACGGCTACTTCCCTTGCCGTTCCTCCCGGCCGCCGCCTGGCTGCCACAGCACGTCCCCGCCGGCCGGCAGATTCGCGACCCGGGCGGCGAGGAAGAGCAGGTCGGACAGCCGGTTCAGGTATTGCGCGGTGAGCGGGTTGACGCCACCGGTGCCCTTCTCACTGCCGGCGGCGGCGGGCTGGTCGCCATACGTCTCCAGCGCGAGCCAGGCCGCGCGCTCGGCACGGCGGGCGACGGTGCGCGCGACGTGCAGGTGGGCAGCTCCGACGGTGCCGCCGGGCAGGATGAAGGAGCGCAGCGTCTCGACCTGCTCGCCGAGGCGGTCGCAATCGGCCTCCAGATCGTCGATCCACGGCTGCTTCACGCGCAGCGGCGGGTATGCCGGATCCTCGACCAGCGGGTTGCACAGGTCGGCACCGACGTCGAAGAGCTCGTTCTGCACGCGGTGCAGCACGGCGACCAGATCATCGCTCAGCCCGCCGGCGGCGACGGCGACCCCGATGACGCTGTTGGTCTCGTCGGTGTCGGCATACGCGATCAGGCGCGGGTCGTTCTTGCGGGTGCGGCTGAAGTCGCCGAGCGCGGTCGTGCCCGAGTCGCCGGTGCGGGTGTAGATGCGGCTGAGGATGACCATGCGCTCATCGTCGCAGACCCAGGACCCGGCCGAACCGCCGAGATCCCGACCACGATTTACCGAAACGTGACCCCCGCCTGACCAACGAAGGGACCGGCTCGTGCGTCAATGGCATCGGAAGGCGCAACTGCGGGTGCCTTCCGGCACGTTCAGACACCCGGCCGGGGAAGGTGGCGGAACGATGACACGACTCGAGGACCACGACGTGGTCATGATCGAGGTGGTGCGCTGCGGAGCGGAGCTGGCGGTCAGGGGAGAGCTCAACGTTCACACGGTGGCCGACGTGCGCGCTGCGCTCAGCAGAGCGATCGACGACGGCGTGGGTGACCTGGTGGTGCACCTCGGCGAGGCCGAGATCGGCGACGCCACCGGGCTGGGTGTCATCGTCGGTGCACACCACCGGGCGCTGCGCGCCGGCCGCCGGCTGGTGCTGGCCGACGCGTCGCTGCGTCTCGAACGCCTGATGCGCGCGACCGGGCTGCACCGTGTCATCCCGCTGTCGCGCCAGCTGATCCCGCCGCCGGCGATCCTGCCCGCCTGAGCGGTCCGCTCAGCTCACCGCCGTCGCGGCCGCCCGCCGCGGGTCTGCCGCCGCCCCGAGTTCCCCTGCGCCGATGCCGTATGCCGCGCCGACGCCGCCGAAGTACATGTCGAGCGCCGGATGCGGCACGTCCGTGGCGCCGAGCTGCTCGATCGCCCGGGCGACCGGTGCGTCCGGCTCGTGGTGCACCCGGACGCCTTCCGGGGCCAGCTCCACATGCAGCCGCGCCGCGTCGATCCCCGCCTGCAGGTCCTCGCCGCGCAGGCAGTGCCGGCCGATGACCTGCGCGAGCGCGGTGGTGATCCGATCCGCGCCCGGACTGCCGATCGCGAGCGTGACGCCGTCGGCGCTGCGGGCGGTCGTGGGGGACATGTTGGAGGCGAGCCGGGTGCCCGGCCGCAGGGCGTGCAGGCCGAGCCGGTTGAGCTCCGGCTCGCCGAGGCAGTTGTTGAGCACCAGCCCGGTGCCGGGGACGGTGACGCCGGAGGAGTATCCGGCCGACGTCGTGATCGCGCAGGCGTTGCCGTCGCTGTCGACGACGGACACGTGCGCGGTGTCCTGGCTGGTCGGCAGCGACGCCAGGCCGGTGGTCTCCAGGGCGTGTAACAACTCGGCACCCGCGGCGCGCAGGTCGGCCGCCCGGTCCAGGTGCTCCGCCCGGTAGCCGAGCACCGCCGCCTGGATCTCGATGAGCGTGGCCGGGTCCATACCGCGGTCGGCGATCAGCCGCAGCATGGTGGTGAGCACCGGGCCGCCGATGGACGGCGGTGGGTTGAGCGCGACGTCCCAGGAGCCGACCGTCGCCCGGGAGGCCGGCCGGCAGACGGGCCGGTATGCCGCGAGGTCCGCGCGCCCGAGCAGGCCGCCCGTCGCCGTGACGTGGTCGGCGATCGCATGCCCGATGTCGCCGGTATAGAGCTCCGAGATGCCATGCGCGACAACGGTTTCCAAGGCATGCGCCAGGTCGTGGTTCACCATCCGGGTGCCCGGGCCGGCCGGTCGGTCTCCGTGGAAGTGTTGCGCACGGGTCTGCTCGTCGAAGGACCACAGCTGGTGACCGGTCAGCTGCAGATAGCTTCCCGCGGCCTGGCCGAGCACGAATCCGTCCCGGGCGGCGGCGATGGCCGGCGCGAGGATGTCGCTCCACGGGGCCCGGCCGAACATCTCGTGCGCCAGGTCGTATGCCGCGAACGAGCCCGGCGTGGCAGCGGATCCGGGTCCGGCATTGATCGTGATGCCACCCCCGTAGTCGAGGTGTATGGCGCGCAGCCCGCCCCCGAACCGCTCGCGTGGCGCCCCGCGGCCCGGCATCTCGCTGTTGCCGTCGATGACTTGCGGGTCTCCCGCGGCGGGCCAGACGTTGACGAAGGCACCGCTGAGCGCGCTGACGATGCCCGGCTCGCTCACATAGGTCACGGCGATCGCGGCGATGGCCGCGTCGACGGCGGTGCCGCCGAGTGCCACGACGTCCATCCCCGCCTGCGCGGCGAGCGCGTTGGGCGCGGCGATGGCGGCGTGCGTCATACCCGATGAAGAGCTCAGTTCAGTCATGCGGCCGCCTTCATCAGAAAAGTCGTGCTTCGGTGTCGTCCATGCCCTTCAGTGCCTCGTAATCCAAGGTGACACAGCGGATTCCACGGTCCTCGGCGAGCACACGCGCCTGCGGCTTGATCAGTTGTGCGGCAAAGACTCCGCTGACCGGGGCCAGGTGCGGGTCGCGGTTGAGCAGCTCGAGATAGCGGGTCAACTGCTCCACGCCGTCGATGTCACCGCGGCGCTTCAACTCGACGGCGACCGTCGCCCCGTCGGCGTCCCGGCAGATGATGTCGACCGGTCCGATGGCGGTCATGTACTCGCGACGGATGAGGGTGTAGCCGTCGCCGAGCGTCGTGATGTGCTCGGCCAGCAGCGCCTGCAGCTGCGCCTCGACACCGTCCTTGACCAGGCCGGGGTCGATGCCGAGCTCGTGGCTGGAGTCGTGCAGGACCTCGTGGATGCGCACGTGCAGCCGGTCCTCGGACTTGGCGTGCTGCACGGACCAGACCGCCAGGACTCCCTCGTCCGCCTCGTCGGCGGTGGGTTCGAGCTGCGCCATCGAGCACGGCGGCGACATCCAGTTCAGCGGCTTGTAGGACCCGCCGTCGCTGTGGACGAGCACCGAGCCGTCGGCCTTGACCATCAGCAGCCGGGTGGCGAGGGGCAGGTGAGCGGTCAGCCGGCCGACATAGTCGACACTGCACCGGGCAATCACAACGCGCACGACGCCCGACTCTATAACGATCGCGCCGTGAACATCGGCAGTCTTTGCCGCGCCACGAATCGCGCGGGTCCTTCCCGGTGGGGATGCCGGGCGGTGGACGGGCTGCCCCTGAGAGACTGAGCCTCATGGCTCCCCATATCAACAAAGTTGCGGTGATCGGGCTCGGCACGATGGGTGCCGGCATCGTGGAAGTCTTCGCCAAGGCCGGGCACGAGGTGTATGCCGTGGACGGCACCACCGAACTCGCCGAGCGCGGAAAGGCTTTCGTGACCAAGTCGCTCGACCGCGCCGTCAGCAAGGGCAAGCTGGCCGAGGCGGATCGCGACGCGACGCTGGACCGCATCACGTTCACCGCGGAGCTGGCCGACCTGGCCGACGCCGACCTCGTCGTCGAGGCCGTGCCCGAACGCATGGAGATCAAGCACTCGATCTTCACCACGCTGGACGACATCGTGCGCCCGGACGCGGTCCTTGCGTCCAACACCTCCAGTCTGTCGCTCACCGAGATCGCTGCAGGCACAGCGCATCCCGAGCGCGTCGTCGGCATGCACTTCTTCAACCCGGCGCCGGTGCTGGCGCTGGTCGAGGTCATCACGACGGTGCTCGTCGACGCCGAGGTGGTCGACGCCGTCCGCGACCTCGCCCTGAACCTCGGCAAGAAGCCGGTGGTCGTGGGGGACCGCGCGGGCTTCGTCGCCAACGCGCTGCTGATCCCCTACCTGGCCCGCGCGATCGCCCTCTACGAGACCGGCAAGGTCAGCCGGGTCGACCTGGACAACGCGGGACGGGTCGGCGTCGGCCTGCCGATGGGACCGCTGACTCTTTGCGATCTCGTCGGTCTCGACGTCGTCAAGGAGGTCTGCGCGGTCATGTATGACGCCACGAAGCGCCCCTCGGACGCGGCGCCGTCCCTGCTGAAGCAGTTGGTCCTCGCCGGGCGGCTGGGCCGCAAGACCGGGCAAGGCTTCTACGACTACACGGCCGACGCAGGCACCGACGGTGCCGACAGCACGGGACAGATGACGACGACCGCCGCCGTCGTGGGTCAGGGCGAGCTGGCGCAGCTGCTGGCGGATTCCCTCGCCAAGGGCGGCGTGACGGTCACCGCTGTCGACGACCCGAAGGCCGACGTCGCGGCGCTGGCCGGCACTCCGCTGGTGGTCCTGGTCGGCGGCCCCGAGGCCGACTGCACCGCCTGCAACGCCGGCGAGTGCCTCGTCGAGGAGGACGGCGACGTGACGGACTGCGCCTGCTGCGGCGGTGCCGCACCGGGCACCTGGTTCGCCGAGGTCGCGGAGGTGCTCGACAAGCGCTCGGTGGTGCTGACCGCCGACGACGCGAGCGAGTTCGCGCTGACCGGCGTCCTCGGTGCCGACGTGACGGTGCTCCCGTTGCGGGTGCACCGCCCGACGAAGGGCGGCCAGGTGGCCGAGTTCGGCATACCGCTGGACGCGACCGAGGACGAGACCGCCATGGTGCGGGCCACCCTCGAGGCGGCCGGTTTCGTTCCGGTCGCCGGCCCCGCACGGCCGGGCGTGGTCGTCGACGCGCTGCTCTTCCAGCACCTGAACGACGCGGTCGCGATGGTCGACGCCGGCTATGCGACGCCGCAGGACGTGGACACCGCGATGACCGCGGGCTGCGGCTATCCGGTCGGACTGTTCGCCATACTCGACGAACTCGGTGCGGACACCGTCGCCGAGGGCCTGGTCGAGCAGGCATCGCTCGACCCCTCGATCGTGCCGAGCCCGCTGCTGCTGGAGCACGCGGCGGCGGGCACGCCCTTCCTGGCCGGCTGATCGGGTGGTGCGTCGAGGCCGACGGCAGAGCCGCCGCCCGGGAAGTCCCGGGCGGGGGCCGGACATCTCGCGCGTGCTCGAGACCGGCATCCAGCGGCAGGAGTATGCCGGGCGCACCTACGTCGTGCGCGCCGTCCGCGGCAACAGCGCGGGCCGCGACTACGTGTGTCCGGGTTGCCAGCAGACGCTGTCCTCGGCCGTCGCGCACGTCGTGGTCTGGCCGGACGACGGCCTCGGCGACGTGTCCGACCGGCGGCACTGGCACACGGCCTGCTGGAGCGCCCGTAACCGGCGACCGCCGCGCGGGTCCTGGCACTGACGGCCGCTCCGGCTGCCCCAGCCGGACGAGCTGCCGGCGGGAGCGGACGTCACGACCGATGGTCGTAAGGTGAGATGCACACTGCGGAGCCATAGATCGAGATTTGGGGTTCTACGCCATGTCCACCACTGCAAACACCGCTGTCATCGTCGCCGGCGCACGGACCCCGATGGGTCGCCTGCAAGGCTCGCTGGCCGGCTTCTCCGGCACCGACCTCGGTGGCTTCGCCATCAAGGGTGCCCTGGAGAAGGCCGGCGTCTCCGGCGACCAGGTCGACTACGTGATCATGGGCCAGGTCCTGACGGCCGGGGCCGGCCAGATGCCCGCCCGCCAGGCCGCCGTCAAGGCCGGCATCCCGATGAACGTGCCCTCGCTCACCATCAACAAGGTCTGCCTCTCCGGGCTGGACGCGATCGCGTTGGCAGCACAGCTGATTCGGGCCGGCGAGTTCGAGATCGTGGTCGCGGGCGGTCAGGAGTCGATGAGCCAGGCGCCGCACCTGCTCAAGGGCAGCCGTGCCGGGTTCAAGTACGGCGACGTGACGATGCAGGACCACATGGCGTTCGACGGCCTCTGGGACGCGTTCACCGACCAGGCGATGGGTCTGCTCACCGAGCAGCAGAACACCGGCGACCAGGCGGTCAGCCGTGAGGAGCAGGACGCCTTCGGCGCGCGCAGCCACCAGCTCGCGGCGCGTGCCTGGAAGGACGGCATCTTCGACGACGAGGTCGTCAGTGTCGAGATCCCGCAGCGCAAGGGCGACCCCATCGAGTTCAAGAACGACGAGGGCGTGCGCTCCGACACCACGGCGGAGAGCCTCGCGCGGCTGCGGCCGGCGTTCGCCGAGGACGGCACCATCACCGCCGGCTCGAGCTCGCCGATCTCCGACGGCGCCTGTGCGGTCGTCGTGATGAGCAAAGCGAAGGCCGACGAACTCGGCCTGCAGTGGCTCGCCGAGGTCGGTGCGCACGGGGTGGTCGCCGGGCCGGACTCCTCGCTGCAGTCCCAGCCGGCCAATGCGATCAACGTGGCCTGTGAGAAGGACGGCATCAAGCCCACCGACCTCAACCTGGTCGAGATCAACGAGGCGTTCGCCGCCGTCGGCATCGTGTCGACCCGTGAGCTGGGGGTCGACCCGGACATCGTCAACGTCAATGGCGGCGCCATCGCGATGGGCCATCCGATCGGTATGTCGGGCGCGCGTCTCGTGCTGCACCTCGCGCTGGAGCTGCAGCGTCGCGGCGGTGGCATCGGCGCAGCCGGTCTGTGCGGAGGCGGCGGCCAGGGCGACGCCCTCATCGTCCGCGTCCCGCAGCGCGTGGAGCTCGACTCACAAGCACAGAACTGAACCGAACCCCGTTTCGTCGAGAGGCTCACCAAGCATCGAGAGGCTCAGATCCAGGGCGCCGAAGCGCCCCTGGATCTGAGCCTCTCGGCACTTTAATGAGCCTCTCGGCGAGCAGGGCCCGGCATACACTCACCGGGTGAAGCCTCTTCAGCCTGCCATCGTCCTGGTCGGTGACGAGCACGCCGAGCAGTTGCAGCGCGAGTTCACCCGTTACGCGAGCGACTACCGCGTGGAGTTGGCCCGCGGACTCGGTCCGGCGATGTCGCTCGTCCAGTCGCTCATCGCCCAGCACGTCGAAATCGCTTTGTTCGTCGTCGAATTCACCCAGCCCGATGCCCCCGGTCTGGTGACCATGGACTGCCTGCACGCCGTGAGTGCGGTCACCAAGCGCGCCCTGGTCTACGGGTCGCGGGAGTTCCGCGTCCACCGCGAGACGCTGCGCGAGGCGCAGGTCGACGGCCGGATCGAGGCGGGGCTCGCCATACCTCGCGGTGAGCGGGACGAGGAGTTCCACACCGCGATCACCGAGCTGTTGTCGGACTGGGGCTGGAGCGCCAGCAAGCCGGTCTTCGAGGCGGTGCAGCTGATCGCACCGCCGGGCAACCCGGAGGCCGGGCGGCTGCGGGACTTCCTGGACCGGCTCGGCGTGCCGACGCGCGCCTACGCGCCGGAGTCCGCGGTGGCCCAGAGCATCCTCGAGGAGATCGAGTGGCCGGACGGCGCTCCGGCATACCCGGTGCTCGCATCGCCGCTGACCGAGACGCTGGTGCAACCCACCATCGCCGAGATCGGCCGCCGTTTCTACGCGTTCGACGACTTCGAGGAGGACGAGGTCTTCGACCTGGCGATCATCGGCGCCGGGCCGGCCGGCCTCGCGGCCGCGGTCTACGGCGCGTCCGAGGGCCTCTCCACGATCGTGTTCGACTCGGAGGCGATCGGCGGTCAGGCGGGCACGAGTTCGATGATCCGCAATTACCTGGGCTTCCCGCGTGGGATCTCCGGCATGCGGCTGGCGCAGCGAGCGCGCGCTCAGGCGGCCCGGTTCGGCGCCAAGCTCTACTCGGCGCGACCGGTCGTCGGCATGGACCTGGCGACCGAGCCCGGCGGCACGCACACGTTGCGGCTGGAGGACCGGCTCGTCCACGCGCGGACGGTCATCGTCGCGGCCGGCGTCGCCTACCGGCGCATCGGTGTCGAGCAGATCGAGAGGTATGTCGGGCTGGGCGTGCACTACGGCGCCGCGACCAGCTCGGCCCGCGAGTGCGTCGGCAAGGACGTCGTGGTCGTCGGCGGTGGCAACTCGGCCGGGCAGGCCGCGGTCCACCTGTCCCGCTTCGCGCGGTCGGTCAAGATCGTGATCCGCCGACCGGACCTCTCCGAGACGATGTCGGACTACCTCATCCGGGAGATCGAGATCAATCCGCGCATCGGCGTCAAGCCCTGCTGCGAGGTCGTCGACGCCGGGGGTGCGACCCGACTGGAGTGGGTCACGCTGCGCGACAACCGCACCGGCGCCGAGCTGCAGAAGCCGTGCGGTGGTCTCTTCCTGCTGCTGGGCGCCGACCCCTGTTGCACCTGGCTGCCGCGCGAGATCGCACAGGACACAAAGGGATTCGTGCTGACGGGTCGTGACGTCCCGAAGTCGGCCTGGGTCGACGACTGTCCTCCCGAGCCGCTCGAGACCACCGTCCCCGGCGTCTTCGCGGCGGGTGACATCCGGGCCGGTTCGATGAAGCGCGTCGCGTCGGCAAGTGGTGAGGGCGCAGCCGCCATACCGTCCGTGCACGGCTACCTCGCGTCGCTCGCCCCACGGGTCGAGCCGGTGGACGTCGCACCCGCCTGACGCCGGTGCCCTAACCTGGCGTCATGCTCTTCGCCTTCTCCATCGCTCCCGGCACCACCGACGACCCCGACGGCTCGGTCAGCGCGGCCGTCGCCGAGGCGGTCCGCGTCGTCCGCGACTCCGGCCTGCCCAACGAGACCACCTCGATGTTCACGACCATCGAGGGCGAGTGGGACGAGTGCATGGCGGTCGTGAAGGCCGCGTGCGAGGCGGTCGCCGCGAAGAGTCCGCGGGTCAGCCTGGTGCTGAAGGCGGACATGCGCGCCGGCTTCACCGGACAGCTCACCGAGAAGGTGCAGCGCGTCGAGGAGCGCCTCAAAACGCAGCAGTGACAAGCGACTTCCGTGTCGAGCCCGCGCGTGACGACGATGCGCCGTCGGGGCAGGAGCTGACGTCGCTCAACGTCCTCGCCGAGTTCCACGGCAGCGGTGTGGGCCGGCAGCTCGTCGAGACGACGCTGGGGGAGCGGGCGGCATACCTCTGGGTGGTGCGGCAGAACGCCCGGGCGATCGCGTTCTACCGCAAGCTCGGCTTCGCGCCGGACGGCGGCACGAAGCACGACGCCGACCTGGACTGCGACGAGATCCGGATGGTGCGGACGACCCCGCTACCTGACGCATGTTTCGCCGACCGGTAAGAATGGGCACATGACTGACCAGCCCCTGACTCCGGCCGCGCTGCGCGGCGCCGTCGATCTGTCCGCGCTCGCGCGGCCGGCCGCCCCGAGTGCGACCGCGTCGGGCACCGGTGCGGCGGGCGCCGACAACCTCGTGATCGCCGTGGACGATGCCACCTTCGCCGACGCCATGCAGACCTCGGCGCGCGTCCCGGTGATCGTCGCGCTCTGGTCGGCCAGCCGCCCGGCGAGCAAGGACCACATCGACACACTGGCCCAGGTGGTGCGTTCGTATGACGGGCGCCTGCAGCTGGCCACCGTCGACATCGACCGCGCGTTGCAGATCCGCCAGGCGCTGCAGGTGCAGCAGGTGCCGATGGTGCTGGCGATCCTGGCCGGCCAGCCGGCACCGCTGTATGTCGGGGACCAACCCGCCGACGCGATCCGGCAGGTGCTGGACAAGGTGCTCGAGGCGGCGACGGCCAACGGTGTGACCGGCCGGCTGGAGGGCTCGGGTGCAGACGCTGCCGAGTCGGACGAGCAGCCGGAGTTGCCCGAGACCCACCAGCGCGCGTTCGACGCCATCGAGCGCGGTGACTACGCCGCGGCCACCGCGGCATACGAGCAGGCGCTCGCCGACAACCCGGCCGACGACGAGGCGCGGCTGGGCCTCGGCCAGGTCCGCCTGCTGCAGCGGACGGCGGGCATCGACCTCGCCACCGCCCGGGAGGAGGCGGCCGCGGCTCCGACCGACGTCGAGAAGCAGACACTGGTCGCCGACCTCGACGTGCTCGGCGGGCACATCGAGGACGCGTTCGCCCGGCTCATCGACCTGGTCAAGGCGACCAGCGGCGACGAGCGCAACGCCGCCCGCGAACACCTCGTGCAGCTCTTCGACGTCGTCGGCCCGACCGACGAGCGCGTCAAGAAGGCCCGCACCGCCCTGATGTCCGCTCTCTACTGAGCTTTCTGGCGCCCCTGTCCTCGGAGCACCCTGACGGTCCGATTCACGGCTGACGGTCGAATTGCGCCGTCATTCGCACATCGGACCGTCAGACTCCGCGCGACGGCGCAATCTCGCCGTCGCGCGACGCAGCGACGGTCACTCGGTGTCGGTGATCCGGTTCAGCTCGACCAGGTCGTTCGGCGTTGGGTCCCAGCGCAGCGCGGCGGCGTTCGCGCGGATCTGCTCCGCCGATGTCGCGCCCGAGATGACCGAGGTGACGGTCGGCTGTGCGGCGAGGCCGGCGATCGCGACATCGAGCACGGTGACGCCGCGGTCGGCGGCATACGCCTCGAGCGCCTCGATGCGATCCCAGTCGGCGGTCTCCAGCCACGGGGCGGGCGCCGCCGTGGCCCGGGAGCCGGCCGGCGGCCGCTGTCCCCGCTGGTATTTGCCGGTCAGTAGCCCGTATTCGAGCGGGAAGAACGGCAGCACGCCGAGCCCGAACGCCTCCGCGGCCGGCACGACCTCGTCCTCGATCGAGCGGTCCAGCAGCGAATAGCGGTTCTGCACCGAGGCGAAACGCTCCAGCCCGGCGGTGCGTGCCGTCCAGTCGGCGTTGGCGATCTGCCAGCCGGCGAAGTTGGAGCAACCCAGGTAGCCGACCTTCCCCTCGCGCACCAGATCGGTCAACGCCGAGAGGGTCTCCTCGATCGGCGTGACCGGATCGGGCCGATGGAACTGGTAGAGGTCGATGTGATCGGTCCGCAACCGGCGCAGCGATGCCTCGACCGCGCGTCGCACATAACGCCGCGAACCGCGCACGTCGTGGTCGGCGCCGTTCAGCCCGCCCATGTCCATGCCGAACTTCGTCGCGAGCACGAACTCGTCCCGCCGGCCCTGGAGCGCGGCGCCGAGCAACTCCTCGCTGGCGCCGCGACCGTAGATGTCGGCGGTGTCCAGCAGGGTCACTCCGACGTCCTGCGCTGCGTCGAGTATGGCGCTCACGCCGGCCCCGTCGACCCGCGTGCCGAACGCGTTGCAGCCGATCCCGACCACGCTCACCATCAGTCCCGAGTCGCCCAATGGGCGGTAGGTCATCGTCACGCACCCGACGATACGGCGTCCGCCAGCGGCGCGTGGCGTCGACGCCGTCCTACTCCTCCGGTGTCAGCGGACCGCCCTCGTCGATCGCCGCACGGGCCAGCGTCTTGTACCCGACCTGCTCGAAAAGGACTGTAATGCGGTCAGATTCGCTCCACATGACCACGCCGCGACCCCACTCGCGGTGCTGCACGACGCTGTTACGCGGGAACTGCTCGTCCTCCACCGACTCGGTCGCCGAGCCGGCCGCGCAGGTGTCGCAGTTGCCGCACGGCTGGTCGAGCTGTTCGCCGAAGTAGCCGAGCAGGAACTGCCGGCGACAGCCGGTCGTCTCGGCATAGCCGCGCATCATCTCGATGCGCGAGCGAATCAGTTGCTGATGCTCCTCGCTGACCGTGCTCGCGCGTTCGACCGCCGCATCGGGCGACATCCCGCGGTCCAACGTTTCGAGCCGGCCGTCGTCGGTGGTGCCGACGACCCCCGCTTGCTCGAGCAGGTTCACCGCCCGGGTGCGCTGACCGGAGGGGGCGTCGATGTCCTTGATCCGCAGTGGAGCGTCGCTGTCGTCGATGGCCCGCGAGACCTGCTCCAGTGCCTCCTCGGGTGCCCGGCTCGAGGTGAGAAAGCGTTGCAGGTGCAGGTCTTCCGGCCGGTAGAAGAGGGTGATGTCCGCCGGTTCGCCGTCGCGTCCGGCACGGCCGATCTGCTGGTAGTACGCATCGAGCGATTCCGGCGCCGAGGCGTGCACGACGAAGCGGACGTCGGGCTTGTCGATGCCCATGCCGAACGCCGACGTCGCGACCACCACGTCGGTCCGGCCGTCGAGAAACCGTTCGTGCACCTCGTTGCGCTCGTCGCGCTTCATGCCTGCGTGGTATCGCGACACCCGAACGCCGACCGCGCTGAGTTCCTCGGCGTAGCGCTCCGCGTCCTTGCGGGTCGCGACATAGACCAGGCCGCACCGGGTCTGCGGATCCGCGGTCAGCGCGCGCACGTGCGCGACGACCGCGCCCCGCTTGCGCTCGTCGTCGTCTTGCCGGTCCACGGCCAGCCGCAGGTTGGGCCGGTCGAAGCTCGCAATGATCTCGCGCGCGTTCCGCAGACCCAGTCGCTCCGCGATGTCCCGCCGCACCGGTTCGGCTGCGGTCGCGGTCAGCGCGATCACCGGCGGGTGCCCGAGTCGCTCGATCACCGCACCGAGCCGCAAGTACTCCGGCCGGAAGTCGTGGCCCCACGCCGACACGCAGTGCGCTTCGTCCACCACGAACAGCCCGATCTCGAGGTCTCGCAACCGGTCGACGACGTCGTCCTTCGCCAACTGCTCCGGCGAGAGGAAGAGGTACTCCGCCTCGTCCTCCTGCACCGCCTCCCACGCCTCCCGGCGCTCCCTGGTGCGTTCCGCAGAGTTCACCGCCACCGCTGCCGGTGCACCGGCGTCCTCCAGTCCCTCGATCTGGTCGCGCTGCAGCGCGAGTAGCGGCGAGACGACGACCGTCGTGCCCTCGGTCAGCACCGCAGGCACCTGATAGATCGCCGACTTGCCGGCGCCGGTCGGCAGTACGACGAGCACGTCGTGACCCGTCAGCGTTTCGTTCATCGCCTCGAGTTGCTCGGGGTGCAGCTCCGACCACCCGAAGGTCGTTCGGGCAACACGGCGTAGGTCCTCGGTGTGGTCGGACTTCATCGGTATGGCGGTCTCCTTCTCCCGGAGCGACCCGGGGCGGTCTCGCCATACCCCTGGCCGGCCGTTTCACACCGTGTCGACCGGGGCCGTGAAGTCGATACCGCGAATCCTGTCGAACATCGCCCCGGGTGCGACAGGATGTGCAGATGGGTGAACGTGTCGAGTTGCAGGTGCCCGGGACCGACGTGTCGCTGGGCGTCATCCGGCACGGGCATTGGGGACGGCCCGTGCTCGTCTTCCCCAGCGAGGCCGGCCGCGCGGAGGACTTCGCCAACAACGGCATGGTGGAGGCCGTGCAGAGTCTTGTCGACGAGGGCCGGGTCTCGTTCTTCTGCGTGGATGCCGCGGACCGGTGGACCTGGTCGGACAACGCCGCCCCGACCGAGGAGCGGGCCACCCGGCATCAGGCCTACACCCGCTGGCTCGAGCGGGCGGTGCTGCCGTGGATCGCCGAGCAGCTGGGTGGCGATCGTCCGCTGGTCACGCTCGGCGTGTCGATGGGGGCCTACCACGCCGTGCACTTCACGCTCACCCATGGGCATCAGGCGCCGCTGGCGATCGGTATGTCGGGCAGCTATGACGTCACCTCGTGGCACGGCCACGGTGACCAGGGTGACGCGACCTACTTCGCCAATCCGATGAGCTACGTCGCCGGCATGCACGGCGACCACCTGGACTGGCTACGGCACACGGCCAGCGTGTTGCTGATCGTCGGCGAAGGGCCTTTCGAGGTGCAGCCCACCCGGGCGCTGCCGTCCACCATCGCTTTCGCGGAATTGTTGTCCGAGAAGGGAATTCCCCACGAGCTGGATGTGTGGGGCCACGACAGTGCACACGACTGGCCGTGGTGGCGGAAGCAATTGGCACACCATCTGCCGCGGTTCTGCTGATGAGCAGGCGAGCCGGGGCACACGAAGGGAGCGCACAGTGACGGAACATCTGATCGGGCTGCTGCTGGGAGCCGAGGAGGACTGGCCGCGTGCTTTCGAGGAGCTGATCCGCCGGGTGGGGCCGGTCACGGCGCCGGACGGCTCGACCCATGACATACGCAGCGAGCGGCTGACGATCGAGCCGTTCAACCTGCGCGACCGGCCGCGCACCGAACTGGTCATCGACCGGCTCGCCCACTGGTACTACCACCCCCGGGAGTGGTTGAAGAAGGTCGCCCTGATGGACGACGTCTATCTGCTCAACTCGCCCTTCAGCTTCCAGTCGATGGAGAAGCACTCGGCATACTGCGCGCTCATGCGGCTCGGGATGAACGTCCCCGAGACGGTGCTCGTGCCCTACAAGAACCCCGTCGACAACGTGCGGTGGGCCTACACCTCGTCGAAGTACAACCGGTCCTTCGATCTGCCGTCGGTCGCGGCGGAGCTGGGCTATCCGATGTTCATGAAGCCCTTCGACGGCGGCGCCTGGCGCGGGGTGTCGATGATCCGGAACGAGACCGACCTGCTGCGCAGCTACGACGAGTCCGGCGAGATGCTGATGCACCTGCAGCGCGCCGTCGACGGCTACGAAGTCTTTGCCCGGGCGCTCACCATCGGGCCGGAGACCATGGTGATGAAGTTCCGGCCCGACGAGCCGATGCACGACCGCTACGAGGTCGCCTACGACTTCCTGACGCCCGACATCGGCGCCGAGACGCGGACCATCGCGCAAACGGTGAACGCGTTCTTCCGCTGGGAGTTCAACAGCTGCGAGATGCTCGTCAAGGACGGCGTCGTCTATCCGATCGACTACGCCAACGCCTGCCCGGACGTGGCCATCACGTCGCTGCACTACTACTTCCCGTGGGCGATCAAGTCACTGCTGAAGTGGTCGATCTTCTGCGTGGTCACCGAGCGTGAGTGTCACACGCAGGTCGACACCGGTCCCTGGTTCGACATCGCCGACCGGGACGAGGACTACCAGGCGAAACTCGATGGCTACCAGCGTCTTTCAGACAAATACTTCGAGGTCGAGCGCTATCGGGAGTTCGTCGAGAAGTCGCTCCCGGACGTCGATGAGATGGTGCTCGACTGGGTGCTGTCCGACGACTTCGACCGGCTGCTCGTCGAGACCGTGCAGTCCACCTACCCGCGGCACGAGCAGGAGCGTTTCCTCGGTCACTTCCGCGGCCTGACCGGCCTGTGGGCCAAGGACGAGGAGAAGGTCCTCGGCTGACGCCCGCCGGTCGAGTAGCGCGTGGAGGAGCGAAGCGGGGGAACACGCGTATCGGGACCCGCTGACGGCCGAACCCGCCGCTGACGCTGCCGACCGGCTCGCGACTGGCACACTCACCGCCGAGTGGCACACCTGTAACTGTGCCGTTCGGCGGTAGGTGTGCAGGTCAGTGAAGCGCGGCCACGCGTCAGCTGCCGAGTGCCGCGCCGACGATCTCCTTCGCCTCCGCCTGGACCTGCGCGAGATGCTCTGCGCCCTGGAACGATTCGGCGTAGATCTTGTAGACGTCCTCGGTGCCGGACGGGCGGGCGGCAAACCAGGCGTCCTGTGTCACGACCTTGAGGCCACCGATCGGTGCGTCGTTGCCGGGTGCACGAGTGAGCTTGGCGGTGATCTCCTGACCGGCCAGCGTGGTCGACGCGACGTCGTCGGGGGAGAGGGCGGCGAGCTTCGCCTTCTGCGCCCGGTCGGCCGGCGCATCGATCCGCGCGTATGCCGGGTCGCCGTGCTCGGCAACGAGCTTCGCGTAGTGCTGGCTCGGCGTCTCACCCGTGCGAGCGAGGACCTCCGAAGCGAGCAGGGCGAGGGCGATGCCGTCCTTGTCGGTGGTCCAGACGGTGCCGTCCTTGCGCAGGAACGATGCGCCTGCGGACTCCTCACCGCCGAATCCGACACTGCCGTCGAGGAGTCCGGGCACGAACCATTTGAAGCCGACCGGCACCTCCCAGAGTTCGGCGCCGAGCGACGCCGCGACGCGGTCGATCATCGACGACGACACGAGCGTCTTGCCGACGCGGCTGGACCGCCAGCCGGGGCGGGCTCCGCCATACAGGTACTGGATGGCGACCGACAGATAGTGATTGGGGTTCATCAGGCCCGCGTCCGGCGTGACGATGCCGTGCCGGTCGGAGTCGGCGTCGTTGCCGGTGGCCAGGTCGTAGGAGTCGCGCTTGTCGATCAGCGAGGCCATCGCGTAGGGCGACGAGCAATCCATCCGGATCTTCTCGTCCCAGTCCAGTGTCATGAAGCGCCAGGTGGGATCGACCAGTGGGTTGACCACGGTGAGATCGATGCCGTAACGCTCGGCAATGGCGCCCCAGTAGGCGACCGAAGCCCCACCGAGCGGGTCGGCGCCGATGTGGATGCCGGCGGACCGGATCGCGTCGATGTCCAGGAGATTGACCAGGTCGCCGACGTAGGCGTCCTGGAAGTCGTAAGCCCCGGCGGACGCGCGGGCGCGCGCGAACGGCACGCGCTGCACGCCGGTGAGACCGTCCCGCAGGTAGTCGTTCGCGGTCTGCGCGATGACCTTGGTCGCGTCGCTGTCGGCCGGCCCGCCGTGCGGCGGGTTGTACTTGAACCCGCCGTCGGCCGGCGGATTGTGCGACGGGGTGACCACGATGCCGTCCGCGAGGCCGGGGCCGGTCGTGCGGCCGCCGTTGGCGCGCAGGATCGCGTGCGACACCGCAGGCGTCGGCGTGTAGCCGTCGGCGCTGTCGACCAGGACCTGGACGTCGTTCGCGACCAGCACTTCCAGCGCGGACGCCCAGGCCGGCTCCGACAGGGCATGCGTGTCGCGGCCGACGAAGAGCGGCCCGTCATACCCCTGCGACCTGCGGTAGTCGACGATCGCCTGCGTCGTCGCGAGGATGTGCGCCTGGTTGAAGGCGCCCTTCAGCGATGACCCACGGTGCCCTGAGGTGCCGAAAACGACCTGCTGATCGAGGTTTTCCGGATCGGGCTCGACCTCGTAGTAGCTCGCGACGAGGTGTGGCACATCGACCAGGTCGCTGGCGGCAGCAGGTTGTCCGGCTCGGTTCTCGCTCATGCCGATCAGATTGCCACGCAACGGCTCATCGTGGGAGCGCGGCGCTGGGTTGTCTCAGGAATCAGCTCGCTTCGTGGGCGGCGCGGTCCGCCCGGAAGTCGTGTCGGTCCGAGCAGCAGCGCCGGCGTCGGCGGTGTCGTCCGGCGTGAACCAGATCGCCGACAGCGGCGGAACCGTCATCACCGCGGAGAACTCCTGCCCGTGGGCCGGTATGGCGTCCGCGTCGACACCACCGAGGTTGCCGCGGTTGGCGCCGCCATACCGCTCCGCATCGGTGTTGAGCGTCTCGGTCCAGCGCCCGGGGCGCGGCAGGCCGATGCGCACGTCGCGCGCCTCGGCACCGCTGAAGTTGACGACCGCGGCCACGACGTCACCGTGTCGTTCGGGATCTTCGAACCGCAGGTAGGAGAAGAGGTTTGCGTCGCGGTTGTTGGCGTCGATCCACTCGAAGCCGCTCGGGTCGTGGTCATGCTTCCACAGCGCCGGGTGCTCCTTGTAGACCCGGTTGAGGTCGACGACGAGCTCGGCGACGCCCCGGTGGGCGGGCTGGTCCAGCAGCCACCAGTCGAGGCTGCGCCCGTCGGCCCACTCCGACTCCTGGGCGAACTCGCAGCCCATGAAGAGCAGTTGCTTGCCCGGGTGCGCCCACATGTTCGCGAGGAACGCGCGGACGCCGGCGAGTTGCTCCCACCGGTTGCCGGGCATCTTGCGCAGCAGCGAGCCCTTGCCGTGCACGACCTCGTCGTGACTGACCGGCAGCACGAACTGCTCGCTCCAGGCGTAGACGAGCGAGAAGGTCAGCTTGTCGTGGTGGAACCGGCGGTAAATGGGTTCCTTCGCAACGTAATCGAGCGTGTCGTGCATCCAGCCCATGTTCCACTTGAAGCCGAAGCCGAGCCCGTCCGCGCTGGTCGGCTTGGTGACGCCGGGCCAGGACGTGGACTCCTCGGCGACCATGAACGTGCCCGGCAGCCGGCGGTATGCCGTGGCGTTCGTCTCCTGCAGGAGCTGCACCGCCTCCAGGTTCTCCCGGCCGCCGTGCTTGTTCGGCACCCATTGGCCCTCGGCGCGCGAGTAGTCCAGGTAGAGCATCGACGCCACGCCGTCGACCCGCAAGCCGTCGACGTGGAACTCCTGCATCCAGTAGATGGCGTTGGCCACCAAGAAGTTGCGGACCTGCGGACGGCCGAAATTGAAGATGTAGGAACCCCATTCGGGATGCCATCCGCGCCGCGGGTCAGGGTGCTCGTAGAGCGCGGTCCCGTCGAACCGGGCCAGTGCCCACTCGTCGGTGGCGAAGTGCCCCGGCACCCAGTCCAGGATCACCCCGATGCCGGCCTGGTGCAGCGAGTCCACCAGGAACCGGAAGTCGTCCGGGTCGCCGAGCCGTGAGTTGGGTGCGTAGTAGCCGGTCACATGGTAGCCCCAGGACGGCGGGTAGGGGTGCTCCATGACGGGCATGAACTCGACATGACTGAAGCCGAGTTCCTTGACGTAGGAAACGAGTTCGGACGCGAGATCGCGCCACGACCTGCCCTGCCGCCAGGACATCGGATGCACCTCGTAGATGCTCATCGGGCGCTGGTGCGCTTGGGTGCTGGCGCGCTGCTCCAGCCACTTGCCGTCGCTCCACGTGTAGTCCGACGAGGTCACGACCGACGCGGTGGCCGGTGCCACCTCGGCCTTTCCGGCCATCGGGTCGGCCTTCTCGCGCCAGACGCCGTCCGGGCCCAGGATGTCGAACTTGTAGCGGGCGCCGACGCCGACGCCCGGCACGAAGAGTTCCCAGACGCCACCGCTGAGCCGCCGCATCGGATGTGCCTGTGCGTTCCAGGTGTTGAAGTCCCCGACCAGGCGGACCCCGCGGGCGTTCGGCGCCCACACCGCGAAGGACGTGCCGTTCACGACGCCCTGCGGGCTGTCGTATCGCCGGACGTGCGCGCCGAGCACGGTCCACAGCTGCTCGTGCCGCCCCTCGGCGATCAGATGCAGATCGATCTCGCCGAGCGTGGGCAGGAAACGGTAGGGGTCGTCGGTGACGTGCTCGACACCGTCGTCATACGTCGTCACGACGCGGTAGTCCGGCACCTCCGCCGTGGGCAGGCTGCCGCTCCAGAGGCCTTCGTAGTCGTGGTGCAGGTCCGTGCGCGTGCCGTCCGGCAGCTGGATCTGAACGGTCCGGGCGAGAGGCCGGAAAACGCGCACCAACGCAGACGATTCCCCGACGTGCGGGCCGAGCAGCCGGTGGGGGTCGCCATACCTTCCGGCCAGCAGTTCGTCCGCCGTCTCCCGCCGTATCGCCGTGGACTCGTTCGTCACCTTGATCTGCTCGTCCCTCATGCTCTCGCTCCTCGTCGCCGGTAGCAGCCTGCGGATCGCGCTGCGGGGGATGTCCAGCCAGTCGGGCCGGTTGCGTGCCTCGTAGACGACCTCGTAGGCCGCCTTGTCGATCTCGAAGAGCCCGATCAAGGTCCGGTATGCCGAGAGATCGATGCCGCTCTGTGCGCTGTACCCGGCGAGGAACGCGTCACGCGCCTGCGCCGCCCACTCGCGCCGCGACACCGATGTGTCGCGGTGCTCCACCGAGCCGGCTGCGTAGTCGAAGGAACGCAGCATCCCGGCGATGTCCCGCAACGGCACGTCCAGCTGGTTGCGCTCGGCCAGGGGCCGCAACGGCTCGCCCTCGAAGTCGAGCAGCACCCAGCCGCGACCGGGCACGTCCAGCACCTGGCCGAGATGGTAATCGCCGTGGATCCGTTGCAGGGCCGGCCATTGCGTGCCGCGGGCTTCGGCCAGCAGCGCCTCGAACGCGGTTGCGCTGTCCTGCAGCTCAGGCACCGCCTGCGTCGCCGCCGCGAAGCGCCGCCGCATCACCTCGAGTTGCGTCGCCACCGAGGCGTCGGTGCTCGCGGTCGAGGGCAGCGTGTCCGCCAACTGGGCGTGCACCTCGGCCGTCGCCGCACCGAGTGCGTGGGCCGGTGTCGCGAAGGACCGTTCCTCGGTCGCCGCCTCGAGCGCTTCACGCCACGCATCGCGCACGCCGGGGAAGAACTCCTGCGCGAAGGCCAGGTCACCGCTCGCCCGCGAACCGTCACCGGCCGGCGACGGCCAGTCACCGCGCAGCGAGGCGACCATCCGCGGGACTCGCTCGCTGCGCACGTCCGTGAGCGCCGTCTGCAGCGTGACGTCGGGATTGTCCCCGGCGTGCACCACACGAAACACCTTGAGGATCAACGGGTCGTCGTCCTCGAGGTCGATGATGATGGAGGTGTTCGACTGCTCGCCGGACAGGACGCGGCTGGCGCTCATCGCCGGCACCGCCGCGTGCCGGTAGCCGCTGCCGCGCACGGTGACGGTCGGGTCCCGGTGTCCGACGCGACCGGTATCGACGTCGTGGGTCTCCAGCTCGGCCTGCCGCCCGCCGGTGACCATGGCGCGCAACAGCGCCTGGACGAACGCCGGGTCATGGCAACCGTCATAGACATAGCGGCGCCCGAGCGCCGAGTGCTCCAGCTCGCCGATGAGCGCGTCGTCGGAGCCGGGCAGCGGCGCGTCCCGGTAGGTGGTGGGCACCTGGTAGACGACCGGTGCTGCACCGGAGGAGTCGACGACGAGGTGCACCTCGATGCCGACCGCACCGTCGGGATCGTCGAAGCGGTAGGCGCCCAGCGAGCTGAGGACCGGCTCGGTGCCCTTGCCGGCATACCAGCGCCGATCGCCGATCCAGCCCTGTAGCAGTTCGAGCTTGCTCGGGGTCAGCGTCGCCCCCGCGTGGAGAACAGCCATCGTTCAGTCCCCCGTCCCGGCCTGCACCGACAGCCAGAAGAAGTCACGGGATCCGAGGGTGAAGGTGGCGGTGCCGTCCGCGCCGACCGGCGGAAAGTGCCCGCCGCCGAACAGGTCTCGCAATTTCGCGCCGGCCATGCGCTCCGGCAGGGACACCGTGACCGACTGCGGCCGGCTCGACACGTTGTTGAGGCACAGCACCGTGCGGACCTCGATCTCGTCGTCCGGGTCGTCCTCCGGGCGGATCGTGCGGGTGAAGGCCAGGATGGCGTCGTTGTCGGCGGTCACCGCCTGGTAGTCGCCCAGCCCGAAAACGGGGTACTGCTTGCGGATCGCGAGCATCTCTCGCAGCCAGTGCAGCAGCGAGGCGCTGGACTCCATCTGCGCCTCGACGTTCACATTGTTGAAGTGATAGACGAGGCTGGAAATGATCGGCAGATAAAGCTTTCCAGGGTCAGAGGTCGAGAATCCGGCATTGCGGTCCGGCGTCCATTGCATCGGCGTGCGCACCGCGTCGCGGTCGGCCAGCCAGATGTTGTCGCCCATGCCGATCTCGTCGCCGTAGTAGAGACACGGCGACCCCGGCAACGAGAGCAGCAGCGCATGGATGAGCTCGGTCTCGGCGCGCGAGTTGTCCAGCAGCGTCGCGAGACGCCGCCGGATGCCGACGTTTGCGCGCATCCTCGGGTCCGGCGCATACCAGCCGTACATCGCGGCCCGCTCCTCCGGCGTGACCATCTCGAGCGTCAGCTCGTCGTGGTTGCGCAGGAAGGTGCCCCACTGCGCGCCCGCCGGGATCGGCGGCGTCTCGGCCATCACCTCCCGGATCCGGGTGGCCTTCTCGTCGCGCAAGGCGTAATAGAGGCGCGGCATGATCGGGAAGTGGAAGCACATGTGGCACTCGGGCGCCTCCGGCGTGCCGAAGTAGTCGACCACCTCGTCGGGCATCTGGTTAGCCTCCGCCAACAGGACCCGCCCGGGGTATTCCTCGTCGACCATCGCCCTCAGTTTGGCGATGAATTCATGTGTCCTCGGGTGATTTTCGCCGTTGTGCCCCTCTTCGATGTAGAGGTAGGGGATGGCGTCCAGCCGGAAACCGTCGATGCCCAGGTCCATCCAGAACCGGACGATGTCGAAGATCTCCTCGTGCACCTTCTCGTTCTCGAAATTGAGATCGGGCTGGTGGGAGAAGAACCGGTGCCAGAAGAACTGCCGGCGTACGGGGTCGAAGGTCCAGTTGGAGACCTCGGTGTCGACGAAGATGATGCGGGCGTCGGCATACAGTTCGTCGGTGTCGGACCACATGTAGTAGTCGCCGTAGGGTCCCTCCGGGTCGGAGCGCGATGCCTGGAACCACGGGTGCTGGTCGCTGGTGTGGTTGATCACCAGGTCGGTGACGATGCGTATGCCGCGGGCGTGCGCCTGGGAGACCAGCTCGGTGAACTCCGGCAGGGTGCCGAACTCCGGCAGCACCGCCTTGTAGTCGGCGATGTCGTAGCCACCGTCGCGCAGCGGTGAGGCGTAGAACGGGGGGATCCAGAGCGCGTCGACGCCCAGCCACTGGAGGTAGTCCAGCCTGTTGATCAGCCCGGTGAAGTCACCCGAGCCGTTGCCGGTCGAGTCACCGAAGGCGCGCACCAGGACTTCGTAGAACACCGCCTTGCGGAACCACTGCGGGTCGTGGCGCAGACCGGGCTGCGGAAGGTTGAAACCTACTGTCGTCACGGTGATTCAGAACCTCCGGAGATGGACGATGTGCAGTGGTTCGGTGTCCGGGCCGAGCCGGACGTAGTTGTCGGCGCCCCAGTGCCAGCTGGCGTCGCTCAGCAGCTCGTGCGCCACGAACATGTCACCGGGTGCCAGCCCGAGTGCGCCCAGATCGAGCCGCACCGTGGACTCCCGCGTGGAGTGCGGGTCGGTGTTGGCCACCACGATGATCACGTCGTCGCCGAAGCGCTTGGAGAACGCGAGCATCTGCTGGTCGTCGACGTGGTGGAAGGTGATGTTGCGCAGCCAGTGCAACGCCGGGTGCTGCCGGCGAATCTCGTTCAGTCGTCTGAGGAACGGCGCGAGGGACTGCCCGGCCCGGTCGCCGCCCGGCTCGTAGCGCGCCCACTGGCGGTCCTTGTATTCGTACTTCTCGTTGTCGATCTGCTCCTCGGCACCGGGCCGGGCGACGTGCTCGATCAGCTCGTAGCCGGCGTAGATGCCGTAGGTGGGGGACAGCGTCGCCGCGAGCGCAGCGCGGAGTTTCCAGGCGGTCGGTCCGCCATACTGCATGTATGGCGTGAGGATGTCGTGCGTCGTCGGCCAGAAACTGGGCCGCATGTACGGCGCGGAGTCGTGCGCGAGTTCTTCGACATACTCCCGAAGTTCGTGTGCCTCGTTGCGCCACGCGTAGTAGGTGTAGCTCTGCTGGAAACCGACCTTCGCCAGTGTGGCCATCATCGCCGGACGCGTGAACGCCTCCGCCAGCCAGATGACATTCGGCGCGACAGCAGCTACGTCACTGATCAGCCACTGCCAGAACTCGACCGGCTTGGTGTGCGGGTTGTCGACGCGGAAGATCGTGATGCCGTGGTCGATCCACACCTGCACCACTCGCCGGACCTCGGCGTAGATGCCCTGGGGGTCGTTGTCGAAGTTGAGCGGATAGATGTCCTGGTATTTCTTCGGCGGGTTCTCGGCATACGCGATCGAGCCGTCGGCGCGGGTGGTGAACCACTCGGGGTGTGCGGCCACCCACGGATGGTCGGGAGAGCACTGCAGGGCCAGATCCAGTGCCACCTCCAGCCCCTGCTTGCGGGCCTCGGCGACGAACGCGTCGAAGTCGTCGAACGTGCCGAGGTCGGGATGGATCGCGTCGTGCCCGCCCTCGGCGCTGCCGATGGCGTAGGGGGACCCGGGGTCGTCCGGGCCGGCGGTCAGCGTGTTGTTCGGACCCTTGCGGTTGGTCTCGCCGATCGGGTGGACCGGTGTGAGATAGACGACGTCGAAACCCATGCCGGCGATCGCCGGCAGCCGCCGCGCCGCGGTGCGCAGCGTCCCGGAGACCCACTTGCCGGTTTTCTCGTCGTGATGCGCGCCCTCGCTGCGGGGGAAGATCTCGTACCACGCGCCGTAGAGGGCGCGCTCGCGCTCCACCCACCAGTCGTATGACCTGCCCGCCGACACGTAGTCGCGCAGCGGCGTCGCGGTCATGATGTGGCGGATGCCGGCGCTCGTCCCGGCGGAGATCCGGGCGCCGGGCTCCTCGTCGGTGTTCCGCAGGCCGGTGACCGCCGCCTGCAACGCCGCCTCGTCGGCAGCGGTGTGCTTCACCTCACGCAGCGCGCGCTCGAGCAGCAGCGCGCCCTCCTCCAGCATCAGCTCGGTGTCCACGTCGGCTGCGATCTTGATCACGGCGTCGTGGGCCCACGTCGCGTAGGGATCCGACCAGCCTTCGACACAGTAGGACCACATACCGGGACGGTCCGCGGAGATCTCGCAGGCCCAGCCGTCCAGTCCGGGATTGGTGCAGGTCATCGGCACGTGCCGGACGACGCCATCGGGGTCGGTGATCGCGACCGACGCATTGACGGCGTCGTGTCCTTCCCGGAACACCGTTGCGGTGACGGTAAACGACTCTCCGACAACAGATTTGGTCGGGAAGTCACCGTCGCCGACGGTCGGGCGGACGTTGAGAGCGGGGATCCGTCCGACCGGACGCGACGGCACGGACGTCGACGTGGCGGCGGCAGGGGTGGTCGGCAGCTTCGCGGCAACCGGCTGCTTTTCAATCACCTGGGCGACGCTACAAGATCCCGGGCCGTGAGTGACACCTGTCGCCCATGGCGCGCGGGAGAGCGACGCCGCCATGGCGCAGAAAGAATTCGCATGTGGCGGATCCGGCCCTACGATCTCCTCACGTGAGAGCTATTCGTCGTTTCAATGTGCGGACCGCGTTGCCGGAGCAGCTGGCGCCGTTGTCGGACCTCGCGACCAACCTGCGTTGGTCGTGGCACCAGCGCACCCGTGACCTCTTCCGGGAGATGGATCCGTCGGTGTGGGAGGCCGTGCACGGTGACCCGGTGGCGCTGCTCGCCGGCCTCTCGCCGCAGCGACTCGCGGCGCTCGCCGCGGACGAGGAGTTCGTCGGACGGGTGCGCGCCGCGGCGGACGGCCTGGCGACATACCTCACCGCGCCGGCGTGGTACGACCAGTTCTCCGACGAGCAGCCGGCCCCGGCGTCGATCGCCTACTTCAGTGCCGAGTTCGGCATCACCCACGTGCTGCCGCAGTACTCCGGCGGTCTCGGCATCCTCGCCGGTGACCACCTGAAGTCGGCCAGCGACCTGGGTGTCCCGATCGTCGGCGTCGGCCTCTTCTACAAGGAGGGCTACTTCAGCCAGGAGCTGTCGGCCGATGGCTGGCAGCTGGAGACCTACCCGCTGCTGGATCCCGACGGCCTGCCGCTGACGCTGCTGCGCGAAGCGGACGGCACTCCGGTCGACATCACGCTCGCCCTGCCCGAGGGTCGCACGCTGCACGCCCGCGTATGGCGCGCGCAGGTCGGCCGCGTTCCGCTGCTGCTGCTCGACTCCGACGTCGAGGCCAACGACGGCTCCGCCCGCGAGCTCACCGCCCGGTTGTACGGCGGCGGCGGCGACCAGCGACTGGAGCAGGAGATGCTGCTCGGCATCGGCGGCATCCGGGCCCTGCGCACCTGGAGCCGGCTGACCGGCGCGCCGGCGCCGGAGGTCTACCACTGCAACGAGGGGCACGCCGGCTTCCTGTCGCTGGAACGGATCAGCGAACTGGTCAAGGGGCAGGGCCTGGACTTCGAGCAGGCTCGCCAGGTCGTGCGCGCGAGCAACGTCTTCACGACGCACACCCCGGTCCCGGCCGGCATCGACCGCTTCGACGCCCAGCGGGTGCACGCGCACTTCAGCGGCACGGCCGAACTCCCCGGTGTGCCGGTCGACGCGATCCTGCCGATCGGCGCCGAGGACTACGAGGGCGGCCAGCACGGCATCTTCAACATGGCCGTCATGGGCCTGCGCATGGCCCAGCGCAGCAACGGCGTCTCGGAGCTGCACGGAGCGGTCAGCCGCTCGATGTTCGACGTCCTGTGGCCCGGGTTCGGCGCCGACGAAGTGCCGATCACCAGCATCACCAACGGAGTTCACGCTCCGACCTGGATGGATCCGCGGGTCATCGAGCTGGGCCGCAAGTACCTCGGGGAGACCGACGTCCGCGAGGCCATCGGCTGGGACCGGATCGGCCGGGTGCCCCGTGCGGAGATCTGGGCCGTGAAGCGCGAGCTGCGCGCGCAGCTGGTCCAGGACGTCCGGGCGCGGATGCGTGCCTCCGCACAGACCCGCGGCGCCAGCCACGCCGAACTCGGCTGGATCTCGGGTCTGCTCGACCCCGACGTGCTGACCATCGGGTTCGCGCGGCGTGTGCCGACATACAAGCGACTCACGCTGATGCTGCGCGATCCGGAGCGCCTCGCGAAGCTGTTGCTGGACCCCGAGCGCCCGGTGCAGCTGGTGATCGCCGGCAAGTCGCACCCGGCCGACGAGACCGGTAAGAAGCTGATCCAGGAGATGGTGCAGTTCACCGACGACCCGAAGCTACGGCACCGGATCGTCTTCCTGCCCGGCTACGACATGCAGATGGCGCAATTCCTGATGCCGGGTGTCGACGTGTGGCTGAACAACCCGCTGCGACCCTACGAGGCGTCGGGCACCTCCGGCATGAAGGCCGCGCTGAACGGCGGGCTCAACCTGTCGATCCTGGACGGCTGGTGGGACGAGTGGTTCGACGGCAGCAACGGCTGGGCGATCCCGTCCGCCGACCCGTCGCGCGACACCGAGTCCTCCACGATGGACCCGGACCGGCGCGACGACCTGGAAGCGGGCGCTCTCTACGACCTGATCGAGACCCAGGTCGCGGCCCGCTTCTACGACGTGGACGGCGAGGGCGTGCCGCAGCGCTGGCTGGAGATGGTGGAGCACACGCTCAGCGTGCTCGGCCCGAAGGTCCTCGCGACGCGGATGGTGGGCGACTACACGACCAAGCTCTACACGCCCGCGGCCGTGGCCGGCCGGGCCGCCGCGGACGAGGACTTCGCGCTGGCGAAGAGCCTCGCGGCATACGTCGGCGAAGCGCAGGACGCGTTCCCGCAGCTGCGGATCGAGCACGTCGAGGCCGACGGTGTGACCGATGCCCCGGTGATCGGCGACCGGCTGACCGTCCGGGCGTATGTCGCGCTCGCCGGCCTGCGCCCCGACCAGGTGCTGGTGCAGATCGTCCACGGCCGGGCGAGCGAGAGTGACGAGTTGCTCGATGCCGACACGACCGAGATCTACCCGGTCGAGGACCTGGGCGACGGGCGCGCGAAGTTCGAGGGCACGTTGAGCCTCGGCCGGTCCGGTGCCTTCGGGTACAGCGTGCGGGTGCTGCCACGGCACCCCGGGCTCGCCGGCCCGGCGGAGCTGGGACTCGTCGTCAACGCCTGACCTCCGCTGCCCCTCTTCGGGTGGGCAACGGCACCCGGGCCGCCGTCAGACGACGGCGGCCTGCGCCGCGCGGTAGCGCGAGATCTGCGGGGTGAAGGCGTCCGCGCTCGCAGCCTCCCAGTCCACCCGCCAGCTCTCCGGTGCGTCGTCGAGCAATTCGCCGGGTCGCAGCCAGGTGAACAGCTCCGCATAGCTGCGGCTCTCGTTGGGCGAGATGTTGTGCCGCAGCATGTGCGGGCTGAGTTCGTGCGGCTCGCGAACGCCGAGCGTCGCCATGATCTGGGCGGCCTGCTCGACGGTGGCCTTGTGGTAGCGGTAGACGCGCTCGCTCTTCTCGGGCACGTCGAGCGCGCGGGCCCGCCACTTGCTCTGGGTCGCCACGCCGACCGGGCACTTGCCGGTGTGGCATTCCTGTGCCTGGATGCAGCCGATCGCCATCATCATCGCGCGGGCGGCGTTGGTGTAGTCGGCTCCCTGGATCAGCCGTTTCACGAGATCGGCGCCGCCCGCGATCTTGCCGCTCGCGGCGAGCTTGATGTTGTCGCGCAGCCCGGTGCCGACCAGGGCGTTGTGTACGGTCATTAGGCCGTGGGTGAGCGGCATACCGACGTGGTCCTCGTACTCCAGGGGTGCAGCGCCGGTGCCTCCTTCGGAGCCGTCGACGATGATGAAGTCCGGTGCCGTGCCGACCTCCCGGATCGCCTTGCAGATCGCGAGGACGTCCTGGCGGGAGCCGACGCACAGCTTGAAGCCCGCGGGCTTGCCGCCGCTGAGTTCGCGCATCGTCGCGATGAACTCGATGAGTTCGACGGGCGTGGTGAAGACCTTGTGGCGTGCCGGACTGACGCATTTCTGTCCCTCGGGCACTCCGCGGAACTCGGCGATCTCGGCGGTGACCTTGGCCGCTGGTAGCACGCCGCCGATGCCGGGCTTCGCGCCCTGGCTCAGCTTGAGCGACACGCACTTCACCCGGTCGTCCGCCGCCTTGTCACGGAACTGGTCGGGGTCGAAGTCGCCGTCCTCGGTCCGCGCGCCGAAATAGCCCGAGCCGAGCTCCCAGACCAGGTCGCCGCCGTTCTCCAGGTGGTATGGCGTCAGGCCGCCCTCGCCGGTGTCGTGCGCGAACCCGCCGCGCTGCGCTCCCTTGTTGAGGGCGCGAATCGCATTGGCGGACAAGGCTCCGAAGCTCATGGCGGACACGTTGAGCAACGACATGTCGTAGGGCTGGGTGCAGTCCGGGCCACCGACGCGGACGCGTGGCGGACTATCCGGCCGCTCCAACGGCGCCGTCGAGTGCACCAGCGCCTCGTAGCCGGCGCTGTCGACGTCGCGCTCGGTGCCGAACGGCTGCTCGTTGAGGGTGCCCTTCGCCCGCTGGTAGACGATCGACCGGGTGTCCCGATCGAACGGCCGCCCGTCCAGTTGCGCTCGATGAAGTACTGCTGGATCTCCGGCCGGATGTCCTCGAGCAGATAGCGCAGATGGCCGACCACCGGGTAGTTGCGCAGCACCGAGTGCTGCCGCTGCACCAGGTCACGCGCCGCGAGTCCGATCAGGGACCCCGCCGCCAGGGCCGTTGCTTGCTGCCACCGCGCCATGTCATCTCCTTGCCGATTGCTACCGAGGTCTCGATCATGGTGGATGGTCGCGCTGCGTGATCGCTGGGCCGGTCGACTCCGTACGATGTGCGGGTGCTCCTGCCCCTGACGGTCCTGCTCGTCGCACTCCTCGCGGTCCTGGCCATCTACGCGGCATACCTGACGGCGCGCGGTCGGCCGGTCGACAACCCGATGTTCTACCTGGCCTGTGCCGCCGAGCTCGCGGTGGTCGCCCAACTCGTCGTCGGCGTCGTACGGATCGGCGACGCGAACGCGCACATGTCCAAGGGACTGTTCATCGCCTACCTGGCCGGTCTGGTGTGCGTGCTGCCGGTCGCCGGTTTCTGGGGCATCGCCGAGCGTGAATCCCGGTGGGGGACCGGCGTGTTGCTGGTCGCGACCCTGGGCCTCCTGGTGATGGTCGGGCGGCTCTTGCAACTCTGGAACGGAGCGTAGCCATCAGCACCCAACCCATACGCCCGGAGCGCGTCAACACCGGACCCGGCCGGATGCTGGTCGCCGTCTACGGGCTCTTCGCTCTCGCGGCGACGGGCCGCTCGATCATGCAGATCGCCCAGACCTGGCCCGACCAGCACCTGCCCTACTGGTTGTCCGCGGTGGCCGCGGTCGTCTATTGCGTCGCCACCGTTGCGCTTGCCCGTGGCAACCGGACCAGCGAGCGGATTGCTTTGGGAACGATAAGTTTCGAGCTCTTCGGTGTGCTCGCGGTCGGCATCTGGTCGTATGCCGACAAGGCGGCCTTCGTGGCAGCCGGCAGTGCCGGTGACACGACAGTGTGGTCGAAGTTCGGCCAGGGCTACGGCTACGTCCCGTTGGTGCTGCCCGTCCTCGGTCTGCTGTGGTTGCGGCACATTCGCCACACTCACGTCCTCGTCCCAGCTGACGGGAGTAAGTAAACTTCGCTCAATTCGGCGAGGACGAGGGAGTTTCGATGGCCGCCAAAGCCACCATGGCCGACATCGCTCGGCAGTTGGGCATCTCACGCGCGGCGGTCTCCTATGCGCTGAACGGGCAGCCGGGCGTCGCCGCGGACACCCGGGAACGGGTCCTGAAACTCGCGGTCGACCTCGGCTGGCACCCGAGCGCCAGCGCGCGGGCCCTGATGGGGTCGGACATCAAGGTGATCGGTCTGGCGTTGTCCCGGCCGACCGACACCTTCGCCGTCGACTCGTTCTTCTTCGAGTTCCTCGCAGGCGTGGAAAGCGTTCTGGCTCAGCGTGGTTGGAGTCTGTTGCTGCGCGTCATCGGCGATGTCCCGGAGCTGGAGATCGCAACCTACCGGCGTTGGTGGGGCGAGGGACGCATCGACGGTGTGGTCCTCGTCGACGAGCGCCACCATGACACGCGGCTGGCCGCCGTCGAGGAGATCGGACTGCCCGCGGTCCTCTGCGGCGGTCCTCGCAAGGGCATCTCGCTGCCGTGCATCTGGACCGACCAGGCCGGCGACGCAGCATTGATCGTCGACCATCTGGCCGCGCTGGGTCACCGGCGGATCGCCCACGTGAGCGGACCTCGGGAGTTCGTGCACGAGCGGGGACGGCAGCGCGGGGTGCGGCAGGCGGCAGCGCGGCACGGAATGTCCCTGATCACCGTGGAAGGCAGCTATGCGCCCGAGGATGCACGGGCTGCGGTGCAGCGGCTGCTCGAAGAGCCGGAGCAGCCGACCGCGCTCATCTTCGGCAACGATCACATGTCGGTGGCCGGCGTGAAGCTGCTGCGTGAACTGGGCCGGTCGGTCCCCGACGAATTTTCCGTTGTCAGCTGGGACGATTCGCCACTCACTCGGGCGGTCGACCCTGAGCTGACCGCGCTCTACCGGGACAACCAGGCCTACGGCCGGCAAGCGGCCGAGACCCTGCTGGAGCTGGTCGCCGGCCGGCAACCGGGACTGGTCGCCGTTCCGCGATCGCAGTTGCGCGAGCGGGCCAGCTCCGGTCCCGTGCGCTGACCGGCCCCTGTCGATTCCGAGGTAACGATTGAATAACGCATCTATCGCACTTACTCGCGTAAGTGGTGTGATGTGAGCCGCGCGACAAGGTGTCGCGCGGGTGGCCCCGGAGGGTTCAATCGTGAAGAGACGTCTCATTCCAGCCCTGGCAATCGTGGCGATGGTCGCCAGTACGGCCGCATGTGGTGGCAGTTCCGGGTCCAGTGGCTCGAGCGGCGGGTCCGGCTCCGGCACCACGCTGACCTACTGGGCGAGCAACCAGGGATCGTCGATCGATGTCGACAAGCAGGTCCTGGGGCCGGAGCTGAAGAAGTTCCAGAAGCAGACCGGCATCAAGGTCAATCTCCAGGTGATCGGGTGGCCGGATCTGCTCAACAAGATCCTCGCCGCGACCTCGAGCGGCAAGGGCCCGGACGTGCTCAACATCGGCAACACCTGGGCGCCCTCGCTGCAGGCGACCGGCGCATTCCTGCCCTTCGACTCCAGCGCGCTCAACGCGATCGGCGGCAAGTCGAAATTCGTGCCGGCGTCGTTCGCAACCGGTGGCGCCAAGGGCAAGGACCCGACCTCCGTGCCGCTCTACTCGCTCGTCTACGGCCTCTACTACAACAAGAAGATGTTCGCCGACGCCGGCCTGAAGCCGCCGACGACGTGGGAGGAGCTGCAGACCGACGCCAAGAAGCTGACCGACCCGAGCAAGGGCACCTACGGCATGGCGATGGAGGGCGGCAGCTACACCGAGAGCGTGCACTTCGCCTTCATCTTCGGTCAGCAGCACGGTGCCGACCCGTTCGACTCCAGCGGCAAGGCCGACTTCACCTCGCCCGGCATGGTCGCCGGCGTGAAGCAGTATGTCGACCTGATGAGTAACAAGGTCGTCAACCCCAGCAGCGTCCAGTACAAGAACGGCCCGGAGGCGCCCGGCGACTTCGCCAAGGGCAAGGCGGCCATGCTGATGAGCCAGAACAACGCCGACAACACGCTCGTCGCCGACGGCATGAAGACCAGTGACTACGGCGTCGTCGCGATCCCGGCACCGGCCGGCAAGAAGGACGTCGCCAGCTTCGTGGCCGGCATCAACCTGTCCATCTTCAAGAACACGAAGAACAAGGACGCGGCCCTGAAGTTCGTGAAGTTCATGACCAGCGAGGCGGAGCAGAAAATCCTCGACGTGCCGTTCGCCGCACTGCCCGTCGTGGCCGGTATGACGCCGAACTTCACGAAGAACGCCACCGAGGCCAAGACGTTCCAGGACATTCTGGCAACCAAGGCGGTGCCGCTGCCGTTGGTGGCCAACGAGTCCCAGTTCGAGACGAATATCGGCAACGCGGTCAACCAGCTGATCGCCCAGGCCGCGACCGGGAAGGCGCCGTCGGAGAGTGACATCAAGGCCGCGCTGCAGCAGGCGCAGGACAAGATGGCCTCCGCCGGCTGATGTCGTCGAACTCCACGGTGGAGCGGGGCGGCGATCGGGACACCGACCGGCGACCTGCTCCACCTACCGCGAAGCGAGCCGGCGGGCGCGGCAACGCCCGCCGGTTCACTCCCTACGTGCTGATCGCTCCGGCGATCGTCCTCGAACTGCTGATCCACATCGTGCCGATGGTCGTCGGCGTGTGGATGTCGTTCGTGGGGCTGACCCAGTCCTACATCGCGAACTGGTCGACGGCGCCGTGGAGGGGCTTGGCCTCATACAAGCTCGCACTCGACTTCTCCTCGCCGATCGGCAACAGCTTCCTGCACTCTTTCGAGGTCACCTGCCTCTACACCGTTCTGGTGGTGGGGATCTCGTGGTCGCTCGGCATGTCGGCCGCGCTCGTCCTGCACCGCAACTTCCGCGGCCGCGGCTTCTTCCGCACGTTGTTCCTCGTGCCGTATGCGATGCCGATCTACACCGGGATCATGACGTGGAGCTTCATGCTGCAGCGGGACAACGGCTTGGTGAACCACGTGCTGCAGTCGCTCGGCGTCACGAACGGCGAGAGCTTCTGGCTGATCGGCAGCAACGCCTTCTGGTCGATGGTCGTCGTTGCGGTCTGGCGCTCCTGGCCGTTCGCGTTCCTGATGCTGCTCGCCGGGCTGCAGAACATCCCCGACGATGTGTATGACGCCGCGTCCGTCGACGGAGCCGGCATCTGGAAGCAGATCCGCTACATCACCATGCCGGCGCTGCGGCCGGTCAACCTGGTGATGATCCTGATGCTCTTCCTCTGGACGTTCAACGACTTCAACACGCCGTTCGTGCTCTTCGGCGCTCAGCCCCCGAAGTCGGCCGACATCATCTCCGTGCACATCTACGGCGCGTCGTTCGTCAACTGGGACTTCGGCTTCGGGTCGGCGATGTCGGTGCTCCTGCTCGTCTTCCTGCTCGTGGTCACGGGCGCCTACCTGCTCGTCTTCAACCGGAGGTCGCGCCGTGCGTGAACCGCTGTCCTTCAGGGTGTTTCGCGTCGTCATCCTCACCGTGCTGACCCTCTTCGTGCTCGTGCCGATGTGGGTGCTCTTCACCAGTTCGGTGAAGCCGCTGGGCGATGTGCAGGGCAAGTTCGAGTGGTGGCCGAGTCACGTGACCTTCCAGCCGTTCAAGGACATCTGGAGCACCGTGCCGCTCGGGCGGTATTTCTTCAACAGCCTCGTCGTCTGTTCGATCTCGATGGTGCTCAGTGTCATCGTCGCGATCTTCGCCGGCTATGCGGTGTCACGCTGGACCTTCCGGGGCCGCAGTGTGTTCACCACGACTATCCTGTCGACCCAGATGTTCCCCGGCATCCTCTTCCTGCTGCCGCTCTTCCTGATCTTCGTCAACATCGACAAGCTGCTGGGGTTCACGCTGCTCTATCAGACCCGCGTCGGTCTCATCATTACTTATCTGACGTTCTCGTTGCCGTTCGCGATCTGGATGCTTGCTGGCTATTTCGACGGCATACCAAGGGAATTGGACGAGGCAGCACGGGTCGACGGTGCGTCCACGCTGGGCACGCTGTTCCGAGTGGTGCTGCCGGCGGCCCGCCCGGGCGTCATCGCGGTGGCGGTCTACTCCTTCATGACCTCGTGGGGTGAGGTGCTCTTCGCGTCGCAGATGACGAACACCTCGACGGAGACCCTTGCGATCGGGCTGCAGAGCTACTCCACTCAGATCAACGTCTACTGGAATCAGGTCATGGCTGCGTCATTGGTCGTCAGCGTTCCCATCGTCATTGCGTTCCTGCTGCTGCAGCGCTACCTCGTCGCCGGCCTGACCGCTGGAGCCGTCAAATGAGCGCCGACCGCGGCGAGGATCGCAGCGGAGCGAGGACCGGAGCCGAGGGCAGAGGCGCGGCAGGACAAGTGAGGGCCGGCGTCGAGCGGCCGATGCGATTCGTCGAGGTGTCGGGCGAGCCGCAGGTGTGGTTCGGCAGCAACTTCTGGTCGCGTGGCGGCGGGCCCTTCATGTGGCACTCGTACGACGAGCCGTTGGTGCGTGCGGAGCTCACCGCCATGGCCGAGGCCGGTCTGGACGTGACGCGCTCGTTCCTCTTCTGGCCGCACGCGATGCCGCAGCCCGGGGTGCTCGACGAAGCGGTCCTGGACCGCTACCGGCGGTTTCTCGACCTGCACGTCGAGCTCGGAATGCACACGATCCCAACGTTTCTCGTCGGTCATATGTCGGGGGAGAACTGGGATCCGTCGTGGCGCGGTGACCGTGACCTCTACACCGACACCTGGCTGGTCGCGCAGCAGTCGCGCTACTTGACCCAGGTGGCTACGCGCTTCACGGGCCACCCGGCGATCGTCGGGTGGCTGGTGTCCAACGAGATGCCGATCTACGGCGGCCCCGCGGCGCGCGCCGACGTCACGGCGTGGGCGCACCTGATGGTGACCGCGATCCGGGCCGGCGACCCGGTGCGGCCGGTGTCCTTCGGCGACGGCGCGTGGGGTCAAGAGGTCACCGGCAAGGACAACGGCTTCAGCGTGCGCGATCTGGCNGCGTGGGCGCACCTGATGGTGACCGCGATCCGGGCCGGCGACCCGGTGCGGCCGGTGTCCTTCGGCGACGGCGCGTGGGGTCAAGAGGTCACCGGCAAGGACAACGGCTTCAGCGTGCGCGATCTGGCCACGATGACCGATTTCGTCGGGCCGCACGTCTATCCGATGGGCGACGACGTGGTCCGGCAGCATCTGCGCGCGGCGTTCGTGTGCGAACTGGCAAGTGTGGCAGGGCTGCCGGTCGTGCTGGAGGAGTTCGGCGTCAGTTCCGACTTCGCCTCGGATGCGCATGCCGCCGAGTACTACCGGCAGGTGTTGCACACGACGCTGCTCGCCGGTGCGACCGGCTGGCTTGCCTGGAACAACACCGATTTCGACAATCTGCCCGAGCAGGACCCCTACCGGCACCACCCGTTCGAATTGCACTTCGGGCTGACGCGGGCCGATGGGGCGGCCAAGCCGCAGCTGCACGAGATCACGACCTTCCGGCGGCTGGTCGACCAGCTCGACCTGCCACACTGCACACGGTGGTCGACGCAGGTGGCGCTACTCGTTCCGTCATACCTGGACGGACCGGAGCACTGGACGTTCGAGGAGCGCGAACGCACCGACATCGTCGCCGCGCTCGAGCAGGCGTATGTCGCCTGCCGCGAGGCGGGCATCGGCCCGGCGTTCGTCCGGGACCCGGACCCCGTGCCGGCGGAGGCGCGACTGGTGCTCGTCCCCTCGGTGAAGGCGCTCACGGTGCCCACCTGGCATCATCTGGCCGAACTAGCGGCGAACGGTCAAACGGTCTACGTGTCTTACGGATTGGGCGACTCACCGATGCAGCGTGGACCGTGGTGGACCGGTCTGGAGTCGACCTTCGGAGTTCGCCACATGCTGCGCTACGGCATGGTGGAGCCGGTCGAGGACGACGTCGTGGAGGCCCGTGTCCTGACGGACTTCGGATCATTGCGCGCCGGCGACACGCTGTGTTTCGCCGCTGCCGGCTCGCCGGGTGGTCGCAGCATCCTGCCGGTGGAGCCGCTCGACGCCGACGTGCTCGCCGTCGACCAGCACGACCGGCCGGTGCTGACCCGCAAGCGGCACGGTGCCGGTCAGGCGGTCCTCTGCACGCTGCCGGTCGAGTACTTCGCGGCGCACTCGCCGCGCGTCAATCCGGAGGACACCTGGCGGCTGTACGACGCGCTGTCGGCCGCCGCCGGCGTCAACCGGCCGATCACGGTCGCCGATCCACGGGTGCTGACCGATGGGCTCAGCCATCGGGATGGTCGCGAATTCGCCTGGCTGGTCAACGGATCCGACGATGACGTCCAGGTCGGCTCGTATGGCGTCCAACGGCTCGCGCCATACGAAGTCGCCGTCGTCCAGCTTCCCGACACGCGGCTGACGCCGCCCGATGACCAGAGCGCCACGACCAATCCTCAAGGAGCATCACTGTGACCGTCCAGTTCCCAGCCGATTTCGTCTTCGGGGCAGCCACCGCGTCCTATCAGATCGAAGGCGGGGTGAGCGAGGACGGCCGGAAGCCGTCCATCTGGGACACCTTCAGCCACACGCCGGGCAAGGTCGCCAAGGGCGACACCGGCGATGTCGCGTGCGACCACTACCACCGCTTCGGCGAGGACGTCGAGCTGATGAAACGGCTCGGCCTGGACAGCTATCGCTTCTCGCTGGCCTGGCCGCGGATCAAACCGGACGACGGACAGGTCAACGCCGCCGGACTCGCGTTCTACGACAAGCTGGTCGACCAGTTGCTCGGTGCCGGCATCGATCCGATGGTGACGCTCTACCACTGGGATCTCCCACAGGCGCTGGAGGACAAGGGTGGCTGGCGGGAGCGTGCGACCGCCGAGCGGTTCGCGGAGTATGCCGCCGTGGCCGCCGAGCACCTGGGTGACCGGGTGAAGCGGTGGATCACCCTCAACGAGCCGTACTGCTCGTCGATGCTCGGTTATGCCGAAGGTGTGCACGCGCCGGGCGCCCACGAGGGGGAGGGTGCGCTCAAAGCCGCCCACCACCTGCTGCTCGGCCACGGACTCGCAGCCCAAGCAGTGCGTGCTGCCGCACCGGACGCCCAGGTCGGCATCACGCTGAATCTCGTGTCGGTGCAGCGCGTCTCGGACTCACCCGAGGATGTGGAGGCGGCCCGGCGCAACTTGCTGATCGGCAACCTGATCTTCACCGAGCCGGTGCTCGCCGGGAGATATCCCGAGCACGCACGGGAGGTGTGGGCGCCGATCACCGACTTCTCGTGGATCCGGAACGGGGACCTCGCCACGGCGCACCAGCCGCTGGACTTTCTCGGCGTGAACTACTACTTCCCCAGTCGACCGGGCGCTGTCGCGCCGGACGAGCCGGACCCGGCCCGTCGCGCGGCGTCCGACCTCGGTTTCGAAGCGGTCCACCACGAGGGGGAGTACCTCACCGAGATGGGCTGGCCGGTCGACGCGAACGCGTTCACCGACCTGCTCACCTGGCTGCGCGAGACGTATGGCGATGCACTCCCGCCCATCTACATCACCGAGAACGGCATCGCCTGTCCCGACATCGTCGGCAGCGACGGGAGGGTCGACGACCAGGACCGGATCCGTTACGTCAGTGACCATTTGAAGGCCGTCAAGGGTGCGATGGCCAAGGGCGTCGACATCCGCGGCTACTACCTGTGGTCGCTGATGGACAACTTCGAGTGGGCCCGTGGCTACCAGCCGCGTTTCGGCCTGGTGCACGTGGACTACGACACCCTGCAGCGCACTCCGAAGGCCAGTTTCGACTGGTATCGCGACGTCATCCGGACCCACGAGGTCGAGTAGCGGGTCGTGCGGAGGGTGCTGAGATTCCGTGGTTGCGGATAAGTCGCGACGGTCGCGGGCTGTGTGCGGGAATGTCGCCGGCCCGGCGGACCATCACCGCCAACCCCCGCCGTCACGCCCCGATGAGAATCGCGAACGAGCCCGCCTGCACCGGCAAGTCGCCACCCACGGAGACCGCGGTGCTGGGCAGTTCGTCGGGGCGCTCGGAACTACTGCTCCATGCCAGCTCCCACCGGGTGACGCCGGTCTGGGCGGGCAGACGTATCGTCCGGTCGTGCGCGCCGCCGTGCAGCACCAGCAGGATCCGGTCGTCACCGACGTCCGAGCCGTCGAAGACGACCTGGAGCGTGCGCGTGCTGCCGTCGTTCCACTCCTGCGCCGTCATGATCGACCCGTCGGCACCGTGCCAGTGCAGCGCGGCGAGCGCGTCCCCGTCGATCGGGTCGCCGGGGAAGAACCGGCGCTGCCGCAATACCGGGTGCGCTGCGCGCAGTTCGGCAAGGAACGCCGTGGTGTCGGTCAGGTCGTCCTGCCATGGCGCCAACTGCCAGTCGTACCAACTGATCTGGTTGTCCTGGCAATAGGCGTTGTTGTTGCCCCGCTGGGTCCGGCCGAACTCGTCGCCGCCCAGCAGCATGGGCACACCGGCCGACGTGAACATCGTCGCGAGCAGGTTGCGCAGAGCGCGTCGGCGGGATGCCTCGATGTCCGGCCCCGCGCCGTCGTGTCCTTCCACGCCGAAGTTCCACGAGTGGTTGTCGTCGCTGCCGTCCCGGCCGCCTTCCCCGTTGGCGTCGTTGTGCTTGCGGTTGTATGCCGTGATGTCGGCGCCGGTGAAGCCGTCGTGCGTCGTGACGATGTTGATCGACGCCAGCGGCGAGCGGGACGCGAAGAGGTCCCGGGAGCCCGCGATCCGCGTGCCCAGGTCACTCACGCCGTGTCCGGAGTGGCCGGCCCCGTCACCCGCGAGATCGACCAGCCAGAAGTTGCGGACGGTGTCGCGGAAGCGGTCGTTCCAGTCGGCGAACGGCGCCGGGAACTGCCCGGTGCGCCAGCCGTGCGACCCGACGTCCCACGGTTCTGCGATCAGCTTCACCCGCGACAGCACCGGGTCCGTTCGCAGTGCCACCAGGAACGGGTGGTCGGGCTGGAACGCGTCGTCGGCACCGCGAGCGAGTGCCGGAGCGAGGTCGAAGCGGAAGCCGTCGACGTGCATCTCGGTTGCCCAGTAACGCAACGAATCCAGCACCATCCGAATGGTTTCCGGGTGACGCATGTCGAGGGTGTTGCCACACCCGGTGACGTCGACGTCGCTGCCTCGCTCGTCGAGCCGGTAGTAGGTCGCCGAGGACAGCCCCCGCCACGACAACGTGGCGCCCGCTCCGCTGCCCTGCTCACAGGTGTGGTTGTAGACCACGTCGAGGACGATCTCGAGGCCGGCGGCGTGCAGCAGCTTCACCATGCCCTTGAACTCCTGGATCGCCTCCTGCGGCGACTGCGCAGAGGCGTATGCCGGATGTGGTGCGAAGAACCCCAGAGTGTTGTAGCCCCAGTAGTTCTCGAGATCGCGGCGGACGAGTTCCGGCTCCGAGACGAAGGCGTGGACGGGCAGCAACTCCACCGTGGTGACGCCCAGTCGGGTGAGATGCGCGATGGTCGCCGGGTGGGCGAGACCGGCATAGGTGCCGCGCAGTTGTTCCGGAACATCGGGCAGATCGTGCGTGAGCCCGCGGACGTGGGTTTCGTAGAGGACCGTCCGGTCCCACGGCGTGTGCGGCGGTGCGTCGTCGCCCCAGTCGAATCCGTTGCCGACGACCACGCTGCGAGGGACGTATGGCGCGCTGTCGCGGTCGTCCCGGACGTCGGGATCACCCGTGAGATCCGCGTCGACACGGTGCCCGAAAACCTCCGGCCGCCATTCGATGTCGCCGACCACGCCACGTGCGTAGGGGTCGAGCAGCAACTTGGCGCAGTTGTAACGGTGTCCATTGGTCGGGTCCCACGGACCGGTCGCGCGGTAGCCGTAGAGCTGGCCGACACCGATGGACGGGATGTGCCCGGCCCACATGCCGTGCGCGTGCTCCTGGAGCGGAACGCGCCGCTCGGTGCCCTGCTCGTCGAACAGACACACGTCGACCGCCGTCGCGCTTCCGGCATACACGCAGAACTCGACGCCGGTGTCGTCCGCCGTCGCGCCGAGCGGTGGTGGCGCGTCCGGCGACGTGCGAGCGGTGGCGGTGAGTGGCGTGGACACTCGAGGAAGATTAGCCACCCCTGGGGCCAGACCCCGGGAAGTGCCGTCCGGCCGGTGCGTGAAGTAGCGTGGCTCGTATGACAGATCCCACATCGTTGCCCAACTTCGCGCCGCCCAACTCGGCACCCTCCGCCCCGGCCGGGGGCAACCAGCTGCAGCAGCGTGTGCTGGATGCACTGCAGTCCGAGGGCTTCCGGCCCGAGGTCGACGCCGACGGCGACGTGAGCTACAAGGTCGAGGGCCAGCAGCTCTTCGTGCGGTGCGTCGACGGGGAGCCGGCCATGATGCGCGTCTTCGGGCAGTGGCAGATCACCGACGACCTGCCGCAGGACATCACCAAGCAGTTGCTCGCCGCCAACGACGTGTCGCTGAGCCTCAACATTGTCAAGACCGGTCTCGCCAACGGCAATCTCATCGTCACCGGCGAGCACCTCGTCTCCGAGGCGGACGACGTCAAGTCGCTGGTGCAGTCGACCACCCAGATGGTGCTCACCGCGGTGCAGCTGTGGCACCAGGCGGTCACCAGCGAAGGGCCCCACGCGGCCACGTCGGCAGAGCCGCCCGCTGTCGCGCAGGCGATGGCGCAGGCCGTGCAGGACGACGCCGCGGGGCGCCAGCAGCAGTAGGACCCACCACATTTCGCCCGGAGGACCGGTGGTTGGCGTTACTCTCGCGTCACCGCCGGTCCTCGCTGGTACCGACCGGCAGAGGAGAAAGAGCAGAGGTGAGCATGAGCGCCGGTGAAGCGCCGATCCAGCCTGGCAGCGCCGCTGCCGAGCGCAGCCGCGTCGTCGCCATCGCTGTGGCCGTCGTCGGGCTCATCGGGATGTTCGTCGCCCTGCTCGGCTGGACCGGTGTCGCCAAGAACGTCGATCACGTGGCGGGTCTGCCGCCGTGGCTGATCTTCGCGGTGGGAGCCGTGGTCGCCGTGGGAGCCGCAGTCTTCGACCTGCTCGCCGGCACTCGGTCAGATGTCTATGTCGTCGCTCCGGGGCAGCAGCTGACCACCACGCAGTTCGTGCTCAACAAGCTCGCGCCGTGGATCATCGTCGCGCTCACCATCGTGGGCATGATCATCATCTGGCTCCGCCACCGCTGACCGGGCCGTCGGCGCGGCCGATGTTACTTGCGGGTAGCATGCTCTCCGTACCGAGCATGACCGCCTCGGCATACCATCGCCGCAGGCTTGGGCGCCACGCGCCCACCGCAGGACCTGACTTCAGTCAGACGCTCGCACCCTTGGAAAGAAGAGGACGGTAGACGCATGAACATCGTGGTCTGTGTCAAGTACGTGCCGGATGCCCAGGCGGATCGCACGTTCAGTGCGGACAACACGACGGATCGTTCGAGTGTGGATGGTTTGTTGTCGGAGCTGGATGAGTATGCGGTGGAGGCGGCGTTGAAGATCGTGGAGGCCACCGAGGGTGAGGTGACGGTGGTGACGGTCGGCCCG
>NZ_JBMAMH010000018.1:0-62458 GCF_058148645.1 Flexivirga sp. YIM B11880
ACCAAGTCGAAAAACTTCGACCACACCTGCGGCGGATACGACCGAGTACAACCCTTCTGACGATCTCCCACAACATCTCCTTCAATTCGAGATGTTGCCTAGACCGGTGGAATCCGCCCGGCCTGCGCCGTGCGTAAGTCGCGACGGTCGCGAGTTGTTCACCGGATTCTCGTGATCAGCGTGCACAACCCGCAACGGTCGCGAGTTGTGGACGTCACCCCGCCCGAACGGCGCCGGCCTGCGTCCGTCAGCCGAACCCTGCGGAGGCGACCGCGCCATACGGCTCTATCGTCGGGACCGTGGCTTCCTCATCCCTACTCGCACTCTCCGACGCTCCCGTCCTCGCCCAGGTCGACCGGGGCGGCTTCATCGAGTCCGTGCACCGCGGCGTCGCCGTCATCACCGGCCCCGACGGGCAGATCGACGTCGCGCTCGGTGCCGTCACCGCGCCGTGCTTCCCGCGCTCGTCCAACAAGCCGCTGCAGACCCTCGCGATGCTGCGCAGCGGGCTGCGGCTCGAGCCGAAATTCGTCGCGCTGGCCAGCGCGAGTCACTCCGGCGAGCAGTTCCACTTGGACGGAGTCCGGGCGATCCTCGCCGGTGCGGGCCTCACCGAGGCCGACCTGCAGAACACCCCCGACCTGCCGTATGACGAACAGACCCGCATCCAGTGGCTCCGCGAGGGCAACGGTCCGACCTCGATCACACAGAACTGCTCCGGCAAGCACGCCGCCATGCTCGCCACGTGCGTCGTGAACGGCTGGGACACCGCGACCTACCGTGACCCCCAGCACCCGCTGCAGCAGGCGATGGCCGCGACGATCAGCGAACTCGCGCACGAGGAGATCGCTGCTGTCGCGGTGGACGGCTGTGGCGCCCCGGTCGTGGCGATCTCGCCGGCCGGGCTGGCCCGCGCCTTCGGGGCGCTCGCCGCCGCCGAGGCCGGCACGGACGAGGCGACCGTGCGGGACGCCATCCGCGAGCATCCCGAATACCTCGGCGGCAGCACGCGGGACGTCACCAAACTGATCAACGGCGTCGACGGGCTGATCGCCAAGGACGGCGCCGAGGCGGTGTATGCCGTGGGCCTCTCCGACGGACGCGGTCTCGTGGTGAAGATCGCCGACGGTGGCCAGCGGGCCCGTCCCGTCGTCATGGCGGAGCTGCTGCGGCGTGCCGGTGTGACCGGCCCCGCGGTCGACGAGCTGGGGCACGCCGACGTGCTGGGACACGGGGAGCCGGTGGGCGCGGTCACCGCCGTCATACGGTGAACTCACAGTTGACGGCCATCCGCGGCGTTAGGCTGACAGCATGGGAGCTTTGGTGCACTTGCAGGAGACCGTCGCGATCGTCCTCGGCGTCGCGCTCTTCGCGATGCAGCTCTTCGCGCTCGTCGACTGCGTCCGGCAACGGTCCGACGCATTCACAGCCGCCGGCAAGCTGAGCAAGCCGGCGTGGCTGGCGATCACCGGCGTCGCGTCCCTGATCGGCTTCCTGATGATCCTGTCGCCGATCAGCATCTTCGAGATCGCCGCCGTGGTGGCAGCGGGCGTCTACCTCGCCGACGTGCGCCCTGCGCTGCAGCAGGTGACCGGGCGCGCCCAGGGGAACAACCGGGGACCCTACGGATCGTGGTGACAGGACACCGCCTGCCGTGATCGAAGGGGAGATGGCGCGCTGGTCCACGCCGGTGCTCGGTCGGCTGCGCCCGCAGATCAAGACCTACGCCTGGGGTTCGCGCACCGTGCTCGCGGAACTGACCCGACGCCCATCGCCGACCGCCGAGCCCGAGGCGGAGCTGTGGATGGGCGCACACGAGGCCGCACCGTCCGGCATCCGTGACGTCACGCTCGACCGGCTCGTCGCCGAGGACCCCATCGCCACGCTCGGGCCCCAGGTGGCCCGCCACTTCGGCGGACGCTTCCCCTTCCTGCTGAAGATCCTCGCGCCGCAGACCGCGCTCTCCATCCAGGCACACCCGAACGCCGGGCAGGCGCTCGCCGCGGCACCGGGCACCTACGCCGACAGGTGGCCCAAGCCCGAGGCGCTGCTGGCCGTCACGTCGTTCGAGATCTTCGCCGGTCTGCGGCCGTATGACGACATCCGCCGCGTCGTCCACCTGCTCGGTGTGCCGTCGCTCACCGCGATGCTGCAGGCAGTCGCTGACGAACAGGCACCGGTTGCAACGCTGCTGGCTGACATCCTGCGCGCCGACCGCGAGCTCCAGCGTGCGCTCGTCGACGAGGTCGTCGCCGCCTGCGGCGCGCGGCTGACCGGGCCGGACGCCCAGTCGTTCGACGCGATGCTGCGGATCGCCGAGCAGTTCCCGGGCGACATCGGTCTGGTGGTGCTACTGCTCATGGTGCACCGCGTGCTGGAGCCCGGCGACTACATCTTCGTGCCGCCGGGCGTGCTGCACGCCTACGTGCACGGCACCTGTGTCGAGTTGTTGGCCAACTCGGACAACATCGTCCGCGCCGGGCTGACTCCCAAGCCGATCAACATCGACGAGCTGCTGCGCATCGTCGACTCGGACCGCGCCATGGTGCCCGAGCGCCCGACTCCCGGGCGGATCCACTCCTTCCCCGCGGAAGTGCCCCACTTCCAGCTGCACGTCGTCGAACCGGCGGCGGAACCGGTCGTCCTTCCCGCGCCCGACCGCCCGCGAATCGCATTGGCGTTGCACGGTTCCGTCTCGTTGTCGTGTGCGGGCGAAGAGTTCGAGCTGGCGCCAGGGGAGTCCTGCTTCCTCGGTGCCGCCGACGGTCCGGCGACTGCGTCGGGCGCCGGCACGCTCTACCTGGCCACGTCGGGTCTCACCAACTCCTGAGCGACTGCTGCGACCCGCACGCGCGTCATGGCGCTGCGATGATCCGGTGCGGCGCTGCGAACCGGCCGCAGCGGATTCGCAGTGGTGGTCGCGATGGTGGATGACGTTCCGCACGGAGCCGACCACGTCAGAGGAGTGTTGAAAATGGTCACCACACGTTCAGGTCTGAACCGAGCCGCCGCCGTCATCGGCACCTCGGCCCTGCTCGCCGGGGCAGCCATCGGTATCGCGGCCGCGCCGGCGCATGCGGCGACGGCGCGCAATGGTGCGTGCGAGTCGGGCGAATTCTGTTACTACTACAACTCCGACGAGGCGGGGTCGGTGTCGGACTTCACGACGTCGGTCGCCAACTACGGGACGGATCCGGCGACGTGTTACGTCTTCAAGGGCGCCGGTGCCGGTAAGGGGTTGTGCATCAAGAACAACGCGGCGTCGGTGTGGAACCGCACGTCGAAGCCGGTGTACGTCTACTACAACAGCAATTACGGTGGCGCGTCGCAGAAGATCGCGGCCGGTACGAAGGCCAACCTCAACTCCACGCTGAAGAACAACGACGCCTCGCACCACATCGGCGCGCTGTCCTCGCAGGCGCCGGTCAACGACTATCCCTACCGCAACTCGGCGGCGGACCTCGTGGACAAGTGGAATTTCTACACGCGTGAATGCACGTCCTTCGCCGCCTGGCGCGTGAACAGCCGGGACGGTGTCGCGTTCTCCAACTCCTACAAGGGCCAGCACTGGGGCAACGCAGGTCACTGGTACACCGCGGCAGTGGCCGCCGGCATCCCGGTGAACCGGACGCCGAAGGTCGGCGCCATCGCGGTCAACACCGTGCACAAGGTCGGCCACGTCGCCTACATCAACAAGGTGTACGCCGACGGTTCGTTCGACGTCGAAGAGTACAACTGGAACACGCCCTACGGCTACGGCACCCGGCACATCTCCGGCCTGAACAGTAACGACGGCGGCTTCCAGTACGCCATCCACTTCTGAGCCGCGATGTCAGGCCAAGGACGAAAAGTGCTGAGCGCAAAGGCAACTCGGCTGGCAACCATGCTCGCCGCCGGTACGTTCGTTGCGGTCGGCACCGGTGCGGTGATCGCCGCGCCGGCGCATGCGGCGACCGCGCGCAATGGTGCGTGCGAGTCGGGCGAATTCTGTTACTACTACAACTCCGACGAGGCGGGGTCGGTGTCGGACTTCACGACATCGGTCGCCAACTACGGGACGGATCCGGCGACGTGCTACGTCTTCAAGGGCGCCGGTGCCGGTAAGGGGTTGTGCATCAAGAACAACGCGGCGTCGGTGTGGAACCGCACGTCGAAGCCGGTGTACGTCTACTACAACAGCAATTACGGTGGCGCGTCGCAGAAGATCGCGGCCGGTACGAAGGCCAACCTCAACTCCACGCTGAAGAACAACGACGCCTCTCACCACATCGGCGCCGTCGGGGTGACCGGCGCGACGGTCATCTCCCGGGCCAAGGTCTGGGTGGCCAACGGAGTGCCCTACAACCAGCAGGGTTACTACCAGGGCTACCGCGAGGACTGCTCCGGGTATGTGTCGATGGCGTGGGGCTTGCCCAAGCCGGGCACGACGACGGCCGGTATGCCGAACTACGGCAGCTACATCAGCAAGTCGGCGCTCCGAACCGGTGACGTGCTGCTCAACTCCAACGTCGGCAGCCAGGGTCACGTCGTGATCTTCGAGAAGTGGGCCACCACGGATCACACGTCCTACTGGGCCTATGAGGAGAGCGGCAGCAAGGGCGCGGTCCACCGGATCGATCCCTACCCGTACTTCTCCGGCTACGGCACGTTCAAGCCGTTCCACTACAGCAAGCTGGTCTCCTGAGGGTCGGCTCAGATCTCGGGTGGGCGTGGTCTTCGCAGTGACCGCGCCCACCCGAACCTGTCGCGGTCAGACCGATGCGGGATCGACGTCGTCCAGTTCCCGGCCGAACGCCTCGTCGAACTCCTCGCGCGCGGCCAGATCCGCGGATGCGCGCGCGGCCCGCTCCTGGCGACTCAGTTCGGCGGCGGCAGCATGCTCGCCCTGCTTGGACAGCACCACCGACAGGTCGTGCATGGCGGCGGCGACACTGAGCGGCCGGTCCAACGTCGTGCACTCCTCGATGCTCTCCCGCAACTCCGTGGCCGCCTCGCCGAGCCGGCCGAGTGCGGCCAGCGCGCGGGCCTTGGTGCGGCGGGCGCGCGCTGCCAGGAAGAGGTCCTGGGCGTCGGTCGCTCGGCGCCATACGACCTCCGCCTCCTGCAACGCGTCCTCGTCCCGTCCCAGCTGGTAGCTCATCTCGGACCGCGCGTCGAGCGCGTATGACAGCAGGTGCTGCTCGTCGAAGTCCTGCAGCAGGCTGGTCACCTCGGCGAGCAGCACGTTGACCGAGCCCAGCTGGTGCTGGCGCCAGGTCACCCGCGCAAGCTCGATCGTCGCTGTCGCGTAGGCGATCCGGTCACCGCCGGCGGCGAGCAGCTCGCGGCTGCGCATCAGCTCGTGCTCGGCGGCGGTCAACTCGTCGTAGTCGTTGAGCATCACGCCCCGCACGGTGCTCGCCCAACCGGCGTATGTCGGGTCGGCTTTCTCGTGGAGCAGCTCCTCGGCGCGGTTCAGCGCTGCCTCGACAAGTGATCGCCGACCCAACGACAGGGCGGCCTGCGCCGTGACGATGTCCGCTGCGGCGGCTGCCTGGTTGGCGCCCAACAGTGTGAGCGCCTTGCGCGCACTGCCGGCGGCAGCCAGCGCCTCCCGCGACTGCGACCGCAGGTCCTGGCGGTGCCAGGCCTCGGCAAGCTGCAGCAATGCGCGGCCCAGCTGCTGGTCCGACGAGGCGGAGCCGAGCCGCGCGCGCACCCGTGACGCCACGTCGAGCCAACTGCCGTGCCCGGCGAAGGTGTGCTGCGCGTTGGCCGCGGCGACCAGCAACCGCCAGGACAGCTCCGGTGCGGAGTCGAGCACCGCCTCGGCGATCGCGAGCATCGCCGGGCCGTCGGCTCGGAAGAAGGCTCGCGCGACCGCGACGTCGGCGGCGGGCAGCGGCGACGCGTCGTCGTCCGGCATGGGGGGCGGCGCAGGGACGAAGCGGCGGTGGAAGGAGTCGTGGAAGCTCGTCGCCCGGCGCAGCAGCTCCCGGCCGAGATCCCTTGCGCATCGCGCTACTTCGTCGTCGTCGATGGCTTGGTGGTGGCGGGCGAACTGCGCGACCAGATCGTGCAGCCGGTAGATGGTGCACTCGTTGTCGCGCTCGACCGGCTCGATCAGATTCGTGGCGAGCAGCATCTCGATGAGGTCGTCGCCGGCGTCCTCGTCGTGCAGGAGCACTCCGGGCATCCAGCCGCTGACGCCGCTCAGCGGTAGATGGGCGAGCAAGCCGATGGCATGCTGCTCCTCGGCGGTCCGTCGCTCCCACACGAGCTGGACGCTGCGCCGCAGGCCCTCGAGTGCGTCCCGCCCGCCGGGGGAGCTGGAGCGCAACCGCTCCGCCATCGGCGCGAAGCGACGGTCGGGGCGGTGGCTGAGCCGACCTGCGACCAGCCGGATCGCGAGGGGCAGTCGTCCGGTCGCGTGGAGCAGCGAGGTCGCGCCGTCGACATCGGCCGCGACCCGGTCCTCGCCGATCAGCGCGCCCAGCAGGCTGAGTGCATCGTCGATCTGCAGCGACCGCAACCGAATCGACGACCAGTCAGCGACCTCCGGGTCCATGCCGCGAGCTGTCACAATTGCGAGGGAGCCCGCCGACACCGGCAGCAGGTGTTCCAGCGACTCGGCGACGTCGGGCGTCACGACCGGCAGGTTGTCCACGACGATGAGGACCCGCCGGGTCTCCAGGACGGAGCGGAACAGGCCGGTCCGGGCGGGGAGGTCCTCCGGGATGGCGCGGGTGCGCACCCCGAGGAGCCGGAGGAAGGAGCCGAGCACGTCCGCCGGGTCGAGCGCCTCGCTGACACCGAGATCGGCATACAGGGTTCCGTCGGGGAAGCGCTCCTGCACCTGCCGTGCCGCCCGTATGGCGAGCGCGGTTTTGCCGACCCCGGTCAGGCCGGTCACCGTGACGACCACGGCCTCGTCCGCTGCACTCGCCGCCGCGAGCCGGACCTGGTCGAGCTCCGCGTCGCGCCCGACGAAGTGCGACGGGCCACGGGGCAGGGTTCGCGGTATCGGCAGGTGGGCGACCCCGGCGGCTGCCGCGGAGTGCGCCGGCTCCGGCGGCTCCGCCGGGCGGGACGCCGGTTGTCCCGGCGTCGGCCGGTCCGGTGCCACCCAACTCGACCCGCTCAGCACCTGCTGGTGAGCGGCTCGCAGCAGTTCCGAGGGCTGGACGCCGAGTTCGTCGTCCAGCCGCCGGTAGATGTCGCGGTAGACGCGCAGTGCCTCCTCCTGACGCCCGGTCGCGACCAGCGCGCGCATCAGCTGCGCGGCGAACGTCTCGTGGAACGGCTGTTCTTGCACGAGGGCGGTCAATCGCGTTGCCAAACCACGTAATTCGCCGAGCTGGAGGGCGAGCTCGGTGCACTCCTCCATGACGGAGAGACGTTCACCGGTCAACGTCTCCTGCGCGAGATGCACCTCCTCGGTCGGCGGGATGTTCTGCAACGGCGGCCCGTCGAAGAGGTCGATCGCCGTAGTCAGCCGGGCCCATCGGTCGGCGCCGGACGACTCGCGATCGACGAGCTCGCGCCATTCGGCGTGATCGGACCGCACGCAGTCGGCGAGACGGTAGCCGGTCTTGGTCGTCTCGATCACCGACAGCCCACCGCCTTTGCGTCGCAGTCCCGACACGAGAGCCTGCACCCGGTTGCGCGCGGAGGAGGGCGGATCGTCACCCCAGATCCACGGCACCAGAGAGTCGGTCGGCGCCGAGCCCCCGGCCGGGCACATGGCGACCCGGGCCAGCACGGAGCGCTCCAACTGACTCAGCGGCAACGGTGTCGATCCCCTGAGAAGTTCCACCGGACCCAGCGCCCGAAGCCGGGCGCAGTCCCCTGGAGTACGCATGCCGCTCACGGTAATGCGCTGATTGAGCCGAAGGGAGGTTCGGCAGCGGCGGATTCGGCAGCCCTGTTGCTCAGGGTTTCCCGGTCGTCGGCATCGTCGGGGCAACGGCATCCCAGGCCACCGAGAGTTCACCCAGCCGCCACCGGCCGGGGCCGTCGAGCAACGGCCACCCGTCCTGCTGCAGGGTTGCCGCGGTCGCGAGAAAGCGTTGGCGCGCACCGTATGACGCGTGCGGGCCGGCCTTCGCCCAGGCATGCTCGAGCGCCTGCAGGAAGGCATGAATCCGCTCGCCGGGCACATTGCGGTGGATGAGCGCCTTGGGCAGTCGCTCCGCCACGACCGCCGGGGAGTCGAGGCCGCGCAGTCGCAGCGACAGGCTGAGCGACACCGGACCCGTTGCATCGAGCGCGACCCAGGTCATCACCCGGCCGATCTCGCTGCAGGTGCCGTCGATGACCAACCCGTCCGGTGTCAGCCGCTCCTGCAGGCGGCGCCAGGCTCCGTGGACTTCTGCCTCGTCATACTGACGCAGGACGTTGAAGGCGCGCACGACGCTCACTTCACCCGGCACGGGAATCTCGAAACCGCCTCGCGCGAAAGACAATCCATCGCCGGCGAAGTCCTGCGCGGCAGCAACCCGCTGCGGGTCGATCTCGATGCCGACAACGCGCGCATCCGGCCGGACCGTGCGGATGCGGTCGCGCAGTTCGACGGCGGTGATCGGCGAGGCACCGTAGCCGAGGTCGACGACGACCGGAGCCGCGGTCGGTCGCCGCAGACGCCATGCCTGGGTCGCGAGGAGCCAGCGGTCACAGCGCCGCAGGCGATTGGGAGCCGTCGTGCCGCGGGTGATGGCTCCCACCGGACGTTCCGCTCGCACCGCACCAGCCTAAGTCGGGGCCCCGTGAAGTATTCGGAGGAGCGGTGGGGGAGGAACTTCGTGGGGTGACCAGGAGTGGAACACTGGCCGGGTGACGACAGCTCCCGGCCGGCCGTGTCCCGTGCGGCGCGTGGCGATGATCAGCGTGCATACCTCGCCACTCGATCAGCCTGGCACCGGCGATGCGGGAGGGCTCAACGTCTATGTGGTCGAGACGGCGAAGCGGCTGGGCCGCATGGGGATCCAAGTGGAGATCTTCACCCGGCGCACCTCTGCCGCGCTCGCCGACACCGTGCAGCTCAGCCCAGGAGTCCTGGTCCGGCACATCGACGCCGGCCCTTACGAGGGCCTCGCCAAGAACGACCTGCCCGGCCAGTTGTGTGCCTTCGCCGCGGGCGTCATGCGCCACGTCGCGCACAGCCCGGAAGGGCACTACGACCTGGTCCATTCGCACTACTGGCTGAGCGGCCAGGTCGGCTGGTTGGCGGCGGACCGGTGGGACGTGCCGCTGGTGCACACGATGCACACGATGGCGCGCGTCAAGAACGCCTCCCTGGCGGAGGGAGACCGGCCCGAGCCGGGCGGTCGCGAGATCGGCGAGGAGCAGGTCGTGCGCGCGGCGAGCCTGCTCGTCGCGAACACGCCCCGCGAGGCAGGCGAGCTCGTCGAGTTGTATGACGCAGACCCGTCGCTCGTCGAAATCGTCTCTCCTGGGGTCGATTTGGCGACCTTCACGCCGGGCGACAAGGCTGAGGCGCGGTCCGCGGTGTGCCTGCTGGCTGAGGCGCAGGTGGTGCTCTTCGTGGGGCGCATCCAGCCGCTCAAGGCTCCGGACGTGTTGCTGCGGGCGGTCGCCCCCCTGCTCGAGCACGAACCCGCCCGGCGGGACCGGCTGACGGTCGCGGTGCTCGGCGGCCCGAGCGGCACGGGCCTGGAACGCCCGCGCCGGCTGCAGCAGCTGGCCCGCGAGCTCGGCATCGCCGACGTCGTGCAGTTCGTCCCACCGGTCGACCGCGCAGAGCTCGTGCAGTGGTATCGGGCGGCGGATCTGCTTGCGGTGCCGTCGTATTCGGAGTCCTTCGGGCTGGTGGCGCTCGAAGCGGAGGCGTGCGGGACACCGGTGGTCGCGGCGAACGTCGGCGGCCTCCCGGACGCGGTCGGGAACGCCGGCCGGCTGGTCGACGGCCACGACCCGACCGACTGGGCGACCGCGATCGCGGAGCTGCTCGACGACACCGTGTTGCGCGAGCAGTTGGCGCGCAACGCGATCGAGCACGCCGCCGGTTTCGGCTGGGACGCGACGAGCGAGCGGCTTCTCGAGGTCTACCGGCACGCCTGCCGCAGCACCGCCGAAGACACCTCCACCATGCAGCTGGCGGCCTTCACCGGTGTGCCGACCGCCCCGATCCCCTGACCCGCGTCGGTCGAGTGCTAGTCATGCGCGGGAGTGTCCGCGGTTGACGGTCGAACCGGTCGCTGACGGTGCAGCTGCGGGGTCACTGGCTGGTTCGGCCGTCAACGGCGGGAAAGGTGCGAGAGGCTAGTGCGATGACCGACACGCAGCAGATCATCGAGGACTACCTGACGGACGCGAAGGTGGAGTGGGAGCTCGGTGCCCGTGACGGTGAGTTCGTCGTGACGCTGCCGGGGGAGCGCAAGCTGAAGACTGTCGTATCGCTGGTGCTGGGCGAAACCGCCTTGACGGCAACCGCCTTCGTCATACGACACCCGGACGAGAACGAGACGGAGTTCTACCGTTATCTGTTGCGGCGCAACCTGCGCCGGCCGGGCGTCGCCTACGCCGTGGATGAGCACGGCGACGTCTTCGTGGTCACCCGCGCACCGGTCGCGGCGGTGGACGCGGCATACCTCGACACCCTGATGGGGACGGTGCTGGAGGCGTCCGACGAGATCTTCAACGAGCTGCTGGTGATCGGCTTCCGGACCTCCATGCAGAAGGAATGGGACTGGCGGATCAGTCGCGGCGAGTCCACCCGCAACCTGGAGGCGTTCCGCCACCTCTTGGACCACGCAGAGGGCGGCAGCCCCGCTGAATAGGATGGCCGTTATGACCTACACCCTGGTGCTGCTTCGTCACGGCGAGTCCGAGTGGAACGCCAAGAATCTCTTCACCGGCTGGGTCGACGTCCCGCTGAGCGACAAGGGGCGGGCGGAGGCGGTCGCCGGCGGTCAGCTCATCCTCGACGGCGGCCTGCAGCCGGATGTGGTTCACACCTCGCTGCTGCGGCGCGCGATCACGACCGCAGCGCTCGCGCTGGACGTCGCCGACCGGCACTGGATCCCCGTGCGCCGCAGCTGGCGGCTGAACGAACGGCACTACGGCGCGCTGCAGGGCAAGGACAAGAAGGCCACTCTGGCGGAGTTCGGCGAGGAGCAGTTCATGACCTGGCGCCGCTCCTTCGACGTGCCGCCGCCGCCGATCGAGCCGGGCAGCGAATACAGCCAGGACGGCGACGTCCGCTACGCCGGCCTCGGTGACGAGATGCCCCGCACCGAGTGCCTCAAGGACGTCGTCGCGCGCTTCCTGCCCTACTGGGAGGAGGCGATCGTGCCGGACCTCAAGGACGGCAAGACCGTGCTCATCGCGGCGCACGGCAACTCCCTGCGCGCGCTGGTCAAGCACCTCGACGGCATCAGCGACGACGACATCGTCGGCCTCAACATCCCGACCGGCCAGCCGCTGGTCTACCGGCTCGACGAAGACCTCAAGCCGACCGTCCCGGGTGGCGAATACCTCGACCCGGTCGCCGCGAAGGCCGCCGCGGAAGCCGTCGCCAACCAGGGTCGCTGACTCGTCGGCGTCGACTCCTCGCGCGGGTCGGGCTGTATCAGCGGCGGGCGAGCCCCTCGTCGCGTGTGTCGTAGCGGCCGGTGACGAGGTAGACGATGCGTCCCGCCACCGCGACGGCGTGGTCGCCGAACCGCTCGTAGTAGCGGCCGATCAGCGTGGTGTCGACGGCTGCCTCCGTGCCGTGCTCCCAGCGGTGGCCGAGCAACTCGGCGAAGATCGCCCGGTGCAGGTCGTCCATCTCGTCGTCGATCCGGTCGATCTCGGCCGCGCCGGTCACGTCCTTGTCGGCGATCGCCTGCCCGGTGGCTGCGACGAGCCGGGCGGCGACGTCCGCCATACCGCGGATCGTGCCGTGCAATTCGCTGGGTATGGCGCCCTCCGGGTAACGGCGTCGCGCGGCCTTGGCCACATGTCGGGCGAGGTCGCCCATCCGTTCGATGTCGCTGGCCATGTGCATCGCGGTGACGACCATCCGTAGGTCCGTGGCGACCGGCTGCTGGCGCGCCAGCAGGTCCACCGCCCGGTCGTCGACCGCACGGCGCAGCACATCGATGTCGTCGTCGGCCGCGATCACGCTCTCGGCGATCCGCAGGTCCGCCTCGAGCAGCGCCGTGGTCGCCCGCTCCATGGCGGCCCCCACCATCGTGGTCATCTCCACGAGGTCGTCCGACACCTTGTCGAGGTCGTCGTGGAAAGCGTCGCGCATCTGTATCCCTTGCTGTTGTGGTGATCCCGGTCGTTCCGGTTGAAGGGTCCCCGCGTTCGGTGAACGCCAGGAGACGCAGACGTTAACGCTCGTCGGACACTCGGCATACGACGCCGCTTCGGTGAAAACGAGGTGTCAGGGGTGCGTACATTGGGCGCCGTGATGCTCGCAGTTGCCACCGCGGCGGCCGCCCTCGTCGTGGGCTTCGTCGCTGGTGTGCTCGTACGACGCCGGGCCGCGACCCCCGCCGCTGAAGCGCCGCATTCCACGTCACCGCTCACGCCCGCCGCCATCGACGTGCTCGACGTGTTGCAGTCGATCGTCATCGTGGTCGACGCCTCGGACCAGGTGGTCTGGTCCAGTCCGAGCGCCGGCGCACTCGGCTTGGTCAGGGCCGCCGAGGTGTCCCACCCGGAGCTGCTCGGCATGGTGCGCGGGGTCCGCCGTGACGGTAACGTCCGCGAAGTGGAGCTCGACGTCGCGCGCGGTCCGTTGGGCAGTGCCCAGCTGACGCTGGCGGTGCGCGTCGCACCGCTTCGCGGCAACCACGTGCTGCTCCTCGTCGACGACCGCACTCACTCCCGGCGGGTCGAGGAGACCCGCCGCGACTTCGTCGTCAACGTCTCGCACGAGCTGAAAACGCCGGTGAGCGGTCTGACGCTGCTCGCCGAGGCGGTCGACGAGGCCCGGGACGACAGTGAGGCGGTGCACCGGTTCGCCGGCCGAATGCAGGTGGAGACGACCCGGCTGGCGCGGCTGGTGCAGGAGATCGTCGAGCTGTCCCGGCTGCAGGTCGCGGACACCCTGGAGGACCCCGTGCTGGTGGACCTGCGCGCCTGTGCCCAGGACGCGGTGGAGCATGTCCGGGTGCTCGCCGACGACAAGCGCATCACCCTCGTCACGGCGTATGGCGACCCGGCGGTGCCGGTCCAGCTGTATGGCGACCCGAACCTCATCACGACCGCGATCCGCAACCTGGTCGAAAACGCCGTCAACTACTCCGACAGCGACACCCGGGTCAGCGTCGGTGTGCAGCCGGACGGCGACCTGGTCTCGGTGATCGTGACCGACCAGGGCGCCGGCATCCCACCCGCTGAACTGGACCGCATCTTCGAACGTTTCTACCGGGTCGACGCCGCTCGGTCGCGCCGCACCGGCGGCACCGGTCTCGGCCTGGCGATCGTCAAACACGTCTGCTCCAACCATGGTGGTGAGGTGACCGTCTGGTCCGAAGAGGGCCACGGCTCGACCTTCACCATGCGACTTCCGGCGGCACCGCCGACCGGCCCCGCCATACCTGACACGACACGGAAGGTCAGCCCATGACGCGCATCCTCGTGGTCGAGGACGAAGTCTCCATCTCCGACCCGCTCACCTACATGCTCGGCAAGGAGGGGTATGACGTCGCGCTCGCCGAGACCGGGCCGGACGCGTTGCTCGAATTCGACCGCATCGGAGCCGATCTGGTGCTCCTGGACCTGATGCTGCCCGGCATGCCCGGCGTCGAGGTGTGCCGCATGCTGCGGCAGAAGTCGAACGTCCCGGTCATCATGCTCACTGCTAAGGACAGCGAGGTCGACAAGGTGGTCGGGCTGGAGATCGGCGCCGACGACTATGTGACCAAGCCCTACTCGGCCCGCGAGTTGCTGGCGCGGGTGAAGGCGGTGCTGCGCCGCGGCCAGGAGGCGGAGGAGCTGGTGCCGGCGACGTTGGAGGGCGGCCCGGTCCGGATGGACGTCGAGCGGCACACCGTCGCTGTCAAGGGCGAATCGATCTCGTTGCCTCTCAAGGAGTTCGAGTTGCTCGAGCTGCTGCTGCGCAACACCGGGCGGGTGCTCACCCGGGCGCAGCTGATCGACCGGATCTGGGGCAGCGACTACGTGGGGGACACCAAGACGCTCGACGTGCACATCAAGCGGCTGCGGGCCAAGATCGAGCCGGATCCGGGCGAGCCGAAGTTCATCCTCACCGTGCGCGGGCTGGGCTACAAGTTCGAGACGTCCTGACCCGCGGCATACGACAACGGCCCCTGACAGCGAGTCAGGGGCCGAATGCGTTCGGGGCAGGGCTGCTCAGGCCGGCGGCTCCGACGCCTGCGTGTTGGGCGGGGGGGTGTAGGTCGGGTGGGCCGGCGACGCCGAGCCGTAGGGGTATTGGTCGAGCATGACCGGCACCTGGATGTCAGTGGTGCCACTGCCCTGGGTGGAGAAACTCACGCTCTCGTAGGCGCCGGGTCGGGCGGCGACGGAGGACACCGAGACGGGGGAGACCGTGGCCTTGTCGACGCCGGACTTCTTGCCATCCAGGCGGACCGCGGTGGCGGCCGGGATGGTCACGCTGGTCGAGGAACTGCCGGCCTTGACAGTGAGCTTGACCGGCGACTGACCGTTGTTGACGGCGAGACCCTGCAGCGCACCCGGCTGACCCTGGGCGCTGGTGACGATCAGCAGGTTCTGCAACTGCACGTTGCCGATGGTCTTGCTGACACCGTCGGCGGCGTCGTAGCTCTTGGTCGTCTGCGCCGGCGAGAGGTACATGCAGCCGCTCAGCGTCGTCGCGGTCGCTGCCAGTGCCAGCGCACCGAGCGCGGGCCGGGACACCGAATTCAGGTGGGAAGCCAGTCGTCGCGTCACACGCGTCAGCCTAGCGGTCCGTCCCCGCGGCTTTCGAGCGGGCGGGCCGGGCGGCTACGTCTCTCCCGCCGTGAGCACCCCACGTGAACTGGTTGACCATCAGATCTCGCGCGCGCGGAGCACGCGCGGCGCGGCTTGTCAAGACCACCTTGGACGCCTGTGCAAGGCGCTGACCTGCGGAAACGTTTATGTGACCCGCACAACTCGTGATATTCTGGGAACCGCGAAAGGGGAAAACAACACATGGTTTTCAAGGTCGGCGAGACGGTCGTTTACCCGCACCACGGAGCGGCCCTCATCGAAGAGATCAAGGTCCGCAAGATCAAGGGAGAGGACAAGCAGTATCTCGTTCTCAAGGTTGCCCAGGGCGACCTGAAGATCGAAGTTCCGGCCGAGAACTGCGACCTGGTCGGTGTGCGCGACGTCGTCAGCAAGGAAGGCCTCGACCACGTGTTCGAGGTGCTGCGCGCGGACCACACCGAGGAGCCGACCAACTGGTCGCGTCGCTACAAGGCAAACCTCGAGAAGCTCGCGTCCGGTGACGTCATCAAGGTGTCCGAGGTCGTGCGCGACCTGTGGCGCCGTGACCAGGATCGCGGCCTTTCGGCAGGTGAGAAGCGCATGCTCGCCAAGGCACGCCAGATCCTGGTGTCCGAGCTGGCGCTCGCCGAGCACATCAACGAGGACAAGGCCGAGGCCACTCTCGATGAGGTGCTCGCCTCCTGAGCCACCGACCCGCTGACAACGCCCACGACTTTCCGGTCGTGGGCGTTGTCGTCGTGGCCGCCGGGATGGGGATGCGGTTGGGCGCCGGTATGCCGAAGGCGCTCGTCCACATCGGCGGCCGCACCCTGGTCGAGCACGCCCTGGAACGCGCCCGCGACGTCGGTCGAGTAGCGGCTGGAGGAGCGGCGGGGTCCCCGCGAAGTATCCGGAGGAGCGAAGCGGGGGAGGAACTTCGTGGGGTGCCGAAGCGGGGTGAGCCGCGCATCGAGAGCACGTCCCACTCGATCGTCGTGGTCGCCCCGAAGACCCACCTCGCGGAGTTCGAGGCGCTGCTGCCCGGGGTGCGCGTCGTACCCGGCGGCGCGGAGCGGACGGATTCGGTGGCCGCCGGCCTGACCGCACTGCCACCCGAGGTGGACATCGTGCTCGTCCACGACGCCGCACGTGCCCTCGCGCCGACATCCCTCTTCGACGCCGTCGCTGCCGCCGTCGCAGCGGGGGCCGACGGCGTGGTCCCCGGCCTGCCGGTCAGCGACACGATCAAGCGGGTCGACTCCACCGGCCGGGTGATCGACACGCCGGACCGGGCGGGGCTGCGGGCGGTGCAGACGCCGCAGGGCTTTCGTCGGGCGGCGTTGGAGGCCGCGCACGCCCGCGGCGGAGACGCGACCGATGACGCGATGCTGATCGAACGCTCCGGTGGCACTGTCCAGGTGATCGACGGCGACCCGCTGGCGCTGAAGATCACCCTGCCGCCGGACATCGAGGCCGCCGAGCGCCTGCTCGGCCGCGCCGCACCCGTCCTCATCGTCCTCGGCGGCCTCCCCGGGACCGGCAAGACCACGTTGGCCCGCGCCCTCGCCCAGCGCATTCCGCTGGCGCATCTGCGCGTCGACACCATCGAGGCAACGCTCGTGCACAGCGGTCTCGCCAAGCAGATCACCGGCCCCGAGGGGTATGCCGTGGCCTTGCGCGTGGCCGGCGACCAGCTCGCGCTCGGCCTCTCCGTGGTGGCCGACACGGTCAACCCGATGCCGGAGACACGCGACTGGTGGCGTGCGGTCGCGGCCGAGCACGGTGCCCGGCTGGTGGAGGTCGAGCTGGAGTGCTCCGACCCGCAACTGCACGAGCGTCGGGTGACCGAGCGGTCCTCCGACATACCCGGCCTCCAGGTGCCGGCGTGGCAGGACGTGCTCGACCGCGAATATCAGCCGTGGTCGCCGGATCTGCGGCTCGACACCGCGACACGGGCACCCTCCGAACTCGCCGAGGCAGTGATCGACTGGATGAGGAGTCACTCATGACCTTGCCCCGCACCGGGATCGGCATCGACGTGCACGGCTACGCGACGGACGAACGGCCGCTCTGGCTCGCCGGTGTGGAGTGGCCGGGGGAGCGCGGTGTCGAGGGCCACAGCGACGGGGACGTCGCGGCCCACGCTATGTGTGACGCGCTCTTCTCCGCCGCCGGTCTGGGGGACCTGGGCGCGCACTTCGGTGTCGATCGCCCGGAGCTGGCCGGCGCGCCCGGTGTGCGGCTCTTGGGCGAGGCCCGAAACATCCTCTTCGACAACGGATTTCAGCTCGGCAACGTCGCCGTGCAGGTCGTTGCCAATCGCCCGAAGATCGGCACGCGCCGCGGTGAGGCACAGGCGGTGCTTTCCGAAGCCCTTGGCGGAGTGCCGGTTTCGGTCGCTGGCACCACCGCCGATGGCCTGGGCCTCACTGGCCGCGGCGAAGGCGTCGCGGCCATCGCGACCGCGCTCGTCATACCGTTCGAGTGATGCAGTCCCCGGTCAGCCGGGAGAGCAGCGCGACGGCGTCGTGCGGTGCGAATCCCTTCGCGTCGTTGTCGAAATAGACATACACGTCCTGCCCGGCGGACGCCCATTCACGGCATCGCTCGGCCCACGCATCCAGCGCCCCCGCGCCGTAGCCGCTCGCGTAGAGCTCGGTGTCGCCGTGCAGTCGCACGTAGCGGAAACCGGCGGTGTCCCGGTCGATGACCGGCCAGCGACCGGCGCTGTCGGCCAGCACCATCGCGATGTCGTGCCGGCGCAGCAGGTCGGCTGCCTCCGGCTCCAGGAAGCTCTCGTGGCGCGGCTCCAGCGCGTGCCGCAACGTCGTGTATGACGTGGCGCGGGTGAGCGCCCGCCCTTCCTTGAGCTTGTCGTCGTGCCGCTCCGCGAGCCGCTCCGCCTCCGTCGTGGTGCGCGGCAGCAGCGCGAAGAACGACTCCAGGAGCTCCGCGTCATACGGCTGACGAGCCGGCAGCTGCCACAGGATCGGTCCGAGCTTCGGTGGCAGGGCGAGCACTCCCGAGGCGAAGAAGTTGGCCAGCGCCGACTCGACGTCCCGCAGCCGCTTCAGGTGGGTGATGAACCGGCCGCCCTTGACTGCGAAGACGAAGTCGTCCGGCACCTGGTCGCGCCAGGCGGCATACGAGGTGGGTCGCTGGAGCGAGTAGAACGAGCCGTTGAGCTCCGCGGATGTCGTGCGTTGCGAGAGGTATTCGAGCTCCCGTCGGTGCACGAGCCCCGGCGGGTAGAAGTCCCCGCGCCACCTCGGGTAGTTCCATCCCGACGTGCCGACGAAGAAGTTCATTCAGCAAACCTACGCGGCCTCGCCCATGCCGGGCGGGAGCCATAGCGCTCGCCTGGCATGGGAAAACGTCCGACGGGATGGACGGAGCTCACGCCGGCCCGATGAGCTGGATCAGGTTGCCGCAGGTGTCGTCGAGCACGGCGATCGTGAACTCGCCTTGGACACTCGGAGGTTGAACGAACCGGACTCCGGCTGCGGACAATTCGCGATGTGCCTCCTCGACGTCGTCGACCCGGAAGGACGCCGCAGGTATGCCGTCCTCAGCAATCGCGCGCTGGAACTGCTGAGCAGCGGGGTGCCCGTTCGGCTCGAGCAGCAGCTCAACACCGTCCAGCGCCTCCGGATCGACAACGGTGAGCCAGCGGTCGGCCCCGATCGGCACGTCGTGCTTGGGGACGAAGCCGAGCCGGTCGGTGTAGAAATCGAGGGCCTTGGCCTGGTCGTCGACGAACACGCTCATGACGTGAAGTTGTGGTCTCACGGTCGGTTCTCCTTTTCGGGTGTGACCCAGCGGTCGAGCAGCGACCGCAGCGGTCCGGTGTCGAGATGGTGCAGCTTGGTGCGGCCGGCTCGCTCCGTCCGCAGCAGTCCGGCGTCTTCGAGCACGGCGAGGTGTTGCGACACGGCCTGACGGGTGATCGTCAGGCCGTGCTCGGTGAGCAGCCGGGTGCACAGTTCGAACAAGGTCATTCCGTCGCGGGCGGTCAGCTCGTCGAGGATCACCCGGCGGGTCGGGTCCCCGATGGCACGGAACACCTCGTCGCTCACCCCGAGATAATAGGCAAGTTCGTACTTGCCTATCAAGGGGTGGTCGGTGACCACCGCACGCCGGGCCGCCGGATAGGCTGACGGTCCGCCGCAACGAGAGGAATCCCCGTGAGCGACATACGCATTGACAAGGTGGTCACGTCGGGCACGTTCAGCCTGGACGGCGGCACCTGGGACGTCGACAACAACGTCTGGATCATCGGAGATGACAGCGAATGCGTCGTGATCGACGCGGCGCACGACGCGTCGGCGATCGACTCCGCCATCGGCGCCCGGCGGCTGACGCACATCCTCTGCACACACGGCCACGACGACCACATCGACGCGGTGCGGGACCTCGCGGCGCTGCATCCCGGCGTGCAGGTGCTGATCCACGGCGCGGACCGGATGCTCTGGGACCGGGTGATCACCGAGGCCCCGGACGGCGAGCTGGCGGACGGGCAGCAGCTGGACGTCGGCGGAGCGCAGCTGAAAGTTGTTCACACCCCAGGGCACTCGCCCGGCGCGTGCTGCTTCCTGCTGGAAGAGGAGGGCGTCCTCTTCAGCGGCGACACCCTCTTCAACGGCGGCCCGGGAGCGACAGGACGGTCGTTCAGCGACTTCGGCACCATCGTCGACTCGATCCGCGGCAAGCTGCTGATCCTGCCACCGGACACCGTCGTGCACACCGGGCACGGCGACGACACGACGATCGGCGCAGAGGCGCCGCACCTGCAGGAGTGGATCGACCGCGGGCACTGAGCGACACGACCACAACCTGACCGACGGGAGTGGCACGGAGAGGTGCACGTGTACTCCCCTCGATCGACAGGGCGCGTGGTCGGGGGAGCCGCTCGCGGCAGATAAACTCGGCTGCGTGACCTTGCAGATCTTCGACACCGCCACCGGGACGCAACGGCCGTTCGAGCCGCTGCGCGAGGGACAGGTCGGCATCTACATCTGCGGGCTCACCACGCAGGGCGCGCCGCACATCGGCCACGTCCGCTTCGCGGTCGCCTTCGACATCCTGCGCCGCTGGCTCACCACCGGTCATGGGTATGACGTGACGCTTGTCCGCAACATCACCGACATCGACGACAAGATCCTGACCAAGTCGGCCGAGGCCGGCGTCCCCTGGAACGAGTGGTCCTACACCTTCGAGCGCGAGACCAACGACGCACTCGACGCGCTCGGCGTGCTCCGACCCAGCTACGAGCCGCGCGCCACCGGTCACGTCACCGACATGATCGAGCTGATCCGGCTGCTCATCGACAAGGGCCACGCCTACCCGGCCGAGGACGGCTCCGGCGACGTCTATTTCGACGTCCGGTCCTGGCCCGAATACGGCGAGCTGACCCGGCAGAAGATCGACGACATGGAGCCGGCTGCCGACGCCGATCCGCGCGGCAAGCGCGACCCGCGCGACTTCGCGCTCTGGAAGGGCACCAAAGCGGGCGAGCCCGCCACTGCGTCGTGGCCCACGCCGTGGGGTGACGGCCGCCCGGGCTGGCACCTGGAGTGCTCCGCGATGGCGCGTCGCTGGCTGGGCGACAGTTTCGACATCCACGGCGGCGGCATCGACCTGCGCTTCCCGCACCACGAGAACGAACAAGCCCAATCGCACGGAGCGGGACTGGGTTTCGCGCGTTACTGGATGCACAACGGCTGGGTCACCATCGCCGGCGAGAAGATGAGCAAGTCGCTCGGCAACACTCTCGCGGTGCTCGAGCTCACCAGGACGGTTCGTCCGCTGGTGCTGCGCTACTACCTGAGTGCGGTGCATTACCGCTCGACGATCGAATACCACCCCGGCTCACTCGACGAGGCAGCCGCCGCTGTCGACCGGATCGAGGGCTTCCTGCGCCGGGCCCTGCCGGACGGCGTGGGCGAGGCGGACGCCATACCGACGGCCTTCGCGAACGCGATGGACGACGACCTCAACGTGTCCGGCGCGCTCGCCGTGGTCTTCGAGCACATCCGCGAGGGCAACATCGCCCTCGACGAGGGCGACACCGACCGCGCTGCCGCGATCGCCGCCGAGGTGGTCGCCATGACTGAGGTGCTCGGCGTCAATCCGCTTTCTGGTCAATGGGGTTCGAGCAGTGACAATGCCGCGACCAGCGCGCTCGACGCGCTCGTCGAGGGCCTGATCGAGGCGCGGGCCCGCGCTCGGCAGGAGCGCGACTTCACGACCGCGGACCAGCTCCGCGACCAGCTGACCGCCGCCGGCATCACGGTGGAGGACGGACCGGACGGTGCTCGCTGGACCGTCACCGGCAAACCTGACAAGGACGATTGACGTGCCCGGAAACTCAAGCCGCCGCGGCGCGGTCCGCAAGGGCAACTCGAAGAAGGGCGCCGTCGTCGGCAGCGGCGGCCAGCGGCGCCGTTCCCTGGAGGGGAAGGGCCCGACGCCGAAGGCGACCGAGCGGCCGAATCACAAGGCCTACAAGACTGCTCATAAGTCGGATGCCGCGCAGAGGTCCGCGCCCCGTCGGCAGTCCAAGAACGCCAAGCCGTCCGGTGAGCTGATCGTCGGCCGCAACTCGGTGTTGGAGGCGCTGCGGGTCGGCGTACCCGCCACCGCCCTCTATGTCGCGGGCCGGATCGACTCCGACGACCGGGTCCGCGAATCGCTGAAAATAGCCGCGGATCAATTGGTTCCGATCATGGAGGCGCAGCGTCCCGAGCTCGACCGGCTGTCCGACGGCACACCGCACCAGGGTCTGGCGCTCCAGGTGCCGCCCTACGATTACGCGCACCCCGACGACTTGATCAACCCCGAGGCGCCCGGCACTCAGCTCGTCGTCGCGCTCGACGGCATCACCGACCCGCGCAACCTCGGCGCCATCCTCCGGTCGGTCGCCGCGTTCGGCGGCCACGGCGTCATCGTCCCCGAGCGTCGTTCAGCCGGTATGACGGCCGCGGCGTGGAAGACCTCCGCCGGAGCGGCGGCACGAGTGCCGGTGGCCCTGGCCGGCAACCTGACCCGGACCCTCACCGACTTCCGCAAGGCCGGCTTCTTCGTCATCGGTCTCGACATGGACGGCGACGTCGAGCTGCCCGGGCTGGAGCTGGCCACCGAGCCGTTGGTGATCGTGGTCGGCTCCGAGGGAAAGGGCTTGTCGCGGCTGGTGCGCGAGACCTGTGACCAGATCGTGTCGGTGCCGATGAGCTCGTCCGTCGAGTCGCTCAACGCCGGCATCGCGACCTCGGTCACGCTCTACGAGGTCGCCCGGCTGCGCGCCGCGAACTGAACGGGTCAGCGGAACCGGCGGGCAACGCCGGCGGTCTGACGCTATGGTTCCGGCATACCGCAACGACCGAAAGCAGGACATGAGCGACTTCCAGGGGAACTACGGCGGCGACGGTCAGCAGGACAACGGGGCAGCCAGCGGCGACTATTCCGGGCCGTCATACGGTCAGGCGCCGCAGCAGAGCCAGCCCTACCAGAGCTCGCCGGCGTACGGACAGCAGCCGTACTACGCCCACGGCGGTGAGCCGATGTACTTCCTGCTCACCATGGGTCAGGAACAGGGGCCGGTGCCCTATTCGCAGCTCGCCCAGATGGCTGCGGCGGGCGTGGTCAAGGGTGAGACGCCGGTCCGCGACGCGTCGTCCGGTTTCGTCGTGCCGGCCAAGCAGGTGCCGGGCATCTTCTCCGGCAAGGACTGGCTGACCGCGGTGCTGCTGTCGTTCTTCCTCGGCGGTCTCGGTGTCGACCGCTTCTACCTGGGCCACACCGGCCTGGGCATCCTCAAGCTGGTCACCCTCGGCGCGTGTGGCGTGTGGCATCTCATCGACTTCATCCTGCTGCTGATGCACAAGATCAACGACTCGGACGGCAAGCCGCTGGCATAACAGGTGAGTATGCCGGGCCGCCCGGCATACTCACGGGTGCGCGCGGACCGGCAACTCCTGGGTGTCGACACCGACGACGGCGCTCTCGTCCGGCTTGCCGGGCAGCACCTTGGCGATGTAGTCCCGCGCCGCCTCCTCGATCGGGAAGTCGCGGTGCGCCGCCTCGGACATGTACCACCGGTGCTCGAGCACCTCGTGGAACAACTCGGCCGGCTCGATCTTGCGACGCATCTCCAGCGGGGCGGTGCGCGTCACCGGCTCGTAGACCTGCATCAGCCAGTCGTGGGCGACCTGCTCCTCGTCGTCGTTCTGCCGATCGTTGGCCGCGCGAAAGGAGTCGAGGTCGTTGAGCAGCCGGCGGGCCTGGTTGTCCTCGACGTCCAGTCCGGTCAGCCGCAGCAGTCGCCGCGAATGATGCCCGGCGTCAACGATTTTGGGCTGGATCTGGATCGTCGCGCCGTCGAAGTCTGTCGTGATGTCGAGCTCTCCGACGTCGAAGCCGAGTGAGTTGAGCCGCCGGATCCGCTCGTCCACCCGCCATCGCTCGCCGACGTCGAAGCGCTCGACGGCGGTGAGTTCGCTCCACAGCACGGTGTAGCGCTCGATGATCCGGTCCGACACAGCGATCGGGTCGAGTTCCTCGTCGACGAACCCGCCGGCCTGCAGGTCCATCAGCTCGCCGGCGATGTTCACCCGGGCGATGTCGAGGTCGTGCTCCCGCTGGCCGTTGGTCAGCCGGTCGTGCAACTCACCGGTCTCGGCGTCGACGAGGTATGCCGAGAACTCCCCGGCGCTGCGCTTGAAGAGCGCGTTGGACAGCGACACGTCGCCCCACCAGAAGCCGACCAGGTGCAGGCGGACCAGCAGCACGGCCAACGCGTCGATGAGTCGTGCCGCGGTCTCCGGCCGCAAGCTCTGGCTGAGCATCGCCCGATAGGGCAGGGAGAACTGCAGGTGGCGGGTGAGCAGGCACGCGTCGAGCGGCTCGCCGGCCTTGGTCAGTCGGCCGCTGACCACCCCGATCGGTTCCACGACCGGCTGGTCGAGGCGCCGCAACATCCGCAGCATGTTGTACTCCCGGCGGGCGATGTCGTCCTTGATCTCCTTGACCGCCACGACCCGGCCCTCCAGCCGGACGAAGCGGACCACGTGCCGCGAGATGCCTCGAGGCAGGGCGGCCAGCCAGTCCTCGGGCCATTCCGCCAGGGGGAGTCGCCACGGCAGATCGAGCAGTGCCGGCCACGGTCGGGCGGTGGTGATGTCCAGTGCCACGGGCACCATTGTGCTCTGCCCGCTGATCGAGCGGCATATCGCAGCAGTGAGCGGCGTACGGAATCTGCGCGATTCCGTACGCCGCTCAGTGTGTTGGTATGCCGCTCGATCAGAAGCAGCGGCAGGTCAGGACTCCAGGCGTTCCCCGGTCTGCGGGTTGAACAGGTGCAGGTGTTCGCCGTCGCCCTTGGGCTTGAAATGGATCGTCTGTCCCTTGTCCGGCACCTGCCGGCCGTCCACGCGAGCGACGATCTGCTTGTCGTTCTCGGAGCCGGCCAACTGCTTCTCGCCCGGCTGGTTCCCGATGCTGGTGCGCCCGTAGATGTAGGCATCGGCGCCGAGCTCTTCGACGACGTCGACCTCGACCGGGATGCCGCCCTCGCTGGTCGGCTCCAGGTCCTCGGGCCGGATGCCGACGATCGCGGTGGTGTCCGCCTTGGCCAGTTTGGCGCGGTCGACCGGGTGAACGAGCGAGCCGAGCTTGACGCCGCCGTCGGCGACCGGAACCTCGAAGAGGTTCATGGCCGGCGAGCCGATGAAGCCGGCGACGAAGACGTTGTTGGGGTGGTCGTACATCCGCCGCGGGGTGTCGAGCTGCTGCAGGATGCCGTCCTTGAGCACGGCGACGCGGTCGCCCATCGTCATGGCCTCGACCTGGTCGTGGGTGACGTAGACGGTCGTGACGCCCAATCGCCTTTGCAGAGAAGCGATCTGAGTGCGGGTCTGCACACGAAGCTTGGCGTCCAAGTTGGACAGCGGCTCGTCCATCAGGAACACCTGCGGCGAACGGACGATCGCGCGTCCCATCGCGACACGCTGCCGCTGACCACCGGAGAGCGCCTTCGGCTTGCGGTCGAGGTAGGGCTCGAGGTCGAGGATCTTGGCCGCTTCCTCGACCCGGCTGCGGATCTCGGTCTTGGACACGCCGGCGATCTTCAGCGCGAAGCCCATGTTGTCGGCGACCGACATGTGCGGATAGAGCGCGTAGTTCTGGAAGACCATGGCGACGTCGCGGTCCTTGGGGGACAGGTTGGTGACGTCCCGATCGCCGATCATGATGCGGCCCTCGTTGACTTCTTCGAGGCCGGCCAGCATACGCAGCGCGGTGGACTTTCCGGAACCGGACGGGCCGACCAGCACCAGGAACTCGCCGTCCTGGATGTCGATGTTGAGCTTGTCGACCGAAGCGGTGTCGGCTCCGGGATAAACGCGTGTCGCGTTGTCATAGGTGACTGTCGCCATGATGCAACTCCTTCACCGGCAGGAACGTGCCGGACGATCCGTTGTGAATGGGTGCGGCGTGGTGTGACGCCGAACACACCCTACCCGGGCCGCGCCTGTGCCGGGGCCGTGCCGGGAAACGTCTCGCCATACGGCTGCTGAAAGCGACTGAAAGGCGCCTGCAAGATCTTGCAGAAGCGCTGCAAGCTCGGTAGTGTCCCGGCAACGCTGTATGACGAGCGTCACATCCGCCGAAGGAGATTCCATGATCAAGCGCACTCTCGCCGTCGCTCTCGCCAGCGCGACGGCAGTCACCCTCGCCGGCTGCGGCGGGTCGTCCTCGGGTGGCAGCAAGAGCTCTGCCGCGGGCACCAGTTCCGGAGCCGCGGCAAGCAGTGCCGGCGGTAAGTCGTCCGCGGCCGCCGCACCCACCTCGGTCAGCACCAAGAACCCGGCCCGGGACAAGAACGCCGACCTGGTCATCTGGGCGGACGCGACGTCCGCGCCATACGTCCGCCAGCTGGCCACCCAGTTCGGCGCGGCGAACGGGGTCAAGGTGGCGGTCCAGATCGCCAATGACGTCCGCGGGCAGTACGAAACCGCGTTCAAGGCAGGGCAGGCGCCCGACGTGATCGTGGGCGCCAACGACTGGACCGGTGAGCTGGTCGCCAACGGCGCGATCGCGCCGGTGCAGTTGCCGGTCAGCGTCGCCTCCGGTTTCAACAAGCAGGCGATCGCCGCGACGAAGTACAACAACCAGACCTATGCCGTGCCGTACGGCGTGGAAAACCTTGCGCTGGTTCGCAATACGTCCCTTGCTCCCACCGCTCCCAAGACCATGGACGAGCTGGTGTCGATGGGTCAGAAGCTGAAGAAGGAGGGCAAGGTCAGCAACATCCTGTCCGACCAGGTCGGCAAGACCGGCAACGCCTACAACGGCTATCCGTTCCTCTCCGCCTGCGGTGGTGGCATCTTCGGGACCAAGTCCAACGGCGATTACGACCCGAGCAAGCTGATCGTCAACAGCGCCGGGAGCATCAAGGGTGCGGCCGAGATGGCGCAGCTCGGCAAGGTCGGCGCACTCTCGACCAACATCGATTCCACCAACGCCGACACCCTCTTCCAGACCAAGAAGACCGCGTTCGAGATCACCGGTCCCTGGTCGATCCCGGCGTTCAAGAAGGCCGGCATCAAATACTCCGTCGACCCGCTGCCGACGATCGCCGGCTGTGGCCAGATGAAGCCGTTCCTCGGCGTGCAGATGTTCTTCGTGTCCTCCAAGGCCAAGAACGCGACGATCGCGCAGACCTTCGTGACCAGCTTCCTGACCACCAAATCGGCGCAGGAGACCCTCTTCAAGGTCGGCCAGCGCCCGCCGGCGCTCACCGCCGCGTATGACGACGTGAGCAAGACCGACCCCGACGTCGCCAAGTGGGCGGCGGCGGCGCAGGGTGGCAAGTTGATGCCGAACATTCCCGCAATGAACTCCGTCTGGGGTCCGCTCGGCCAGGCAATGGCCGATGTGGTCTCCGGCAAGAGCCAGCCGAAGGCGCGGTTCGACAAGGCGCAGCAGGAGATCGCCCAGAACATCGCCAAGGGCTGACCGACCTCGGCGGCTGCGGTCCACCACCGTCCGGGCCGCAGCCGCCGAGCCCCACTCCCACCCCGTCCCGCTGCACCGCCCGGAGTTCACATGGCTGTCACCACCACCACCCGCGAGGAATCGCGGACCGGCCTGCCGCCCGCGACGACCCCCTGGTGGGCGAACGCCGGGAAGTGGGGGCTGATCGTCCTCGGCGTCGTGCTCGCCTTCTACGTCGCGACGAAGCTGGCCGACGCGGGCAACACGTTCGCGGTGATCGGTGTCGCGTTCCTCGCAATGTGCGCACTGCTGGTCTTCGGCACGCGCCGCGCGGTGCCGGCCAAATATCTGTTCTTCGGCGTCGTGCTCCTGGTCGGCCTCCAGGTGTGGCCGATCGTCTATACCGCCGCGACATCGCTCACCAACTATGGCCAGGGCCACCTGGCGTCCAAGCAGGACGCGACGCGGCAGGACATCGCCTACTCGGTGCAGCAGGTCGCCGGGTCTCCGACCTACACCCTCACCGTCGGGGTCAAGGACGGGCAGAGCGTCACCACCGGTCCGCTGATCTTCCTGCTCACCGACAGCAAGGGTCAGACGTATGTCGGTGACCGCTCCGGGCTCAAGCCGCTCGACAAGAGCAAGGTCACCGAGCAGGCGGGCAAGATCGTCACGGCGGACGGCTACACCACGCTGAACCTCTTGCAGGCCAACAAGCGCAAGGACCTCGGGCAGTTCGCCGTGCCGACCAAGGACGGCGGAGGCATCAAGGCGAGCGGCTTCGCCGCGGCATACGAGGGAAAACCGACGCTGGTGTGGGACAAGAAGGCCGACACGGTCACCGACACCGTCAGCAAACAGGTGTATGTCGCCAAGGATGCTCAATGGATGCCGAAAAACGGCCAGGGACAGCCACTCCCGGTCGGCTGGAAGGAAAATGTCGGGCTCGCCAACTTCACGACGATCTTCACCGACCCCACCATCCGGGACGGCTTCCTGAAGATCTTCGTCTGGAACATCTGCTTCGCCGCACTGTCGGTGCTCACCACCTTCATCGCCGGCATGCTCCTGGCGTTGCTGCTGAACGACGCTCGCATCCGCGGCCGCGGGATCTATCGCTCGGTGCTGATCCTGCCGTATGCCGTGCCGGTCTTCGTCTCGGCGCTGGTCTGGGGATCGATGTTCAACCAGCAGTTCGGCCTGATCAACAACCTCACCCATCTGAACATCGACTGGCTGGGCAACGCGTGGGGTGCTCGGGCGGCGATCCTGATCACGAATCTGTGGCTCGGTTTCCCCTACATGTTCATCGTGTGCACCGGTGCCCTCCAGTCACTGCCGGGTGACGTGCTCGAGGCGGCGCGGATCGACGGCGCGAGTGCGTGGCGCACCCTGCGATCGGTGACCGGACCGCTGTTGCTGGTCGCGGTGGGCCCCCTGCTGATCGCCTCGTTCGCGTACAACTTCAACAATTTCGGGCTCATCCAGCTGTTGACGCAGGGCGGGCCGTTCAACAACGGCAACGCCCAGATCGGCTCCAGTGACCTCTTGATCACCTACGCCTACCGGTTGGCGCTGGGCGGCACCAGCCCCGACTACGGCCTGGCCGGCGCGGTCGCGATCATCATCTTCGCGCTGGTGGCGCTGATGAGCTTCCCCGGCTTCCTGCGCAGCAAGCAACTCGAGGAGGTCAACTGATGTCCGCACCCGGCACCACGGTGAAGAGCGTCGGCAGCAACCGAGCCGCCGACTTCAAGAAGGTCTGGTGGAAGCACGTCGTCGTCTGGGTCGCGCTCGCCTTCGCCCTCTTCCCACTGCTCTTCGTGCTCTCCTCGGCACTGAACCCGTCCGGGAGCCTCTCGACGACCTCGCTCTTCCCGACCGGGATCAGCTTCAGCAATTTCCACGACCTGCTGAACGACAGCGCACGGCCCTTCCTGACCTGGTACAAGAACTCCCTGCTCATCTCGCTCGGCGGATCGCTCATCGGGCTCTTCATCGGCGCGTGTGCGGCATTCGCCTTCTCCCGCTTGCGGTTCCGCGGCCGGCGAGCAGGTCTGCTCGCGCTGCTGCTGCTCCAGATGTTCCCGGCGCTGCTCGCCTTCGTCGGCCTCTACATCACCTTCAGCCGGATCGGTGAGGTGCTGCCCGCCTTCGGGCTCAACACCGTCTGGGGGCTGATCCTGGCCTACCTGGGCGGCGCCATGGGCGCGAACGTGTGGCTGCTCAAGGGCTACTTCGACACCGTTCCGCGCGAGCTGGATGAGGCGGCCCGCGTCGACGGCGCGTCGCACGCGCGCGTCTTCTTCACGGTGATCCTGCCCTTGGTCCGGCCCATCCTGGTGACGGTCTTCATGATCACCTTCGTCGGTCTCTTCGGTGAGTTCATGCTGGCCAGCATCTTCCTGACCGACGTCAACTCGCAGACCCTCGGCGTCGGCCTCTACGGCATGACGCTCGGCAACGAACGCGTCTCTCTCTTCGGCGAATTCGCCGCTGCGTCGTTGCTCACCTCGTTGCCGATCATGATCCTCTACTTCGTCTTCCAGAAGCACTTGGTCAGCGGCCTCACCCAGGGATCGGTCAAGTGAGCGAGGATCTGCTGGCCCGGCCGCACCACGACGGATCGGCGCTGTATGTCGGCAACCAGGCGCCGCAGCTCGGCGAGGCCGTCACCGTGCGCGTGCGGGTGCCACATGCCGCCGGCGTCACGGCGCTGCACGTCCGGCAGGTATGGGACGGCGAGCCGTTCTTCGGCAGCGCGACGATCGAGCGGCGCGGCGCGGTCGAGGACTGGTGGACGGCCGAGGTCACCTGCCACAACCCCGTCACGTCATACCGCTTCCTGCTGGAGGGTGTCGACGGCACATACCTGTGGCTGAACGGCACCGGACTGCACCGGCGCGACGTCCCCGATCACGGTGACTTCCGGCTCGTCACCTATCCCGAGCCACCGGCTTGGGCCGCGGATTCAATTGTCTACCAAGTCTTTCCGGACCGGTTCGCACGCGCGCAGGACGCTCCTCCGGTGGCAGAGATCGCACCGGAGTGGGCCACGCCCGCGTCCTGGGACGACGCCGTCGACTCGGCGAGCCGGCACGCGGTCAGCACGCAGCTCTTCGGCGGGGACCTGGACGGCATCCGGGAGCACCTCGGCCATCTCGAGCGGCTCGGGGTGACGGTGCTCTACCTCACGCCGTTCTTCCCGGCACGCTCCAACCACCGGTATGACGCCTCCACCTTCGACGCGGTGGACCCGTTGCTGGGAGGCGACGAAGCGCTCGATCGGCTTGTCGCAGAAGCACATCGGCGCGGGATCCGCGTGCTCGGAGACCTGACGACGAACCACACGGGCGACGCGCACGAGTGGTTCCGGGCAGCGCAGGCCGGCCCCACCGCACCGGAACGCGACTACTACTTCTTCCACGGCGACGACAGATATGACAGCTGGCTCGGCGTGCCGTCGCTGCCCAAGCTCAACCACTCCTCGGCAGCGCTGCGGGCGGCCTTCTTCGACCGCGCGGACGCTCCGGTGCGGCGCTGGCTGACCGGGCCCCAACCGCTGGACGGCTGGCGGATCGACGTCGCCAACATGACCGGACGCCACAACGCGCAGGACGTCAACCACGAGGTCGCCGAGCACCTGCGTGCGACCCTCGACGACCTCGGCGGCGAGAAGCTGCTCGTCGGCGAGCACGTGCACGACCACTCGGCCGACGCGCAGGGTTCCGGCTGGCACGGTGTCATGAACTACTCCGGCTTCACGCGTCCGCTGTGGACCTGGTTGCGGGACAAGGGCTTTGCACCGAACTTCCTCGGGGCGCCGCTCCCGGTGCCACGTCTGGGCGGGGAGTCGGTGGCGGCGACGATCGACGAGTTCGGCTCGCTCGATCCATGGCGGTCCCGCGTCTTCAGCTTCACCCTCACCGGATCGCACGACACGACGCGGATCCGCACGCTGGTCGGCGGGGACCGCGCGATGGTCTGCGTCGCGGCGGCGCTGCTGCTGACGATGCCCGGCATACCGATGATCACCTACGGCGACGAGATCGGCATGGAGGGCGCCTTCGGCGAGGACGGCCGCAGGCCGATGCCCTGGGGCGAGGAGCGCTGGGACGCCGACATTTTCGAGACATACCAGGAGCTGATCGCGGCGCGGCACGAGCTCGAGCCGTTGCGGCACGGGGGCCTGCGGTGGGTCTCCGCGACCGGCGACAGCCTGACCTTCGTGCGCGAGACGCGGGACGCTGCGGTGCTGGTGCACTGCGCCCGGGCGGCCCACGAGGTGCTGACGGTTCCCGCCATACACCTGCCCGGCATCGAACTCGGCCGGCCGGTGGCCGCATCGGCCGCGAAGATCATGCCGGACGAAGCGACGGTCGCCCTGCAGGCCGACGGGCCGGGCTATGCGCTCTGGGCCTGGTCGCCGACCGACGATCCTTCGGCCGTCTCGCGGGCCGCGCAGTGACCGGGCGACTGGCCCGGATCGCCGAGCACGCCGGTGTCAGCGAGGCCACCGTCTCGCGAGTCCTGAACAACAAGAGCAACGTTGCAGAGGAGACCCGCTCGGCCGTGCTGACCTCCATCGACGTGCTCGGCTACGAACGGCCGCCCCACCTGCGCAGCGCGATGCGCGGCGGCCCGGTCGGGCTCATCGTGCCGGAGCTGACGAACCCGGTTTTCCCGCTCTTCGCCCAGGTGATCCAACAACGCCTCGCGGCAAAGGGATTCACCGCGGTTCTCTGCACGCAGGCGCCGGGCGGCGTCGCCGAGGAGGACTACCTGCCGATGCTGCTCGACCACGACGTCTGCGGCATCATCTTCGTGAGCGGCAAACACGCCGAGGCCAACTCGGACATCTCCGCCTACCAGGGACTGGTGGCGCAGGGACTGCCGATCGTGATGATCAACGGCCACCGCCCGGAGATCGCGGCACCGTCGCTCTCCACCGACGAGCGGGCGGCGGTCGCGCTCGCCTTCGACCATCTGGTGCAACTCGGTCACGAACGCATCGGCCTGGCCACCGGACAGCCGCGCTATGTGCCGTCGATCCGCAAGGTCGCGGAGTTCGAACGGCAGACCGCAGCGGCCGGCATGGAGACGCTGATCGAGCAGACGTGGTTCACCGTCGAGGGTGGCGAACTCGCCGGCCGGTCGCTCATCGCCCGGGGTGCGACCGCGATCATCTGCGGCTCCGACCTGATGGCGCTCGGCGTGATGCGCGCGGCGACCCAGCAGGGCCTCACCGTGCCGGCCGACCTGTCGGTCATCGGGTATGACGGCTCCGACATCACCAAATACACCGGTCCACCGCTCACCACGGTGCGGCAGGACGTCACCACGATGTCGGCCGCTGCCGCGGATGCCCTCGCAGAACTGGTGAAGGGCCATACCCAGCCGACCGGTGACGCGCTCTTCGCGCCGGAGCTCCTGGTCCGCGGCTCGACCGCTCGTGCGCCACAGGCCCGGCACCCCGCGACACCGGACACCGGACCAGCCACTCAACGCCGGTGACGGCCCGTCCTGTCACTGGTGAGGGTTGGCGGCGCGGAGATCCGCAAGCAGCCGGAGGACCTCGACCACGGCCGCCGGGTCGTCGATCCGGAAGCCGGCTGCTGTGTCGCCCGGGCCGACCTTGATCGTGACATTGCGATCGTCCTCGCCGAGGACGGTGAACGCCCGCTCGTCGGTCACGTCGTCGCCCAGATAGAGCGTCGCGTCGGTGCCGAGTTGCCCTGCCAACGCCCGCAACGCGCTGCCCTTGGTGACCGACAGGACGCTGAGTTCGACGATCTGCTTACCCTTCATCACGTCGACACCGGGCAGGTCGATCGCCAGAGCGGCGGCCGTGGCTGCTTGCGCGATGTCGTCGGGGACGTTGCGGGTGTGCAGCACGACGCCCGCCGGCTTGTGCTCGATGCGGGTCGGCGGATGAGCATCCACCACCTGGGTCATGGCGGCCGTGGCCTGCTCCAGCCGGGCGCGCGCCGCGTCGTCGAAGGTGAGGTCGAGGGCGAGCGTGCGGTTGGGTTCGGCGCCGTGCGAGCCGATCAGCGCGATCGGTTCGGACGGTTCCACCCGGGTGAGCGCCTGGAGCGCGCTCAGGTGCCGCCCGGACACGATCGCGACGTCAACGCCGGGCGCGGCGGCGAGTTCGCGCAACGAGTCCATCGACCCCTCGACCGGGCGAGACTGCGAGGGGTCCTCGACGAGCGGCGCGAGCACCCCGTCGAAGTCGGTCCCGACGAGGATCCGCTCGCGAGCCGCGAAGGAGCGCAGCGCTTTTCGCAGGTCGGCCGGCACTGCACCGATCACGGCTGTCTCGGCGCGACGGCCAGATTGGTGAGGAACTGCTCGGCCCAGTGCTGGACGTCGTGCCGCACGACCTGCCGGTGCATGGCCCGCATCCGCCTGGCCCGCTCTCGGGGGGACGCCTCGATGGCGCGCAGGATCGTCTGCTTCGTCCGGGCGATGTCATGCGGGTTGCAGAGGAACGCCTGCCTGAGTTCCGTTGCTGCGCCAGTGAATTCGCTCAGGACCAGCGCGCCGTTGTCGCCGTGGGTGGCGACATACTCCTTGGCCACGAGGTTCATTCCGTCGCGCAGCGGCGTGACCAGCATGACGTCAGCCGCCACGAACATCGCGGCCATCTCGTCGCGTGGGAACGAACGGTGCAGGTAGGTCACGGCGGGCGCACCGATGGGGGAGTGGTCACCGTTGATGCGGCCCACCGTGCGCTCGACGTCGTCGCGGATCTGCTGGTAGGCCTCCAGGCGCTCGCGGCTCGGTGTCGCGACCTGGATGAACTTCGTGCGCGTCGCGTCCAGCCGGCCCTCGCGGTGCAGTTCCTCGAGCGCCTTGAGGCGGTGCCGGATGCCCTTGGTGTAGTCGAGCCGGTCCACACCGAGCAGCAAGTGCTCGGGGTTGTCGAGCTGGCCGCGGATTTCGGCGGCGCGCTCCTGGACCTGCGGGGTCGCGGCCAGCTCGGCCATCGCCCGGGTGTCGATCGAGATCGGCACTGCGGCGGCTCGGCATTCGTGCCCACCGGCGGTCCGTACGACGTCACCGCGCACCGAGACCTGGTCGTCGCCCAGCAACTGGCGACAGGCGCGCAGGAAGTTCTGCGCGTCGGCACGGCGCTGGAAGCCGAGGAAGTCCGCGCCGAGCAGACCGCGCAACAGGGCATCCCGGGCCGGCAGCTGCATGAAGAGTTCGACCGGCGGGAACGGGATGTGGTTGAACCAGCCGATCCGCACGTCCGGCCGCAGCTCGCGCAGCATCAGCGGCATCTGCTGCAGCTGGTAGTCGTGCACCCACACCGTGCCGCCGCGCGTCGTCAGCTCGGCCGCCACCTCCGCGAAGCGCTGGTTGACCTGCTCGTATGCCGCCTGCCAGCGCCGCTTGAACGTCGCCGGCACGATGACGTCGTGGTAGATCGGCCACAGCGACCCGTTGCTGAATCCTTCGTAGTAGTCGCGCACCTCCTCGGCGCTGAGCGGGACCGGGTGCAGATGCATGCCGTCCTGCTCGAACGGGGCCGGCGCTTTGCCCGCGACGCCGGACCAGCCGATCCACGCGCCGTCGCGATCGCTCATCACCGACTCCATGGCCGTGACCAGGCCGCCGGGGCTGCGCCGCCAGACGGACTTGCCGCCCTCCTGGACCCGGTCCACCGGCAGCCGGTTGGCCGCGATGACCAGGTCGAACGTGTCGTGCGGCACCGGCATACCCCTTCGTCAGTGAGCAAGTGGGCCGTCACCCCGCGACGGCCATCCGTGACCCCTCACTGTATGACGTGTGATCGTGGCCACAGCGGCCCCCGTGGCGTTACGGTGAAACATGCGTATCCAAGAGCTGCTCAAGGGCAAGGGATCCGACGTCGTGACTCTCACGTCAGACGCGACGATCGGCCAACTCGTGCAGACCCTCGCCGATCACCAGATCGGCGCGGTCGTGGTCATGGACGACGACGCGATCACCGGCATCATCAGCGAACGCGACGTCGTGCGCGCCCTGCTCGGCGGGTCCGACGGCCTGCTCGGCCGGCCGGTGTCGAGCCTGATGACCAGTGAGGTCGTCACCTGTTCGCCGGACGACGAGATCAGCGCTCTCGCGGCGTCGATGACCGAGCACCGCTTCCGCCATCTGCCGGTGGTGCGTGCCGACCAGCTCGTGGGCATCGTGAGCATCGGGGACATTGTGAAGTTCCGGCTCGACGAGCTGCAGCGCGAACGCGATCAGCTGGAGTCCTACATCACTTCCTGATCACCCCACGAAGTTTCTCCCCCTCCTCCGAATGCTTCGCGGGGACCCCGATCCGTTACCCGACTGTGCCCTTCTGGCAGGTGGTGTTCGCCACGTCGCACCCTCCCGGGCGTCGTGCACGGTGTCCGGATCGTTGTCGCTTACCGTGGAGACCATGACTGCGAACCGCCGCCCGGAGCCGATGCCGCCCGGTGACGGCGGCACTCACCGGCTGCCGGTGATCCAGGGCGCCGACGACCGCGAGCGCCGTGCGGATCAGGACCGCATCGGCGACTACCAGCTGATCCGCAAGATCGGCGAGGGCGGCATGGGAGTGGTCTACAAGGCGCTGGACGACGACGGCCGTGCCGTCGCGGTCAAGGTGCTACGGGCGCACATCGCGCACGACCGCAGTGCCCGCGAGCGGCTGCGCCGGGAGGTCAGCACGCTGGTGCGGGTGAAGTCGCCCCATGTGGCGTCCTTCCTCGACGCGGACGTCGACGGCGAAAGCCCTTTCCTGGTCACCAGTTTCGTGCCCGGCGCGGCGTTGGACGAGGTCGTCGAGGACGACGGGCCGTTCGGGGCCGCGCGGCTCGCCCGGCTGGGCCGGGGACTGGCCGACGCGCTCGGCGCCATACATGCGGCGGGCATCGTGCACCGCGACCTCAAGCCGGGCAACGTGCTGATGGTGGGCGACGACCCGGTGCTCATCGACTTCGGCATCGCGCACGTCGCCGACGATTCCCGGCTCACCTCCACCGGGTTGGTCATGGGCACGCCGGGCTACCTCTCACCCGAGATCGTCGAGGGCGAGGAGGTCACGCAGGCGACCGACTGGTGGGGTTGGGCGGCGACCCTGGTGTATGCCGCGAGTGGTCACTCGCCGTTCGGTCGCGGGCCGATGCCCGTCGTGCTCGATCGGGTATGCCGTGGCGAGCACGACCTGACCGGCGTCGACGCACGAATCCGGCCACTGCTCGAGGCCGCCCTCGACCCCGACCCGGAGCGCCGCCCGGCCGCCGACGAGGTGCTGGCCGCACTCGACATCTTCGCCCACGGCGGTCACACCGGGGAACTGCCGGTCATCGCGGACCGCCGGACCGCGCGGGTCACGGGCGACCAGCGCAAGCCCGCCACGGAGCGCCTCTCCCGGCCCAAGCCAGGCACCGAACGGATCGTGCGGCCGGCGCGCCGGCCCGATCCGACCGAGCACCTGGGCCCGCCGCGGCCCGCTGTCGCGGGCGGCCCGTCATACGACAACGGCATGGTGCCGCGGCCGGAGGGACCGGTGCCGTCGGTCGCGCCCGGCCGGTTCGTGCCCCCGCCCGACCCCCGCATCGGGCAGGCGTCGCGCACCGGCACGCTGGCCGCTCTGCTGGCCGCGCTCACCGGCATCAGTGCGGTGTGGCCGACGGTCGGCATCGCCCTGCTGGTGCTGTGGGCGATCGCGGCCCGCTGGTGCGACAAGACGATCACCTCGCTCGTGNCTCACCGGCATCAGTGCGGTGTGGCCGACGGTCGGCATCGCCCTGCTGGTGCTGTGGGCGATCGCGGCCCGCTGGTGCGACAAGACGATCACCTCGCTCGTGCTGCGCCGCTACGCCGCCGGGCCGCGGCGCTCGGACGGCATCGTCGCGGCAGTCACCTCGCCGTGGCACGGCGTGATTGCGGTGCTGGCCACGCTGCTGACCGTGCTGATCCCGGCATTCGTCGGCGGGTGCACCGCGGCGGCGGTCGGGCTCGGCTATTCGCTGGCGGAGGGCGGACCGGTCTACATCGGCCGGCCGCTGCCGATGGCCGCCGGCGTGCTCGTCGGCGCGGTGGTGATGTGGTGGGGTCCCGGCGGCGTCTCGCTGCGCCGCGGCTCGCGCAGCATCGTGCGTGGCGTGGTGCGCGGCCAGCCGCTGACCCAGATCATCATCGGCCTGTGCGCACTGCTCGCGGTGATCGGCGTGATCTTCGTGCTGACGCACCTGACCTCGGGCGCCAGCTGGTGGCCGATCCCGAGCGACTCCAGTTTGCGGGTGCAACTTGCGCTCGCGAAACCCCTGGCGCAGTAGCGAATTCAGCCGACGCTCAGCCGGCACATACCGCGCGCAGGAACTCGCCTCTACCCTGGTGCGAGTGAACGACGACGTGCCCGACACGGATCCCGGCGGTCTGCCCCTCTCTGGCCGGATGCGCTTCCTACAGGGTGAACCGGTCACTGAGCCGATGCCGCTCGCGGACAGCCTGCGCCACACGCCATACCGCGATCCGCGCACGATGGAGGCTCCCGAGCAGGAGGCCTCGGTCCGGCGTGCGCTCGAACTCGCCGTGCGGGTCGGCGAGTTGCTGCTGCGCTGCGGTGGGAGTACCCGTGATGTGGAAGCGGCGGTGGTCGCCGTCAGCGCAGCTGCCGGGCTGCGTCGGCTCGAGCTGGACATCACCAACCAATCGCTGCTCGCCCAGGCGTCCGCGCCGAACGGCGTGCCGGTCACCTTGCTGCGGGTCGTGCGATCCAACACCCGCGACTTCGCGCGTCTCACCGCGGTGCACGGACTCGTCGAGGAGTTGGTGTCCGGCGGGATCGACGACGTCGAGGCCGCGATCAAGAAGTTGCGCCGGATCCAGCGCAGGTCGCGGATCTACCCGCGCTGGATGGTGGCGTTGGGGTATGCCGGGCTGGCCGGCTCCGTCTGCGCGCTGCTCGGCGGCCACGCGATGGCCATCGTGGTGTCGATCATCTCGGTGCTGCTGGTCGACCGGATCGGCCGGTGGCTCGGCAAGCGTGCGGTGCCGTCCTTCTACGCCTCGGCGGCGGGCGGGGCGGTGTCCGTCGTACTCGCCTGGGTCGGCTACCTCGTGGGCACGCACGGTTGGATCGGGCTGGAGATGCCGCCGACCGATTTCGGCTACGCGATCGCCGCCGGCATCGTGGTGCTGCTGCCGGGCCGCGCGATGGCCTCCGCGGTGGAGGACGCGATCACCGGCTACCCGGTGACCGGCGCGGGCCGGCTGCTCACCGTCTTCCTCACCACGTCGGGGATCATCGTCGGCATCGCCGCGGGCCTGTCGCTCACGCTGCGGCTGGACAAAGCGCTCGACCTGCAACTGACCGCTCCGAAGGCGCTGAACTTCGCGTCCCAGCCGGCCGTGCTCTGGTTGCAGGTCGTCTGCGGAGCCTTCGGTGCGGTGTGCAGTGCGGTGTCCGCGCGCGTGTTGCCGCGCCACCTGGTGCCGGCCGGTCTGCTCGGAGCCGTCGGGCTGCTGCTCGCCGGCGGCCTGCCCAGCTCGGTCGGTCTCGGCGGGTTCCACCTCGGCGCGACGACGGCCATCGCGGTGGCCGCCATCGTCATCGGCATGGGCGGTCGATTCGTCGGTCTGCGGCTCGGCGCGCCCGCACTCGTGGTTGTGGTCCCTGCGGTGTCACCGCTGTTGCCCGGTCTGCGGATCTTCCGTGGCATGTATGAAGCGGTCTCCGGCAGCGTCGTCGGGACGTCAGTGGCCACCCAGGGACAGGCGGTGAGCACGCTGATGGGGGCGGCCGCCGTTGCGCTCGCGATCAGCACGGGCGTGGTGATGGGAGACGTCATCTCGGCACCGCTGGATCGGCAGGCGCTGCACCGCCGCCGTCGGGACCGACGCCGTTAATTACATCGATGTAATTTTACCTTTCCGCTCGGCGTGTCGTCTTGAGTTTCGCAGCCAAACCTCACTCGCATCTTGTGTCACATGCGTCAATCCCGTAACGTGCATGGGGCTTCGCGAAGGCGAACGGAATTCCCAGGTGACCACGAGAGGACAACACCGTGCCTTACACACCACGCCACAAGTCCGACCGGCCGTCCGTCGCAGGCCGGCGCGCCCTGGGAGCCGTGATGGCCTCCGCGGCCTCGGTCGGTGCCGGCCTGGTGAGCGCTGGACACGCCAAGGCGGCGACGCCCTGGAACGTCTGGGACAGCGTCGCCAGCTGCGAGTCGAGCAACAACTGGTCGATCGACAGCGGCAACGGCTTCTACGGCGGTCTGCAGTTCACCAAGTCCACCTGGCTCGGTTTCGGCGGGGGGCAGTTCGCGTCGAGCGCGCAGTACGCCACCCGCGACCAGCAGATCTACGTCGCGCAGGCGACCTTGCGCGGCCAGGGTCCGGGCGCCTGGCCGGTGTGCTCCAAGCGCGCCGGCCTCACCCGCTCCAATGGGCTGGCCATCAAGGTCAACCCGGGCACGCCCCAACCGACGCCCACACCCTCACCCGCACCGCCGTCCCGGGGCAGCGGGCACCGGGCGCTGGTGCTGGACGGCATCATCGGCCCGCTCACCACCGCGTCGACCCAGCACTGGCTCGGTATCCGCCAGGACGGCGCCAGTCACCTCACCCGCAACACCATCGTCGCGTTGCAGGCCAGGGTCGGCGTCTACCAGGACGGCGTCATCGGCCCGAACACCACTCGTGCGGTGCAGCGCTACCTCGGCATCACGCAGGACGGTGCGAGCAACTTCAACCACCGCACCGTTGTCGCCCTGCAGGGCTACCTCAACGCGCGCGGGATGTGAGACGGGCCGGAGTGCTCGGCGAGTGGCACACCTCCCACCGAGTGGCACACGTGCCACTGAGTGGCACACGTGCCATCGAGTGGCACACCTGTAACTGTGCCGTTCGGTGATACCTGTGCCGGTCGGTTCGGATCGCCGGAAGCAGGACCGTCTTGCGAGGAGTCGAGCCAAACAGCTCAGCTGTAGCGGTCGTTGAGCTCGTCCCAGAGGGGCTTGTCCACCAGGCGCTGCCGCTCGGCGAAACCGACGACCAGGTTGTCCTCCTCGGTGACGCGCCCGCGGTCCCGCAGCGCGGTGAGTGCGTTCTGCATCCCGAACACCGCGCCCTGCAACGCCGCGTTGGCGTAGAGCACGATCCCGTAGCCGGCCTCGGCCAGCTCCGGAGCCGACACCATGGGTGTCTTGCCCCCGATGACGAGATTGGCGAGCAGCGGCTGGTCCACCATGCCGGGGAGGTTCAGCACCTGCTCCCGATCGGTGAGCGCCTCGACGAAAAGGATGTCGGCACCGGCCTCGCCGAACGCGCGGGCTCGCTCGACAGCCGCCTCGAAGCCGTGGACGGCGGCCGCGTCCGTGCGCGCCATGATGAGCAGGTTGTCATCGCGACGGGCGTCGACGGCGGCCTTGATCTTGTTGACCGCCTCGTCGGTGTCGATGACCGACTTGCCCTCGAAGTGGCCGCACCGTTTCGGGCTGACCTGGTCCTCGAACTGGATGCAGTCGGCTCCGGCCCGCTCCAGCACGCGCACGGTGTGCCGCACGTTGAGCGCGTTGCCGAAGCCGGTGTCGGCGTCGACCAGCAGCGGCAGCTCGACGGCGTCCCGGATCCGCGCCGTGTGGTCGGCGATCTCGGCCAGCCCCATGAAGCCCTGGTCGGGGAGGCCGAGCGACATGTTGGTCACGCCGGCTCCCGTGACGTATGACGCCCGGAACCCCAGATCCTGGATCACCTTGGCGGACAACGGGTTGAACGAGCCCGGTACGACGACACCGGCGCGTTCCTCGACCAGCGCCTTCAGCTGCTCCTTCGTGGATGCCGGCATCAGCTGTCCTTCCGGCCGAAGTCGTTGTCGAGCGTGACGTAGAGGTCGACATACTCGTTGACCGGCGTCGCCGCGAGACGCGCGTGGTCCAGGGACAGCTCGGCGATCTCCCGCTGCTTGGCCTCGTCGAACCGCCGGGCCAGGTTGCGGCGGAACTTGGCCTCCAGCAGCGGCAGCCCCTCTTCGCGCCGGCGGCGGTGGCCGATCGGGTACTCGACGACCTCTTCGTCCAGCGACGTGCCGTCGGTGAACTTCACGGTCAGCGCGTTGGCGATGCTGCGCTTTTCCGGGTCGTGGTAGTCGCGGGTGAACTGCGGGTCCTCGACGCAGTGGATCTTGGCGCGGAGGGCGTCGATCCGCGGGTCGGAGGCGACATCGTCCTCGTAGTCCGCGGCGGTCAGCCGGCCGAAGATGAGCGGGACGGCGACCATGTACTGGATGCAGTGGTCACGGTCGGCCGGGTTGTTCAGCGGACCCTGCTTGTCGATGATCCGGATGCACGCCTCATGGGTGCGGATGGTGATCTCGTCGATGTCGTCGATCGTCTTGCCCGCAGCAGTGATTCGGTCCTTGAGCGTGTGCGCCGCCTCGACCGCGGTCTGGCTGTGGAACTCCGCCGGGTAGCTGATCTTGAACAGGACGTTCTCGGCGACATACGAACCGTAGGGACGCTGGAACGTGAACGGCTTACCGCCGAAGCTCACGTCGTAGAAGCCCCACGTCGGCGCGGTGAGCACCGTCGGGTAGCCCATCTCACCGGTGCGCGCGATCAACGCCAGCTTCACGGCTCGGCTGCATGCGTCGCCGGCGGCCCAGCTCTTGCGACTGCCGGTGTTGGGCGCGTGCCGGTAGGTCCGCAGTGACTGACCGTCGACGAAGGCGAGCGACACGGCGGCGAGCGTCTCGTCCCGGCTGAGCCCGAGCAGCGTCGAGACAACGGCGGTGCTCGCGACCTTGACCAGAATGACATGGTCGAGACCGACTGCGTTGAAAGAGTTTTCGAGCGCGATGATCCCCTGGATCTCGTGCGCCTTCACGATGCCCTCGATCACCGCCTGCATGGTCAGCGGCTCCTCGCCGCGGGCCACCCGTTCGCGGGAGATCCAGTCGGCGACGGTGAGGATCGCGCCGGCGTTGTCGCTCGGGTGGCCCCACTCGGCCGCCAGCCAGGTGTCGTTGAAGTCGAGCCACCGCACGAGCGCGCCGTTGTCGAACGCCGCCTGCACCGGGTCGAGGACATAGTTGGTGCCGATGACGCGAGCACCGTTGGGGACGACCGTGCCGGGCACGATCGGGCCGAGCAGCTTTGTCGCAGCGGGGTATTCGAGAGCTTCGAGGCCGCAGCCCAGCGCGTCGATCAGGATGTTGCGTGCGGTGTCGAGCGCGAGGTCGGAGTCGATGCGGTAGTCCCGCACGTAGTCGACGATGTCGACCAGTACCTGGTCCCAGGCGCGGCCGCCGGTCGCGGATTTCGTTGTGCTGGTGTCGGTTTCACTGCTGGACAATGCTGTTCACCAATCGTGTGTCGGAGAGCCGCTGGTCGAGTATCGGCGAAGGAGCGTATCGACGGAGGCGGATTACTTGCGCTGTGCGAGCGGGACGAACTTCTGGTCCTCCGGGCCGACGTAGTTGGCGCTGGGGCGGATGATCTTGTTGTCGGCGCGCTGCTCGAGCACGTGTGCGGCCCAGCCGGTGGTGCGGGAGATGACGAACAGCGGCGTGAACATGTCGGTCGGCACGCCCAGTGCGCGATAGCTCACCGCGCTGAACCAGTCCAGGTTGGGGAACATCTTCTTGGCGTCGTCCATGACCGACTCGATGCGCTCGGCGACCGCGAAGAGTGTCTCGTCACCGGTGCCCTTGGTCAGGTCGTTCGCGACCTTCTTGATGATCTTGTTGCGCGGGTCGGAGATCGTGTAGACGGGGTGCCCGAAGCCGATCACCACCTCCTTGTTGGCCACTCGCTCGCGGATGTCCGCCTCGGCCTCGTCCGGGGTGGCATAGCGCTGCTGGATGTGCAGCGCGACCTCGTTGGCACCACCGTGCTTCGGCCCGCGCAGCGCGCCGATCGCACCGGTGATGCAGGAGTACATGTCCGAGCCGGTCCCGGCGATCACCCGCGCAGTGAACGTGGAGGCGTTGAACTCGTGCTCGGCATACAGATTGAGCGAGATGTTCATCGCGCGGACCTGCTCGGCGGTCGGCTCCTCGCCGTGCAGCAGATGCAGGAAGTGTCCGCCGATGGAGTCGTCATCGGTCTCGACGTCGATCCGTCGGCCGCTGTGGCTCCAGTGGTACCAGTAGAGCAACATCGACCCGAGCGACGCGATCAGCCGGTCGGCGATCTCACGGGCGTCGGCGGCGTTGTGGTCGTCCTTCTCCGGCAGGGTGCAGCCCAGCACCGACACACCTGTGCGCATGACGTCCATCGGGTGGCTGGCCGCCGGCAGTGCCTCGAGCGCCGCGCGCACCGGAAGCGGCAGCGCGCGCGCCGCCTTCAATCGCTTCGTGTAACCGTCGAGCTGCGCCTGGGTCGGCAGAGTGCCGTGAATGAGCAGGTGAGCGACCTCCTCGAAGCTGCAGCTCTCCGCGAGGTCGTTGATGTCATAGCCGCGATAGGACAGGTCGTTGCCGCGCTGACCGACGGTGCACAGTGCAGTGTTGCCGGCCGGCACTCCCGACAGTGCGACAGACTTCTTCGGCTTCGGCAACGCGCTCGTATCTGCCATGGCGACTCCCTTGTCGATGGATAGCTTCCTTCACAAGATAAGCAACGGTCGACCGGGCCGGACAGCCGCCTGCGGTTGCGAAGTTCGGACAGTTTCGCCGCGCGGGCTGCCAATGTTGTAAAGATTGGCTGTGGTCTCCGGGGAGTATGCCGGATTCGTCGTGCGGCGCGCGCGGATCGATGCCGGGCTGAGCGGTGCGGCGCTGGCCCGCCGTGTGTCGATCTCCCCCAGCTACCTCAGCCAGATCGAACACAACAACCGGGTACTGACGCCGGAGTTGCGGTCCCGCATCGCGGCCGCGCTCGGCGTCGACGTGCAGCGGCTCACCGTCGAGCCGGAGGGGCGCACCGCGGCCGCTCTGGTCGATTCGTTCGCCGAACACGAGGAATTGCGCGCCCTGTCCGTCGCTGAGGTGCGGCTGGTTGCCGATCAGTTGCCGGGCGTGGCGGCCGCGCTGCTGTCCATGGCCGAGGGACGGCACGCCGACCGAGAGCGAGTCGCCGCGCTGGAGGCCCGGCTCGGCGCGGACCGGGAGGACCAGCTCGGGCCGCCGATGCCCTACGAAGCCGTGCGTGATTTCTTCTCGGTGCACTCCAACTACTTCGACACGCTCGATGTGCGCGCGGAGCAGCTGGCGCGGCGGCTCGGCATACGTCCCCCTGATCGTTATGAGCAGCTACGTAAGTACCTGCAAACACAGCAAATTGATGTGGTCGAGGTGCCGCGCTCGCAGATCGGCGGCCAACGCCGCTACGACCCGACGACGCACGTCCTGCGGGTGGCGGGCGAGTTGCAGCCGGCACAGAAGGCCTTCCAGATCGTCAGCCAGTTCGCACTCGCGACGGAGTCGGACGCGATCGACGACATCGTGCGGACGGCGCCGTTCGCCGATCCGGTGACGACGCGGTTGGCGCGGATCGGGCTCGCCAACTACTTCGCCGGTGCGGTGCTGCTGCCGTATGGCGAGTTCCTGGCCGCGGCCCGGCGCACGCGCTACGACTTGGAGTTGCTGGCGGAGGAGTTCGATGTCGGCTTCGAGACCGCCTGCCACCGGCTGAACACCCTGCAACGGCCGGGGAATTCAGGGATTCCGTTCGCGTTCGTGCGCGTCGATCGTGCGGGCAACCTCTCCAAGCGTCAGTCGGCGACGCCGTTCCACTTCTCGCGAACCGGTGGCACGTGTCCACTCTGGACCGTGTATGACGCCTTCAGCCGTCCCGGCCAGGTGCTGCGGCAGATCGCCGAGATGCCCGACGGCCGCGCCTACCTGTGGATCGCTCGGACCGTCAGCAGCGCGAGTGTCGGATTCCGTGCGCCACGAAAGACTTTCGCGGTGGGGCTGGGTTGCGACCTGAGCTACGCGCCGCAGACCGTCTATTCGACCGGGCTGGATCTGCAGGATCGTGCCTTCCGTACCCAGATCGGCATGGGTTGCAAGGTGTGCGAGCGTCCGGCGTGCCCACAGCGCGCCTTTCCCTTTGCAGGGCGGACGCTGCAGGTCGACGAGAACCGCGGCCAGCTCTATCCCTACATGCACGAGCCGGACGGGACGTGACCTCCGGCGCCACCGTCAACCGACGAACTGGAAGTGGTAGCTCTCGCCCTCGGTGCCGTAGGGGAACGGGTTGACGAACCCCCAACGCGCGGCGTTGGCGGACAGCCACTTCTGTCCGGTGCCGCCCCAGCCGAACTCCTCGCCCGGTTGGTCGGTCTCCCGGAAGTCCACGGCGAGACCATAGCCGTGGTTGGAGGTGCCCGGGTATGCCGCTCGCGGTGAGCCGAATTTTTCGTACCAGTATTGCTGTTCGGCGATGCTTCGGTAGGTCAGGTCGATCGCGGCGTAGTGGCCGAACTGCTTCTTGTAGGCACCCTCAAGTGCGTTCAGGTAGGGCAGGTCGTCACAGTTGAGGTAGCGCTGGGTGCTCTTGGTGTAACCGGGGTCGAACGAGTCGGGGGAGTTGTAGGTAAGGGGAACCTTGCACAGGCCGCTGGACGGGATCCGACCGTTCAGCGACGACGGGTTGGTCGTCGTGGTTTCGAGCGTGCCCTTGTTGATGTAGCCGAGGTTGGTGTGCAGCCATGGGCCGGTGCCGACACGCGTGCCGGTGACCTTCGCATGTGGCCCGTAGCTGCCGATCACCGAAGCGCCCATCCCTGGCCCGGAACGAATCTGGGCCTTCGACCCGGCCGCGCCGGAATCGGCCATCACGTAGCCGGTGATGGTGGTGCAGCCGGGAAAGCCGCCGAGCAGGTCCCATGTCATCGGGCCGACGACACCGTCGACAGTCAGCCCACGAGTCGTCTGGAACGCCTTGACCTTGGCCAGCGTCGCGTTGCCGAAGTAGCCGTCGGCGATCAACCCGCCGAGGCGCTGCTGCAGCGTTTTGACCAACGAGTGATGCGAGTCGCCATACTGCACGGTGATCACCGGGCAGGCGTTGAGCGTGGATGTCGCTCGCGGCGTCGCGGCAGCTGCCGAGCCTGCGGTGAGACAGAGTGCAGCAGCGCTGAGCAGCGCCGCGGAGACCGCCGTTTTCATCTGGGGTACCTGTGCTTCGTGAAGGGGTTGCCACCATTGAGTTGCGCTCTACCCTAGTGAGTTTCGCGGCCAGTCCGCAGCTCGATCGGCAAGGCGGAGTGACGCCCTCAGTCCAGGTTGTGGAGCCACTCGTTGTACGCACGCAACTCCGCATCGCCGGTCCGGTCCTCAGACCGGTCGTGGCGCCGCTCCTCGTGCCTGCTGCTCACGGCCCAGACGACGGCGAGGGTCAGTACGACGGCGAGGTTGGGCAGTTCGGTGAAGCCCCACGCGATGGCGCCGCCGATCTGCTGGTCGTGCACGGGGGAGAGGTGCCACGACATCGGTGGCTGGGCGAAGCAGGTGGTGAGCAGAGTCGTCATACCCATCACGACGACGCCGAAGAAGGCATGGAAGGGCATCGGAAGGAATGCCTCGATCAGACGGACCGCCGGCCGCTGCCGGTGCGGTGACGGATCCAGCCCCAGGATCGGCCAGAAGAGCAGGTAGCCGGTCAGCACGAAATGCACGAGCATCGCGTCGTGCCCGAGCCAGTTGCTCATCAGCCAGTCGATCGCCGGGGTGAAGTAGAGGCCGTAGAGCGTGACCACGAACAACGGAATGGTGAACGCCGGCGCGGTGATCACCGCGCTGAAGCGGCTGCCCAGGAAACGGACGAGGTGCCGGTGCGTCCGCGATCGTGCGGGTATGGCGCGCAGCGCGAGCGTCAGCGGTCGTCCCAGCAGCAACGGCAACGGGGTGACCATGTTGAGCGTCATGTGCTGCACCATGTGCACGCTGAACAGTTCCATGCCGTAGCCGTTGATGCCGGTTCCCAGCATGAACACGAAGGTGGCGAGGCCGACCGCGAAGCAGATGGCACGGCCGAGCGGCCACGTGTCCCCACGTCGCCGCAGACGCACCACGCCCCAGCCGTAGAGCGCCCCGGCGACGACCGCCAGCACGATGAGGATCGGGACTGGTTGGGGGTGCCAAGCCAGGTAGCGCAGCCAACTCGGTGGCGCGGTGGGCATCCACATCGGCCCCGTCACCCGGAACATCGGGGTGTTCGGTGTGCCGCTCATCGACGCAGGGACTTGATCACCGTCTGTGCCTGCGCCTGGGTCCATGCGGTCGATGCGGGATCCTGGAGGTTCTTCCTGCCCTGCGCGTCCATGAATGCCCGCAGCTTCGCGGGCACCGTGCCGCCGGCTGCATACGGCGCTCCCTCCAGCACGAACCGCTCGTGCCCGGCTGCGTCGAGGAAGAAGACCTCGTCGGAGTGCTGCACGTCGTAGGTGAGCTTCGCGCCGGTGCGCCAGTTGCGGGGTGCAGGTCCCGGCCCGTCTGGCACCCGTTTGCGCCATACCCCGAAGTAGTCCCAGAGCGCGTTGACGTCCTTCGCACTGCCGGTCCAGGCCTGCCAGTCGGAGGGCGGGTTCGTGAACAACCGGCGATAGGCGCGCAGCTGGGTCGTCGTGTCCCGGGCGGGATCCACGGTCAACGAGATGAAGACCGGAGGCGTGGCGGAGTGGTCCTCGGCGCGTGCCGTTTGCACCACTGTCGCGGTGTCGACCGGGCAGGTCTCCTGACACAAGGTCATCACGTCCGAGAGCACCACGATGCGACCGGTCAACTGTGCCAAGGTCACCCGTTTGCCATCGGCGTTGGTGAAGGGAAGATCGCGGATCGACTTCGGGACAGCCGAGTTCAGTGGCGTTCCAATACTGTTCAGCGACGATGAGGCTGCTGCGGCCGAGGTCGGCGAGCCGCCGGACGAACCGGCCGAACAACCGGCAAGCATGAGGGCAAGTGCTCCGCCGACCAGTGCTGTATGCAATCGATGCATCGCGCAAGGATTACACCGCCAGCTGGGCGTGCGCTGGGTGCAGCCATTCATGCAGGGTGCAACAGTTGCTCTATGCTGAGCTCATGACAGACGAACACGCCACCGTGTCGGAGTCCATCGACGCGGAGCTGGCGGACGACGATGCCGCCAGCATGCTCGCCGGCCAGGCCGACATCGTGGACGCCGTTCTCGCGGCCAACCGAGTCTTCGTCGCGGTGGCGGCCGGCGCCCTCGCCAACCTCGAGCCGGACGTGACGCTGCCCCAGTTCCGAGCACTGGTGCTCATCGATATTCATCGCTCGATGACGGTCGCGCAACTGGCGGATGCCCTCGGCGTGGTGCCGTCGACGGCCACCCGCATGTGTGACCGGCTCGTCACCAAGAAGCTGGTCGACCGCGTGGTCGACAGCGCCAACCGTCGGCAGATGGCCCTCACCCTCCGTGCGGAGGGGCGCGCCCTGATCGCGCAGAGCACCCGTCAGCGCACCCGCGAGATCAACCGGCTGCTGAAGAGCATCCCGCCGGACAAGCAGGCCGACCTCGCGGAGGCCCTCGGGTTGCTGGTCCAGGCGGCGCACGGCAGCGACCGCACGCGCGCCTCCCGGAGGTTGCATCAGGCAGCCGGCGTCGCGCACCACCAGCGGAGCCGGTCATGACCGTCGTGCAGACGCAATTGCGGTCCGCCGGAGCCGCTGCCGGGGGCTGGGTCCGCCGCAGCAGCTACCTCCAGAAGTGGGTGGTGCTCGGTGTTGTCATCGGGATCATTGCCGGCCTGGGTGCTGTCGCGTTCTTTCTCGCCCTGCAGACGGCGGGCCACCTGCTGCTGGCGGACATCGGCGGCTACGTCGTGCCCACCGCCGCTGCGGAGGGCGGCGCCAGGGGTTCGGGCCACTACACGCGCTGGTGGGCCGTTCCGCTGGTGGTGGCGCTCGGTGGTCTCCTGTCCGGGTTGCTCGTGACCACGCTGGCGCCGGAGGCGGAGGGGCACGGCACGGACGCCGCGATCGACGCCGTCCACCGCAACCCGCGGATGATCCGCGCCCGAGCCGTCATCGTGAAGATGATCACCTCGGCCATCACGATCGGATCCGGAGGCTCCGGTGGCCGTGAAGGGCCGACGGCGCAGATCTCCGCGGGTTTCGGCTCTCTGCTGGCGCGCACGCTGGACCTGACCGCGGAGGACGGTCGGATCGCCGTGTCCGTCGGCATCGGATCGGGCATCGGCGCGATCTTCGGCGCGCCGCTGGGTGGCGCAGTGCTTGCCGCGGACATCGTCTACAAGGACGACTTCGAGGTCGAGGCGCTCGTACCCGGCCTGGTGACGTCGATCGTTGCCTACACGGTTTTCGGCTTGGTCGAAGGCTTTTCGCCGATGTTCGGGTATGCCGCCTCGGGTTATGAGTTCAACCAGCCGGTGCAGCTCGCCTGGTTCGCCGTCATCGGGATCGTCGCCGGCCTCGTCGGGCTGACCTACAGCACGACGTTCTACGGCGTCGCCGACGTCTTCAAGCGGCTGCCCGGCAACACCATCGTGAAGCCGGCCGCCGGCGGCCTCGCGGTCGGGCTGCTGGCGCTCGCGATTCCCCAGGTCCTGGGCACCGGATACGGCTGGGTGCAGATCTCGTTGACCCGCGAGGGGCTGCTCGGCATACCGCTGTGGACCATCCTGGTGTTGCCGTTCGCCCGGATTCTGGCCACCGGCCTGTCCATCGGATCCGGAGGATCCGGCGGCATTTTCGGGCCCGGCATGGTGATCGGCGGCTTCACCGGCGCAGCCGTATGGCGCGTGCTCGAGACCTTCGCGCCCGGCGTGCCGCACAGCCCGGCGCCGTTCGTCATCGTCGGGATGATGGCATGCTTCGGCAGCATTGCGCGTGCGCCGCTGGCGATCATGCTGATGGTCGCCGAGATGACCGGCAACCTCACCATCCTGGCTCCGGCGATGGTCGCGGTCGGGATCGCCTACCTGATCGTGCGGCACTTCGACAAGACGATCTACCGGTCCCAGCTGGCCAATCGCGAGGAGTCGGTCGGCGCCCGGCTCAGAGAAGGCCTGCCGCTGCTGGGCAGGGTCCCGGTGGCCGACGCCATGGCGCCGCCGCGTCTCGTGCTGCACGACGACGACCGGCTGGCGGACGCGGTGGGTCAGCTTGCCCCCAAAGGGATTCCGGGCGCACCGGTGGTGGACTCCCAGGGCCGGTTCCTGGGCACGGTGACCCTCGCCGAACTGCGCGATGCGGGGGACAAGAACCCCGACGGCAAGGTGCGGCGGCAGGTCGACGCGACCGCTCCCTCGGTGGACACGACGGCGACCCTGGACCAGGCGATGGATGCGTTGCCGGCGACGGTGCACTGGCTGAGCGTGCTGGACGACGAGCGTCGAGTGCAGGGCATTCTCGCGTTCAGCGACATCGTCCGTGCCTATCACCGTGCCCTGCGGGCGGATGCGCGTCGCATGTCACGCGTCGCGTCGAGCGCGGGGATCCAGGACGTCCGGGTCGGTCCCGGCTCGCCGCTGATCGGACGTCGGCTCGACGAACAGGTGCTGCCCGACGGCGTCATCGTCGTCGCGGTGCGACGTGGCGACACGATGCTGCTCGGCCTCGGTGCGGTGCAGTTGGAAGCGGGGGACCAGGTGACGGTGTTGGTGCGGTCGGACCGGCAGGACGGCATCCGTGCGCTGTTCGACGGCGACGCAGTGACCTCCCATCGCACGACCGCTGCGAACCCCGGCAGCCACTGAGGCCAAAACGGCTCTTGGCACTCTGCGGATGAGAGTGCTAAATTTTCTGGCGTAGGAATTCGCAGTCGGTCGCCTCCGGGTGGCCCGGTGGCGACCTTGGAACGTTGGAGGTTGCTATGCGCTCTGACTCGATTTCTGAATTCGACGCCCTTGCCCGCAATCTGTTGGGCATGCGTGCCGGCTCCGCGCGCTCGCCGCAGTTCATGCCGATCGATCTCTACCGGGTCGAAGACCACTACGTCCTCCACGCCGATCTCCCCGGCATGGACCCGGGCAGCATCGACGTGAACGTCAACCGCGGTGTGCTCACCCTCACCGCGCACCGGACACCGCCGCCGGAGGACGACGTCCAGTGGCTGACCAGCGAGCGTTTCGCCGGCGTCTACCGGCGCCAGATCAGCCTGGGCGACGACATCGACACGGAGCAGATCAGCGCCAGCTACGACAACGGCGTGCTCAACGTGACGATCCCGTTGCACGAGCGCGCCAAGCCGCGGCAGATCCAGGTCGCGCACAGCCAGGACAACAAGCAGCAGCACCTGGTCACGTCCACGGCCGAGTCATCAGGGCAGCAGACGGAAGGAGGCGAGCGAGTAGGGACGAAGTGACTTTTGGTTCCTAGCTGTGGCCGGGCGCGGACTCCGGTGCGGGCCGCGACCCGCAAACCTTCATCCTCTGCGTATGTCGTCACGAGGACGTGCCCGGCCACCCACCAACGCCGCCACGACCGAGGTGCGCCATGACCGCAGACCTGCAACGCCCGTCCGACCTGGCAGCAATGTCCATCCGCGAGCTGCTCGCCGAACTCACCCGGGTGGAGGATCGGCTGAACAGCCAGCGTGCCGCCGCCGGCTACCACGCAAATCCGGAGATCGCCCGGCTGCAGCGCCGGATGCAAGCGATCTCCGCGCAACTCCACGAGCGCCGGAGCACACACGCCGACGATGCCGATCCACTCGCCGAGGCCGACGAGGGGGACCTGATCGAGCAGTCGATCGCGGTCGATACGGACCCGGAGGAGGACTATCCGCCGGAGGTGCAGCTCACCCGGCCGGTGTGACACCGAGTATGGCGGCGCGGCGTGCTCCACGCTGCGCCGCCATACTCGCGGGCAGCTCGTCGCGCGACTGCGCGGCCTACAGCTTCGTCATCTTCTGAAACGGGCTGGTGATGCGCACCTTCGCGGTACGGAAGTCCACCGTGACCGCTTGGGCTTCCCTGCCGACCACCTGGCCCATGCCGTAGGAGTCGTGGCAAACACGGTCACCGCACTCGAACTGCTCCACCTCGCGCTCGACGAGTGGCTGGAAGGGGCTGCTGGTCAGATGTCGTCGCCGTGCGGGAGAGGATGCCATTCCTCCAGTATGCGCCCTTCCCGCGACTCGGCCTCTCGGCGAACGCGGAGCGGTTGCTGAGGGCGTTGAGAAGTTCAGCCGGAACGATCGGGTTCATCTCTCGGAAGGAATCTGTTGATGCGCCCGCTCCGTTCGACGGCTCTGCCGGCGGCGTCATGACCGATGAGATCTCCTCGGGTCGAGCGGTGAAGGTCGCAATCGACGAACTGACCGATCGCACGCCGCGCTTCGACCCGGTTCTGCCCCGAACCGGTGGGCCGGCAGGCAACGCGCGGATCACTGCATGGACAGGACTCGTACTGCTCATCCTGCTGGCCGTCGAGGGATTCACGATCCTCGACATCCACGGCCTGATCAGCTGGCACATCGTGGTCGGGCTACTGCTGGTGCCACCGGCGCTGGTCAAGGTCGGGAGCACGGGCTGGCGCATCGTGCGCTACTACACGGGCCACGCGGCCTACCGGCGGGCCGGGCCACCACAGTTGGTGATGCGCCTCCTCGGGCCGCTGGTCGTGCTCCTCACCCTGATCGTGCTGGCTACCGGAATTCTCGTGGCGGTGAACGGTCCGGTCGAGCGCCACGAGCATCTTCTCGGACTGCCCGTGACCGCACTCTTCCTGCACCAAGCATCGTTCTTCGCCTGGCTGGCGGTGATGACCGTTCACGTTCTCGGGCGCACCGTGCGAGCCACCAAGATCGTGGCCGGCCGAACTGCTTCGCCGACACAGGTCCGTGTCCCCGGTGTCGGCGCTCGGGTCATGGTCCTGGCCGGTATGGCGGCCTGCAGTGTTGTGCTCGCGATCTGGCTCGCCGAGCCGTGGATCAACGCATGGCAGCAGGGGTTCGCGTTCCGGCACTGACGCTCGATCCGCGCAACTCAGGCGGAACGGCAGGTCATAGCCGTTCCTGAGGGGCTTGAGAAGTTCCACCGGAAGCATTGAGGTCGTTCGACAGGAAAGGACTCTTCCTCATGATTCCCGCTCTTCGACAGGCCCGACGAATCAGCCGCGCCGCGCTCGGACTCGGCGTCGTCGGCTCACTCGCGCTCGTTGCGCACCTGGCAGTGGATGCACCGTCAAGTTCGGCGTCCCCGACCCAACAACGATCACCGGCGGCCACATCCACCGGGTCGTCCTCGTCGTCACCGTCGCCGTCGAACTCATCAGGATCGTCCACCGCTGCGCAGCACGCGCCGCGTCATCGGCACACGTTCAGCAAGGTGCCGGCGGTCAGCACACCGACGGCGACGCAGACGACCCAGGCGCGGACACACTCCTCGTGATGCAGTCCGCACGTTTCCGCGCGATCGGGGTCGACTGCGAGATCGTCGCGACCCGCGAGGCGACGCTGGTCCCCGCGCGCAAGGTCGCCGAGGCAAGACTCGCGCAGCTGGACGCTGTGGCGTCGCGGTTCCGGCCGGATTCGGAGGTCATGCGGCTGTCGACTGTCGCGGCCCCCACCGGCGCGAGCACGATCACGGCATCGACCAGCCCTCTGCTCCGGTCTCTGCTCGAGGATGCGCTGTGGGCGGCCAGGGTGACCGATGGACTGGTCGACCCGACGCTCGGCCGGGCGATGGAAGCAAGTGGATACGACGCCGATCTCGCCGAGGTCCTGGCGGGGAGCACCGCCCGTGGTTCGGTCCGGGCCGGTGCCGAGGCGCCCGAAACTGTGGCACGGCAGGGGAGTTCCCTGCGTGACCTGCATGTCGATCAAGTGGCCGGAACGATCACCATCGCGGAGGGCGCACTGCTCGATCTGGGCGCCACGGCCAAAGCGGCGACGGCAGACCGGATCGCCCGCGAGCTCGGGGAGCGCTGGCCGGGTGGGTTCCTGGTCGATCTGGGCGGCGACATCGCGGTTGCGGGGCAGCCGCCGAGCCAGGGCTGGGTGATCTCGACCGACGAGGAAACGTCCCCTGATCCGGATCGGATCGGCATCACGACACAGGGTGTCGCGACCTCGGGCACGGACCGGCGTCGTTGGTATGTCGACGGCGCGCTCCGGCACCATCTGCTCGATCCGGCCACCGGCCGGCCGGTGCCGTGTACCTGGCGGCAGGTGACTTGTGTCGGCGCGTCGGCGCTCGAGGCGAACACGGCGTCGACGGCAGCGTGCGTGCTGGGTGACTCCGCGGTCGGGTGGCTGACGGAGCGCGGCATACCGGCCCGGCTCGTGCCCGAACACGGCGACATCGTCTGCACCCCGGGCTGGCCCGAGCCTACGGTGGGGCGCGCGTCATGACCGTCCTCTGGTATCTGTCGCGGGCGACCGGGGTGATCAGCATGGTGCTGATGACCGCCGTCATGGTGCTCGGCCTCTTCCTGTCCGGGGCGCGCCGCAGCGTCGGGAACCGCACCACGACGACCCAGGCCGTGCACCGCAGTCTGGCGCTGGGCATGCTGACCTTCCTTCTCGTGCACATCGTGACGGCGATCGTCGATACCTACGTGCACATCGGCGTGCTCGCTGCCGTGCTGCCGTTCGCCTCGTCATACAGCCGGCTCGAGGTGGGGCTGGGCACGATCGGATTCGACGTGGTGGCCGCGATCGTCGTGACCTCTGTGGCCAGACACCGGATCAGCGAACGACTCTGGCGACTGGTGCACCGGTCCAGCTTCGTGATGTGGCCGATCACCCTCTGGCACGGCATCGCGATGGGCACCGGGAACGAGCCGCTGTTGCGCTACACGACCGTCGGCTGTGGGGTCGTCGGCGTCGTGGCCGTGTTGTGGCGGCTGGTCGGCTCGCACCACGACAGTGCGCGGCGACGCGAGGTGTTACGGCAGGAGTGGACATGAGTGAGCGACCAATACAGCCCCCAGTGAACGGCGGGGCCCGAGCACAGAGGGAACCGGCGTGAACCTCATCGAGCTTCTCGATGCGGCCGGACTGACCGGCCGCGGCGGCGCGGCGTTCCGGACCAGCGCGAAACTTCGCGCTGCGTTCGAGAATCGCGCCGACCTCATCGTGAACGCGTGTGACGGGGAGATCGGCACGCACAAGGACGCCATGGTGGTCGCGCAGCACCTGAGCGAATTGCGCCACGGCGCCGGACTCATCACGCGCAAGGTGCACTGGGCGGCTCATCGGGGCAGCGACACCGAGGACCGGCTGCTGCACGCCGGACTGCGGGTGCTGTCGGTGCCGGCGCGGTATGTCGCCTCCGAGGAATCGGCCCTGCTCAACCACCTGCACGGCGGCCTGGCCCGGCCGATCATGCGCCAGACGCCCATCGCCTTCGGCAGTAGGAACTCCGGTGGCCGCAGGCTTCCTCCGACGGTGGTGCTGAACGCCGAAACCGTGTGGCGGATCAGCCAGATCGAGCAGTACGGGCCGGGCTGGTTCCGCGGCTACGGCACGGCGGCCGAGCCGGGGCCACGCCTGGTCACGATCGGCGGCAGCGTCGAGCGGCCCGGCGTCTACGACACCGCCGCCGGCGTCGCTCTCGGCGAACTGTTGCGCGCCGCCGGCGCCGTCGACGTGGCCGCCGTCGGGCTGTCCGGCCTCAGCGGAGGCTGGCTGGCCGGCGCCGCGGCGTGGGGAGCCACCTGGTCCGATGCAGGGCTTGCGCCATACGGACTCCAGACGGGGACCGGCGCGATCCACGTGTTGGACCGATCGACCTGTCCGCTCGACCACGTGGCCGGGCTGACCGGCTTTGCGTCGGGTGAGTCCGCCGGGCAGTGTGGGCCGTGCATGTTCGGCGTGCCGGCCGTGGCCGAGCAGTTGGACCGGCTCGCCGACGGCGCGATGCGACACGACGAGCTGCGGTTGCTGCATCAGCGGCTCGGCCTGCTCCCGGGACGCGGCGCCTGCCGCTTCCCCGACGGCGTCGCGGGGTTCGCCGCGTCCGCGCTGCGGGCGTTTGCTCCCGATGTGGAGGCTCACCTGGCCGGTCGCTGCATCGCATCACGGGAGCGGTCGCATGCGGCGCGCTGACCGGGAACTGCAGGTCGTCGTCGACCGGGTCGCCTGCACCGCTCACGGCGTCTGCGCGGTGATGTCCGAGGGAGCCATCGAGCTGGACGAGTTCGGCTACCCGGTCCAGTCACGCGTCGCGATGAGCAAGGAGAGTGCGCGGCAACTGGCGGAGGCGTGTCCTGCCCGGGCCCTGATAGTGAGCCGCAAGCTCTGACTCACGCCCTGCGTACCGTCGGCAGCGTGACGCTCACCGTGGTGTCCCCGGGTGTGCTGACGACGTCCAGCGATCCGTCGTGCGAACGCGCCACGGCGTGCACGATGGCCAAGCCGAGGCCGGTGCTGTCGACGCTGTCCTGGCGGTGCCGTCCCTGTGCGAACCGGACGTGAGCGTGGTCCACGAGTTCGGGAGGGAACCCGGGTCCGTTGTCACGGACCTGTAGCCGGACCTGACCGGACGTCTCGCTGAGTTCACAGCGCGCTCTGGTCCCGGCCGGCGTGTGGAGCCGCACGTTCGTCACCAGGTTGGTGATCATCCGCCGCAACTGCTCCTGATCGCCGCGCACCAACACCGGTTCGACGGGCACAGCCACCGACCACTGGTGGTCCGGAGCGGTGATCCTGGCGTCGTCCACCGCGTCCAGCATCAGCCGCGTCACGTCGACGGTCTCGTGCCGCTCCGGGTCGGTTTTGTCCAGTCGCGCCAAGAGCAGCAGATCGTTGACGATGCTCGTCATACGACCTGTTTCGTCGGTGATGCGGCGCAACGATTGATGCACTTGCACGGGCAGTTCGGTCGAGGACATGTATTCGCGCAACAACTCGGCGTGACTGCGCGCGACGGCCAGCGGTGTGCGCAGCTCGTGGCTGGCATCGGCCGCGAAATCCCGCAGCCGCTGTTCGCTCTCGTCGCGTTGCTGCAACGCCAGATCCACGTGGCGCAGCATCGCGTTCATCGCGCGGCCGACCTGGGCGACCTCCGTGGGCTCCTCGAGTTCGTCGGCCCGCACCGGGATCCGGCTCTGGCCGGACTCCAAAGGGAGCTGCGTCACGCGCCGAGCGACGGTCGCCAGGTGCTGCAGGGGCCGCATCGAGCGGCGGACGGCCAGCGCACCGACTCCGGCGACCAGCGCGATCGCGACGGCGAGCACGGCGGCCTCCAAGACGATCAGCTGCCTGATCGTGTGATTGACCCGAGCCTGCGGCACACCGGTCACCAATTGACCGGCGTCGTGTGTCCGGGAGGTCAATACGCGGTAGTCACCCAGGGACGGAAGGTGCACGGTCGCAGGGTGATCGGAGCCGGCCACCCGCTGCACCGCGGCGCGGTCCGCGGCCGTCGGCAGGTGGTCGCCGTCAAGATCCGCTGCCACGACCAGGTCGGTGATCACGCCACCGCTCAGGTGCCCTGTGATGGTGCCCGGAGGGAGGCCGGTGTTGTTGTCGATCAAATTGTCGGCGTCACGGTCATCGCTGTGCGGTGCCTTGATCGTGACGTTGCGCGCGGCCGCCTGGTGCAACTCGTTGTCCAACTGCGCCATCAGGAAGGTGCGGATACCGATGGTGCCGGCGACCCCTGCGATGGCACCGCCGAGCAGCACCAGCGCGGCCAACAGCAGGGCCAACCGGGAAGTGAGCGTTTTCGGCGTGAGTTTCATGCCAGTGGGGGCCGCAGGACGTAACCGGCACCGCGCACCGTGTGGATCAATGGCTCCATGCCGTCGGCATCGACCTTCTTGCGCAGGTAGCTGACGTAGAGCTCGACGACATGCAAGGTGCCGTCGAAGTCGGCTCCCCATACTTTCCGCAACAGTTCGTCCTTGGACAGCACCCGCCGCTGATGCATCGCGAAGTATCGCAGCAGCGCGAACTCGGTCGCCGTCAGGCTCAACGACTGGCCGGCGCGCCGGGCCTCGTGCGCGTCGACGTCGACGACCAAGTCGGCGACCTGCAATTGGCTGCCCTGCCGCTGGCGCAGCAGCCCCGCCCGGCGCATCAGGCCACGCGACCGGGCGAGTACCTCGGACAGGTCGAACGGCTTGGTGATGTAGTCGTCACCGCCGATCTCGATGCCGTGCACTCTGTCTGCCGGCGCGTCGCGTGCGGTGAGGAACAACACGGCGATCTGCGGGTTGCGCGCGCGTAGTGAGCCGAGCAATTCGAAACCGTCGCCGTCGGGCAAGATGACGTCCAAGATCACCAGGTCCGGAGCGAGTAGCCGAACCAGCTCGGTCGCCTGTGCGACCGTTCGGGCGCTGTCGGCGTCCCAGCCGCGGAATCGGAATGCCGCGACCAACGCCTCAGCGATCCCGGCCTCGTCCTCCACCACCAGAACCCGCAGTGGGCGGCCGTCTGGCGCAACAGGCGGGGAATCGTCGGCGGCCATACCTCACGATATCTGCCGCCAACGCTGCTCCGTGTGGACGACGCTGCCACTCAGAACAACGGACCGAGCCGGTGACAGGAGTCGAACCTGACTCACGAGCCCATTCCCAAGCCTCTGACCTGCGGCGAAGAGGGTATAACGCGGTTGTCGTGAACTATGCATGCCCTAGTGACTCGCGGTATGTCGCGCGCGATGGCGCACGCTCCGGGCCTCCATCACACACGACAAGGTCGACGAATGCCAACCACGCCCCCAGCTGCCAGTGTCCCGGAGCATCTCACGCCTACACCGTTCGCGCACTGCTCGGCGTCGTCGCCGGTCGTGGTCCCGTTGCACTCGGCGCGGGATCGACAGGTTCGCGCTATTCGCGCGGCCTCGTACGATCCGCCTCGTCGGCATCGGGACTAGTAAGACGTCCTACTGATGGATCGAGTCGTCGCTGGTAAGAGACACACCGCCGGTCACAACAAGGTGGATGCGCTTACCGGACCAATCTGCCGTCCACCGCTCCTTCGAGCAACTCCACAAGCGCATTCCAGAGGTCGCGGGTGGCCGACTTGTTCCGGTGTGATCGATCGCGACGGTCGGACGATCGACGGGCTGCCGAGCTTCCGTGTCGAATTCGATCTTGGAACTCACCCAGTTGCTTGAGCTCACCGACCGCATGTCGCGACGAGTAGAGAGGGGGGCTGAAACGCCTCGCGCCGGTAGAGCGACGCGACCTCGACCACAGCGCCGCCGAAGCTGCGATGCGACACGAGCGGATCGCTTCCTCGTTGAGTGTGCGTCTGGCGGTCCATCACCACGCCCCGTAAGCCGCAAGCCGCAAGCAAGGCTGCGATGCCAGCGATGGTCCGCAACCTCGCGCCCGACCTCGCCGAGCGCAGCATCACCATCAAACCCCGGCTACCGGACGGCCGCGTACGCCCCGAACTACATCTACCCGGCTTTGGTTGAGGTTCCGGTCGGCGCGATCGTGCATTCCATGACCGCCCTCAGGCGGTAGGGCTATCCAGACGAAGTCGCCGCCGTCATCGCGTTCCTGGTTCGCCCAACGCGGCGTCCATCACCGGCACTACCATCAGGAGCTGACGACGGCTGAAGCTGACGTGCATCGGCGATATGGGCAACCGAATGTCCGTGACACCCGGCGCGCAGGGGCGCCGCAAGTCGCGCGAGGTTCCCGCTTGGAGTGTCGGTACTCGGCGATGAGATGTCTGCTATGAGATCGGAAACCGCGAGTCCAGCGTTGGTCGCGAGCGAACGTGAGGAAGGATGGCCCCATGCTTCCCGGTGACTCTCTGGATTTGAGGAAGGCCAGAGGAGCGTTCTTCACTCCGGAGTCGATCGCTCGCTTCATCACGAGCTGGGCGATTCGCGGCGTGACCGACGACGTGCTGGAGCCCTCGTGCGGTGAAGCGGTATTCCTGCACGCTGCCGGTGCCGGCGAACATGCCGGGCACTTGGTCGGAGTCGAACTGCACCGCGATTCAGCGACCGAATCAGAGAGATCGCTGCGGGACAGCGGCATCGATGCCACCATCCGTGCCGGCGACTTCTTCCTGCACGAGGAATTCGGGACATACGACGCGGTTGTGGGAAATCCGCCGTACGTTCGCTACCAAGGATGGACCGGAGAGGCCCGCGCCAAGTCACGTGCGGCTGCTCTGCGTGCGGGCGTCAACCTGACAAAGCTCGCGTCGTCGTGGGCCGCGTTCACGATCCACTCAGCGCTGCATCTCAAGCAAGGCGGCCGGCTCGGTCTGGTGCTTCCTGCCGAGCTGTTGGCGGTGAACTACGCGGCTCCGGTCCGGCGCTTTCTGCTGGAGCACTTCGCGGACGTCACACTTGTGCTGTTCGAAGAACGTGTCTTCCCCGGTGTGGATGTGGAAGCCATTCTCCTACTCACGGACGGTTACGACCCGACCGGCCGCAACGGAATCGATCACATGAACGTTCACCAGGTTCGTGATGCCGCAGGGTTGACCGAACTCGCCGAGGCCCGCCGATGGACGCCTCCTTCTGGCGGCGGCCGATGGTCAGCGGGGCTGATGTCGCGTGATGGGTTCGACGCATACGCGACGGTGTTCCCGGGCTCGCGTTTCACCTCGCTGGATCAGTGGGGCGACACGACGTTGGGCATGGTGACGGGCAACAATCGCTTCTTCGCGCTCTCACCATCCAAGGTTGCGGAGCTCGGGCTTGCCGATGCTGACGTGCTGCGTTTGTCTCCGCCGGGTTCGCGGCACTTGCGCGGTCTTTCGTTGACGTCAGCTGCTCTTGATCGGCTCGGCGCTGATGGGTACTCGACGCACCTGTTCCGCCCCGACGGCAAGCCGAGCAAGGCAGCACTGTCCTACATCCTCAGTGGAGAAGCCTTGGACGTCCACGAAGCGTATAAGTGTCGGGTGCGTTCGCCGTGGTGGAGAGTGCCGTATCTCCGACCGGCTGACCTGTTCCTGACGTATATGAACGCGGATACACCGCGAATCTCTAGCAATAGAGCCCGTGTTCACCACCTGAACTCGGTGCACGGCATCTACCTTCAGGACGGGTTGAGGGGCCTCGGCGCCAGTCTTCTGCCGATTGCCTCGCTCAACAGCATCACCTTGCTCGGGGCCGAGACGGTCGGACGGGCATACGGCGGTGGGATGCTCAAAATTGAGCCGCGTGAGGCCGATGTGCTCCCAGTCCCCTCCCCGTCCCTCGTTGAGAAGTACCGTGCCGATCTGATGCGAGCCAAGCCCTCGGTCACTGCGATGTTGCGGGCGGGGCATCTGCTTGACGCGGTAGCCGTGATCGATGAGGTGCTACTCACCAAAGGTGTAAGGATGAGCAAGAAGTCTTTGATGGCCATCCGCGCCGAACATGCCGAGCTCACCGCCAGACGCGTTGCCCGCGGAAAGGGGAAATGACGTGGCGGAGAACAAACCGACCGCCAAAGCTGAGGCTTGGCCGCTGTTCGACGCTGTGGTGGCCAACGCCGCGACCGACGCGGTGAACCCCTGGGAGGACGACTCTTTCCAGCCCGATTTCGCCACGTTGCGGACGCTGCTCGCCATACCTTTGCATCTCGGAGCCGGGACCCGCACCGGCGTACCCGCCCTGGCGCTGGATGTGTGGACTGCGTATGAGTTGCGTCGTGCGGGGCTCGACCCTGACGTCGTGTGGCCACGATGCGAGCCACCCCGTGCAGTGAGCAAGGACGTTCTCGAGTTCATCAACGGAATTTCACCGGCTGGCCTGCGTGAGCAGCTGATGGAAAAGCTAGCGAGCGGGTCGGGACGGGTCGGGCGGGCCTCGGCGAACATTCTCGGCAAGAACTACCTGAAACAGGTGGACGTCATCGTGTCCGGGTGGCAGACCGGTCCTGAGTTGCTGATCTCGACGAAGCGAATGGATTCTTCGTTCGGAAAGAACGCTGCCAACCGTGTCGAAGAGTCGTACGGCGACGCCAAGAACCTCGCGCTGCGCCACCCTCTCGCCGCGCTCGGCTTCCTCTATGCGCTGAGGTCGACGGCCTACACGGAGGAGCGTCGTCAGTTTGACTGGATCGTGGACTTGCTCATCAAACTGGGGCGAGAGGAAGACGCTTACGATGCATGCTGTCTGATCGTTCCGGAGTGGGAAGACGACGGTCGAGTGGTTGATCAGGGCGAAGTGGATGATCCTGCGCCGATCGAGCCCGACGACACTGACGCGGAAGATATCGTCGAAGAGGTAGCCGTGGCCGACATCCGCTCTGCCCTCGCTACACTGCCAGTGGTGATCCTCCGACATGATCTGGTGCCTGACGAACTCAGCCCACGACGGTTCTTCACGGCGCTACTGAATGAACTTCTGGACTCGACGCCGATCACCCTGCACGAGCGCGCGAGGCACCTCCGTTCCCAAGGGCGTTCCAGCGAATAGCTCCGCCGCTGCTCACGAGCGGTTCTCAAATTCGGTGAGACCCGCACGCCGGCGCAATCTGCACTGTGCAGGACGACGTCGGCATGATCGGCAGCTTGGGTCACTCGCGGCGAAGTGACTCATCCGCTCGCACCAAGACGCCTGGCGCTAGGTGCGGGCAACGTGCGCCCTCGCGGCCTGGTGCCGTGTTGCCGAGGCGCGTTCATGCCGCACCCTGGTACACGCTCCCGCCAAGCCGCGCCCGGATGTACATCTCCAGCCGCGGAAGCAACTCGGCCGATTCAGCAGGAACGTAGATGTTCGCGCGGTCGAGGTTGCGCAGCATCCAATCGCGCACGTT
>NZ_JBMAMH010000019.1:0-62198 GCF_058148645.1 Flexivirga sp. YIM B11880
GCACTCGCGGGCGAGCGCCTCTCCGGCGCCGCCCAGGGGGGCGCGGACGGCGTCCGCGTCGTCGTCACCGCGTGATCGGTCAACCGGGGAGATGACTGGGTATGGCGAGCCGCGGACCGTGCCGCGGCGCCCCCAGCCGGCCGGAGGTGACCAAGTGCTGCACGCGATAGCGATGACCGGCGTAGGGACGCAGCAGCACCTCCAGGCCCTCGTCGTCGACGGCAACGCCGAGCAGGGCGTGCCCGACGTCCTTCGCGACGTGGAAGTCCCCGAAGCTGACCGCGTCCGCGTCGCCGGCGGCCCGCTGCATCGTCTCGGCAGCGGTCCAGACGCCCACACCGGGCACCGATCGCAAGCGCGCCCAGGCCTTTTCGCGCGGCAGGTCGGCACACTCGGCCAACCGGGACGCGACCTGCAACACCCGCTGCACCGTGTCGGCACGGCGGGCGTCCACCCCCGCAGTCAGCCACTCCCACGAGGGGATGCGGCCCCAGCCGCGGACATCGGGCGCGACCATCAGCCGCAGCGCACTGATCGCATCGGCCGGTCCGGGCGCGGGCTCGCCGTGGCGCCGCACCAGCCGGCGGTAGGCGCCGAACGCCTGCTTCCCGGTCACGCGCTGCTCGATGATCGCCGGAAGGAGGCTGTCGAGCACGAGTCCCGAGCGGGTGACCCGCCAGTGCTGCTCGCTGCGGGCGATGGTCCGGAGGCCGTCGTGGTGGATCCGGAACGAGGCGGGATCGTCCGCAGCACCGAGCAGGTCGGGCAGCCGGTCCAGCGTCCACTCCGCACCCGGGCCCCAGGCACGCGCCACCACCCGGTCGCCGCACGGCGCCGGCTCGCACCGGAGCTGCACCGTCGCCGGGCCCGTCGGCGTGCGCGCGGCGCGCCATACGACGCCCGGCTCCGAGTGGAAGGTGGGGTCGCCCAGGCCGTGCCGGTAGGGCGCGAGAATGCCGCCGAGCGGCACCGGCCGGCCCGGCGCGAAGTCGGCGGTGAGCGGGTGCGGGGCGGTCACCGGCGCCGGAACGCCAGCAGCGCGAGGCCGAAATTGCCCGTCTCACTCGTGGCGACCGCGTTGGCCTGCCGCCCTTCTTCGAGCGCGAGGTCGCCCACCAGCGACAGGCCCTGCTCGTCGGCGCGGGCGATCAGCGACCGCAGGTCGGCGACGGCCATGCCTCCGGCCTCACGCGGACCGAGGCGGAGCGTGATCATGATCAGGCCGCCGCGACGGAGCGCCGAGGTGCCGCGGGCGAGGTCCTCGTCCACGGTGGTCGGGTCGCTGGAGTGCGGATGCAGCCGCACGACGAGATCGACCGAGCCCGCGTCGATGACCGAACCGACCACGTCCGGCCGCATCACGTCGACCGCGAGCGGCGCGAAGCCCACCTTGGTGGCCCAGCGGCTGAACACCGAGCGCGAGCCTGCCGTGTCGACCACGACCGAGCGGTGCCGCCCGTCGTCCACCACCCGCAACAGCGCCGCGAGGGCGCCGAAAGCGGCCCACGCGCTCGTGTCGTCCATCGTGCGCGCCAGCCCGAGCCGGCGCGCCGCCTTGCGGGCCAGCCGGGCTTCGTCACCGTCCAGCAACAGGCCGGTCGTGCGCACTCCGGCGAAGTCGGCCGCCTTCAGCGAGACCTTCTGCTCGGCCGGCCGGGGCAGCTTGGCGGCCGTGTCCCGGGCGGCCTGACGCGCCCGGCCCACGACGCGTTGCACTGCGGGAGATCCGGAGATGCGGGCTGCCGACGAGTGAACCTTCACTCTGTGACTCTAACCGCCGACGGTGACGACCGCCCGTAGCTGCCGCCCGCATACGCTGAACCGGTGAACTCCGACGACCTCCGCGCTGCGCTCCTCGCCGGCGACCTGTCCCGGCCGAGACTCACCTGGTATGACGAGAGTGCCGGCGAGCGCATCGACCTCTCCGGCAAGACGCTCGCCAACTGGGTTGCGAAGGCCGCGAATTGGCTCGAGACCGAAATGGCGCTCGCGCCCGGTGACCGGTTGGGCCTGCTGATCCCGCCGGACCACTGGCGGGCCATCTACTGGTCCCTGGCCGCCTGGACGCGTGGACTCACGATCACGCCCGGCACGGACGCCGACGCGGTCGTCGCGCTGACCGGCGCGACAGAGCCGGCCGATCTCGCCGAGCCGGCGGCGGCCCTGGCGGCCAGCCCGCTCCAGGCGATGTCCGACGCAATGCCGGCGCCGGTCGGTCCCGTCTCGTATGCCGTGGCAGCCGCCCCGCAGGATGTCCCGCGCGGCACCCGCGTACTGCTCGGCGAGCCGGCGCAGCAGGTGCCGCTCCTGACCGCCGAGCTGATCTGCCAGGACTGCTCGGTGCTGGTGCTACGGGGCGCCGATGCACACCTTCGCACCGCCCGGAGCGCCGCGGAGGCCGTCGACGTCGTCTTGTAATGTCCGTCACATGGACAAAGTGGTCTCCTCGGCAGCGGAAGCCGTGGCCGACATCCCCTCCGGCGCCTCACTGGCCGTGGGTGGGTTCGGTCTGTGCGGCATTCCCAGTGTGCTCATCCAAGCCCTGCACCAGTCCTCCGCAACGGACCTGGAGGTCATCTCCAACAACTGTGGCGTCGACGACTGGGGGCTCGGGATCCTGTTGAAGGACAAGCGGATCCGGCGCATCATCGCCTCCTATGTCGGCGAGAACAAGGAATTCGCCCGGCAATACCTGCAGGGCGAGTTGGAGGTCGAGCTCACCCCGCAGGGCACGCTCGCCGAGAAACTGCGCGCCGGCGGCGCCGGCATACCCGCCTTCTACACCGCCACCGGAGTCGGCACCCAGATCGCCGACGGCGGCATGCCGTGGCGGTATGCCGCCGACGGGTCCGTCCAGCTCGCCTCCCCACCCCGGGAGACCCGCGAGTTCGACTTCGGCGGCACCACCAAACCGTATGTGTTGGAGACATCGATCGTGGCCGACTACGGCCTGGTCCGCGCGGCCAAGGGCGACCGGCACGGCAATCTGGTCTTCAACAGGTCGGCCCGCAACTTCAACCCGCTGTGCGCGATGTCCGGCAAGATCACCATCGCCGAGGTCGAAGAACTCGTCGACCCCGGCCAGCTCGACCCCGACGAGATCCACCTGCCGGGCATCTACGTGCACCGCGTGGTGCCGCTCACCCCCGAGCAGGTCGTCGACAAGCGCATCGAGAAGACCACCACGAGGGAGGCCAACTGATGGGACTGACCCGAGGCCAGATGGCCGCCCGCGCCGCCCAGGAGCTCTCCGACGGCGACTACGTCAACCTCGGCATCGGCCTGCCCACCCTGGTGCCCAACTACGTGCCCGACGACGTCGAGCTGGTGCTGCAGTCCGAGAACGGCCTGCTCGGCGTCGGCGCCTACCCCACCCCCGAGGAGGTGCAGGCCGACCTGATCAACGCCGGCAAGGAGACCGTCACCCTGCGCAAGGGAGCGTCGATCTTCGACTCGGCCACCAGCTTCGGGATGATCCGCGGCGGCAAGATCGACGCCGCCATCCTGGGCGCCATGCAGGTCTCGGCCGCGGGCGACATCGCCAACTGGACCATCCCCGGCAAGATGATCAAGGGCATGGGCGGCGCGATGGACCTGGTCCACGGCGCCAAGAAGGTCATCGTGCTCATGGAACACGTCGCCAGGGACGGCTCGCCCAAGATCGTCACCGAATGCACCCTGCCGCTGACCGGCCAGAAGGTCGTCCAGCGCATCATCACCGACCTCGCCGTCATCGACGTCACTCCCACCGGGCTCACACTCGTCGAGACCGCGCCGGGCGTCACCGAGGACGAGGTGCGCTCGGCGACGGAGGCGGAGCTGGGCTGAGCCGGATCCGGCTGGTCAGGAAACCGAAGCCCCAGGTCAGGTGCATCGTCGCGAGCACCGGCGGCACGCGCATCCGGACGGCCGGGTCGGACCCGGCGGAGATCGCGAACCCGCCGAGCGTCACCGCTCCGGCATACCCCGCGGGCAGGAGCCACAGCGGACGCCAGACGAACCCGCCCACGGTTCCGATCGCGATGGCGGCGACGGCGGCGGGCGGCGCGAGATAGCGCCCGTTGATGGAGCCCTTGTGCCGGGCGGCGACGACCCGGCGCCACTGTCCGTACTGTCGGTACTGCCGCGCCAGGGCGCGGAACGATCCGCGGGGGCGATAAGTCACCTTCAGGGCGGGGGTGAACCACACGAGCCCGCCGGCGCTGCGGATCCGGAAGTTCATCTCCCAGTCCTGGGCACGGGTGAAGCGGGAGTCGTAGCCGCCGACCCGGTCCAGCCAGGACCGCCGGAAGACACCGAGGTAGACGGTCTCGGCGGGCCCGGCCTGCCCGCCGAGCTTGAACTTCGCGCCGCCGACGCCGAGTTTGGACTTCATGGCGACCGCGACGGCTCGTTCGAAATCGGTCGTGCCCTCGGCGTCCATGATGCCTCCGACGTTCGCCGCGCCGGTCGCGTCGAGGGTCTGCAAGGCGGTCGCCAGGTAGCCGTCGGAGAGGATGCCGTGCCCGTCGACCCGGGCGAGGACGTCGTATGACGCCGCGGCGATCGCCGCATTCAGCGCGTCCGGTGTGCGGCCGGTCGGATTCGTGACGATTTTCACGCGACCGTCGGCGGCGTGCAGACCTGCCGCCACCTCGTCCGTGCCGTCGGTGGAGGGCCCGAGAGCCAGCACCACCTCGACCGGGCACGGCACGTCCTGGCGCAGGATGGCGGCGACCGACTCGGCCAGGTGCCGCTCCTCGTTGAGGATCGGCATGATCACCGAAACGCCGTCGGCTCGCTGCGCTTCGGGTGTTGGCACGCGTGGCAGATTACACGGCGCGTGCAGCTGAGCACCCATCCAGCCGGGTTACCCTCGTCCGATGCCAGAGGACGACGAGCCGATCACCATCGACACCCGCAAAGGTGCCGGCGCGCAGCGACTCCCCCGCCGCCGGCCGGCCGAGGAGCCGCAGGAGATCCCGGTGCGCCCGGAGCGGAGCGCAGCGGGCCGGCTGCCCGGCAGCGACTCCACCCGCGTCATGCCGGCCGGTCCTCGCGGGCCGCAGGGCGCGGATCCTCGCGGGCCGCAGGGCGCGGGTCCTCGCGGGCCGCAGGCAGCGCGCCCGGTGGCGCCGCCGCGGCGTCGCAAGCGCACCTGGCTGCGGGTGCTGCTGGTGATCGTCGTCATCGTCGCGCTCTGGGCCGGCCTGCTGATCTGGGCCGGCCTGTCCGCCTGGGGCAAGGTGACCAAGGTCGATGCCTTCCCGAGCGGCAGCCGGCCGGCGGCGGGCCAGGGCACGAACGTCCTGCTGGTCGGCTCCGACTCCCGGGCCGGCCTCAGCGCAGCTCAGGGCCGGGCGCTCGGCACCGGCGGCAGCAAGGTCTCGGCGGGCGCCCCGCACACCGACACGATCATGGTCCTGCACATGGGCAGCGGGAAGCCGACACTCGTCAGCATCCAGCGCGACTCGTGGGTGTCGATCCCCGGGCACGGTCAGGGGAAGATCAACTCGGCATTCACGTATGGCGGCCCGAAGCTGCTCATCCAGACGGTCGAGCAGGCAACCGGCCTGCGGATCGACAACTACATGGAGATCGGTTTCGGGGGCTTCGCCGGAGTTGTCGACGCGGTGGGCGGGGTGCGCATGTGCATCCCCGAGCACGTCGTGGATCCTTTCGCGCACATCAACCTGCAGAAGGGCTGCCAGACCCTCAACGGCAAGAACGCGCTCGGCTACGTCCGTTCACGGCACGCCTTCGCCACCGGCGACCTCGCGCGGGCACAGCACCAGCGCGAGTTCCTCGGCGCGCTGATGAAGAAGATCGCCAGCCCCACCAACGTGCTGCTGCCGTGGCGACTGAAGAGCGTCGGCTCGGCGGGTGCCAAGGGCGTCGCGGTCGACAAGGGCATGTCGCCGATCCAGGCACTGAAGATCATGTGGACGCTCAAGGGCATCAGCACCGGCGGCATCTCGGTGCAGGTGCCGGTCGCGAACCCGAACTATTTCGTGGCGGGCCAGTCCACGGTGCTCTGGGACAGAGCTCGCGCGCTTCAGCTCTTCGACGACCTGCGCAACGACCGTCCGGTGACTGCGCAGCCCAGCGGGTCCTGAGCTATCTGCGCTTGAGCAACTGGCGCGCCATCACGATGCGCTGGATCTGGTTGGTGCCCTCGTAGATCTGAGTGATCTTGGCGTCGCGCATCATCCGCTCCACCGGGTGGTCCTTGACGTAGCCGGCGCCGCCGAGCAGCTGGACGGCGTCGGTGGTCACCTCCATGGCGACGTCGGAGGCGTAGCACTTGGCGGCCGCGCCGAAGAACGGCAGGTCGTCGTCGCCCCGCTCGGACTTGGCGGCGGCGACATAGACCATCTGCCGGGCGGCCTCCAGCTTCATCGCCATGTCGGCGAGCATGAACTGCAGCCCCTGGAACTCCGCGATGGCGTTGCCGAACTGCTTGCGCTCCTTGACGTAGCCCAGGGCGTAGTCGAGCGCGCCCTGGGCGATGCCGACGGCCTGCGCGCCGATCGTCACACGGGTGTGATCGAGCGTGCGCAGCGCGATCTTCAGGCCTTCGCCCCGCTCGCCGATCAGCCGGTCACCGGGGATGCGGCAGTTGTCGAAGTGCAGTTCGCGGGTCGGCGAACCCTTGATGCCGAGCTTGCGCTCCTTCTCGCCGAATTCGAACCCGGGGTCGGACTTCTCGACGACGAACGCGCTGATGTTGCGGCCGCGCTCACCGTCGGGGTCGGTCACCGCGAGCACGGTGTAGAACTGTGACTCGCCGGCGTTGGTGATCCACGACTTCTGCCCGTTGAGCACGAAGTCGTCGCCGTCCGGCGTCGCCTTGCACCGCATCGCCGCGGTGTCGGAGCCGGCCTCCCGCTCGGACAGGCCGTAGGAGAACATCGCCTCGCCGCGCGCGACCGGCGGCAGGTACTTGCGCTTCAGCTCGTCGTCGGCCGCCAGGATGACCGGCATCGAGCCCAGCTTGTTGACCGCCGGGATGAGCGAGGACGACGCGCACACCCGCGCGACCTCCTCGATCACGATGCACGTCGCGAGCGCATCGGCGCCGACGCCGTCGTACTCCTCGGCGATGTGCGGGGCGTGGAAGTCGGAGGCGACCAGTGCCTCGAGTGCGGCCTGTGGGAATTCGCTCTTCTCGTCCACCTCGGCCGCGTGGGGCGCGATCTTGTCCTCGGCCACCGCGCGCAGGGCCTCGCGCAGCGCCTCGTGGTCCTCGGTGGTGCTAAAGAGCGGGTACAGGTCGTCCATGGGATTGCTCACAGTTGAAGATCCTACTCATCGGTACGGTCTGGCTCACCGGTCGATCTCGGGCATGATCTCACGCTCGAAGCGCTCGATGGTCGCCCTGTCGTATGCCGCATCCGGGAAGTACGTGATCGCGTAGCCCAGACCTGCCTGCCGCATTGCACGCAACCCGTCGACGACCTGGTCCGCGGTGCCGACCGTCGGCTGGCCGCGCAACGACCGGTCGACGTGCGCGGTGGCGTCGGCCTGCGTCATACCGCCGTCCACCATGCGCGCGGCGATGGCCTGCAGCTTGTCGTCCAGCTCCGCCTCGTTGTCGACGACCACGATGTTGGCGTTGCCGGTCAGCGTGATCTCGTCGAAGTCCCGGCCGACGTCCTTGCAGTGCCCCTTCAGGATCTCGGTCTTCGCCGCGAACTCCTCCGGGTCGCCGAAGTAGTTGGTGTAGTCGGCATACTCGGCGGCGATCTTCAGGGTGACCTTCGGGCCACCGCCGGCCACCCAGAGCGGGATGCGGTTGCGCGGGCTGGTGGTCTGCAGCGGCTGCGGGAAACACAGCGCGCCGTCGACCTGGTAGTGCTTGCCGTCCAGCGTGGCGGAGCCGGTCGTCCACATCTGCCGGAAGATCTCGACTCCTTCCCGGAGGCGGCCCAAGCGCTCGCCCGCAGAAGGGAACCCGTAACCGTAGGCGCGCCATTCGTGCTCGTACCAGCCGCCGCCGATGCCCATTTCGATGCGCCCGCCGCTGATGTGGTCGATGGTTGCCGCCACCTTCGCCAGGTAGGTCGGCTGGCGGTAGCTCATGCAGGTGCACATCTGGCCGAGCCGCACCCGGGAGGTGATCCCGGCGAAGCCGGCCATCAGGGACCACGCCTCGTGGGTGGCCTCGTGCGAGGGCTTCGGCGTGGTGTGGAAGTGGTCGTAGACCCACACCGACTCCCAGGCGGGCGTCTCGTCGGCATACCGCACGAGATCGCTCATGACCTGCCAGTGCTGTGCCGGATCGATGCCGACCAGGTCGTAGCGCCAGCCCTGCGGGATGAACAGTCCGAACTTCATGCGGTGTGGGCCCTTTCGGCAGAAGGTTTTTGCATCCAGCGGGTAGCGTATGCCGCATGTCCCAGCGCACCAAGATCGCCGTCGTCGGCACGGGTTACGTCGGTTTGTCGATGGCCGTCCTCTTCGGACCGGTCGCCGACGTCGTCGCCTACGACATCGACGCCGACCGGGTCGCGTTGCTGCAGCAACGGCGCAGCCCGATCAACGACCCGGAGATCGAGGAGCAGCTGGCACAGAGTGACGTGTCGCTGACCTTCACGCTCGACAAGCGCGCGGCGTATGACGAGGCAGATTTCGTCGTCATCGCGACCCCGACCAACTACGACCCGCAGACCAACTACTTTGACACCTCGACGGTCGAAGGTGTCATCGCCGATGTGGCGGCGATCAATCCGGCAGCGACGATGGTGGTCAAGTCGACGGTCCCGGTCGGTTTCACCGAGGACGTGAGCAAGCGGCTGGGCACCAGCAACGTCATCTTCTCCCCCGAGTTCCTGCGCGAGGGCAAGGCCCTCTACGACAACCTGCACCCGTCCCGGATCGTCGTCGGTGAGGTCAGTGACCGCGCGCAGCGTTTCGCCGACCTGCTCGTCCAGGCCGCGGAGGACACCGACATCCCGGTGTTGCTCACCGAACCGACCGAGGCCGAGGCGATCAAGCTGTTCGCCAACACCTACCTGGCCATGCGGGTCGCCTACTTCAACGAGCTCGACACCTTCGCGTCACTGCACGGTCTCAACACGCGGCAGATCATCGAGGGCGTCGGCCTCGACCCACGCATCGGCAAGCACTACAACAATCCGTCGTTCGGCTACGGCGGCTACTGCCTGCCCAAGGACACCAAGCAACTGCTCGCCAACTACGAGAACGTCCCGCAGACCCTGATCAGTGCGATCGTCTCGGCCAACACCACCCGCAAGGACTTCGTCGCGATGGACATCGTCGCGCGTGCACCGAAGGTCGTCGGGATCCACCGGCTGATCATGAAGTCGGGTTCGGACAACTTCCGCGCCAGCAGCGTCCAGGGCATCATGAAGCGCATCAAGGCGAAGGGCATCCAGGTGCTCGTCTACGAGCCCGAGCTGGATGCCGAGGAGTTCTTCGGCTCCCGGGTCACGCACGACCTCGAGGAGTTGAAGCGCGAGTCCGATCTGATCGTCGCCAACCGGCGCACCCCGGAGCTGGCCGACGTGGCCGAAAAGGTCTACACCAGAGACCTTTTCGGCAGCGACCAGTAACCTTCGGTCGCAACTCGACACAATTACCCGCCGGAAACTTCCGCGCGCAGCTTCGCGCCCTTGGCGTGCGCCTGGTCGCGTAGCGCGGCCTGGAAGTCACGCATCGCTTCCCGGAGGCGCTCGCCCTCCTCGTCCGACGCGGACGCCAGGATCCGGGCGGCGAGCAGGCCGGCGTTGCGCGCGCCGCCGACCGACACCGTCGCCACCGGCACGCCGGCCGGCATCTGCACGATCGACAACAGCGAGTCCATGCCGTCCAGGTATTTCAGCGGAACCGGCACGCCGATCACGGGCAGGGTGGTCACCGACGCGAGCATGCCCGGGAGGTGGGCCGCTCCCCCGGCCCCGGCGATGATCACGCGCAGGCCCCGCTCGGCCGCACCCTCGCCGTACGCGATCATCTCGGTCGGCATCCGGTGTGCGGAGACCACGTCGGCCTCGTAGTCGATGCCGAACTCGTCGAGTGCCTCGGCGGCCGACCGCATGACCGGCCAGTCGGAGTCGCTGCCCATCACGATGCCGACCGCCGGTGCTGCTGCGGAAGATTCGTTCATTCGGTGATAACCCCTTCCAGGTAGTCCGCCGCGTGCCTCGCGCGCTCGCGCAGGCTGTCGAGGTCGTCGCCATACACGTTGACGTGGCCGATCTTGCGGCCCGGTCGAACGCCCTTGCCGTAGAGGTGGATCTTCAGACCCGGGTCGCGGGCCAGCAGGTGCCGGTAGGTCGGGTAGAGGTCGTCGTAGTGACCGCCCAGCACGTTGCCCATCACGGTCCACGGTGCGCGCGGCGACACGTCGCCGAGCGGCAGGTCGAGCACCGCCCGCAGGTGCTGCTCGAACTGCGACGTCACCGAGCCGTCGATCGTCCAGTGACCGCTGTTGTGCGGGCGCATCGCCAGCTCGTTGACCACGTATGACGGCGCCGCGCCGTGCGCGCCGGCGATCTCGAAGATCTCCACCGCGAACACGCCGGTGATGTCGAGCTCACCGGCCAGGTGCAGTGCCGCCCGGGACGCCTCCGCGGCGAGCGACGGGTCCAACTGCGGTGCCGGCGCCAACACCTCGGTGCAGATGCCCTCGGTCTGCACTGTCTGCACGATCGGCCACACGGCGGCCTGCCCGGAAGGGCTGCGCGCGGTGAGGACCGCCAGCTCGCGGGTGAACGGCACCTGTTCCTCGGCCAGGAGCACCTCCCCGCGAGCGAACCAGTCGGCCGCTTCCGGTGCCGAATCCACGAGCCGGACGCCCTTGCCGTCATACCCACCACGTGGGGTCTTGAGGACGACCGGCCAGCCGTGCACATCCCCGAAGGCGGCCAGTTCGGCCTCGTCATGGACGGCCGCCCAGGCCGGGCACGGGATGCCGAGACCGGTCAGCCGCTCGCGCATCGCCAGCTTGTCCTGGGCGAAGAGCAACGCCTCGGGCTTCGGGTGCACCGGCACTCCGGTGTCCACCAGGGCCTGCAGCACGTGGGCCGGCACGTGCTCGTGGTCGAAGGTCACGACGTCGCAATCCTTGGCGAACGCCAGCACCTCTTCGATCTCGAGATGGGAGCCGACCGGTGCCGACGGAACCACGAGTGCTGCGGCGGCGTCAGGGGATTCGGAGAGGATGCTGAGCGTGAGCGACAGATTGACAGCGGGCGGCTGGCACATGCGGGCGAGCTGCCCACCACCGATGATGCCGACCACCGGGAATCCGCCGGGGGCGCGCCTGGGGGAAATCACGCAGCCACCCTACAGAGGGCTCGCAGGCCCTACCCGACCTCGGCCCGTAGGCTGCATCGGGTGATAGAGGCAAAGATCGTCGACCTGGTGCGCTCGCTGTGGCGGGAGCTGGCCAAGTTCGGCGTCGTCGGGGTCGTCAACATCTGCATCGACATGGGCCTCTACAACGTGCTCATCGCCGGTCCGATGTCCGGCAAGATCACCGCGGCGAAGATCGTGAGTGGCGCCGTCGCGACGATATTCGCCTGGGTCGGCAACCGCTACTGGACGTTCCGGCACCGCCACAACCGGCCCGTGCACCACGAGGTGCTCCTCTTCGTGGTCGTCAACGGCATCGCGCTGGGCATCTCGGCGTTGTGGGTGGCATTCGCGCATTACACGCTGAACCTCGAGGGCAGGTTCTGGCTGAACGTCAACGCGATCATCAGCATCGGCTGGGGCACGATCTTCCGCTTCTGGGCCTACAAGCGATTCGTCTTCCGCAACGAACCGGTCGCCGACGAGCCGGCCGCCGAGGCGCTCACCGACCCGTTCGAACGCGACCGGCGGCACACGCAGCAGTCCGCCTGAGCCCGTCGGTTCAGTCCGTCGGCGCGTGCAGCGCAGACGGGGCGGGCTCGCCCTCGGACAAGAACAACGCGAAGACCGCAGGCTGGGCGCTGCGGAGTTCGAGCCGGCCACCGTTGGCGCCGGCGAGGTCTCTCGCGAGCGCGAGGCCGAGTCCGGTGCCGCCGGTGCTGACTCGCCGCTTGAAGATGTGCGGAGCGAGCGAGAGGTCGACGCCGGTGCCCTGGTCGCTGACCTCCACCACCACGGAGGGACCGTTGCGGCGGGCCTTCACCTCGACCGTGCCGCTGCCGTGCTGGAGGGTGTTCTCCAGCAAGGTGGCCAGGATCTGCGACAGGCCGCTGCGGCTCGCCACGACCTGAAGACCCCGCTCGCCGCTGACCTTCACACTGCGGCGGGCACCGGCGAAGGCCGGCTGCCACTCGCGCTGCAACTCGGCGATGACGGAGTCCAGGGAGATCGTCGGCAACGGCCCGGAGGGAGTCTCGCGCGCCCGCTGCAGCAACTTGTCGACCACTGTGGTGAGCCGCTCGACCTGGGTGATGCCCACCGTGGCTTCTTCGTGGATCTGCTCGATGTCGTCGCTGATCGAGATCTCGTCCAGCCGCATCAGCAGGGCGGTGAGCGGGGTGCGCAGCTGATGACTCGCGTCCGAGGCGAAGTCACGTTCGGCGGCGAGGTTGGCCGTCAGCTCGGCCGCGCGTCCCTCGAAAACTTGCGAGATGCGGTCGATCTCGTCGATGCCGCTCCGCAGCGGCTCGAAGATCACCGGTCCGTCCTCAACGCGCTCGGCCCGACGGGTCAGCTCCTCGACCGGCCCGGCGGTGTCTTCGGCCTCTTGCACCGTCGTCCACCAGACGAGCGCCGCACCGATGACTGCGGCCAGCAGCAGCACCGCGCGCTGCCACCACCCGGGCACGAGCACCAGCGCCGGAACGAGGACGAGCAACACCGCGGGAGCAGCGATGCGGGGCCCGGCCCGCAGCAGTCTGGCGCGCAAGAGCTATCCAGCTCCGCCCGCAGGCTCGAACCGGAAGCCGACACCGCGGACCGTGGTGATGAAACGCGGACTGGTGGCGTCGTCGCCGAGCTTGCGCCGCAGCACCGACACATGCATGTCGAGCGTCTTCGTGGAGCCGAGCCAGGCCGTCTCCCAGATCTCGTGCATCAGCTGCTCCCGCGAGACGACCTTGCCCTGCTCACGCACGAGCACCCGCAGCAGCTCGAATTCCTTGGCGGTGAGCTGCAATTCGTTGTCTCCGACGAAGGCGCGACGGGCTTCCGCGTCGAGCCGCACCAGTGGCGCGGGCTCCGCCTCCTCGGGCGGAGTGCGCCGCAACAGCGCCCGCGCCCGGGCCAGCAACTCGGCGAGCCGGAACGGTTTGGTGACGTAGTCGTCAGCACCGGCGTCCAGACCGACCACCGTGTCCACCTCGTCGGCGCGGGCCGTGAGGATGAGCACGGGCACCGAGCTGCCGGAGCTGCGCAGGCGGCGGCACACCTCCAGCCCGTCGATCGAGGGCAGGCCCAGATCGAGGATCACCAGATCGGGTCCGCTCTGCGCGCCGTCGAGCGCGGCGAGCCCGTCCTCGCGGACGTCGACGGTGTAGCCCTCCCTCCGCAGGGCGCGTGCGAGCGGCTCGGAGATCGCGGGGTCGTCCTCGGCCAGCAACACTCGGGTCATGTGGCGATATTAGTTCCAATCGTTGGTCGAATTCTCCGGACGGCGCGATAGGACCCAAGACGTGATCTGGCCGATGCCCGCGAGGTGAATCGCTTCACGTGCCACCGCTCGCACATCGGTCCGGTCCGCGAGCGCGGTCGCCACGTCCGTGTCGGCCAGCACTGTGCCGGGGGCTGCGGCACCGGTGAGCCGGGCCGCGCGATTGACCGTGTTGCCGTAGACATCCCCGAGTCGGGCGAGCACCCGGCCGGTCGCGAGACCGACCCGCATGCGCGGGATCAGGTCGTCCGCCGCCGCCTGATCGAGCAGGTCGAAGGCGATGCCGACGGCACCGTCGACGGTCGTGTGGGAGAAGAGCACCTCGTCACCGATCGTCTTGATGATCGCGCCGCCGTGGGCGGCGACGACGTCCGACGCGAGCGACTCGAAGCGCTGCACCAGGGCGGCCAGCTCCCGCTCGTTGAGCTGCCGGGTCAACTGCGTGAAGTTGACCAGATCGGCGAAACCGATGGTGCGGATGACGCCGATGTGCGACTCCGGCTCGGAGTCGGCGATCAGCCGGGAGATCGCGACAGCGAGACTTCTGCGCCATACATAGTCGATGAGGGGGCTGAGGTCGTCAGCGACGTCGACGGCACGCTCGGCAGCGAGGCGCGCGACACGGCTGTCGACGCCGCCGTCACTGCCGACGATCATGTCGGTGATCACCTGCAGGGACCACATCGCGAGCCGGTCGGTGGAGCGGCCGACCGCTCGCGCGAGACCCAGCACCGTCGCTTCGTCGAGGTCACCGTCCCGGACGGTGCGGGTGACCTCGCGCATCGCCTTGACGTCGGCCTCGGTGAAGACGACGTCCTCGTCGCGCGCGTTGACGAAGCCCAGTGCTCGCCACAGCCGGCGCGTCTCGTCGGTGCTGACACCAGCACCCCTGGCGACATCGGCGCGCCGCAGCGTGCGGGGGCTGCCCAGCAGGCGGGCTTCCAGGGCGTCGACGAAGGCCGCACGGTCCCGCGGGCTCGGCTCCGCAGGCAGGCCGGACTCCCCCGGCCGGATGTGTACGACGTCACCGACGGCGTGCGGCACGGGACCTGCGGGTGTGTCCAGCACGAGCCGGCCCATCGGGTCGACGTCGAGGGCCTCGCCGCTGACGGCCTCGTCGCCGGGCAACTCCACTCGGATGTGCTGGCCGATGGTCAGGCACGCGGCGCGATAGACGTCGTCGAGCTCGGTGCCGCCCCAGTCCTGTTGCACGACCGCCAGCTCGCGCAGCACGCCCACCACCAGGTCCTCGCACCGCACCTCGTGGCCGATGAGGTGCAGCGAGGTGGCGTTGTCGACCGGGAGCTGGTCGCGCTCCTGGTGCACGTTGATGCCGATGCCGGCGACCACCGTTGGCTCCGCGCCGCCACTGGCGTTGCAGAGGATGCCGGCGAGCTTCGCCCACGGTTCACGCGAGTCGGAGCGCGCCAGCACGTCGTTGGGCCACTTGAGACCGATGGAGGCCCCGGTCAGGTTGCGTATGGCGCGTCGCACCGCGACACCGACGAGCAGCGGTACCCACCCCCACCGGGTGGCGTCCTCCGGCAGCGGCAGCGTCGCAGACAGCGCGATCGACGTGCCGGGTGGGACAATCCAGCCACGGTCGAGTCTGCCGCGTCCTCGCGTTTGGTTGTCGGTGACGAGCGCTCGCCACGGTCGCGGATCGCGCATGAGTTCGTCGTTCGTGGACGGAATCTCCGGGCTGACGTCGACGTCCTGCCACGGCGTGTCATCGAGCCGGTCGTTGATTTCGGACCGATCGAGGGAGTGGCTCACGTCACCAAGGCTAGTCGGGGCGCCCGGGAAGCACCCGGAGGGGAGCGGGGCGCGGCGGCGGTCGATGTGCATCCTCGCCCTTTCCCGGTTAGCCTTGCCGTCGAACGGGAGTAGTCCCTCGACCGGATGTCGACATACTGGCGGCGTGCCGCCCGGTGTCCGGGGTCGCCCTCATGGGTGACCGGACGAGACGTTCGAACCATGACAGCAAACCCGCTGCCGGTTCGACGTGCTCGTCCCTTTCTGTTCTCAGCACTGCGAATCGGCCCGAAGCCAAGGACGCTCGTGCTCGACCTCGGAATCATCGCCACCGTCTTCGCCCTCGCCTTCGTCGCCGAACTCCCGGACAAGAGTGCCGTCGCGGGCTTGGTCCTCGGCACCCGCTTCCCCTGGCCCTGGGTGTTCACCGGCATCGCCGCTGCCTTCCTCACGCACGTCGTGATCGCGGTCACCGCGGGTCAGTTGTTGCACCTGCTGCCGAGCCGCGTGCTCGAGGCGCTGGTCGCCATACTCTTCCTGCTCGGTGCCTGGCTGATCTGGCGGGAGGGTGCGCACCCGGACGATGTCGAGGCGCAGGGTGAGGCCGAAGCCGGGTCCGCGGCACTCGAGGGTGCCGGGTTCGTGAAGGTTGCTTCACTGGGCTACGGCGTCATCTTCGTCGCCGAGTGGGGCGACCTCACGCAGATTCTGACCGCGAATCTCGCTGCGAAGTATCACGACCCGCTCTCGGTCGGCATCGGCGCGACGCTCGGCCTGTGGGCGGTCGCGCTGCTCGCCATCCTCGGTGGACGGACGCTGCTGCGGGTGCTGCCGATGGTCTGGATCACGCGTGTGGCGGCGGTGGTCATGGTGGCGTTGGGCATTCTGAGCGCCGTGAACGCAATTCGCGGCTGAGCCGGCGTCTCAGCCACCATGGCTTCATGGGGATCAAGCGGGCGATGTTCAGCGGCACATTGACCGACGCGGTCAGTAGGATCGGCGAAATATTCGCGGTGTTTGACTGGCGCAGCCAGCACTCGGGGCATATTTCGTATGGCGTGCGCGACGACTCGGGACGCAGCTGGTTCGTCAAAACGCCGGGTGACGACCTGATCAGTGCAGGCGGCGCCAGCAGAGCTCAACGATCGCGTGCGTTGTTACTCTCGGCCGAGGTGTCGACGGCCGTCGAACATCACGCACTAATCCCGGTCGAGCGCATCGTCCACACGGACGAAGGCGTCCTCACAGTGTCGCCGTGGTTCGACGGTGAGCTTGTGCGCAGCCCCGCCGCACAACGTGACGACCCGACGCAGGCGTTCAGGCGCTTCAAGTCTTTATCCACCGGGGAGATCGCAGCTGCGCTCGACTCCGTGATCGACCTGCACGTCGAGCTGATCGCTGCCGGCTGGCTCGCTGGCGACTTCTACGACGGTTGCCTGATGTACGACTTTGCATCAAGATCGATCAAAGTGATCGATTTCGAGTGTTATCACAGAGGTTCGTACGTGAACGACCTGGGCGCTCTGCCCGGCTCGACGCGATTCATGGCACCGGAGGAGTCAACCAAGGGGGCCACTGTCGATGAACGGACGACCGTCTTCAACATGGGCCGGATGATCCAAGTCCTACTGATCGACTCGAACCCAGATCACCCTGCGCGCCAGCTTTCGTGTGCCGCAACGCGTCTGGATCCCGCCCTCCGGCCGGAGACGCTGGCCAGTTTCCAGCGCACTTGGCGGTCGATCACCTCACACTGATTGGTGCCGCGGCAGACTCCGTTCCGCCTCGTTCCGACAGCCCGGCCAGGGCAGCAGCCGCATCGCCGGACCGGAGCTCGACTAGAAGGGCGGTGGCGGATCGGGGAAGTCGATGTCCGGCCAGTCCGGCTCAAGGTCGAAGTGGATGCGTCGCTCGTCGCGTTCGGTCAGGAGCTGGAGGTCGTGCAGGTCGGTGAACGCGTTGGCGGTCAGGTCGTGTTCGCGGAACCTCGCGAGTCGCAGGCCCAGTTGTCGTTCGGCAGCGCTGACCCATGGCGGCGCGTGGTCGTGTGCCTGCCGGTGATTGTGGGCGGTGGTGCGTAACCGTCGAGTGAGCGTCTGCCAGGTGATGGACGCATCCTCGGGGTGTTGTCGGCTGCTCCAGAACTTCCCTGTCTTGGTGTTGTGATGCCCACGGTGCATCAGGTGGAGGTTGTGCGGGTGCGTGGCGCCTTCGCCGGGCTTGGTGGCGCCGGCCCGGTAGTCGGTGTCGTGGTCCAGGTCGGCCTCACTCACCGGGATGCCGCAGTCGCCGGGTGCCCGGCAGGTGTGGTCGCGCGCTCGCACCAAACGGGCCATCCCGGCCGGCGCTCGATAAGTGTTCGCGGCATCCACGACCTGCCCCGTGAGCGGGTCCACGACCAGCCGCGCCCACGTCGACCCCGCCTGCAGCGCGACGGCCCGAACCTGGTCGGCCGACAGGAACCCGAGGCCGGGCACTTCACCAAGACCGAACACCGCACCGACACCGTTGCCAGCCGTCTGACGGACCAGATCTTCGGGAAGGATGGTCGCGAGGTCGACGATGACGTGCAGCTTGCCAGCCGGTGCATCGCCCAGGTGCGCATCACCGGGCACGACGCCGGCGATGAGCAGGTCGAGGGCGATGTCGGCTCGTAACTGCGCCAGGGTGCGTTTGTCGCCCGCAGCCCTGGCCGCCCGGGCCAGGTCGGCGATGCGTTGCTGCGCTGCGAACACCGTGGCCGAGTCTCCGGACGCCTGGATCGTGGCGATGCCGTCGGGCCCGGGGAAGGTGCAGGCGTCCCGCCCCTCCATGGCGTTCTGATGCCGGCGTTGCCGGTCTTTGGCAGCGCCGTCGACGAGGGCGAGTTGGCGGCGGATCCGGGCCCGAAATCCGGCATGCGACAAGGGCACGTCGGTCTCGACGCCGTCCGGTGCGGTGGTGCGGTCCGGTGGCGCCAGGAGCCGATCGATGACCTGGCCGGCCAGCACGGGGTCCAGATGCGCGGTTTCGACGTAAGCGATGCGCGCCCGCTCCCAGGAGCAGCCGCCCCTGCGCAGGGATTCGTGCGCGGACCGGACGCGTTCGGGCATGGCGGTGGCGAACCGGACTCGGTGCCGGGCAGCGGTCAGCGTGGAACCCGTCAGCAGCTGGACTTCATGGACCACGGCCCGGCAGGCGGCCTTGCGGTGGGCCGCCACCTTCGCCGCATAGCGTGGATCGTCCCGGCTGATGCCGTGCTCGGCCACCACGTCGGTCACCAGGGCGGCGGTCGCGTCCAGCAACGATGCTTCGGCGAACGCCTTGACGCGTTCGGCGCACTGGATCACATCACCCAGGTGCTCCCGGGAGACGTCATCGTTGCCGGCGTTCCGGGACTGCTCGGCCAGTGCGGTCACCGCGGCGACGACAGCCTCGGGCACTCCCGACAAGTCGACCAGGACACGGCTGTTATCGGACCCATCCCGCGGTTCGTGGTCACTTGCCATGGCCGGTCACCTCCCAGCTGCACGCCCTGATCGGCTTGTGTTCTGAGGTCAAGTCTAGAGGTGAGCACTGACAACCGTTCAGACCGAAAACTCAACGGACGCAAGGGCACTGAGCCACGACTCACCGCGTTACCCGGCTTGGCAGCCATCTGCTCGTGCCCGGCGGGTGGACACATTGGGGGTTGGTCCCCTTCACACGAGATTCCGGCGATCACTGAAGAGCGAGCCAAGGACGTCGCAGATCACTGAGCAACTGCTGCGATCGTCTATGAACTCCACTGCAATAGCCAACCCGACGCCACCCGGTAGCACCGAATAGACGGCGACCCGCTCGGATCATCGCCCACCTCAAGACTGCCGCAACGGCGGCAACCGTCCGAAGGGCGTCGACAACCTCATGGAAAGAGGCTGACACCCACCTCGGCAGCCGCGGAAGCGCGTTCGAGCCGGCTCTCGGCAACTTGGACACATCCACCCAACGCTCGTTAGCGCAGGAGGCGTCGAACTGTCCGCTGTCTGTTGCCATGACGGGTCAACTCCCGCCTGTACACCCTGGTCGGTTTGTGTTCTGCGGGCACGTCTAGAAGTGCACTGACAACTTCATGCGATGCCGCCGAACCGCATGATCTGTGTCGTCCTGCCGTTGCCGTCGGTGCCGAATCCACCCGCAGGAACGAAGCCCGCAGCTCGCCATGCGCGTAGCGCTCGCGAGTTGCGGAGGGCTGGATCGACAGTGAGCGGCACCCAGCCGCGTGTCATCAATTCGACTGCCATGGCGCGTGCGGCTGCGCTTCCGATTCCGCGACCCTGAGCTTCCGCGCTGATGAACATGTCGAGGCCGAAAGACGCATGGATCTGCCACGCCTGGAGATAGCCGACCGGTTGACCGACTTCGGTGATCACGTAGGAGACAACCTCTGGTGCCCGACGGCCGGTGTATTTCGCCAACACCACATCCAACGAAAGCTCGCAGCCTCCCCAAAATCGGGAGACTTCCGGTGCGTGTGTCCAACCGCTGATGGTGTGCGCGTCCGAGTCGTTCGCAAGCCGGATCGCGATCAGCTCGTCAACGGTCACTGCGCTCGGGTAATCCAACGTCATTGCTCCCCTTTGCGACTCGTCAAGAGCCGGTCACCGCGTTGCCGAGCCGAGCGGCCAGCTGCTCGTGCTCGGCGCGGTTGAGCACCTGCGCAGCCACGACCGCACGCATCGCGTCCACGTCGTCGTAGAACGCGCGGAACGCCGTCGGGACGGTCACCCCGTGCTGCGGTATGTCACCGACGAGCACCGCATCACCCGGTCGTATGACGCCGGGCGTGACCACCTTCAGGTAAGCGCCCGAAAGCCCGTGTTCGACATACATTTTCAGCCATCCCCGCTGCGCCATGTGCATCCTGAACGTCCCGCACGGGATGCGCGGCCCGGTCACTTCGAGGACAGCGGACCCGACCGTCCACCGGGTGCCGATCACGGAGCGATCGACGTCGATGCCCAGCGTGGTGAGGTTCTCGCCGAACATGCCGTTGCGGAGATCGCGGCCGAGTCGTTCACCCCACCGGTCCAGCTGCTCGCGCGCCACCGCGTAGACCGCCTGGTCGTCGCCGCCGTGGTGCTTGCGATCGCCGATGAAGTCGCCGACGACACCACTGCCCAGGCCGCCGTGCTTGGGCCCGGGGGCTCGCACCTCGATCGCATCGACGGCCTGCTTGTTGATGCCGGTCGGCGTCGACTTCGCCGAGTTGGGTTCGGGCCCCAGATTCGTCGACAACACCCGCCCGGTAGTCGACCCCGCGCGGGCCGTCGCACTTTCGAACAACACCCGCAGATTCTTGCCCGTTGCAGAATCCCGGTGCAACGCGGTTGAGGCCCGGCTAGCGTGCAAGCTGTGACTGACGATCTCACCCGCACCCCGACACCTGTCGACTCGATCGCCGAGCGCTTCCACGAGAAGTCGATCGAGCTCTCCCCCATGTGGGGCACCTACGTCGGCTCCACCGAGCGACAGGACGAACTCGACGACTTCTCCCCCGACGGTCTCGCCGAGCGCAACGCGGTGTTGCGCGCGACCCTCGCGGCGCTCGACGACGCGACGGCGCAGGACGACGTGGACAAGGTCACCGTCGACGCGATGCGCGAGCGCTTGGGCCTCGAAGTCGAGACGTATGACGCACTCGTCGAGCACTCCTCCCTCAACGTCATCGCCTCTCCCCTGCAGAACATCCGCGACATCTTCGACCTGATGCCCACCGGCACACCCGACCAGATCGCCACCATCGGGCGCCGGATGCGGGTCATACCTCGAGCCCTTGACCAGTGGTTCGAGTCGCTGCACGTCGCAGCCGATCAGGGCATCGTCAGCCCGCGCCGGCAGGTCATGGCGTGCATCCAGCAGACCAAGGATCACACCGCAGCCGACGGCTACTTCGCCGACTTGAAGACCCGGCACCCCGACATCGCCGACGACGTCGACTCCGCGGCCGCCGCCTACGCCGCCGCGGGCGACCGGCTCCGCGACGAGATCCTGCCGCTGGCACCGGAATCCGACGCCTGTGGACGTGACATCTACTCCCTGCACTCGCGCTTCTTCCTCGGCTCGACGGTCGATCTCGAGGAGACCTATGCCTGGGGCCAGGAGGAACTCGCGCGGATCACCGCGCAGATGCAGCAGGTCGCCGAGCAGATCAAGCCGGGCGCCACCGTGAAGGAAGCCATGGCTGCCCTCGACGCCGACCCGGCATACATCCTGCACGGCACCGACGAGTTGCAGCGCTGGATGCAGGAGAAGGCCGACGCCGCCATTGCCGAGTTGACCGACACCCAGTTCGACATCCCGGTGCCGGCACGAACCATCCAATGCTGCATCGCCCCCACGCAATCCGGCGGCATCTACTACACCTCCCCGAGCGAGGACTTCTCCCGCCCCGGACGGATGTGGTGGGCGGTGCCGAAGGGCGTCGAGGAGTTCAGCACCTGGCGCGAGCTCACGACGGTCTACCACGAGGGCGTCCCAGGACATCACCTGCAGAACGGCCAGACGATCTACCGCTCCGGTCTGCTCAACACGTGGCGCCGCCTCGGTGTCTGGTGCTCGGGTCACGGCGAAGGCTGGGCCCTGTATGCCGAGCGGCTGATGGACGATCTCGGCTTCCTGGAGGACCCGGGCAACAAGCTCGGCATGCTCGACGGCCAGTCGCTGCGGGCCGCCCGCGTCGTGCTCGACATCGGCGTGCACTGCGGCTTCGAGGCACCGGCGGAGGTCGGCGGTGGCGAGTGGACCTACGACAAGGCCTGGTCGTTCCTGGGCGCGCACTGTGACATGGCCGAGGGGTTCCTCCGGTTCGAACTGGACCGCTACCTGGGGTGGCCCGGCCAGGCACCGTCATACAAGATCGGCGAGCGCAGCTGGCTGCAGCTGCGCGACGAGGTCCGCGAGCGCGAAGGCGCCGACTTCGACCTGAAGGCGTTCCACCGGCGCGCGCTCGACATCGGCTCGGTCGGCCTCGACACCCTCCGCGGAGCGGTCCTGGGCACGCTCTGAGCCCGCCCGGGCTGAACGGACGGTCCGGCCTGGAAGGATGACCGGGTGCACATCGCCCTGCCGATCTTCCTGCTGACGGCATCGGTGGTCGTCATCGCGACCGTCGCGCGCTGGTTGCGGCTGTCCGCCCCGCTGCTGCTGGTCGCTGTCGGGGCGGCGAGTTCGTTCCTGCCGTTCATGCCGTACCCCTTCACGGTAGAGCCCGAAGTGATCCTGCTCGGTTTCCTGCCGCCGCTGCTCTTCGCCGCGGCCACCAACACCTCGCTGGTCGACCTGCGCCGGGAGCGGGCGCGGATCCTCCAGATGTCGGTGCTACTGGTCATTTTCACGGCCTTCGGTGTCGCCCTGGTGGCGTGGAAGCTGCTCGACATACCGTTCGCCGCGGCGGTCGCGCTGGGCGCCGTGGTCGCACCGCCCGACGCGGTCGCGGCGACGGCGGTCGCGCGCCGCATCGGGCTGCCCCGCCGGGTCGTGTCGGTCCTGGAGGGCGAGTCGCTCTTCAACGACGCCACGGCCCTGGTGACGGTCAACACCGCGAAGGGGCTGATGGCCGGCGCCGCCGGCGCTGCAACGGTGTTCACCGCAGGCAGGGACTTCCTGTGGGCGTCGATCGGTGGTGCCGTGATCGGCTTCGTCGCCTATCTGCTCGTGGCATGGGTATGGCGGCACGTCACCGACACGGTCACCGTGGTGGCGATCAGCTTCCTCAGCCCGTGGATCGCGTACCTGCCCGCCGAGGAAGCGCATGCCTCCGGCGTCATCGCCGCCGTCGTCTGCGGCGTCGCGAGCGGTCACGCGGCGCCCGTGCTGCAGACGGCGCAGTCGCGGGTGTCCGAACGCCTCAACTGGGCATCGATGACCTACCTGCTGGAGAACATGGTCTTCCTGCTGATCGGTCTGCAGACGCACACGATCGTCCAGGCCGTGGTGCAGTCGGACAGCGGTTTCGGCCGAACCGTCGTCATCGCGCTGATCGTGCTGGTCACCGCGATGCTGCTGCGCCCGCTCTGGCTGCTCGGCCTCGAGGTGGTCAGCAGGTGGCGCGGGTGGTCCCACAGTGAGCTCACCGGGCGGGAGACGGCGATCGCCTCCTGGGCCGGGATGCGTGGCGTGGTGACCCTCGCGGCCGCGTCGTTGCTGCCACCGGAGGCGCCCGAGCGGGCGGCGATGATCTTCATCGCCCTGGTGGTGACGGTGGGAACTCTTGTGATCCAAGGCTTTTCGCTGGGCTTCGTGGCGCGTCGGCTCGATCTGCACGGCCCGGATCCGCGCGAGGACGCCCTGCAGACAGCACAGCTGATGCAAGCGGCGATCACTGCCGGCAACCGCCGGCTCGAGCAGGAGCTCGACGACAGCGACCGTGACGTTCCCGAGCAGGTGGTGGCCTCGCTGCGCAACCAGAGCGCCCGGCGCGCGAACCTGTGGTGGGAACGTCTCGGACGCAGCGACTGCACGACCGAGACCCCGTCGGACGCCTACCGGCGGCTGCGCTCGGCGATGCTGGACGCGGAACGCGCCAAGGTCATCAAGCTGCGCGACAAGGGGATCATGGACCACGACGTGCTCCAGGCGGCCATGGAGACCCTCGACGTGGAGGAGTCGATGATCGCGCGGGCCGACGCCCACGAGCAGGAACTCACCGAGCGGCTGCTGCTCACCCCCGAGGAACGGCAGTTCGGTTGCGAGCATCTGGCCGACGCGCCGTTCGCGGTCGACCCGGTCACTCCGGACGGTTGCGAGGAGTGCCTCCGCGACGGCACCGTGTGGGTCCACCTGCGGCTGTGCCTCGCCTGCGGGCATGTCGGATGCTGCGACTCCTCGGTCGGCAAGCACGCCACCAAGCACTACGAGGAGACGGCGCACCCGGTGATGCGGTCCTTCGAGCCGGGCGAAGCCTGGCGGTGGTGCTTCGTCGACGGCGTGCTGGGCTGAGCCGTCATACCTCTAGGCTGCAGACCGTGACCGTCGACCTCGTGCTCGCCTCCGCCTCCCCCGCCCGCCTGGCCACCTTGCAGTCGGCCGGAGTCGATCCCAAGGTCCAGGTGTCCACCCTCGACGAGCCCGCCGCCATCGCCCGTGCCGAAGAGGGCCTGGGCGGCCCCCTCGCGAGCGACGAGGTTGCGCTGCTACTGGCCCGCGCCAAGTGCGAGGACGTCGCCCGCGACAGTGACGCGGACGCAGTGGTGCTGGGATGCGACTCGGTGCTGGAATTCGAGGGCCGGACCTTCGGCAAGCCGGCCGACGCCGCGGACGCCACCGCGCGCTGGCAACGCATGCGTGGCCGCTCCGGCACGCTGCACACGGGGCACTGGCTGATCGACGCGCGGGAGCAGTCCACCGGTGCCACCTTCGGGGTCGTCGCCTCGACCGTCGTGCACTTCGCCGACCTCAGCGACGCCGAGATCGAAGGGTATGTCGCAACCGGTGAACCGCTGCGCGTGGCCGGCGCCTTCACCGTCGACGGGCTCGGCGGTCCCTACGTGCGCGGCATCGAGGGCGACCATCACAACGTCGTCGGACTCAGCCTGCCGGTGCTGCGGGAGATGCTGGGCGAGATCGGTGTGACCTTCGACCAGTTGCGCGGCTGAGCAACAGCCGATTCAGGCGGCCTCGACCGCGCTGTCCGGTCCCTCGGCCGGCTGGGCGACTGCCGACATACGCATCAGGCGAGGGAAACCCAGCGCCAGCACGCCGGACAGCACCAGCAACGCGGCGAAGAGCACCATCGCCTCCCGGCCACCGATCGCGCCGATGAGGAAGCCCATGGTGGCCGGCGCCAAGGCGGTGAGCACGAGGGACAGCACGTTGTCCGCGCTCATCACCCGGCCCAGCCGGTCCGGCGGGGTCTTGGACGTCAGCACCCCCACCACGGCCGCGTTGCACGGTGCCAGCAGGAATGTCCCACACGCCATGAGCACCATGAGCAGGACCGGCGCGCGGGTGAACGCCATACCGGCGAAGGCGACCGCGCCGACGACCGGCGTGAGTAGCATCAGCGCACCCACGCTGAGGTGGCGCAGCAACCGCGCCGACAGCAGCGAGGCGACCAGCATCGACAGCGCCATCGAACTGGAGACCGCGCCGATCCAGGCGGCGTCGATGCCCCGTTGCTGCATGGTGATGGTGACCGACACGACCAGCCCGGTGCCGACGAAGTTGACGAACGTGCACAGCAGGGTGATGGTCCGCAGCAGCTCGTTGCCGAAGAGGAACCGCAGCCCGGTACGGATGGACGGCACCAGCGCCTCACGGTCCTGAGCCGGGGTCCCCGGCAACGCGGTCCTGACCCGGGACGCGCAGACGATCGCGATCAGGTAGCTGATCACGTCGGCGATCATCGGCAGGCCACGAGCGATGCCGAAGAGGAAGCCACCGATCGGCGGGCCGGCCAGGCCGGCCGCGGCCGACCGCACCTGGTTGTTGACGGCGGCACGCGAGATGTCCTCCGTGCGCACCACGTGGCGCACCGCGACCTGTTCGGCCGGGCTGTAGAAGCTGTTCGCGACGCCGCCGCACGCAGCCGCGATCATCAGATGCGGCACCGTGATCCGGTCGGCGAAGGCGGCGAGCGCGACCGTGAGGTATGCCGTCGCGCCGAGCGCAGCAGCGGCGATCATCGTGCGCCGCCGGTCCCAGCGGTCGACGAGGGCGCCGGCCGGCAACCCGATGAGCACCAGCGCCATCGTCGTGGCACCGGCGACGAGACCGACGGCGAAGGGACTGCCGGTCGCCGCCAGCGTGATCAGTGGGAACGCCAGGCTGCTCATCCGGCTGCCGAGGCTGGAGACCGCCCCGCCGGTGATCAGGTAGGCGTAGTTCTTGTTGTGGCGCAGCGAAGGACGCGCCGCGTCCTCGGTGCCCACCGTCGCGCGCCCCCTCTCGTGCACTGTCACGACGCAACACTGCCACCGTGGAACAGGACGTTGGGACAGTGGAAGGTAATGGTTTGGTCACGACGATCAAGTTGGTCGACGCGCAACTCACCGCACCCCCTCCCGAGGAGACTAGCGTCCGTCATCGGACCGCTATACATCACGTGCGCAGGAGGAGTTCATGTCGACGACCCCGCCCAGGACCAAGCTCACGCCGGACCAGCGCAACTCGTTCGCCGCCGCCTATCTCGGCTGGGCGATGGACGCGTTCGACTACTTCCTCGTCGTGCTGATCTATGCACAGATCGCCAAGGATTTCGGCAAGTCGCTGACCGAGATGTCGTTGATCACCACCATGACGCTCGTGATGCGTCCGGTCGGTGCCTTCATCTTCGGCCTGTGGGCCGACCGCGCCGGTCGCCGCATCCCACTGATGGTCGACGTGTCGTTCTACTCGGTGGTCGGTTTCCTCTGTGCGTTCGCCCCGAACTTCTGGGTGCTGATGGTCCTGCGGATGCTCTACGGCATCGGCATGGGCGGAGAGTGGGGCCTCGGCGCGGCGCTGGCGATGGAGAAGATCCCGACGCACCGGCGCGGGTTCTTCTCCGGCATCCTGCAGGGTGGCTACTCGATGGGCTACCTGATGGCGTCGCTCGCCTTCCTGGTGGTCAACACCTGGTGGGGACTGGGCTGGCGGTGGATGTTCGCCCTGTCGATCGTCCCGGCCCTGATCTCGCTGATCATCCGGGCCCGGGTCGAGGAGTCGGAGGTATGGCGGGAGACCCAACAGCGTTTCCGGCAGACCTCCACGAGCGTGGCCGACATCATCAAGAACCCGACGATCTGGAAGCGGTTCGTCTTCCTGGTGCTCCTCATGACGGCGTTCAACTGGATGAGCCACGGCACCCAGGACGTCTACCCGACGTTCCTGAAGGAGACCGCGGACGCCGGTCTCGGCTTCGCCAAGTCGACCGCCACCTGGATCTCGGTGATCTACAACGTCGGCGCCATCATCGGTGGCGCGATCGCCGGCGCTCTCTCGGAGCGTTACGGCCGCAAGACGCTCATCGTGCTCTGCGCGGTGCTCGGCCTGCCGATCGTGCCGCTGTTCGCCTACTCGACCTCGATCGGCATGATCATCCTCGGCTCGTTCCTCATGCAGGTCATGGTCCAGGGTGCGTGGGGCATCATCCCGGCGCACCTCACCGAACTCTCCCCCGACGAGATCCGAGGCTTCTACCCAGGCGTCACCTACCAGCTCGGCAACTGCCTGGCGGCATTCAACCTGCCCATCCAGGAGGCGCTCGCGTCCTCGCACGGCTATCCCTTCGCGCTCGCCGTGACGATCGTGCCGGTGTTCATCGCGGTCATCGTCCTGACGCTGATCGGCAAGGAGCAGAAGGGGATTCAGTTCGGCACCCGGGACACCAGCGTGGTCGCCGAAGCCACCGGTTGACCTCAAGCAGGGTTGAGGACGCAGGATGGGCGGATGATCATCTGTGCCACCTGCGCCGTGGAGTATGACGACACCGCCGCCGACCGGGACTGCCCGATCTGCGCCGACGAACGGCAATACCTGCCGCCGGGCGGTCAGCTCTGGACGAGCCTCGAGAAGCTGGCCGCCGACGGCCGGCGCGTCGAGGTCCTCGACCTGCGCCCGGGTCTGACCGGGCTGCGCACCGACGTCGGGATCGGCCAGACGGCCCTGCTCGTCCAGACGCCGGACGGCAAGTGGCTCGGCCGGCGCGGCTCGGCGATCGCCGAGTGGGGGGACGAACTCACGCTCACCGACGGCCTGACCCTGCTCCGGGTCGGCGGTCATTTCCCGGGCAGCGCGGTCGCGCACTGGGCAGCCGGTGCCGACGGCAAGGGCACTCTGCTCGGCGGCGACTCCATCGCCCCCAACCAGGACCATCGCACCGTCGCGTTCATGCGGTCCTATCCCAACCGCATTCCGTTGTCCGGCAATGTCGCGCTGCGCATCGCGGCCCGGGTTCAGCACCTGGCGTTCGACGAGATCTGGAACAACTTCGGCCTCGAGGTGCCGCACGATGCCGCCGCCGCGGTGCAGCAATCGGCGCAGCGGCACGCCGCCTGGACGCGAGGAGACTTCGACCACTTGACGTGAGGACGAGTCGCGGAAAGTCGCCGGGCCGTCAGCGCTCCGCCGACCACGGCCCGCGGATGACCGGCGCCGTGTCGTCCGTGTCGTCGTCCGGCTCCGCATGACGACTCACCAGCGGGATGGTGCGCTCGTCGTGCCTCGGGCCATCGGTGTGGGGCACTCCGGGTAACCGGTGGGCTTCGTGCGGGTCCTGGGAAGGGCGAGTCGGCAACGGAGTGGTCGCCTTCGCCGGCGTGGGTTCGGGGGCGTCGTCGGCACCGTCGAAGTCGAGCGGGAGCGGGAGCGCCTGGTGCGGACCCTGCTCAGCGTCCTCGGGCGGTGCTTCCGATGGTTTCCGGAAATCGATGTCGATGTGCTGGAAGCCCTTGAGCCGTGTCGCCTTGGCCAGCCCGCTGTAGGCGCGCACGTCGGCGTCGGTGAGGTCGACGTCGTCGGTGAACGGCGTGAGCAGGGCCCGCGGCCACAGGTGCAGCACCCAGACGGCGTTGATCTCCATGCTGATGACGATGATGATGCCGGCCACGAAGAGGAAGAGCATCAGACCGAGCACGATCGCCAGCGTCCCGTTCATCGCCTTGTTGCGCTGCACGACGTGCTCGACGTAGATGCCGCCGAAGCGCTGCAGCACCTGCCACATGAACGCCGCGAAGACCGCACCAGGCCACATCTCCCGCCAGCGCAAGGACCGACTGGTGCCGACGTGGTAGGCGACCATGAGCGCGACGACGTCGATGAGCACCGTGCCGAGGGTCACTCCGAGCTTCGCCACGCCCGCCAGGTGCACCACGTTGGGCGCGATCTGGGTCAGACCGATCGTCGCGAGCAACGCCGTACCGAGCAGACCGATCAACCCGACCGACTTGCCGCGCTGCGCAAAGGGATTGGGCCGCGAGTTGCGTGGCACGTGCCACACGCTGTTGGCGATGAACTGGAACGCCTGAGCACTGCCCAGCGCACCGTAGAGCGCGACGAGAGTGCTCACCGTGATCGACACCCAGCTGCCGGACAGGGCGTTCGGCGAGCTGATCTGGTCGCTGATGATCGGGAACTCGTTGAGCGCGGACGTGATCAGATCCTGTTGCAGCCCCGGATTGCCGTTCAGCACGACACCGAGGATCGTGGTCCCGAGGATCAGCAGCGGAAAGAGCGAGACGAACGCATAGAACGCCATCAACGCCGCCAGGTAGGTCCCCATGTCGTCGATGTACTTGTAGACGACGGCGATCGGGAAGCCCAGCGGCGGAAACCTCCGCTGGGCTCGATCGAACGCCGGGTGCGGTGACACCCCTCCACGGTATCCGTACGCGCTGGTAATCAGGGAATGCGCGGTGTGGCGTGGGGTGGCTTACACGGGCGGTATGGCGCGCCGGCGCTCGCTGAAGCTGCGGTCGCGGCGGGCGGCATACGCCAGCCGGTGCAGCAGCTCCCCGCGCAGCTCCGATGCCTCGACGACGCTGTCGATGACCAGGTCGGAGGCGAGCCGTTCCAGGTCGACGTCCTGCAGGTATTCGTCACGCCGCGCCTGCACGAACTCGGCGCGTTCCGTGTCGTCCTCGATGGCGGCGATCTTGGCGGCATACACCGCGTTGACCGCGGCCTCCGGCCCCATCACCGCGATGCGGGCGGTCGGCAGCGCGATGGTCGCGTCCGGCCCGAAGCCCGGGCCGCACATCGCGTAGAGGCCGGCGCCGTACGCCTTGCGCACCACGACACAGAACTGCGGCACGGTCGCCTCGGACACGGCCGACACCATCTTGGCTCCGTGCCGGATGATGCCGCCACGCTCGACCTCGGAGCCGATCATGAAGCCGGGAACGTCGGCCAGGTAGATCAACGGGATCGAGTAGGCGTCGCACATCCAGATGAAACGGGCCGCCTTGTCGGCGCTGTCCGTGAAGAGCACACCGCCCTTCGCCGCGGAGTTGTTCGCAACCACGCCAACGGTTTTACCGTCCATCCGGCCGTAACCGATGACCAGCTCCGGAGCGAAGAGCGGTTTGAGCTCGAAGAACGAGTCGTCGTCCAACAGACCCTCGATCACCTCGTGGATGTCGAACGGCTGGCTCTCGATCTCCGGGACGGTGTGATCGGTGAGCGGGACCTCCGGCTCCTCGGCGAGGTATGTCGGAGGCTGCTCGCGCCAGGTGGACGGCACGTAGGAGAAGTAGAGCTTGGCCAGCTCGATCGCCTCGACGTCGTCCTCCGCGAGCAGATCACCGACACCGGAGACCGTGCAGTGCATCCGAGCGCCGCCCATCTCCTCCAGGGTGACCCTCTCCCCCACGACCATCTCGGCCATGCGCGGGCTGCCGAGATACATCGACGCGTTGCCCTCGACCATGATGAGCACGTCGGTGAAGCTCGGGATGTAGGCACCGCCCGCGGCCGACGGGCCGAAGAGGCAGCAGATCTGCGGCACCTTGCCGGACAGCGCGACCTGATTGTGGAAGATCCGGCCGGCGCCGCGACGGCCGGGAAAGAGCTGCACCTGGTCGGTGATCCGCGCCCCCGCGGAGTCGACGAACCAGAAGATCGGCAGCTCTTCGCGGAGAGCCGATTCCGTTGCCCGCACGATCTTTTCGACGGTCCGCGCTCCCCACGACCCGGTCTTGACCGTCGGATCGTTCGCGACCACGATCGCCGGCCGGCCGTCGACCGTGCCTCGGCCGGTGACCACACCGTCCGCCGGCAGATTGCCCGCGGTCGCGTTGGCGTAGCGGCCGTCCTCGACGAAGGAGCCCTCGTCGAAGAGCAATGCGATCCGGTCACGGACGTAGAGCTTGTGCTGGGAGTCCAGCTTCGCGCGGGCCTTCTCCGACAGCGTCTGCGACGCCTCGTGCGCCGCCGCCAGCCGCTCCCGGACCTCTGCGATCCGCGGATCTGTCGCCGTCATGCCGGCAAGCCTAGGCCCCTCGCGATCAGCATCCGCTGGACCTCGGAGGTGCCCTCACCGACCTCGAGGATCTTGGCGTCCCGGTAGAAGCGGGCCACCGGATATTCCTCCATGAAGCCGTTGCCGCCGAAGATCTGGGTGGCGATGCGGGTGGCCGTCACCGCGGACTCGGTCGAGTAGACCTTGGCCTTGGAGGCCGCCTGCTTGACCTCGTCCACCGACCTTCGACCGGCCTCCATCTCATCCTTCAGCCATGCCGCCTTGTAGGTCAGCAGGCGGGACGCCTCCACCATCACTGCCAGATCGGCCAACGGGAAGGACACACCCTGGTTGACCGCGATCGGCTTGCCGAAAGCCGTTCGGGTCTTTGCATATTCGGTCGCCGCCTCGAGGCATGCCTGGGAGAGTCCGACAGCGAGCGCAGCGATCGCGATGCGGCCGTCATCGAGCGTCTTGAGGAACTGCTTGAACCCCTGACCACGCTCACCCAGCAAGCTGCTTTCCGGCACAACACAATTGGTGAACGTCAAGCCGTGAGTGTCGGAGATGTGCCAGCCGAGCTTGTCGTATGCCGGCTCCACCGTGAAGCCGGGCGTGGCCGACGGCACCATGATCGCGCTGATCTCGGGACGCCCGTCGGCGTCGGTGCCCGTGCGGGCCGTGACGGTCACCACGGACGTGATGTCGGTGCCCGAGTTGGTGATGAACGCCTTGGCGCCGTTGATGGTCCACTGCCCGTCGGTCAGCGTCGCCTTGGTCCGGGTGGCGCCCGCGTCCGAGCCCGCGTCGGGTTCGGTCAGTCCGAAGCCGGCGAGCGCGCGTCCGGCGACCAGGTCGGGCAGGAAGCGCTGCTTCTGCTCCTCCGACCCGTAGGTGAGAATCGGGTTGATGCCGAGGCCCATGCCGGCCGACAGCGTGATGCCGATCGACTGGTCGACCCGGCCGAGCTCCTCGATGGCCAGGCACAGGTAGGTGAAGCCGCCCTCGTCGAGACCCGCCCCGCCATACTCCTCCGGCACCACCAGCCCGAAGAGCCCGAGCTCGCCCATTTTCGGCACCAGCTCGGTCGGGAAGTGATGGTCGCGGTCCCATTGGGCGACATGCGGAGCAACCTCGCGCTCGGCGAAGTCACGCACCACGTGACGGAATTCCTCGTGCTCCGGGGTCAACTCGAACATGTGCGGCCGGTCCTCCTGGGTCTGGTTCGCCATCGGGCACTGCTTGACGTTGACGTAAACGTAAAGCATGCTTTGCGGTCATGACAACCCCGGCCGATGAGCAGACCTGGACGATCGCCGAGCTCGCCGCCGAGTACGACGTCACGCACCGCACCATCCGGCACTACGAAGAGCTCGGCCTGATCTCTCCGGAGCGGCGCGGCACCGCGCGGATCTTCCACCGGCGCGACCGCACCCGACTGGCGCTGATCGTGCGCGGCAAGCGAATCGGCTTTCCCCTGGAGGAGATTCGCACGATCATCGACATGTACGACCAGACGCCCGGCGAGGAAGGCCAGCTGGTCTACCTGCTCGACCAGATCGCGGCTCGCCGTGCCGACCTGGAGCAGCGACGGGCCGACATCGAACAGACGCTGCGTGACCTGGCCGAGGTCGAGCGGCGCTGCCGAGCCGACCTCGGGACGCTGCGGCGCCGCTGACACACGCTCGCTACGACGACGCCAGCTGCCGGTAGATCTCGTCGAACCGGGCGACGCTGCGCGCCGCCGCATGCCGCTCCGCGATGCGCCGGCTCACCGTGCACATCGGCCGCCGGTCCGCCGCCAGCAGCGTCGAGAAGGCGCGGGCGAGGGCGTCGATGTCACCGGGCGGATAGAGGAAACCGTTGGCGCCCTGCTCGACGAGGTGCGGCAGGGCCAGCGCATCGGCGAGCACCACGGGCAAGCCGGCCGCCAGCGCTTCCAGGGTGGCGATGCTCTGCAGTTCGGCGGTCCCCGGCATGCAGAACACGTCGCACGCGGCATACACCTCGGGCAGCAGCTCGTCCGGCACGAAGCCGAGGAAGTGGACCCGGCCGGTGATGCCGAGCTCGTCGGCGAGGCGCTCCAGCCGGCGCCGGCGGGGCCCGGTGCCGGCCAGCACCAGCTGAGCCGGCACCGGCCCGTCGACACGCGCCAGGGCACGCACCGGGTCGCTCAGATGCTTGTCGGCGTCGAGCCGGCCGACGTAGCCGATCGTCGGCACGTCCGGCAGGGACAGCGATCGGCGGCTGGCACCGGGCGCCGGATGCGGGTGGAAGGTGTCGGTGTCGACACCACAGGAGATCGGTTCGACGGCTCGCTCATGGAAGTGCCGGCAGACCACCGCCGCAGCCGTCGGCGTCGGTGCGGTGACGCGGTCGGCGCGACGGTAGACGCGCTGGAAGTCGAACCACGCGGCGCGCGTCACCAGCGGCCGGCACGGCGCCGGGAGGTACGGCGTGAGGTTCTGCGGCATGAAGTGATTCGTGGCAACCACCGGGATGCCGTTCTCCACCGCCGCGCTGATCGCGGCGCGCCCGATGGTGAAGTGATCCTGGGCATGGACCACGTCGGGACGGATGCTCGCGACCAGGTCTCGTAATCGCCGTCGGGTGCCGATCGGACTGACGAAGCGCAACGGGGGGTGGATCAGCAGCGGCAGCGAGGACAACCGGTGGACGCGCACCCCGAACGGATCGACCACCAGTTTGGCCGGCCCGTCGTCGGACGCGCACACGACGTGGACCTCGTGTCCGAGCCGCGCCAGGTCGCGGGCCAACCGACGCGCGAAGACCGAACTCCCGCTGAGGTCGGGCGGATAGGTGTCGGTCGCCATCAGGATCCGCATCGGCCGACGCTCCCCTCCTGCCGATGGGCCGGATGGTGACGGGAGAGCACCACCACTCCCGCTGCCGTCACGCCGGCCGCGAGTGCGAGCCAGGCCAGCTGCGGCACTGCCGACGGGAACGGGTCACCGAGCACGAGCACCCCGGTGCAGGCGGCGGTCAACGGGTCGACGACCAGGACCACGGCATACACCTCGGCGAATCGCGCCAGTCCATAGGCATATTGCTGCGCGACGCCACCGACGACGAGCAGCACGACCACCAGCAGCGTCGGCCAGTCCAGCACCGCGGCCACGTTTCGGCCCTCCCGCCGCCCGATCACCCCGATGAGCGCGGCGCCCACCCCGAACGACGCGCCCGCGCCGGCCGCCACTGCGCCCGCCCGCACGTCGACGCTGATCCGTCGACGCGGGAGCGCGAGCGCGATCGCGGCGATCCCCAGCGCGATCAGCGTCATCGCCAGTGCTCCGCGGGCGGGAACCCGGGTGGTGCCGGAGCCGTGCGGCAGCACGAGGAGGAAGGCCACCAGCCCGACGACGACGATCGCCGAGCCGATCAGGGCGCGGGTGCGCGGCCGGCGCCGCTCCAGCGCCGACCGGGCTCCCACGGCGAAGATCAGGCCGACCGTGCCCACCGGCTGGATCGCGCTCACCGGTCCGAGGCTGAGCGCCGTCACGTGCACCGCCACACCGCACCCGCTGGCCAGCGCGCCCAGGAGCCAACGCGGTTGGCGTACGAGGGTGAGCAGAAAGGCCACCCGGTTGCGACCGGGCATCCCGACCCCGACCGCCGAACGCGCCTGAAGAGCGGCTCCGACAGCGATGAGCAGGGCCGCCACAACAGCGAGTCCCACAGCGAGTTGATACACCGCGCGCCTCAGCGCGGACCGTCCGATGTGCCTCTCATCCTTGCATTTTCGCAGATCAGTGGACTTCGTCCTCACATGAAACACTCAGCTTGGTTCTCCCCCATCGGGCAGCCGGCCGCGCGACGCTGGTGTCATGGCTACCGGACTGGACGCGATCGAGCACCTCGTCGTGCTGATGCTCGAGAACAGGTCACTGGACCACATGCTGGGCTGGCTGTATGCCGACTCCGGCAACACGTCGCCGGCCGGGCAGCCCTTCGAGGGACTCACCGGCCAGGAGAGCTGCCCGGGCACGGACGGCACACCGGTGGCGGCATACCGCTTCGCACCGGACACCGCGGCCCTCTATTTCATGCCGGGCGCCGATCCCGGCGAGGGCTATGCGGCGACCAACGACCAGCTGTGGGGCAGCCCCGCCCCGCCGGCGACCGGCTCGACGCCGTCGATGCAGGGTTTCGTCACCAACTATGCGCAGGCCATCAAGGACAACAACGCCAAGGGCTGGTATGTCGTCCCGGGCACCACCGAATCCATGATCATGGGCTGCCACACGCCGGCGACGTTACCGGTACTTTCCACCCTGGCAACGGGTTTCGCCGTGTGCGATCACTGGTACGCGTCCGTGCCGACGATGACGATGCCCAATCGGGCGTTCGCCTGTGCCGGCACCAGCCAGGGCCGCATGGACGACCAGGTCAAGAAATTCACCGTCCCGAGCATTTTCGGGGCACTCAGCAACAAGGGCGTGCGGTGGAAGATCTACGGCGACACGAAGACGCCACTGACCAAGCTCGACTTCCCGGACACGAGCGCCGCACCGGACACGAACTTCGGTCTGCTGACCGACTTCGAGGCGGACGCAGCGGCGGGGAGGCTCCCGGCATACGCGTTCCTGGAGCCCAGCTGGAGTTCGACCGGCAACAGCGAGCACCCCAACTACGACGTGGCGCTCGGCGAGCAGCTGATCCTGGACGTCTACCGTGCGCTGCGAGATGGACCCGACTGGAACAGCACGCTTTTCGTCCTGACGTATGACGAGCACGGCGGGTGCTACGACCACGTCGCGCCGCCGTGGGGCGCCGTGCCGCCGGACGAATCGACCGGGCAGTTCGGCTTCGACTTCACCCGCTTCGGACCGCGGGTGCCGACGGTGCTGGCGAGCCCGCTGATCCCGGCCGGCACGGTGTTCCGGGTGCCGGCCGGCAGCACTCCCCTGGACCACACCAGCATCCTCGCGACCATCGAAAAGCGGTGGGGCGTCGCGCCGTTGACGAAGCGGGACGCTGCCGCGCCGGACATCGGAGCGGCCCTGTCCTTGACGACTCCGCGCACCGACGACCCGCTTGCCGACGTCACGGCACCCACTCCGCCACCGACACCCGCGGCACTCGCGGCGCAGCGGTCCCACCTGGAGCAGGTGGCGGCAGGACTGCTGGCCCAGGAGCGGGACGGCCTGCACTAGCGTGGCCGATGTGAGCAGCGACCAGCCCTGCCCGTCGACCGACGGCGCCGCGGTGCGTTTCGGCAGCGTCGACGACGTGTCAAGTGCGCTGGAGAGCACGGGATACCTCGCGTCCGAGGAGATTTCCACCACCGTGTACCTCGCGGCGGCCCTGGGCCGCCCGATCCTTGTCGAAGGTCCGGCCGGTGTCGGCAAGACCGCGCTCGCGTCCGCGATGGCGGACGCGCTCGGACAGCGGCTGGTGCGCCTGCAGTGCTACGAAGGTGTGGACGAGGCACGCGCGCTCTACGAGTGGAACCACGCCAAGCAATTGCTGCGCATCACCGCCGAGCAAGGTGGCGAGTGGGACGAGCTGCGCACGAACATCTTCGGGGAGGAATTCCTGCTCGCGCGCCCGTTGCTCATCGCGGTCCGCAGCGACGACCCGGTCGTGCTGCTCGTCGACGAGGTCGACAAGGCCGACGAGGAGATGGAAGGTCTGCTCCTGGAGCTGCTCTCCGAGTTTCAGGTCACCATCCCGGAACTCGGCACCCTGCGAGCTCGGCATCGCCCACTCGTGGTTCTCACGTCCAACGCGACCCGCGAGCTGTCCGAGGCGCTGCGCCGCCGGTGTCTGTTCCTGCACATCGACTACCCCTCTGCGGACCTCGAGCGGCGCATCGTTCAGTCGCACGTGCCGGAGCTGCCCGACGCCTTGGCGGCGTCCGTCGTGCGGGTCGTCGGCGCCCTGCGCAATCTCCAGCTGCGCAAGTCCCCCTCGGTGGCCGAGACGGTCGACTGGGCCGGCACGCTGATCAGCCTCGGAACGTCGCAGCTGGACCCGGACACCGTCCGCCGCACGCTCGGCGTGGTCCTGAAGCACACCGGCGACATCGAGCTCGCGCACCGCAAGCTCGACCTCGATCGTGAACTCGCCGGCTGACGAATCCGCCGCCTTGGCAGGGAGATTGGTCAGCCTCGGTGCGGCCATGCGAGCTCATGGCATCCGCATCGGGCCCAGCGAGGTCACCGACGCGGCCCGCGTGGCTGCGACCCTTGGCTTCGACCATCGGGCCCGACTCCGCAGCGGCATCGCCGCAGCCATGGTGCGCCAGGCGGAGGATCGCGGTACGTTCGACCAGCTCTTCGACATCTTCTTCCCGCCGGCGGTCGGCGACCGATCCACGGTGGCCGGCGCCGACGAGGCCGACAAGGCCGGCCTGCTCGACCAGTTGTCCGACGCTCTGGCCGCGGGAGACGACACGGGACTCGAGCGGCTGGCCGCCGCGGCCGTCGAGCTGCTCGGCATGGTGGACGCCGAACACCCGGAACGCGGCTGGAGTGCAGCCCGCACCCTCGACGCACTCGCGCCGCAGCGCGCCGTCGCGGGTGCACACCGGCAATTGCGGGCTGCCTCGCGCCCCGAGCAGTTCAGCGACCGCTTCGACCGCGACGAGTTGCGCCGCCGCGTCGACCGGTTCCGCGAACGGGTCACGTCCGAGACACGCAGACGCAACGCGGAGCTGCACGACCGCGAGCGGCTGGCCCGGCTCGCCGTGCCGTCCTCCCTCCGCCGCCGCGACTTCGTGAGTTCCGGCGCGCGTCAGCTGGCCGAGCTGGAGCGCGAAATCGACCCGCTGGCGCGCAAACTCGCGTCCCGGCTGACTGCTCGGGAACGTTCCGGACGCGGCAGCATCGACGTGCGGCGCACGCTGCGCGCGTCGATGTCGACCGGTGGTGTGCCGGTCAAACCCGCCTACCGGCACCGGACACCGCACCACCCGGATCTGGTGCTGCTCGCCGATCTGTCCGGCTCGGTCGGTGGCTTCTCCACCTTCACCATGCTGCTCATGCAGGCACTGAGGCAGCACTTCCGCCGGGTGCGGGTCTTCGGTTTCGTCAGCAGCACCGCCGAGATCACCGATGTCGTGCGTGAGCTGCCGCCGGGCACGTCACTCACGAGCTGGGCACTGGGCACTCCGGCGCTGATCGCCCGCGGCACCGGTTCCAGCTATGGCGAGGCGCTGCGGACCTTCGTGCAGGGCCATCTGGACGCCGTCACGCGACGCACCACCGTGCTGATCCTCGGCGACGGGCGCAACAATTTCGGCGATCCGAACGTCACGGACCTGGAGCGCATCCGCGACCGGGCGCATCATGTCTCCTGGCTCAACCCGGAGCCGAGGCTGCTGTGGCAGCAAGGTGATTCAGAAGTTCGCCGCTATGGACAGGTCGTGCCGATCCACGAATGCCGCAACCTGGAGCAGTTGCGAAACTTCGTGGCCGACACCCTGCCGACCTGAGGCGTCCAGGCACGTGCTGCAGCCGGGCATCTACCAGACCACCGCCCCGCGCGGGACGACCGAGCACTACGCGTCCATCACCCGGCCGAGGGGCGGCTCGGTCGCGGTGGCGATCTTCGGGGCGGTGAACGCCTCGCTCACCACACCGGACGGTCAGACGACCTGCTCCAGTGGCACCACCACGCTGACCGACGACGTCACCGGTTACACGTTCGTCTTCGCCGACTCCGCCGAAAGCACGCGCCAGAGCTACCTTTCCGACGGGTGCGCCTCAGCGACCAGGCTGCTGCTGGAGCTCAGCGCCGACGACTCGTCGCAATCCAGCGCGAGCGCCGCACCCGCACAGTTGCGGTTCGCCGTCACCGCGGAGCCGAAGGTCGCGCACGCGGGATCTCCGACGCCGAAGAGCGAGCAGGGCACGATCAACGCCCCGAGCCGGACGACGAGCGGCCCCGACGTCACGCTGAGCGATCAGCTTTTCGCACCGACGACCCTGACGCCGGGCAGCCACCCGGTCACCCTGCGGCCGGGCGCGATGGGCGTCGCGCGCGTCCGGGTGGGCTGGGGCCAGCGCCTCGCGGCGTCCGTCGACGCGCCGCGTAACGGCAGCAACATCGCGCCGCCGTCCTCGCTCGACCTCGAGCTCGCGGCATTCAGTCCGCAGTGGGCACCCGTCGGTGCCGGTGACCGCTCGGCGTCGCTCTACCGCAACGAGTCAACCGAGCAGACCGCGTCCACCTACACGACGGTGGTCGACGCCGCCAACCGTTCCATCGGTTACGGCGACGCCGGAGACGTCGGCGCCACGCAGGCGCAGTGGACGACGGCCGCGGGCTGGTACTACCTCGTGGTGCGGGTCGCGCCCGACGACCGGACCGCACCGCCGTCGAACTTCCGCCTGCCGGCTCGGCTCAACATCGCGGTCACCGGCACGGCCACCGGAGGTCCGACGTATGTCGACGCGGCCGGCACCGCCGTCGCGGCTCCCCCGGCGACCCAGTTGAGCCAGGGTGGCAGCTCCGGGTCGTCGACCACCACCACCCTGCTGCGGATCGCCGGGACGGCGCTCGTCCTGGCCGTGGCCGGTGCGGTGGTCGTCATACTGCTGCGCCGCCGCGCCTGACCGCTGGCGGGGGTCTCAGCGCCGCTGCCAGGTGTAATCGCCATCGGTCGAGGTCACGCACTGCAGGGCGTGCGAGCCAGTCGTGTCGTTCTCGAATGTCCCGGCGTCCTGCCACTGGCAGGTGCCACCGACCGTTGCGCGGCCCGGCGTGAGTTCGCCCTGATCCGTCGAGTGCGGTAGCCAGATGCCGAGTAGGGCGACGATCGCGACGACCGGCACCACGAGGAGCCCCGCCCGTCGGGCGCCGGACCGCCGGCGGCTCGCCTGAACGGGTTGCGGCGCAGGCGTTTCCCGGTGCTGCGCCCGCGTCGTCCACCGGGCGCGCTGCCGCTCCGGTGTCACCGAGGTGGAAGCGGCAACCGCCGGGGCAACTGTCTGCAGCTGCTCCGCACCGACTGGCCGAATCCGTGGGCCTACAACGACATTCCGCTGCGCGATCCACCCCAGTTGCGGCACGTCCAACGCAGCTGCCGCGGCCGCGGCGGACGGCGGGCGCCCGCGCGGATCCGGGTCCGCGAGGTCAGTGATCACCCGCCACAGCTGGCCGGGCACGTCCTGCGGCGGCGCGGGCAGCTCGGCTCGGTCGCGCCGGGGCTGGTCGGGCCGGTGCCCGGTGAGCAACTGGACGGCCACGACCCCTGCGGCATACAGGTCGAATGCCGGGGCCGGATCGGCGCCGGCCAGTTGCTCCGGCGCCAGGTAGCCGCGCGTGCCGAGCACCACGGACGTCGTCGTCATCCGGGGCGAGTCGACGGGCACCGCGATGCCGAAATCGGTGAGCATCAGGCGCGGTCGCGCTGTCCCGCTCGCCGCCAGCAACAGGTTGGCCGGCTTCACGTCGCGATGTATGACGCCTGCGGCGTGGACCGCGTCGAGCGCCCGCAGGAGCTGACGGAGTAGCTCGGCGACATACAGCGGCGGCAACCGGTCCCGGTCGCGCAGCAGGTCGCTGACCGACCCGCCGTCCACGAGCGGCATGGTGAACAGCACGCGGTCGTCCTCCCCCGCCCAGCCGAGCGGGGTGACGACGTTCGGGTGATGGATGCGCATGCCGAGCTCGCGCACGAAGCGCAGCAACGCGCCCGCGTCGGACTGGCGCAGCACCTTGGCGGCGAGGATCCGGTCGTGTTTGCGGTCGTGGACCTGCCAGACCGACCCCATGCCGCCCTCGCCGATCAGATCGATCAGCTCATAGCGTCCGGCGAAGACCTCTCCCACGCACAGCAGGATGCCAGCTCAGCCGGCGGCGAACGTGGCGGGGTGCGGGCCGGTCCGGTGGCCCTGGTCGAGCCCCGCAATCGCTGCCAGGTCCTCATCGGTCAGCTCGAAGTCGAAGAGGTCGAAGTTCTCCGCGATCCGCTCCGGCGTCACCGATTTGGGGATCACGACGTTGCCGAGCTGCACGTGCCACCGCAGGATCACCTGTGCCGGTGTCCTGCCGAGCCGCTGCGCGATGCCCGTGATGACCGGGTCGCTCAGCACGTCGCCGCCGGACGCCAGCGGGCTCCAGGCCTCGGTCACGATGCCGTGCTCGGCGTGGAATGCGCGCAGCTCCTCCTGTTGCAGGTGCGGGTGCAGCTCGATCTGGTTGATCGCCGGGTACTCGCCCAGCTCGTCGTGCACGCGCTGCAAGTGCTCGATCTCGAAGTTGCAGACACCGGCGACCTTGATCTTTCCCTCGTCGCGGAGCTGCAGGATCGCCCGGAAGGTGTCGACGTACTTGTCCCGCTGCGGCACCGGCCAGTGGACCAGGTAGAGGTCGATCGGCCGCCCGAGCCGCTCATGGGAGGCGGTGAAGGCGCGCAGTGTCTCGTCATACCCGTGGTCGGAGTTCCACACCTTGGTGGTCAGGAAGACCTCGTCGCCGAGGCCCGACTCGGTGATCGCCTGGCCGACGCCGGCCTCGTTGTTGTAGGCGGCGGCGGTGTCGATGTGCCGGTAACCGGTCCGCAGCGCCTCGTCCACCGCAGGACCGACCTCGTCGTCCGGCACCTGCCAGACGCCGAAGCCGAGCTGCGGGATCCGCACCTCTCCGGTCTTGCCTCGGAGCGCGACGGTGGGCACGGAAGTCTGCTGGTGATCGGTCATGTCGGCGACAACGACCGCGCGGTGCGAGGTATGCCGCCGTCTCAACAACCGAACACGTGACGGAGCTCACGGCCGGTACAGTCGGCGCCATGCCGGAGCTGCGCAAGGTCCTGATCGCCAACCGCGGCGAGATCGCGGTGCGGGTCGCGCGTGCCTGTGCCGACGGCGGCATCGGATCCGTTGCCGTGTATGCCGACCCGGACCGTGACGCGCTGCACGTGCGGATGGCGGACGAAGCCTACGCACTCGGCGGCTCGACCCCCGGCGAGTCCTACCTGGATCAGGACAAGCTGCTTGACGTGGCACGCCGGTCGGGTGCCGACGCAGTGCATCCGGGTTACGGATTCCTTTCGGAGAACGCCGGATTCGCTCAGGCGGTGCTCGATGCCGGGCTGATCTGGATCGGTCCGCCCCCGGCGGCGATCGACTCGCTCGGCGACAAGGTCAAGGCCCGGCACATCGCGAGCGCGGCCGGCGCGCCGCTGGTGCCCGGCACCACCGACCCGGTGTCGGGCAGCGACGAGGTCGTCGCGTTCGCGCAGGAGTTCGGCCTGCCGGTCGCCATCAAGGCCGCGTATGGCGGCGGCGGTCGCGGCCTGAAGGTCGCCCGCACCATCGAGGAGATCCCGGACCTGTTCGACTCCGCCGTACGCGAGGCCGTGACCGCGTTCAGCCGCGGCGAATGCTTCGTCGAACGCTTCCTGGACAAGCCCCGGCACGTCGAAACCCAATGCCTGGCAGATATTTTCGGCAATGTCGTCGTCGTGTCGACCCGCGACTGCTCGCTGCAGCGCCGCAACCAGAAGCTGGTCGAGGAGGCGCCCGCGCCATACCTCAGCGAGGCGCAGCACACCGAGCTGCTGCGCGCGTCCAAGGCGATCCTCAGCGCCGCCGGCTACATCGGCGCGGGCACCTGCGAGTTTCTCGTCGCCCAGGACGGCACGATCAGCTTCCTGGAGGTGAACACCCGCCTCCAGGTGGAGCACCCGGTCTCCGAGGAGGTCACCGGCATCGACCTGGTGCGTGAGCAGTTCCGCATCGCCGCCGGCGAGGAGCTCGGGTATGACGACCCCGCACCGCACGGGCACTCCTTCGAGTTCCGCATCAACGGCGAGGACGCCGGCCGCGGTTTCCTGCCGGCGCCGGGCACGGTCGAGGACTTCCGGCCACCGAGCGGCCCGGGCGTTCGGGTCGATTCGGGCGTCGTCTCGGGCGACGTGGTCGGCGGCGCGTTCGACTCGATGCTCGCCAAGCTGATCGTCACCGGCCACACCCGGCAGCAGGCCCTGGAGCGCTCACGGCGAGCGCTCGCCGAACTGGTGGTCAACGGGATGCCGACGGTGTTGCCGTTCCACCGCGCCGTCGTGGCCGACCCGGCGTTCGCCACCGACGACGAGACGCCGTTCGCCATACACACCCGATGGATCGAGACGGAGTTCGACAACACCATCGAGCCGTATGCCGGCACCCCCGCCACCGGCGACGGTGCCACTGCGCGGCAGAAGCTGACGATCGAGCTCGACGGTCGGCGCCATGAGCTGACCCTGCCCGCCGAGCTGCAGCTCGGCGGTGGCAGTACCGGCGCGACCGGCACCGCCGGCCGCCGGCGCGCTCCGAAGCGTTCCCGCAGGGGCTCGGGAGTCCCTGCCGTATCAGGAGATTCGCTGACCGCACCCATGCAGGGCACCCTCGTGAAGGTGGCGGTGGCCGACGGCGACCAGGTCGAAGTCGGCGACACCGTCGTGGTCCTGGAGGCGATGAAGATGGAGCAGCCGATCACCGCTCACCAGGCGGGCATCGTCTCCGGTCTCACCACGGCGATCGGCGAGACGGTCCCCGCCGGGGCCGTGCTGGCGACGATCACGCCCTGATCAGTCGCCGACCGGCGCGTCGATGATGGCGCGCAGCACCAGCCCGACCGTGGAGCGCAGGTATGCCGGGCGGTCCTGCTTGGAAGTGGCCAGCAGGGCGCTGAGCACCACACCGTCCAAGCTGGCGACGATCGCCTCGGCGCGCAGCCGTGCCGCGTCCGGCTCGGTGCGGCACACGATGTCCTCGACGACCTGGGTGAGGCCCGCCCGCCAGGCGATGATCGGCTCGCTGAGCGAAGGGGTCCGCGCAGCCTCCAGGGCCAGCTCCGACATGGTGATCACCAAGTCCGGGTGCTCCGACCACCGCAGCAGCATGGCGGTGGTCGCGTCAATCGCGTGCTCGACATTCTCTTCGTCGTCGCTGGGCAGCGAGGCGCCGAGCGCCCTGACATCCGCGTGCAGGGCGGCCGCCACGAAGTTGCCGAGTGCGGTCAGCAGCGCCAGCCTCGTGCGGTAGTAGACCGAGCAGGTGCCCTCCGGCATACCGGCTTCGCGGTCGACCGCGCGGTGGGTGAGCCCTCGCATCCCCGACCGGCCCACGACCGCAATCGCGCTGCGCAGCAACAGTTCCTGGCGCGCGGCGGTCCCTTCCGGGCCGGGACCGGGACCACGAGGGGACGACGCGCGGGGGGACACCAAATCACTGTCTCATGCCGCCGGGACCGCTGTGACCGAAGCCACGCGGCATCGGTTTGGCGGTGGTCTTCTACAGGCGTAGTGTCAGTATCACTACAACCGTAGTAGCCAAGAATCCAGGAGTTTGACATGATCGACATCAGCGTCTTCTTCATCGGCTTCGTGATCATCAACGCGGTCGCCCTTGCCCTCTTCGTCGGCTTCGCAGCTGTGGAGACGACCCGCTTCTTCCGGGCCAACCGCCCCCAGCGCCTCGCCCGTCAGCAGCCGATCGGCCGCTACTACACGCGGCTCGCGCTGCACCACTGAGCAACGCGTAGATTGGGCGGTGACGGCATACCCACCCGAAGATCGGATCTCGCGCCGTGGCAACCCTCGTCAAACTCGTCATCCTGATCGTCGTGGCCGGCGGCGTCATCTTCCTGCTGCGCACCGTGCGACCGAAGCTGCACGAGCAGCGGATGCGGCGCTGGGAGGAGGCGGGTCTGCTGCCCCACCAGGTCGATCCCTACGCCCCGCGCGACGACGAGCCGGAGCCTCCGAAGGACTCCGCCGGCTGAGTCAGCCTTCCAGCGAGTGCAGCCGGCGGGCCGCTTCGGCAATCGTGCCGGTCATCGACGGATAGACCGAGAAGGTGCTGGCCAGCTGATCGACGGTGAGCCGGTTCTGCACGGCGACCGCGAGCGGGTAGATCAGCTCCGACGCCTGCGGCGCGACGACGACCCCGCCGATCACCGTGCCGCCGCCGGGGTGACTGAAGATCTTGACGAACCCGTCGGTGATGCTGCGCATCTTGGCCCGCGGGTTGGTCGACAGCGGCATGGTGACGGTGCGGGCCTCGACCCGGCCTGCCTCCACGTCCGCCTGCGAATAGCCGACGGTGGCGATCTCCGGGTCGGTGAAGATGTTCGCGGACACCCCGCGCAGGTTGAGCGGCGCCACCGCGTCGCCCAGCGCATGGGCCATCGCGATCCGGCCCTGCATGGCGGCGACCGACGCGAGCGGCAGCACCCCGGTGCAGTCGCCTGCGGCGTAGATGCCCTGCGCGGAGGTGCGTGAGACCCGGTCGACGGTGATGTGACCCGAGTCGCGGACCTCGACGCCTGCGTTCTCCAGACCGATGTCTTCCGTGAGCGGCACCGAGCCGACCGCGAGCAGCACGTGCGAGCCGCGCACCTCACGGCCGTCCTCGAGCGTGACGACCACCTCGTCACCCACCCGCCGGGCCGACTGCATCCGCGACCGGCCGAGCACCGTCATGCCGCGCCGGCGGAAGACGTTCTCGATCACGGTGGCGGCGTCGGCGTCCTCGCCGGGCAACACCCGGTCGCGGGACGACACCAGGGTGACGTCGCTGCCCAGACCCAGGTAGGCGTGCGCCAGCTCCGCGCCGGTCACACCGGAACCGACCACGATGAGCTTCTTCGGCAGTTCGGTCAGGCCGTAGATCTGCTGCCAGGTCAGAATGCGTTCGCCGTCGGGCATCGCCGAGGGCATGACGCGCGGGGTGCAGCCCACCGCGACCAGGATGACGTCGGAGTCGAACTGCTCCACCCGGCCGTCCGCGAGCTCGGCGGTGACCCGGCACGGGCCGGTGATCCGGCCCCGGCCGTTGACGATCCGCACGCCGACGCTCACCAGCTGGGCGCGGATGTCGCGGCTCTGCGCCTGCGCCAGGTCCAGGATCCGCTCGTTGACCTGCGGAGCGTTCGCCTCCGCGTGCTGGTCGTCGCCGGTCCCTTCGAAGCCGACACCGAGGCGGCCGGCTGAGGCGAACCGGGACATGAAGTCGGACGTGGCGATGAGGGTCTTGCTGGGCACGCAGTCGGTGAGCACCGCTGCCCCACCGGGACCGGTCTGCTCGACGACGGTGACCTGGGCCCCGAGGTGGGCGGCGACCAGGGCGGACTCGTAACCGCCGGGACCACCACCGATGATCACGACCGACTGCTGACGCCCATTCACAAGGTGGCATCATTCCATGCCGCCGGATCGTGCACGTCATACGCTGGCGCCCGTGACTGCATCGACTCCACTCGCCGACCCGGCGACCGACCCCTTCGAGACCGCGCGGGCGGCAGCCGCCGTCATCGCCGAGCGCACGGGCGCCCCCCGCCACGACATCGCACTGGTGCTCGGGTCCGGCTGGGGGCAGGCCGCCGACCGCATCGGCGAGACGCTGACCACGATCGACAACGCCGAGGTGCCCGGGTTCGCCGCGGCCGCCGTCGCCGGCCATTCCAGCGCGATGCGGTCGATCGCCATCGGCGACACCGGTGCTCGGGCTCTCGTCTTCGGCACCCGGACGCACTTCTACGAGGGCAAGGGCGTGCGCGCGGTGGTGCACGGGGTGCGCACCGCCGCGGCGGCCGGCTGTCACACGATCGTGCTGACGAACGGCTGCGGCGGGCTCAACAGGTCCTGGGGGCCGGGCACGCCGGTGCTGATCAGGGACCAACTGAACCTCACGGCCCACTCCCCCGTCGAGGGACCGAACTTCATCGACGTCACCGATCTCTACACGCCGCGCCTGCGCGCGCTCGCCCGCGAGGTCGACCCCTCGCTCGACGAGGGTGTCTACGCCCAGTTCCGTGGGCCGCAGTACGAAACGCCGGCCGAGGTGAAGATGGCCGGCATCCTCGGTGCCGATCTGGTCGGTATGTCGACGGCACTCGAGGCGATCGCCGCCCGGCAGGCCGGACTGGACATCCTCGGCGTCAGCCTGGTCACCAACGCGGCCGCCGGCATCAGCAACCAGCCGCTGTCGCACCAGGAGGTCATCGAGGCGGGGCAGGCGGCCGCAGCGCGCTGCGGGAAGTTGCTGGCCGACGTGGTCGCCCGCATCGCCGGAGAGGCTCGAGCGGTATGACGGAGGACCTGCTTGCCGCGGCGCGGTCCTGGATCGCCGACGACCCCGATCCGCAGACCCGCATCGAGCTCGAATCCGTTGTCGCGGCAGCCGAATCCGGTGATGTGGCCGCACTCGACGATCTGCGCGACCGGTTCTCCGGACTGCTGGAGTTCGGCACCGCCGGACTCCGCGGCGCGTTGGGCGCCGGGCCGGCGCGGATGAACCGCGTCGTCGTGATCCGCGCAGCAGCAGGTCTCACGGCATACCTGCAGGAGAAGCTGGGCAAGCCCGACGTCACCGTTGTCATCGGGTATGACGCCCGGCGCAACTCCGACGTGTTCGCGCGGGACACGGCGGCGGTCGTGGTCGGAGCCGGCGGCCGGGCGATGATCCTGCCGCACACGCTGCCGACACCGGTGCTGGCCTTCATGATCCGGCATCTCGGCGCGGACGCCGGCGTCATGGTCACGGCCAGCCACAACCCGCCGCAGGACAACGGCTACAAGGTCTACCTCGGCGACGGCAGCCAGATCGTCGCGCCGGCCGACGTCGAGATCAGCGACGCCATCAGCCATTTCGCACGTGCCGCCGACGTGCCCCTCGCCGACGACGGCTGGCAGACTCTCGACGACGACGTGGTCGACGACTACCTCGACGCCGTCGTCCAGGTGCTGCGGCCGGACGGCCCGCGCGACATCCGGATCGTGCACACCGCGCTGCACGGCGTCGGATCCGCAGTGCTGCGAGCGGCTTTCGAGCGGGCCGGGTTCCCCGTGCCGGAGTCGGTGGCCGACCAGGCGGATCCCGACCCGGCGTTCCCGACCGTGGCCTTCCCCAACCCCGAGGAGCCGGGCGCCATCGATCACGCGCTCGACCTCGCGGCGCGCACCGGAGCCGACCTGGTCATCGCCAACGACCCGGATGCCGACCGCTGCGCGGTGGCGGTGCCCCGGCCCGGTGGCTGGCAGATGTTGCGCGGCGACGACGTCGGCGCGCTCCTCGGCGCCTATCTGTTGCAATGCGGGGTCGCGCCGGGCGCGGTCTTCGCCAACTCGATCGTCTCGTCCCGGCTGCTCGCGGCGATGGCGAAGCGCGCCGGCGTGCCGCACGCCGAGACGCTCACCGGTTTCAAGTGGATCAGCCGCGTTCCCGGCCTCGCCTACGGCTACGAGGAGGCGCTCGGCTACTGCGTCGACCCCCGTGCGGTGCGCGACAAGGACGGCATCAGCGCCGCCTTGCTCATCGCCGAGTTCGCCGCGCAGTGCAAGGCGGAGGGAACGTCGCTGGACGGAGTGCTCGCGGACCTCGCAGCGGAATACGGCACGCACGCGACCGACAGCTTCGCGGTGCGGGTCGAGGACCTGTCGATCATCGACGACATCATGGCGCGACTGCGCGCCGAACCGCCGAAAATCGTTGCCCGACACGAGGTGTCCCGGGTCGACGATCTGTCGGAAGGTGCCGCGGGACTGCCGCCCACGGAGGGCCTGCGCTACTTCCTCACCGACGACACCCGGATCATCGTGCGGCCCAGCGGCACGGAGCCGAAGCTCAAGGTCTACCTGGAGACGATCGACCCGGACCCGCAGGCAGCGCGGACCAGGCTGGCGGCCGTCCGCTCCGACTTCGAACGCCTCACCACCCCGTCCTGACGCACGTCCGGCCAGCCAGGGTTCAGCCGACCACGGCGATGACCACGCAGACGATGGCGACGACCAGTGCGATGATCGCCGGCCAGGCCGGCCCGGCGACGATCTCGTCGTTCGCCTTGTATGCCGCGTCGCGTGCCGTGGCCGCCGAGTAGTCGAGTTGCCCGACCCGGATGGCGGACGCGACACTGGCCGCCGAGCCCGGTCGGGCCTTCATCACCGACGACGGGTTCTGCGGATCGATCGGGCCCAGACCGGGACCGGCCCTGAGACCGCCGCGGGCGACCGACCGGCTGGGGCGTTGGGAGGTGATCGCCCAGGACCCGTAGCCCTTCCCGTGCTCGTCGAAAATCTTAAGGTTCCAGCGCTGTTCGACCAGGTCGATCGCCGGCCACCCGAAGCGGACGTCCCGGACGAGGTTGCGCATCACGACACCTTGTTGGGTCAGCTGCACGCACGGCCGCAGGAAGATGACCCACACGACCAGCCCCCCGGCCACCGGCCAGAGGACCTGCCCGGGACCGCTCATCCCGCCGTCGATGGCGATGGCGGCGAGGAACCCGACACAGATCAGCAGCAGGACGATTCCCGGGACGAGCATCGCGGGCTGCCGGTAGGTGCGGCGGGGACCGGACGCGGTCGCGCCGAGGCGGGGAAGATTGAAGGGCATGGCAGGTAGGCTGCACCGGTGAGCCCCTCATCTGCAACGTCGCGGGCCCGGGACATGCTGGGCGTGGCGTCTTTGACGACCAAAGCCCTGCGCACCTGGCTGCACGGACTGCCCGGTGTCGACCAGGTCGGCATCGAGGCCAGAGCCGCTGCCCTGGCCACCCGGTCGATCAAGACCACCAGCAAGGCGTGGGCGATCGACACCGCCATCTCGATGATCGACCTGACCACTCTGGAAGGCGCCGACACACCGGGCAAGGTGCGCAGCCTGTGCGCCAAGGCGCAACTGCCGGACCCCTCCGACCTCGCGACGCCGCAGGTCGCCGCCGTCTGCGTGTATGGCGACATGGTGCCCGTCGCCCGGGACGCCCTGGGCGACAGCAACATCCGCGTCGCCGCCGTCGCGACGGCGTTCCCGTCCGGGCGGGCGAGCCTGGCCGTGAAGCTGGCCGACACCCGGGACGCCGTGGAAGCGGGGGCGGACGAGATCGACATGGTGATCGACCGCGGTGCGTTCCTCGCCGGCGACTACCGCTTCGTCTTCGACCAGATCGCAGCCGTCAAGGAGGCCTGCGCCCGGCCCGGGGACGAGCCCGACGCGCACCTGAAGGTCATCCTCGAGACCGGGGAGCTGGCGACCTACGACAACGTGCGCCGCGCGTCCTGGCTGGCGATGCTGGCCGGTGCCGACTTCATCAAGACCTCGACCGGCAAGGTGCAGCCCGCAGCGACCATGCCGGTGACGCTGCTGATGCTCGAGGCTGTTCGCGACTGGCGTGAGCTCACCGGCGAGATGGTCGGTGTGAAGCCGGCCGGCGGCATACGCACCAGCAAGGACGCGCTGCGCTATCTCGTGATGGTCAGCGAGATCGCCGGCGACGACTGGCTGACGCCCGAGTGGTTCCGCTTCGGTGCGTCCAGTCTGCTGACCGACCTGCTGCTGCAGCGCCAGAAACTCCGCAGCGGCGCCTACTCCGGCGCTGACTACGTCACCATCGATTGAGCGTGGAAAACCAGCCATGACACCAAGATTCGAATACGCGCCAGCACCCGAGTCGCGTGCCGTCGTCGACATCGCCTCGTCATACGGGCTCTTCATCGGCGGCGAGTTCGTCGAGCCGGCCGACGGCACGTCGTTCAAGACGATCAACCCCGCGACCGAGGAGACCCTCGCCGACGTGTCCGAGGCGAGCGCCGCGGACGTCGACAAGGCGGTGCGTGCGGCTCGGCGCGCCTACGACCGCACCTGGTCCCGTATGTCGGGCGCGGAGCGCGGCAAATACCTCTTCCGGATCGCCCGGATCCTCGCCGAGCGCGGCCGCGAGTTCGCCGTCCTGGAGACGCTCGACAACGGCAAGCCGATCAAGGAGTCGCGCGACGTCGACATCCCGACGGCCGCGGCGCACTTCTTCTACCACGCGGGCTGGGCCGACAAGCTGGAGTATGCCGGGCTGGGTCCCAACCCTCGCTCGCTCGGCGTGGTCGGCCAGGTCATCCCGTGGAACTTCCCGCTGCTCATGCTGGCCTGGAAGATCGCGCCGGCCCTCGCGACCGGCAACACCGTCGTGCTCAAGCCGGCCGAGACCACGCCGCTCACGGCGCTGCTGTTCGCCGACGTGTGCCAGCAGGCCGACCTGCCGCCGGGCGTCGTCAACATCGTCACCGGTGCCGGCGCGACCGGGCAGGCGCTGGTCGAGCACCCGGACGTCGACAAGATCGCGTTCACCGGCTCGACCGAGGTCGGCAAGGCCATCGCGCGGGAGGTCGCCGGCACCCGCAAGCGGCTGACGCTGGAGCTCGGCGGCAAGGCCGCCAACATCGTCTTCGACGACGCGCCCGTCGACCAGGCCGTCGAGGGGATCGTCAACGGCATCTTCTTCAACCAGGGTCACGTCTGCTGCGCCGGCAGCCGCCTGTTGGTGCAGGAGTCGGTGGCGGACGACGTGATCCACCGGTTGCAGCGCCGGCTCGGCACGCTGCGCGTCGGCGATCCGATGGACAAGAACACCGACGTCGGCGCGATCAACTCCGCCGCCCAGCTGGCCCGCATCACCGAGCTGGTCGACGTGGGTGAGGCCGAGGGTGCGCATCGCTGGAGTCCGGAGTGCCAGCTGCCCGAGCGCGGATACTGGTTCCCGCCAACGGTTTTCACCAAGGTTTCCCAGGCGCACCGGATCGCGCAGGAGGAGATCTTCGGGCCGGTGCTGTCCGTGCTCACTTTCCGCACACCGGACGAAGCCGTCGGCAAGGCCAACAACACGCCCTACGGGCTGTCCGCCGGCATCTGGTCGGAGAAGGGCTCGCGCATCCTCGCCATCGCCGACCGGCTGCGCGCCGGTGTCGTCTGGGCCAACACGTTCAATCGGTTCGACCCGACCTCGCCGTTCGGCGGTTACAAGGAGAGCGGCTACGGCCGCGAGGGAGGCCGGCAAGGACTGGCCGCTTACCTGGATACGGAAGGATCGCACTGATGCCCCGCCTCGAAGTGCGCAAGACCTACAAGCTCTACATCGGCGGCAAGTTCCCCCGGTCCGAGTCGGGCAGGTCCTACGAGGTCCTCTCCTCCGGTCGCTCCCCCAAGTTCCTGGCCAACGCCGCACAAGGCTCGCGCAAGGACATCCGGGACGCAGTCGTCGCGGCACGCGCGGCCGTCAAGGGATGGTCGGGCGCCACGGCATACAACAGGGGTCAGGTGCTCTACCGCGTCGGCGAGATGCTGGAGGGCCGGCGGGACCAGTTCATCGCCGAGGTCTCCGCGTCCGAGGGCGTGACCAAGCCGCAGGCCACCGCGCTGGTGGACGCCGCCATCGACCGCTGGGTCTGGTATGCCGGGTGGCCCGACAAGCTTGCCCAGGTGGTGGGCAACCTCAACCCGGTGGCCGGGCCCTACTTCGACATCTCCGCTCCCGAGCCGACCGGGGTCGTGGGCATCCTTGCGCCGCAAGCCAGTTCGCTGCTCGGCCTGGTGTCGGTGATCGCTCCTGCGATCGTCTCCGGCAACACGGTCGTCGTCGTCGCGAGCGAGCAGCGGCCGTTGCCGGCAGTCTCGCTCGCCGAGGTGCTGGCCACGTCCGATGTGCCCGGCGGGGTGGTCAACATCGTCACCGGCCGCACGGCCGAACTCGCGCCGTGGCTGGCGTCGCATCGCGACGTCAACGCTCTCGATCTCGCCGGTGCGACCGAGATCCCGTGGGGTGAGCTGGAAGCGGCTGCAGCCGATACGGTCAAGCGGGTCGTGCGTCCCGCCGGGGACGGCGCCGAGGCGGTCGAGCCCGATTGGTCCGTGGTCCCGGACCTGACGCGGGTGCGTGCGTTCCTGGAGACCAAGACCGTCTGGCACCCCAAGGGAATGTGAGCTCCCCACGCGCTCGTGTCCTCGTCATCGGCGGACCGAGCGGCTCCGGCAAGTCACGCTGGTCGGCACACCTGTCGCGCGAACACCGGTGGCCGATCGTGCGATTGGACGACTATTACAAGGACGGCGACGACCCGAGTCTGCCGATGTCCTCCCTGGGAATCGCCGACTGGGACGACGTGCGGTCGTGGCGGTGCGACGACGCCGTCGACGCCTTGGAGCAGCTGTGCCGGACCGGTGAACTGGTCGCACCGGTCTACGACATCTCCGCATCGGCTGCCGTCGGCACGCAGCAGGTGCGGCTGGGCGAGGCGGATACGGTGATCGCCGAGGGGATCTTCGCGCCATACGTGATCGAACCGCTGTGCCGGCGCGGCCTGCTCGCCGGCGCCTACTGCGTCCACCACAACCGGTGGATCACCTTCGCCCGGCGCCTGGTGCGGGACCTGTCCGAGCACCGCAAGCCGCCGCTCGTGCTGGTGCGGCGGGGCCTGCGCCTCGCCGCCGCCGAGCCGCACATCATCGACCAGCAGCAGCGGCTCGGCGCGGAGCCCATCCGCCCCAAGGAGTTGGACCGCCGGCTGCGTGCCGATCATTTAGGGTCGGGGAATGACCAATGGATGGACGAGCCCCGGGGGTGACTCGGCCGGTGGCCAGGGAGCGCCGCCTCCTCCTTCGCAGTACGGACAGTACGGCCCGCCACCCCAGTACGGGCAGTACGGCGCACCGGGGGGCTATCCGCCGCCGCCGTTCCAGCTGGCACCCAAGCCCGGCGTCATACCATTGCGCCCGCTGAACCTCGGCGACATCTTCAGCGGCACCATGGGGACCATCCGCGGCAACCCGGGCGCCACGCTCGGCCTCTCCGCGCTGGTCGCGCTCATCGTCGCCGTGCCGGCGGTGCTCACGACGCTGGCGCTCGCCAACGCCGACCTCACCACGACCGACGCATCGGGCACCACGATCAACCTCGGCACGCAGCTGAGCAGCAGCGTCACCGCGATCTACACCGTCATCGCCGGCATCTTCCTCACCGGCATGCTGACCGCTGTCGTTGCCGAGGCAGTGCTCGGCCGGCGGATCTCCATCGGCGAGACCTGGCACAAGGTCCGTGGACGACTGCTGCCCCTGCTCGGTATGACGCTGCTGGTCGCGCTCGCCTTCGCCGTCGCCGCCGGCATCGTCGCCGGTGTGATCGTGCTGCTGGCCGTCACCGCGGGGGCCGTCGCCGCCGTGAGCGTCGGCGTCGTCCTGGGCATCGGCACCGTCGTCGCGATGATCTGGGCCGCCGTCAAGATCTCGCTGGCCTCGCCGGCCCTGGTGCTCGAACGCGTCGGGCCGATCACCGCACTGCGCCGCTCGTGGACCCTGTCGAGGGGGCAATGGTGGCGCATCTTCGGCATCTCGCTGCTCGCGCAGGTCATCGTCGCGACGATCACCAACATCGTCCAATTACCCGGCGTGCTCGTCATGGGCGCGACGGCTGCCGGCACCGGCACGCCGAGCGTGGGCGCGGTCATCGCCGTCCAACTCGTGTCGGTCGTCGTGTCCGCGCTGACCGCACCGTTCACGTCCGGGGTCACGGCGCTGCTCTATCTGGACCAGCGCATCCGGAAGGAAGCACTCGACGTCACGCTGATGGCTGCGGCCGGCGGCAAGGGTGGTGCCGGTGCCGGGTGACGGCTCGCCGCCGCTGACGCCGGACAGCAGCACCGCCCGCAGCTGGCTGACGCGGGAGCTGGCCAAGCCGGCCTACGCCGACCAGCGCAGCCTGCTGCAACGGCTCTGGGACTGGGCGATGGACCAGCTGGACGACCTCGTCAAGGGGTTGGGTGCGGCGCTGCCGCTCTACGTCCTGATCCCGCTGCTGCTGGCGCTCGTGGCGCTGGTCGCCGTCGGGTTGACCCGGCTGCGGACCCGGGGCGCGACGACACGCGCCGACAAGCCGGACGGCGTGCTGACCGACATCGCACTGACCGCCGCGCAATTACGAACTCGTGCAACGCAACTGGAGAGCAACGGCGCCCACTCCGCCGCGTTCGTCGACCTCTTCCGGGCGATCGCCCGCGGAGCCGAAGAGCGGGCACTGCTCATCCCGCAGCCGGGCCGCACGGCACACGAGGTGGGCGCCGAGCTCGCGCCATACTTCCCCTCCTACGCCGATGCCTTGCGCGACGCGGCGGCCCACTTCGACGCCATCAGGTATGGCGGTGCGGCTGCCGGCGCGGGCGACGTCGAGCGGATCCGGTCGCTCGACTGCGAGGTGGAGAACTCCCGACCCGAGCACCCGCTGCAACCCCGGGCGGTCCGGTGATCACCCGAGGGCGGGTGGTGGTCGCGAGCATCGTCGGCGTTCTCCTCCTGGTGCTGGTCGGTGCCGCCGTACTGGCCCCTCGGACCTCCGGCGAACCGCTCGACCCCGCGTCCGCCGAGGGCGACGGCACCCGGGCCGTCGCCCACGTGCTCGGCCAGCACGGCGTGCGCGTCACGATCGTCCGTCGCGCCGCCGGCCTGGAGGATGTCGGAGTGGGCGGTGCCACCGTCGTGCTGACCCGTCCTCACCTGCTGTCGGCGGCATCGCTCGCCCGCACCATGGCGGCAGCCTCGCACGCGCGCCGGCTGGTCATCGTCGATGCCGACCCCGCCACCGTCCAGGCGCTCGGACTCCCGGTCGCCGGCATCGAACCCGTTGACGCTGCACCTGATCCGGTGTGCAACGTCAGCTGGCTGACCGGGCTCCGGCTGAGCTTCGCGGACCTCTCCTACGCCGTCGGTGCGGACGGCGCCACGTGCTTCGGCGAGGGCGGGCAGGGTGCTGTCGCCATACTTCCGGCCCGCGGGCGTGCCCCGGAGACGGTGTTGCTCGGCAGTCGCGCGGCGCTCACCAACGCGACAATCACCGCCGACGACAACGCGGCGATCGCCGTGCGCCTGCTCGGATCCGCCGACCGGCTCGTGTGGTTCGCGCCCACGCTCGCCACTGCGGACAACCCGGCGGCAGAGGGCCCGAAATGGCCGGCGTGGTTCCACCCGGCCGTCTGGCTCGCCGCGGCGGTCGTGCTCGCGGTCATGGCATGGCGCGGAAGGCGTTTCGGTCGCCTCGTGGTCGAGCCGCTGCCCGTCGTCGTACCCGCCGACGAGACCACCCGCAGCCGTGGGCAGCTCTACCGCAAGGCACGGGACGTCCCCCGCGTCGCAGCGGTGCTGCGTCTCGCGACGCGCAGGAGGCTCGCCGGCTACCTCGGCCTGGCGCCGAACGGCCACCCCGAGACGCTCATCCAGCGCAGCGCCCAGGCGGCCGGTGCCGACCCACGGCGGACCGCCGACCTGCTCTACGGAGCCGATCCACCGGACGAGGCATCGATGACCGAGCTTGCGCAGCAGTTGGAACAGTTGGAAAGGCAGGTACGACGATGACATCGCTCCCTCCGGACAGCGAGGAGGCGGCAGACCGCGCACGGGACGCACTCGGCGCGGTGCGCGGCGAGGTCGCCAAGGCGGTGGTCGGGCAGGACGCTGCCGTCTCGGCGCTGGTGATCGGACTGCTCGCCCGCGGCCACGTGCTGCTCGAAGGCGTGCCCGGTGTCGCCAAGACGCTGCTCGTCCGATCGCTCGCGGCCGCCCTGTCGATCGACACGAAACGTGTGCAGTTCACCCCCGACCTGATGCCGGGCGACATCACCGGATCGCTGGTATTCGACGCCGGCACTTCGGAATTCGCCTTCCGGCAGGGCCCGGTCTTCACCAATCTGCTGCTCGCCGACGAGATCAACCGCACCCCGCCGAAGACTCAGTCCGCTCTGCTGGAAGCGATGGAGGAGCGCCAGGTCTCCGTCGACGGTGTGGCTCGCCGGCTGCCGGCGCCGTTCATGGTCGCGGCCACCAAGAACCCCGTGGAGTACGAAGGTACCTATCCGCTGCCCGAAGCGCAGCTCGACCGCTTCCTGATGAAGGTGTCGATGCCGCTGCCGGCACGGGATGTCGAGCTGGAGATGCTGCGCCGGCACGCCGGTGACTTCGACCCGAGAGACCTTGCCAGCGCTGGAATCCGGCCGGTCGCAGGGCCCGCCGATCTCGCTGCCGGCGCGGCCGCGGTCCGCCGGGTCCACGTGCGGGCGGACGTGGCGGCATACATCGTCGACCTGGCCCGGGCGACCCGCAACTCGCCGTCGCTCTCCCTCGGTGCGAGCCCCCGCGCGAGCACCGCGCTGCTCGCGACCAGTCGAGCGTGGGCCTGGCTGTCGGGGCGTGACTTCGTGACTCCCGACGACGTGAAGGCGATGACCCGGGCGACGCTGGCACACCGCCTGCAGCTGCGGCCGGAAGCCGAACTGGAAGGCGTCAGCGCCGCCACCGTGCTCGACACGGCGGTCGGCTCCGTGCCGGTGCCACGATAGGGCTGCGGTATGGCGATCACCGGCCGCACCGCGCTGCTCACGGCGCTCGGCATCATCGTCGTGCTCCTGCATCCCGCCGTGAGCACGGTCTTCTGGTGGCTCCTCGTCGTCGGCGTGCTCGTCGGCGCGGACCTGTGGCTCGCGCCGGCCACGCGGTCGGTGACGGCAGAGCGCGCTGCGGTCCGGCCGATCCGACTCGGCGAATCCTCCAGCAGCGCGCTCACGCTGCGCAACACCGGCACCCGCACGGTTCGCGGGGAGGTCCGAGATGCGTGGCAGCCGTCCGCCGGGGCGCGGGACGTGCGTGCGGATCTCCGACTGCGACCGGGTGAACAAGTGCGCCACGTCGTCGAACTCACGCCTACGCGGCGCGGGGACCGGCGAGCCGACCGGCTCACCGTGCGCACCGCGGGACCGCTCGGACTCGCGCGGCGCCAACGGTCCTTCGACGTGCCCGGAGCGGTCCGCGCACTGCCGAGCTTCCCGTCGCGGCGGCACCTGCCGAGCCGCCTCGCTCGATTGCGCCAGCTGGACGGCCGATCCGCGGTGCGGATCCGGGGCCAGGGAACCGAATTCGACTCGCTGCNCGTGCCCGGAGCGGTCCGCGCACTGCCGAGCTTCCCGTCGCGGCGGCACCTGCCGAGCCGCCTCGCTCGATTGCGCCAGCTGGACGGCCGATCCGCGGTGCGGATCCGGGGCCAGGGAACCGAATTCGACTCGCTGCGCGACTACGTCGACGGCGACGACGTGCGCAGCATCGACTGGCGCGCCACCGCCCGTCGCCGGCACCCGGTCGTGCGCACCTGGCAGCCGGAGCGGGATCGGCACATCGTCGTCGTGCTCGACACCTCGAGGACGTCCGCGGGCCGCATCGAGGACAGCACCCGGCTGGACGCCGGGATGGACGCGGCGCTGCTGCTCACTGCACTTGGCTCCCGGGCGGGCGACCGGGTCGAGTTCCTCGCCGGCGACCGCCGGATCCGCGCGCGCGTCTCGGGAATCACCGACCGCGCCGAGCTGATGCACACCGTCATCAACGTCATGGCGCCGTTGGAACCGACTCTGGTCGAGGCAAATTGGCGCGCGCTCATCGGCACGGAAGGCACCATCCCCAAGCGTCGCTCGCTCCTCGTGCTCATCACACCGCTCGAGCCGGCCGCGATCCAGGAGGGCCTGCTCCCGGTGCTGGCCACCGTGGCAACGCGGCACCGCGTGGTGCTCGCCTCGGTCGCCGACCCCGGCATACGCGCCATGGCGGAACGGCGCGGCTCCGCCGCCGAGGTGTATGACGCGGGCGCGGCCGAACGCACCGAACTGCTCCGCGCCGACACGCGAACCGCCCTGGAGCGCCTCGGTGTCACGGTCCTCGACGAGGAACCCGACGTCCTGCCCGTTGCGCTCGTCGACCACTACCTGTTGCTGAAGGGCCGCGGCCTCCTCTGAAGCCCAGTTGTGCCGGTCAGGCGGCGGAGGGACGGGTCGCGCTCTGATCCTGTGCCGTGAGGTCGCCGGTGAAACCGGCACGTACGGCTCGTCGGCCGAGCACGAAAACGTAGGCCAGGAAGGCGATCTCGGCCAGCACCCCGATGCCGATGCGCACGAAGGTCGGCAGCCCGGACGGCGTCACGAACGCCTCGATGGCGCCGCTGACCAGCAGCACTCCGATCAGCCCGAGCGCGACCACGACCATCGACCGTCCCTCGTGTGCCATCGCGTCGGCCCGGGTCCGGGCGCCCGGCTCGATCCAGGACCAGAAGAGCCGGAGTCCGCAGCCGGCGGCGACGAAAACCGCTGTCAGCTCTAAAATTCCGTGCGGCAGTATCAGCCCGAAGAACTCGGCGCCGTGCCCGTAGGCCACCATGATGCCGCCCTGCACTCCGACGTTGACGACGTTCTGCCACAGCACATAGGCGATCGGGAAACCGAGCACCCCGAACGCGATGCACAGCGCCGCGACCCAGACGTTGTTGGTCCAGACGTGTGTGGCGAAGTCCGCCCCGCCGTACTGCGAGTAGTAGTGGCTGAAGTCGTGGTTGACCAGCTGCTGCGCGGCCTGGGGTGAGATGAACGAGGTCTGCACCGACGGGTTCCGGGCAACCCAGGTCCCGAGCACGACGGCCACGACAACGTTGACCAGGGCCGTCCCGATCCACCACCAGCGGGTCCGGTAGAAGACCGCCGGCACATCGCCCAGCACGAAATCCCCGAACCGCGACCATGACATGGTGCGGCGGCGCAACGACGCCGTGCGCGCCCTGGCGAGCACCGTCGACAGGTATTGCACGACCGTCGGATCCGGCGCCGCGGATCGCAACAGCGACAGGTGGGTCGCCGCGCGCTGATAGAGGTCCAGCAATTCGTCGGCCTCCGCACCGCTCAGCGTGCGCCGGCCGCTCAGGCCGCGCAGCTGCTCCCATTCGCCGTAGTGCGCCGAGACGAACGCATCGAGGTCCACGCGCAGCAACTATAGGCTGGTGGTCATGCCCCATGATGGCCGTGCCGCCGCAGCCGCGCGCCCGCTGCGCGGTGGCGCCGACAACCTGCTGGTCACCGGCGAGGCGGTGCTCATCGACATCCCGGCGGCGACCCTGCCGAGCCGCCTGGTTGCCGCACTGATCGACTGGGCGCTCTACCTCCTGCTGTTTGCGGGGCTGATCCTGCTGGTGATCTTCACGTCGGGCGGCAGCAGCGACGCCACCCACAGCACGCTGATCCTGCTCTCCATGGTCGTGTGCATCCTCGTGCTGCCGGTGACCGTCGAGACGGTCAGCCGCGGCCGGTCGCTGGGCAAGCTGATCCTGAAGCTGCGCGTCGTCCGCGACGACGGAGGGCCGATCGTTTTCCGGCACGCGCTCGTGCGTGGGCTGGTCGGCGTCATCGAACTCCTTGTCACCAGTGGCGTTCCGGCCGTCATCTCCGCCGTGAGCAACGCGCGCGGCAAGCGGCTGGGCGACTTCGCCGCCGGCACGTATGTCGTGCGCGAGCAGACCGGGATGAAACTGCTCCCGCCGCCACACGCTCCGCCATACCTGCGCGAGTGGGCGACCCACGCCGACCTGGCGCCCCTGCCCGATGGCCTGGCGCTCGCCATCCGGCAGTTCCTGATCCGGCGCGCGGCACTCACGCCGGCCGCACGCGCGGCACTCACCGACAACCTGATGCGGCAGGTGATGCCGTTCGTGGCGCCAGCGCCCCCACCGGCGCATCCGGAGGACGTGCTGTCGGCGGTGCTGACCTCACGCAGCGATCGGGAGGCGGCGCGACTGCACCGCGACCAGGCCACCCGCTCGCGACTGCTCCCGCCGGACCCTCTCCGTCCTCGTTAACCGATGCCCGCTGCGTCGTAGCCGGGCTTGATGACGCCTTCGATGAGCGCGAGCCGCTCGTCGAAGGGCAGGAACGCCGACTTCATCGCATTGATCGTCACCCAGCGCAGATCCTCGGCCGTCCAGCCGGCCTGGTCGACCAGCAGCTGCATCTCACGCGACATCGAGGTGCCGCTCATCAGCCGGTTGTCGGTGTTGACCGTGACCCGGAAGCGCAGGTTCTTCAGGTGGGTGATCGGGTGGGTGGCGATCGAATCCGCTGCTCCGGTCTGCAGATTCGAGGACGGGCACATCTCCAACGGGATGCGGCGGTCGCGGACGTAACCGGCCAGCAGGCCGAGCTTCTCCTCGGGCGTGCCGATCTCGGTGATGTCGTCGACGATGCGCACGCCGTGACCGAGGCGCTCAGCACCGCACCACTGGATCGCTTCCCAGATGCTCGGCAGGCCGAACGCCTCACCTGCGTGGATGGTGAAGTGGGCGTTCTCCCGCTGCAGGTATTCGAAGGCGTCGAGGTGTCGCGTGGGCGGGAACCCCGCCTCGGCGCCGGCGATGTCGAAGCCCGCGACACCCTCGTCGCGGTAGCGGACCGCGAGCTGGGCGATCTCGGTCGACTTCGCGGCGTGCCGCATGGCGGTGAGCAGTGCTCGCATCACGATGCGATCCCCACTCGCCTGCTCGCCGTCGCGGAAGCCGGCGTTGACCGCTTCGACGACCTGCTCGAGGGTGAGGCCGCCCTGCAGGTGCTGCTCGGGCGCGTAACGCACTTCGGCGTAGACGACCCCGTCGGCCGCGAGATCCTGGGCGCACTCGGAGGCGACGCGGCGCAGCTGATCCTCGGTCTGCATCACCGCGACCGTGTGGTCGAACGTCTCCAGATAGCGCTCCAGCGATCCGGAGTCGGCCGCATCGCGGAACCACTGACCGAGTTCGTCGACGTCGGTCGTGGGCAGCCCGTCGTAGCCGCTGCTGCGGGCCAGCTCGACGATCGTGGCGGGACGGAGGCCACCGTCGAGGTGATCGTGCAGCACGACCTTCGGGAGGGCCTTGAGCTCCGGCCGGACGACCTCACTCATCGCGGTGCACCGTCTCCGGCGTGAAGGCGGGCAGGCACACCGCGATGTATTCCGCGCCTTCCGGGCCGGTCGAGTAGCGGATGCGTTCGCCCGCAGTGGTTTTCACCGATTGCCCAGCGCTCACGGTGGTGCGCTCACCGTCGCCGTGCTCCACGACGACGGCACCGTGCAGCACGATGGTGAACTCGTCGAACGCCGGTGTCTGGAACGGCTCGGACCAGTCGGCCGGTGCCTGCATGTGCGCGACGCTGACTCGCCGTTCGTCGGTGCTCGCCGCGCCGATGTGCTCGTCGATGATCTTGCCGCCGGGCACCGGGATGCGGACCGGCTCGGTGTAACGAGTGACCATCCCGACACTCTAGTGGTGTGTCCCGCAAATAACTAGTGGAATACGCGATATCCTTGCTCCATGAGCGCACCTGCAGCCCCACCGTTGTCGATGTCGGACAGTCAGCGGGCCACCTTGGAACAGTTGTCTCGA
>NZ_JBMAMH010000020.1:0-58252 GCF_058148645.1 Flexivirga sp. YIM B11880
GGACGAGTCTGCCGACGACGGGCGTGGCGATGACGGCGCGCCGGCGGAGGACGACGCCGGCGCCTGACCGCGGCTCCGACTCATCCACATCCGCTTCCGGACAGCAGGTTCATGCACAACGCCGGGTGATGACCGGTGACGGCCCCCGGCGCACCCAGCATGCTGCTGCTACGAACGAGTGTTCGGAAAGACAAGGAGCGTGTGATGCCCACCAAGACCAAATCGTCAACCGTTGATGCTCGAGCGAGCCGGGCGAAGCGCGCATCTCCGGCCGCGACGAACGAGGTACACCTCATCGGTCGGCTCAGCGCGCCGCCAACAGTGAAGCACCTGCCCAGCGGCGCCGAGGTCGTGCAGTTGCGTGTGGTGGTCGATCGCCCCGCCACCGCGCTCCGCAAGGCAGGCGCCGGCGATACCGGTCGTACGCCGACTGTCGACACCATCGACGTAGCCTGCTGGACGGCCGACACCCGGCGCCGGGCGCTGTCGTATACCGGCACCGAGACGATAGACGTGACAGGTGCGCTGCGTCGCCGCTTCTGGCGCGGGCCGACAGGAGTGGCGAGCCGTTATGAGGTCGAGGCGGAGGCGGTGCGGGTCGTGAGAGGCGGCACCTGAGCACGGTGTCACCGCGTCAGCCGCAGGGCGGTGCGGCCGCGCTCGCTCTCCGTCGGCAAGATGGGTGTCATGTCGGAGAATTCAGTGGACCAGCCGTTGTCGGGCGAGTCACCAGCACGGCGGTCGGCATCGGGGAGCAGCAGCCCATCCGAGCACACCGGCGGGGACGTTGCGCGCGAGCCGCTGGCTGAGCGCTTTCCCGGACTGGTCTGCGACCTCGACGGTGTCGTCTACCGCGGTGCGCAGGCCCTGCCACACGCCGTCGAGTCGCTGGCCGACGCTCGGCGCTCCGGCGCTCGTATCGTCTATGCGACCAACAACGCGTCCCGCCCGCCCGCCGTGGTCGCAGAGGCGTTACGAAAGTTGGGAATCGCCCTCGACGACGCAGACGTGCTCACGAGTTCCGTCGCAGGCGCCCGGCAGCTGGCGAAGCAGCTGCCCACCGGCGCAAAGGTGCTGGCCATCGGCGGACCCGGAGTGGCTGAGGCACTGCATGCCGTCGACCTGCGGCCCGTCGATCCGGCAGACGCCGAGAACGTCTCCGTTGACGCCGTGCTCCAGGGTTACGGGAAGGAAGTGACGGCAGCCGCGCTCGGTGAGGCGGCCTATGCCATCCAAGGCGGCGCCCGCTGGGTGGCGACGAACGACGACCTGACCCTTCCGACCGAACGCGGGGTCGCACCCGGCAACGGGTCGCTGGTCCGTGCCGTTCGGTTGGCTGTGGACACCGACCCGGTCGTGGTCGGCAAGCCCGGCGCGCTGCTCTACGAACTGGCTGCGCAGGCATTGGGCACCGACACCGATCACACGCTCGGCATCGGTGACCGCCTGGAGACCGACATCGAGGGTGCGCATGCTGCCGGCATGAGCGCGCTGCACGTGCTGACCGGCGTTCACGGGCCGGCGGACCTGGTCCGCGCCCACGCCGACTCGCGACCCCGTTTCGTCGCCGAGGATCTCCGTGCGCTGTGCCGGCCGTACGACGAACCGCAGCGCAATCTCGACGGCCGGTGGGCGACGGAGACCGCCGCTGCCAGCGGTTCCGGTGCCGGCAGCAGCTTCCAGATCGACTACACCGACCGGTCGGACTCCGGTGGGCCGGACTGGATCGACCGGCTGCGCCTCGCGCTCCGAGTGCTGTGGGAAGCGATCGATGCGCAGGTCCTGACCCCGGACGAGGCCGTTGCGGCGCTGCCCTCGCGCTGAGGACGTCGGGTCGCAGGAGGCCCCAGGTCCGCAGCTGTCGGGCTAGCCTGGTCGAGGTGGCGATGACGGCGCGATGATGGCGCATTGCTGCGAGCGATGGAGGGACCGGCATGGCTGGAAGAGGCGATATGGCGATCAACAGCGTGAGAACAGCACTGCAGTTGCTCAGCGGAGCCGGTGAGCTCACCCGGGCGAAGGCGCTCGAGGCGGCATCGACGCTGCTCGAGCTGCCTGGCGTCGGCGACACCTCCGGGCGCGCCGGCCAACTCGCCGAGGAGTTGCTGCAGGCAGCGGCCGCCAACCAGCAGTTGGTGCACGACCTCGTCACGACCGAGTTCGAGCGCCAACTGACCCGGCTCGGTCTGGTGCGTGGCAGCGATCTCGAAGCGGCCCAGCGCAGGATCGAGGTGCTCGAAGCCGAGGTGGCGGCCCTGCGCCGGGCGAGCACCTCTCCGGGCAGCGGGAGCGATGCCGCGGCACCGACCCGAGCCAGCCGCGCAGCGATGAAACGCTCGGCTCCCGAGCGTTCGAGCGCGGCCAAGAAGACCACGCCGAGGACAGCGGGAGCCAAGAAGAGCGCGACCAAGACAGCCGCTGCGAAGAAGACCGCGGCCAGGGCCGGCGCAACGCCGAGGAAAGCGGCCACGAAAACCACGACGAGCAAAACCGGAGCCGCCCGGCCCACCGCCACGAAGCAGACCGGCCGCGGCGCGGCGAAATGACGGACGCGACGGCCGGTCATAATGGATCGGTGACCGACGCGGAGCAGACACCGAGCACACCAGCCCCGTCCCCACGGCTGTTCGCCCACCCGGCAGCACCGGCGACGGTGTCGGAGCCGAGCGCCGGCGACACCGCGGGCGAGTCGACGCAGGAGGCCGTCGACGACCGGTTTGCCTCGACCGGCGACGCTCGGGTCGACCAGGTCATCGCCCAGCTGCCCCACCCGGAGGAGCACGCAACCACAGACGGCACCCTTGCGGACCCGGAGCTGCTGGACGGGCACATTGCGGACATCACCTCGGTGCACCGTCAGCTGCAGCAGCGTCTCTCCGATCTCTCCGGCTGATCCGGTGCGGGCAGACGCAGCCCTCGTCGAGCGCGGGTTGGCTCGATCGCGGGCGGTCGCCAAGCAACTCATCGACGCCGGCCGGGTGACCGCTGCCGGCGTGCCCGTCACCAAGGCGTCAGCTGCCGTCGATGCCGCAGAACTCGAGGTGAGCGGCGAGGTCGATGACTGGGTCGGTCGCGCGGCATACAAACTGCTCGGCGCACTCGAGGCGTTCCCGATCGCCGCCCGCGGCCGCCGCTGCATCGATGTCGGCGCCTCGACCGGCGGCTTCACCCAGGTCCTGCTGAGCCGTGGCGCTCGCGAGGTCGTCGCACTCGACGTGGGTCACGGCCAGCTGGCCGCCGTGCTGCGCGCGGATGCGCGGGTGGTCGAGCGTTCGGGCGTCAATGTGCGTGACGTCCGGCCGGAGCAGCTCGGCGGCCCCTTCGACCTGGTGGTGGCGGACCTGAGCTTCATCTCGTTGCGCCTGGTCCTGGACCGGCTGGCCGCGCTCACCGCGTCGTCCGGTGACCTGGTCACTCTGGTGAAGCCGCAGTTCGAGGTGGGCAGGGAGCGCCTGGCACGCACCGGCGTGGTGTCGTCACCGAACGAGCGACACCGCGTCCTCCGGGAGGTGCTCGCCACGGTTGCCGAGGGCGGCCTCTCGGTACACGGGCTGACGGCGAGCCCCATCGAGGGCGGCACCGGCAATCGGGAATACCTTCTGTGGGCGCGGCACGAGCCGAGGGGCAGTATGTCGGACATGGACGTGCGGACGGTGCTCGGGCGACTGCTGGCGCAGGAGAAGGAGGCTCGGCGGGTATGACGAGACACGTCCTGCTGGTGGGCCATCCCGGCCGGCCCGAGGCGCTCCATGTCGCGGCAGAACTGGTGCACGGCCTGACGACGAACGGCATCGAGGTGGTCGGTCAGACCGGTGAACTCGGTGCATTCGGTGTGCTCGGCGAGCCCGGCGTCACCGGCCACGAGGTTCCCCGGCCGGACGGCGCAGAGCTCGCGGTGGTGCTGGGCGGCGACGGCACGATCCTGCGTGGCGCGGAGATCGTGCGCGAGTCCGGCGTGCCGTTGCTGGGCATCAACCTGGGCCATGTCGGATTCCTCGCCGAAGCGGAGCGCGACGACATCCATCACACCGTCCGCAAGATCGTCGACCGCGACTGGACAGTGGAGGAACGCGAGACCCTCGAGATCGAGGCGTTCCTCGCAGGGGAGTCGCTGTGGACCAACTGGGCGCTCAACGAGGCGTCTGTCGAGAAGGCGTCCCGGGAGCGGATGCTGGAGGTCACGCTCGAGATCGACGGGCGACCCCTGTCCACCTGGGGCTGCGACGGAGTGGTGATGGCCACGCCGACCGGCTCCACGGCATACGCCTTCTCCGCCGGGGGGCCGATCGTCTGGCCCGGCGTGGCCGCGATCCTCGTGGTGCCGATCTCCGCGCACGCCTTGTTCGCCCGGCCGCTCGTCCTCAGCCATGACGTGCACATCGCCATCGACCTCCGCGACACCACCGACGCCCAGGCCGTGCTCTGGTGCGACGGGCGGCGGTCGTTCGACGTGCCACAGGGCGCTCGCATCGAAGTGCGCCGGTCCGACCGGCCGGTGCGGCTCGCGCGGCTCACCGATGCTCCGTTCACCGACCGGCTCGTTGCGAAGTTCGACCTGTCCGTCTCCGGCTGGCGCGGCACCGATCGTCCCGGAGCTGGCGGGTCCTTGGCGGCGTGGGCTGGCTAGGCTGCGGCAGGTGTTGCGGGAACTGCGGATCCAGGGCTTGGGCGTCATCGACGACGCCCTGCTCGAGCTGTCACCGGGCCTCAACGTCGTCACCGGTGAGACCGGTGCCGGTAAGACGATGGTCGTGCAGGGCCTCGGGCTGTTGCTCGGTGGACGCAGCGACGCGGGACTGGTGCGCGGCGGCGCCGACAAGGCGTATGTCGAGGGCATCGCCGAGTTGCCGACGGACCACCCCGCCGTGGTCCGCGCGCAGGAAGCCGGAGCCGAGGTCGACGAGGAGCTGATCCTCGCCAGGACCGTGTCGGGGCAAGGCCGTTCACGAGCGCACATCGGCGGCCGTAGCGCGCCCGTCGGGGTGCTCGCCGAATTGGGCGAGCTGCTCGTCGCTGTCCACGGCCAGGCCGACCAGTGGCGGTTGCAGCGACCGGAGCAGCACCGCGTGATGCTCGACGAGTTCGGCGGGAAGCCGGTCGCGGCCGCGCTCGCGGCATACCGAGGCCTGCACACCACGTGGCAGCAGGTCCGCGCCGAGCTGGCCGACCTGACCGGCCGGGCGCGGGACCGGGCTCAACGCCTCGACCTGCTGACTGCGGCGCTGGAGGACATCGAGCGCGTGGACCCGGCGCCGGGCGAGGACCTCGAGTTGGCGGCCGAGTCCGAGCGGCTCACCCACGCCGACGGTCTGCGCGACGGGGCGGGCACCGCGCACGACGTGCTCGCCGGCAGCGAGGCGACCGATGACGCACCCAACGTCGTCGCGCTGGTCGGCCGGGCGCGGCAGGCGCTGGCCGGCCTCGTCGATCACGACGCCGAACTCGCCGCGTTGGACGGCCGGTTGCGCGAGCTCGGCGTGCTGGCCACCGACATCGCGGGCGATCTGGCGTCGTATCTGGCGGACCTCGAGGTCGACCCGGCACGGCTGGAGCAGGTGCAGCAACGCCGGGCGGATCTGACCGCCCTGCTGCGCAAGTATGGCGAGAGCATCGACGAGGTCCTGCTGTGGAGCAAGGCGGCAGCGCTGGAAGCCGCCGAGCTGGCCGGCTCCGACGACCGCATCGAAGCGCTGCGGGCGCAGCTCGCCGACCTGGAGCCCAAACTCGACGCCGCCGCGTCGGATCTGAGCTCCGCCCGGACGAAGGCGGCCCGCAAGCTGCAGAAAGCCGTCACCGAGGAGCTCGCGCATCTCGCCATGGGGTCGGCGAAGCTCACCGTGCAGGTGACCAGCGAGCCGGGCCGGCGCGGCCCGCACGGCATCGACGATGTCGAGATCCTGCTCGCGCCGAATGCCGGTTCGGCACCGCGCAGCGTGGCGAAAGCGGCCTCGGGTGGTGAGTTGTCCCGGGTGATGCTCGCCCTGGAGGTTGTCACCGCCGGCGGGACCGTCCCGACCTTCGTGTTCGACGAGGTGGACGCCGGCGTCGGAGGCGCTGCAGCGCTCGACATCGGCGCCCGGCTGGCCAGGCTCGCGCGGGGCGCCCAAGTCATCGTGGTCACCCACCTGGCCCAGGTCGCGGCATACGCCGACCGCCAGTTGGTGGTGCGCAAATCCAGCGACGACCAGGTGACCGCGAGCGATGTGACCGCGGTGGAGGGGGAGGAGCGGCTGGCCGAACTCGCGCGCATGCTCGGCGGTGTCAGCGACAGCGCCTCGGCCCGCGAGCACGCCCGGGAACTCCTGGACGCGGCGCGCCGGTAGTTGGTTCTCGCCGGGCAACACGCCGCACCGACGGTGCCGAATCGGACGAGATCGCCCCAGCACCAAGGGTTTTCGCGACGCCGCACGGAATTACGTACTGCGTGCTCCGTCCGCGCCGGGCGAGCGCGGCCGATGACGTAGACTGAGAGCCCGTGGTGGAGCAGACGAAACACATCTTCGTGACCGGAGGCGTTGCCTCTTCGCTCGGCAAGGGGCTCACCGCCTCCAGCCTCGGACACCTGCTCCGCGCTCGCGGGCTTCGGGTGACGATGCAGAAGCTCGATCCCTACATCAATGTCGACCCGGGCACGATGAACCCGTTCCAGCACGGTGAGGTGTTCGTCACCGAGGACGGCGCCGAGACCGATCTCGACATCGGGCACTACGAGCGGTTCCTGGACGTCAACCTCGCCGGGGACGCCAACGTCACGACGGGGAAGGTCTACAGCGAGGTCATCGCCAAGGAGCGACGTGGCGAATACCTCGGTGACACCGTGCAGGTCATCCCGCACATCACCAACGAGATCAAGGCCCAGATGCGCGCCCAGGCCGCGCCGGACGTCGATCTGATCATCACCGAGATCGGGGGCACGGTCGGGGACATCGAGTCGCTGCCGTTCCTCGAGGCGGCTCGTCAGGTCCGTCAGGACGTCGGGCGCGACAACGTCTTCTTCCTGCACGTGTCGCTGGTCCCCTACCTGGCGCCGAGTGGAGAGCTCAAGACGAAGCCGACCCAGCACTCGGTCGCTGCACTGCGACAGGTCGGCATCCAGCCGGATGCGCTGGTGCTGCGGGCGGATCGGGACCTGCCCGATGGGATCAAGCACAAGATCGCCTCGATGTGCGACGTCGACCTGGAGGCCGTGGCGGCCTGTGTCGACGCTCCGAGCATCTACGACATCCCGAAGGTGCTGCACGCCGAAGGCATCGACGCCTACGTCGTGCGGCGACTGGGCATGCCGTTCCGGGACGTCGATTGGCGCGCCTGGGACCGGCTGCTGGCGCGGGTCCACGAGCCGGAGCACCGGGTCGAGGTGGCGCTCGTGGGCAAATACATCGACCTGCCCGATGCCTACCTGTCGGTGACGGAAGCGTTGCGGTCCGGCGGTTTTCACCACGATGCCAAGGTCGTCATCCGCTGGGTCAAGAGCGACGACTGTACGACGCCGGCCGGTGCTGCCAAGGCGCTCGGTGGCGTGGATGCGGTGCTGGTCCCCGGCGGCTTCGGGGTGCGGGGGATCGAGGGCAAGCTGGGCGCGCTGCGGTGGGCCCGGGAGCACCAGGTTCCCACCCTGGGCATCTGCCTCGGACTGCAGTGCATGGTGATCGAATACGCCCGCAACGTCGCCGGCATCGAGGGAGCGTCCTCGACGGAGTTCGACCCGGAGACACCGGCACCGGTCATCGCGACCATGGAGGAGCAGAAGGCGTATGTCGAGGGCGCGGGAGACCTCGGCGGCACGATGCGGCTGGGCGCCTACCCGGCGCAGCTGCTCGGCGAGAGCGTGATCGCCGAGGCGTATGGCGCGACGAGTGTTTCGGAGCGACACCGGCACCGCTACGAGGTCAACAACGCCTACCGGGGCGAGCTGGAAGAAGCCGGCCTGATCTTCAGCGGGCTCTCGCCGGACCGTGAGCTGGTCGAGTTCGCCGAGTTGCCCCGCGAGGTGCATCCCTACTACGTCTCGACCCAGGCGCACCCGGAGTTCCTGTCCCGGCCCAACCGTGCGCATCCGCTCTTCGCCGGGCTGATCGGTGCGGCCATCGACCAGCAGCGGGCCGCGCGGCTCGTCGAGGTGGAGAAGCCGAAGACCGCCGATCCTGTTGCTGCTCAGTGAATCTCGCGAAAGGACACCATGAGCTCCCGGCATGATCGCCTGACGACTCCGCTCGCCGATCGACTCGATCCTCAGGAGGTGACCTCTTCGGAGGTGGTCTATCACGGCCGGGTCTGGGACGTGGTGACCGAAGACGTCCACCTCGGCGCCGGAGGCCACGTCAGGCGGGACTTCGTGCGCCATACCGGAGCGGTCGCGGTGGTGGCGCTGCGCGGTGAGCCCGGCGCCGAGGAGGTGCTGCTCATCCAGCAGTACCGCCACCCGGTGGGCGCGTTCGACTGGGAGGTGCCGGCGGGCCTGCTCGACAAGCCCGGTGAGGACCCGCGGGACGCGGCGGCGCGCGAACTCCGCGAGGAGGCAGACCTCGACGCCGGCACGTGGAATGTGCTGGTCGACCTGTTCACCTCGCCGGGCGCGCTGTCGGAGAACCTGCGCGTGTTCCTCGCGAGGGACGTGCACGACTCCGTGGCCGAGGACTTCGTGCGGGAGGGCGAGGAGCTCGACATGCCGACCGGATGGGTGGCGCTGGACGACGCCCTCGACGCGATTCTGGCCGGCCGGATGCACAACTCCATCGCCGTCTCGGCGCTGCTGGCGACCGACATCGGGCGGCGGCGTCAGTGGCAGACCTTGCGTCCGGCGGACGCGCCGTGGCCGGAGCATCCGGCATACCGGCAGTGACCGAAGGACCTGACCAATGAGCAGGCAACCGTCGGAACGCAGTTCGGTCGAGCCGTTCCATGTGATGGAGGTCGTGCGTGCGGCGGCCGCTCGGCAGCGGAGCCACGGCGACATGATCCTGCTCTGCGTGGGACAGCCGTCGACGCCGGCGCCGCGTGCCGCGCTGGACGCCGTGCACGCGGTGCTGGAGACGGACTCACTCGGTTACACCGAGGGTGACGGGATCCCATTGCTGCGGGAGACGATCGCGGCGCATTACCGCTCGGCGTACGACGTGGCGATCGATGTCGACGAGGTGTTGGTCAGCACCGGGTCGTCGGGTGGTTTCAGCACCGTGCTGCTGGCCGCGTTCGACGTGGGAAGCAGGGTCGCGATGGCACGTCCGGGTTACCCGGCATACCGGAACACGCTGCGAGCGTCGGGGATCGAGCCGGTCGAGATCGACTGCGGTGCGGCGACGCGCTTCCAGCTGACGGTCGAGCAACTGGACCGGGTACAGGCACAGTCCCCACTCGACGGAGTCATTGTCGCGAGCCCGGCGAACCCGACCGGCACGATCATCGCGGCAGCTGAACTCGCCGCGATTGCCGAGTGGTGCGCGGAACACGACGTGCTGCTGCTTTCCGATGAGATCTATCACGGCATCTCCTACGGTGCGGCGGCGCAGACCGCGCGCGCCTTCACCGACGAGGCGGTCGTCCTCGGCTCGATGAGCAAGTTCTGGTCGATGACCGGGTGGCGGGTCGGGTGGAACCTCCTGCCGGAGGCACTGCGCCGTCCGGTGGACGTGCTCCAGACCAATCTGGCGATCTGCGCGCCGGCGGTCTCGCAACATGCTGCCGTCGCTGCGTTCTCGCCGGAAGCACATGCCGAGTTGCAGCGCCATGTCGAGCGGTATGCCGTCAATCGCGACCTGCTGCTGCGCCGATTGCCCGAGCTGGGCGTGACGTCCTTCGCGCCGCCCGACGGTGCGTTCTACGCATACTGCGACGTGTCGCACCTCACCGATGACACGCTCCGGTGGTGCGCCGACGTGCTCGATCGCACCGGTGTCGCTCTCGCGCCCGGTGTGGACTTCGATCCGGTCAACGGCAACCGGTTCGTCCGGATCAGCTTCTGCGGCGCGACCGACGCGCTGGACGAAGCCCTGGATCGTCTCGTCGCGATCGCATGATCGAGCACATCAGGGTCAAGGCGATGGTGATCCTGCCGAACACGGACGGCAGGTCGCACGCGGTCGCCCGGCTGCGACCGACCGCTGAGAATCCGCACGGATACGACCGGCTCATCGGTGGCCACATCGAGCCGGGGGAGACGGCGCGGGCCGCGCTCGAGCGCGAGGTGGCCGAGGAGCTGGATGGCGAACTGGTCGAGACGCGTCTGCTGGACGTGCTGGAGAACATCTACCGCATCAACGGCCGGCTGGGGCACGAGGTGGTCTTCGTGTATGCCGGCACGCTGCGGGACCCCGCCATCATCCCGGCAGAGGGCAAGACGTTCACCGACGACGGGGACCCGATGCCGGTGTGGTGGCGACCGATCGACGACGTCGACGAGACGCATCCGCTCTACCCGCCGGGATCGGCCGAGCTCGCGCGGACGCTCGTCGACCGGTGAACCCTGTCAGGACTGCTGCGCGGAGTTCGACGGAGCGCCCGATCCGGACGCCGAACCCGACGGCGGCGTCATTCCCGGCCCGCAGTCGCCACGGGAACCGCGGCCGTCGAAGGTGTGCTGGGTGATGGTCTTCAGGTCGGCGCTGACGTCGTACCCGACGCGTTTGCCGGATTTGGTGGCGAGCACGTGGTAGTGGCCGTCGGAGGTCTTGACGACGTGCTCGACGGTGACCGCGCCCTCCTTGGCCTTGACCGCGGCGGTGACCTCGGCGAGCTGCGATCCGGTGACCGCAGTGCCTCGCATTCCTGAGCCGTGACCGCGCGGCCCGCGGGCGTCGAAGGTGTGCTGGGTGATGGTCTTCAGGTCGGCGCTGACGTCGTACCCGACGCGTTTGCCGGATTTGGTGGCGAGCACGTGGTAGTGGCCGTCGGGGGTCTTGACGACGTGCTCGACGGTGACTGCGCCCTCCTTGGCCTTGACCGCGGCGGTGACCTTGGCGAGCTGCGATCCGGTGACGGCGGTCCCGCGCGGGTGGCCGGGATGCATTGTGCCCGGTGTGGTCGTCGGCGGTGCCGACGGGGTGGAGCTCGCGGCGTGCGCGACGGCTGTCCCACCCGCGAGCAGGGCGCCGGTGGTGATGACGGTGGCAGCGATGCGTTTCGAGGAGGGCATGAGCATCCTTCGGTCCGGTGGCCGCGACTCGGCCGACTCAAGCCAAGCCTTCGGCCGCGTCCTGTCAGGAACCTGTCGCCGAGGTAGCAAGCGTGTGTCAGGCCAGCCCGAGGAATTCGCGTATGGCGGGCAGCTCCCGCTGGGCTTGCTCGTAGCCCGCCCGATAGCTCGCTTCGAGCACGGGCAAGCGGCGCTCGCCGTTGGCGACCGGTGCGATGTCGGGCACGAAAACGTAGGCTTTACCTGCTTTTTCGAGCTCGAAGAGCTGATGTCGTGTCTCGTTGTAGCGGGCCGCTCGAGTGCGCAACGCTTCCGCGACCGCCGGGTAGCGGCGGTAATACTGCTTGAAGAACCAGTCCTTGCCCTCTGGCTTCTTCACGTAGCAGCGAGGCTGGGTCAGCACCACGAAGAACTTCTCGTATCCGTCTGCTTGCGCCGCGTCCAGCGCAATGCCGCCCGACGTGCCGAGGGCGCCGTCGACATACACGTGGCCGTCCAGGTGGACCGGTGGCATGAGCACCGGCATGGACGCCGAAGCCTGCACTCTGGCAAGGAGATCCGGCAAGCTGGTCATGTCCTCGCGGCCCCAGTAGACGGTCTCGCCGGTGGTCGCGTCGAACGCCCCGATTCGCCACTGATCGGTCGACGCCGCGTAGGTCTGCCAGTCGAAGGGCAGCACGTTGTCGGGCAGTCCGGACTCCTGGTAGATGAACTGGGAGTTGAAGAAGCCCTGACGGCGCGCGAAGCTGCCCCAGCCGCCGAACTGCGGTTCCTGAGCGAACGTCGTGAATGATGCGTGCGCTCGCCAGGTGTCACGGGTGACGTAGTTGGAGGCGTTGGTCGCGCCCGAGGAGATCCCCACCATCCAGGTGATCCGGATGCCGGCCTCGATGAGCGAGACGACCAGGCCTGCCGAGTGACTGCCGCGCATGGCACCGCCCTCGAAGACGAGCGCAGTGTCCGCGACAACGTGCTCAGTCGACACCGAAGTCGATCGCCGCGCGATCCAGTGCGTCGTCCTCGTCGCCGTCCACGGCCGGGTTGGCCGAAATCGCAGCAGCACCACCGGGCCTGAGCTCGCCGACGAGTTCGGTCTCGCGCTGGGGGAGCGCTCCCAGTCCGGCATACAGCTCGAGCTTCGAGCGCGTGTCGGCGATGTCGAGGTTGCGCATCGTGAGCTGGCCGATCCGGTCGGTCGGTCCGAACGCCGCATCCTCCGTGCGCTCCATCGAGAGCTTGTCCGGGTGGTAGCTGAAGGTGTCGCCGCGGGTGTCGACGATCGAGTAGTCCTCGCCGCGTCGCAGCCGCAGCACGACCTCACCACTGATCGCCGAGGCGACCCAGCGCAGCAAGCCCTCACGGATCATCAGGGATTGCGGGTCGAACCAACGGCCTTCGTAGAGAAGACGACCCAGGCGACGTCCCTCGTTGTGGTACTGCGCGATGGTGTCCTCGTTGTGGACCGCATTGACCAGGCGCTCGTATGCCGCGAACAGCAGCGCCATACCAGGTGCTTCGTAGATGCCACGCGACTTGGCCTCGATGATGCGGTTCTCGATCTGATCCGACATCCCGAGCCCGTGGCGGCCGCCGATCTCGTTCGCGAGCTTGAACAGCTGGACCACGTCATCGAACGTCTGCCCGTTGATCGATACCGGCCGTCCGCGCTCGAATCGGACTGTGACTTCTTCGGTTTCGATGTGCACCTCCGGGTCCCAGAAGCGCACACCCATGATCGGCTCGACGATCTCCATGGACGTGTCGAGCAGCTCCAGCTTCTTGGCCTCGTGCGTCGCGCCGAGGATATTGGCGTCGGTGGAGTAGGCCTTCTCGGTGGAGTCGCGATAGGGAAGTCCCTTGGCCTGCAACCATTCCGACATCTCGTGCCGGCCACCGAGCTCGTCGACGAACTGGGCGTCCAGCCACGGCTTGTAGATGCGCAGGTCCGGATTGGCCAGCAGGCCGTAGCGGTAGAACCGCTCGATGTCGTTGCCCTTGAAGGTGGATCCGTCACCCCAGATCGACACGTTGTCCTCGCGCATGGCCCGGACCAGCAGCGTGCCGGTCACCGCACGGCCGAGCGGCGTGGTGTTGAAGTAGATCCGACCGCCGCTGCGGATGTGGAACGCCCCGCACGCGATGGCGGCCAGACCCTCCTCGACCAGCTGTCGCTTGCAATCGACCAGCCGGGACAGCTCGGCACCGTACTGGCCGGCCCGGCCGGGGACGGAGTCGATGTCCGGCTCGTCATACTGACCGAGATCGGCGGTGTAGGTGCAGGGCACGGCGCCCTTGTCGCGCATCCAGGCCACGGCCACCGACGTGTCCAGACCACCGGAGAAAGCGATGCCGACGCGCTCGCCGACGGGGATGGAGTTCAACACTTTCGACACGGCACAGCAGCCTACGGCCATCGGTCCGGCCACGGGCGAGCGGTCTACGGTGTGAACGGTGAGCACCGACGACCCCTGCCCCTGCGGCTCCGGCACGGCGTATGACGACTGCTGCGGACCGCTGCTCACGACCGAGCGGCTGGCGTCGACGGCCGAGGAGCTGATGCGCTCGCGCTACACCGCCTACTACTACGGCAACCGTGAGCACCTGTGGCGGACCTGGCATCCCAGCACACGCCCGCCGGAGGTCGTGATCGATCGGTCGATCGGTTGGAAAGGGCTGGAAATCCTCGAGGTTCGCGGCGGCGGGCCCGATGAGGAGACCGGCATGGTGGAGTTCGTCGCGTCATACGACGGGGGAACGCAGCACGAGCGCAGTCGCTTCGCCACACGCGCTGGTCGTTGGTTCTACCTGGACGGGGAGGACTACTGAGCGAGCCCATCGGTCAGATAGCGCACCAAACCGGCGGCGTTGTCGAGTTGCACCGCTTCGGCCGCGGGCATGAAGTCGACCCGATCGCGCCGGAAGGCCACGGCCTCGCCGAGGTGCGTCAGCGGTTCCGCGGCCCGCAGGAACGCGTCGAGCAGGTCGGTCGGGTCCGTCGCCTGGTCGTTGCGGTAGGCCAGCGCATAACAGGCGAGGATCACTGCGGTGACCGCGACGTCGAGCCCGGGCGGACCCCAGCACGCGTTCTCCCAGTCGATCAGTTGTGGCCCGGCCGGTGCCATCAGCACGTTGTTGGGGTGCAGGTCGAGATGGATCAGACTGTCGCCGCCCGTGCGCTGCGGCAGGTCGTGATCGCCGGTCGGGCGGTGCACGGCGTGCGTGGTGCGGTGCAACTGCGCGAGCAGCGTCATGGCGTCGTTCATCGTCAGGCGACCGGCCGTCATCTCGGCCAGCATCGTCGGCCCGTCGACCCGCTCGAGCACCAGGTCGGGTCCGTCGGCCGCCAACACGCGAGGGGTCGGAACACCGGCGGCTGACGCGGTATTCGTCGCTGTCACAACGCGATCCACCGGCCAGCGCTCGTCGCGATAGCGGCGCAGCACCCGGCGGTCGTCGAGCTCGTACACCAAGGCCGTCGCGCCCGTCGCGAGCAGCGCACCGGGCTCGCAGGTCGTCATTCCTCCAGCCTATTGAAGTCGGTCCCCAGCGGGGAGCGGCGTGGTCACATCACGCACCGGCGGCACCGACATCGTGCAGTAATCGATTTCCCGGCAGGACGGACGCCGTCATAGGATGGCGGACGCCCGAGGTGGTGGCGTGACGACCCACCGGGCGCTCGAGTCGTATGCCGGGCGCCGCCCGAAGGACGCGCGTGCGGCGTACCGACGAGAGGCCGAGATCTCCTCGGCGAAGGTGTGGTGGCACCGCGATCTGGCCCCCGCCCACACCTCCAGGGCTGCCTTCCCGGCAAGGTGCCCCACATCGCGACCTTGACGGGAACCGACCCGAAAGGAACGCACATCATGCTTCGCAACCACGACGCCGGCACTCTGCGTGCCGAAAACGCAGGCCAGACAGTCACGCTCGCCGGATGGATCGCCCGCCGGCGCGACCACGGCGGGGTCGCCTTCCTCGACCTGCGCGACGCCAGCGGTGTCGTCCAGGTCGTCGCCCGCGACGAGGTGCTGACCGGCGCCGCCCACGGGCTGCGCAACGAATACTGCGTTGCCGTCACCGGCACCGTCCGGCCTCGCGACAGCAAGGACGTCAACCCCGACCTGCCGACCGGCGAGATCGACGTCGTCGCCGACTCCATCGAGGTGCTGTCCGAGTCGGCGCCGCTCCCGTTCCAGATCGACGAGCGCATCAACGTCGGCGAGGAGGCGCGCCTGAAGTACCGCTACCTGGACCTGCGCCGGCCGGCGCAAGGTGGTGCAATCCGGCTGCGTTCCAAGGTGAACGCCGCAGCGCGCGCGGTGCTGGCCCAGCGCGACTTCGTCGAGATCGAGACTCCGACGCTCACCCGGTCCACACCGGAGGGTGCTCGCGACTTCCTGGTGCCTGCGCGCCTGCAGCCGGGCAGCTGGTATGCCCTGCCGCAGAGCCCCCAGCTGTTCAAGCAGCTGCTGATGGTCGCCGGGATGGAGCGTTACTACCAGATTGCCCGCTGCTACCGGGACGAGGACTTCCGCGCCGACCGGCAGCCGGAGTTCACCCAGCTCGACATCGAGATGAGCTTCGTCGAGGAAGACGACATCCTGGAGCTCGGCGAGGCGATCGCCAAGGCGCTCTGGGCGGTCATCGGCGTCGACATCGAGACGCCGTTCCCGCGGATGACGTATGCCGACGCGATGTCCAAGTACGGTTCCGACAAGCCGGACCTGCGCTTCGAGCTCGAATTGGTCGAGTGCACCGAGCTGTTCAAGGACACCACGTTCCGGGTCTTCCAGGCGCCGTATGTCGGGGCGGTCGTCATGCCCGGCGGTGCGTCGCAACCGCGCCGACAGCTCGACGCCTGGCAGGAGTGGGCCAAGCAGCGCGGTGCAAGGGGCCTTGCCTACATCCTGGTGCAGGAGGACGGCACGCTCACCGGGCCGGTGGCCAAGAACCTCACCGCGGCCGAGATCGCGGCCTTGCCGGCGCATGTCGGTGCGAAGCCGGGCGACTGCATCTTCTTCGCCGCCGGCGACGTGAAGTCGTCCCGCGCGCTGCTCGGCGCGGCCCGGCTGGAGATCGGTCGTCGCTGCGAACTCATCGATGAGTCGAAGTGGTCGTTCCTGTGGGTGCTGGACGCCCCGCTGTTCGAGCCGTCCGCCGAGGCCGTCGCCTCCGGTGACGTCGCGGTCGGATCGGGGGCCTGGACTGCGGTCCATCACGCGTTCACCATGCCCAAGAAGGAATACCTCGACACCTTCGACACCGACCCCGGCTCGGCGCTCGCCTACGCCTACGACATGGTCTGCAACGGCAACGAGATCGGCGGTGGCTCGATCCGTATCCATCGCAAGGACATTCAGGAGCGCGTCTTCAAGGTGATGGGCCTCGGCGAAGAGGAAGCGCAGGAGAAGTTCGGCTTCCTGCTGGACGCTTTCCAGTTCGGCGCTCCGCCGCACGGCGGCATCGCGTTCGGCTGGGACCGCATCTGTGCACTGCTCGCGGGGTCTGACTCCATTCGCGAGGTCATCGCCTTCCCGAAGTCCGGTGGCGGTTACGACCCACTCACCGCCGCGCCGGCCCCGATCACGGCGGCGCAGCGCAAGGAGGCCGGTGTCGACGCCAAACCGGCGAAGGACGCGCCGGCACCGCAGGGCGCGGAGGCGGTCAATCCGCGCACCAGCTGACCGAGCGCCGACCGGCACAGAAACCGGCGAGTGGCACAGCAGCAGCTATGCCACTCGCCGGTAGGTGTGCCACTGACCGTCAGACGCCGGGGCCGGCCGTATCGGCCGGTAGCAGCCTCCGGCTGCCCCACTCCCGCGCCACCGTGAAGCCGAGCCCGGTGTAGATGCGGCGCGCGCGGTCGTTGTCGGCATACATCCCGAGGGTGCAGACGCCGGCGCGGCCGATCGCCCAGCGGGTCAGCGCGGCGGTCAGTGCGACACCGAGTCCACGACCACGCGCCTTCGGGTGCACGACGATCCCGGCGAGATGCGGAGCACCGCCCGGAGTCCGATGTATGGCGCCGGCCGCAACCAGCTGTCCGCCGTCCCGGGCGCCGAGCCACAGCTCCGTCCGGCCGGTGCCCGGCTCCGACTCCGCGGTGGGGCTGCCGATCTCGTTGAGTGCCGAGATGACCCCAGCGTCGTGCACGTCATCGAGCGCGACGAGCCGCGCCTCCGCCGGCAGCATCGCGGGCGGCCGGTCGGTCCACATCCAGTCCCAGTCGCCGCCTGACACGAGCCGGTCGCCCAGGCGGTTCCTCAGCAACGGCAAGTGCTTCCGCTCGACGGCAATGCCGTTCACTTCATGCGGCAGATCGGTCAGCACGGCGTCGAGCACCTGCGGGACGTCGTCACCGCCCAGCACCGAGATGCCATGGATGTGCCGAGAATGCGAATGACGCTGGAACGCGACGGCATCGCCATGCACCCAGATGTCCGAGACATGCGGCCGCGCGAGGTCCCAGCGGATGAACGGGTCGTCGGCGAACAGCTGGTGCAGCGCGCTGCCCGGGAGGCGGCGAATCACGGTGTCCGGCACAGCCATTAGCGTGGCATGCGTGTCCGACGATCTGTTCAGCGCCGCCGGCGATGACGCAGCGGCGGGCGAGACCGCCGCGCCGCTCGCCGTCCGGATGCGCCCCCGATCGCTCGAGGAGGTTCGTGGCCAGCGGGAGGCGCTCAAGCCGGGCAGTCCGTTGCGCCGGCTGATCGAGGGTGCGAAAGGCGCTGCCGGACCGATCTCGGCGATCCTGTGGGGGCCGCCCGGCACCGGGAAGACGACCCTCGCGCACCTGGTCGCCAACGCCGCGGACCGGCGCTTCGTCGAGCTCTCCGCGATCAACGCCGGCGTCAAGGACGTGCGTGCCGTCATGGAGCAGGCGACGCGCGACCGCAGTCTCTACGGTCGGCAGACGGTGCTCTTCCTCGACGAGATTCACCGCTTCAGCAAGGCCCAGCAGGACGCGCTGCTGCCCGGTGTCGAAAATCGCCTGGTGGTGCTCGTCGCGGCCACGACCGAAAACCCCAGCTTCAGCGTGATCGCCCCGCTGCTGTCGCGGTCCATGCTCGTCCGGCTGGAGTCGCTCGGTGACGACGACATCGTCCGGTTGCTCGACGACGCGATCAGCGAGAGCCGCGGCTTGGCAGGGGAGTTCACCCTCAGCGAGGACGCTCGCGCGCATCTGGTCCGTATGGCGGGCGGCGACGCCCGGCGGTCCTTGACGGCATTGGAAGCCGCGGCCGGCGTCGCCCTGGACGCCGCACGCCCGGAGGTCCGTCCGGTGCCGATCGAGCTGCAGCACGTCGAGCAGGCGATGGCCACGGCCGCCGTGCGCTACGACCGCGCCGGCGACCAGCACTACGACGTCGCCAGTGCGCTCATCAAGTCGATGCGCGGCAGCGACGTCGATGCCGCGCTGCACTACCTGGCGCGAATGCTCGAGGCGGGCGAGGATCCGCGGTTCATCGCCCGACGCATCGTCATCAGCGCCAGTGAGGACGTCGGCATGGCCGACCCGACCGCCCTGCAGACAGCCGTCGCCGCGCTGCACGCTGTCGCGCAGATCGGGATGCCGGAGGCACGGATCATCCTGGCGCAGGCCGTGGTGCACAACGCGCTGGCGCCGAAATCGAACGCGTCGTACCGCGCCATCAACGCGGCGTTGGAGGACGTGCGCTCCGGGCGCGGGGGAGCGGTGCCGGCCCATCTGCGCGGTTCGGGGTATGCCGGTGCCGCCGCCCTCGGCCACGGGGACGGCTACCGCTACAGCCACGACGAGCCCGGTGGCGTCGGGCCACAACAGTACCTGCCCGACGATCTCGTCGACGCGGACTACTACCGGCCGACCGAGCGCGGGTGGGAGCAGAGTCTCGGCCCGCGGTGGCAGTCGTTGCGCGGCATCATTCGTGGTTCGTCGGACGCCCTTCCGCCGCGGCAACCGTGATGGTAAACAAGTAACGATCTCGTTTCAGGTGTCGTAAATACCGCACGCCGCAAGGGAGTTCGTGACATCTTGCGAGGCATCGTCCCGTCGTGCCATCGAATCGGAGTAACCATGCGTAGGTCGAGCAAGATCGCCGCTGCCGCCGTCATGCTTGCGATGCCGCTTGCGGCGTGCAGCAGTAGCGGACCGAGCAGCAACAACACCTCGAGCAAGACGTCGTCCACCCCGCGTGCCAAGGCCACCGCCGCGGCCATGGACCCCTCGGTCGCCGGACCGGCCCCGGCGGTCCAGGGCGCCAAGAAGGGTGGCACGCTCACGATCACGGACGCCGGGTCGCCTCCGACGTGGGACCCGGCCGGCGCCTACTACGAGTTCTCGATGGGCATCCTGTCCGGCCTGGTGACCCGCGGCCTCACCGGTTACCAGATCAGCAGCAAGGGCGTCTCAACGCTGGTCCCCGACCTGGCGCAAGGCTTGGGCAAGCAGTCGGCGGATGGTCTGACCTGGACTTTCAAGATCAAGCCGGGCATGAAGTACAGCAACGGTGAGACCGTGAAGGCTGCCGACTTCGTCTACGCGATCCAGCGGTCGTTCGACCCCGATCTCGGCGGTAACGGACCGGTGCCCTATCTGCAGACCTACCTCAAGGGCGGTGCGACGTACAAGGGTCCGTTCAAGGACGCGGGGAAGAAGTTCGACGGCGTGACGTCACAGGGCGACGACACCGTGATCTTCCACCTGGTCCGCAAGTGGCCGACGCTGCCCTACTACCTGGCGTTCCCCGCCGCCTCACCGGTGCCGAAGTCTGCCGAGAAGAAGGGTGCCTACGAGAACAGCCCGCTGGCGACCGGGCCGTACATGTTCAAGTCGTTCACCAAGGGCCAGCGGATCACGCTGGTCAAGAACCCGCAGTGGAACGCCAAGTCCGACCCGATCCGGCGCCAGTTCCCGGACACCATCGACGTCCGGCTAGGGGTCACCGCGCTCACCCAGCAGCAGCAGATCTTCGCCAACGCCGGCAGCGGGGCGACCACCATCGACATCTCCGGTCTGGACGCCGGTGTGGAGTCCAAGGCGACGTCCCAGCCCACGCAGGTCGTCTTCGGGCCGTCGCCGTGCGAGTCCTACCTCCCGCTCAATTCGCAGAAGATCCCGCTCGCGGTGCGCAAGGCGATCGCCGTCGCCTACCCCTACAACCAGACCCGCAAGGCCGAGGGTGACAGCACCCTTACCTTCGAGCCGGCGACCACCTATGCTCCGCCGCAGGTGCCCGGCATGAAGCAGTATCCGCCGGTCAACGGGTTGACGGGCACCGGGAACGGCAACCCTGCCAAGGCGAAGGCGATGCTGAAGAACGCGGGCAAGCTCGGCTTCGAACTCTCCTACTTCTACGTGAGCGACAAGCCGGAGGCGGTGTCGGCGAACAACGCGCTCAAAACAGCGCTGCAGGACGCCGGGTTCAAGGTCAAGGACGTGCCGGTCAGCACGCAGCAGATCTCCGACAAGACCAGCGACGAGAACGCGCCGGAGAACTTCGGGCAGGGCATCAGCTCCTGGTGCTACGACTGGCCGTCCGGCGACTCGATCTACCCGCAGCTGTTCAGCTCCTCCACCGCCAAGGACGGCCGCTCCGTCGCCAACCTGCAATCAGCGGCGATCGACAAAGAGCTGAACGACATCAGCTCCATGGACCCGACGGCCGCGGAGAGCAAGTGGCTCGCCTTCGACAAGAAGATGACCGCCCAAGTCATGGGGATCCCGCTGTCCTACTCGACCAGCAGTTACGTTCTCGGCAACAAGGTGCACAATGTCGCCAACGACCCGAACAAGGGTCTGCCGGACTTCGCGCAGATCTGGGTCGGCTGACAGCTCCACACCCAATGTAACGATTGGGTGACCATCATGTGGACACGTCGTGCGGCTCCGCCCGCTGTGGCATCGTTGTTGCGTCACGGCGGGCGGGGCGCGGCCGATTGACCACTACGTGTCGGCATCGCTGAATTGATGGCCGACGTCCAGAACCCGTATGGAGGATCGATGACCGCTGGGCCAAGCGGAGGTAACCTCGACCAGACTTTGGGCGAGATCGGCCAGGTGCACGAGACCGCCGGAGCCACCGCCGTTCTGGGCAAGCGGCCGCCCGCGGAGGGCGGCCAGCGCAGCAAGTCACCGACTCAGATCGCATTGGCCCGGCTGCGCCGCGACCGGGTGGCGATGACCTGCGCGACCATCATCGTGCTGTTCCTGTTGATGGGCATCTTCGCGCCGTTGCTCGCGGATCTGGAGGGCCAGTCGCCGACGGCTGCCAACTACAACCTGATCGGCAACGACAACCTGCCGACCTTCTACACCAACGGCTCGCACTGGCTCGGTGTCACCTCCAACGTCGGCTATGACGTCTTCGCGCGGTTCGTCTACGGCATCCGCCCGTCGTTCCTCATCGCCCTGACGGTCACCATCTGCACCTCGATCATCGGCGTGGTGCTGGGCCTGATCGCCGGCTTCTTCGGCGGCTGGATCGACCGGGTGATCGGCTGGTTCGTCGACTTCACCCTGTCCCTGCCGTTCCTGCTCTTCGCGATCGCGCTCGTGCCGATCATGTCCGCCTACCTGGTGCCCGGCGGACAGGCGACCTCGAGCGAGGCGCAGAAGATCCGGATCCTGGCCATGTTCGTGGTCCTGATCGGACTCGGTTGGGCCGGGTTGTGCCGCCTGATCCGCGGCGAGGTGCTCGGACTTCGAGAGCGAGAGTTCGTCCAGGCCGCCCGGTCCCTGGGTGCCCCGACGAAACGCATTCTCTTCAAGGAGATGCTGCCCAACCTGACGAGCATCATCCTGGTGTCGATGACGACGGCGCTGCCGGCCTGGATCGGCGCGGAGGCCGGTCTGTGCTACCTCGGCGTCGGCCTGCAACCGCCGACCGCCGACTGGGGACTGGACATCTCGGAAGCCCAGGGCCAGATGCAGAACTTTCCCCTGCCGCTGCTCGTCCCGCTGGCCGGCCTGCTGATCCTCGTGCTGTGCCTGAGCCTGCTCGGTGACGCGGTGTCGGATGCGTTCAACCCCAACACCCGACGTTGACCGACCGCAGCACCGTCACATGAAGACTCTTCCCGGGCAGTGCCGGGAAGTAACAAAAAAGGGAGAATGACACATGCGCTGGACGAAATTGCTTGCGCTGACCGCCGCGGGCGCTACTGCGGTGTCGTTGGCGGCATGCAGCAGTGGAGGACCATCGGGCAAGGGCAGTGGCACCGGCGACAACGCCGAGAACACTGCGGTCAGTGAGCAGACCAAGGCGGCGGTGCCGGCGTCCGACCCGAACCTCAAGGGTCCGGCCCCGGAGGTCACCGGTGCGAAGAAGGGCGGCACGCTCTACATCGACGACTCGTCGAATCCGCCCACGATGGACCCGGCCGGCATCTATTATGTGGACTCGAACGCGTTCGCCACGCAGTACCTGTTCCGGTCGTTGACGCAGTTCAAGATCGTCAAGGGCAAGCCGGTGCTGGTGCCCGACCTGGCAGTGAACGTCGGCACCCCGTCGGCCGACGGCCTGACCTGGAAGTTCAAGATCCGCCCGGGCCTGAAGTACTCCGACGGCTCCCCGGTGAAGATCGAGGACTTCGTCTACGGCCTCCAGCGCTCCTTCGCCAAGGAGAGCGTGGGCGCCAACGGCACCGGCTACCAGATGGAATACCTCAAGGGTGGCGACACCTACAAGGGCCCCTACAAGCAGCCGAACGCGAAGTTCGAGGGTATGACGACCGAGGGCAGCGACACCCTCGTCTTCCACCTGTCCAAGAAGGTGCCGTCGTTCAACTACTTCGCCTCGTTCCCGGAGTTCAGCCCGGTGCCCAAGGCGAAGGACACCAAGGACAAGTACCAGATGAACCCGCTGAGCACGGGTCCCTACAAGGTCCAGAGCTACACCAAGGGCCAGAAGATGGTGCTGGTCCGCAACAACAACTGGGACCCCAAGTCCGACCCGGTGCGGCACGACTACCCGGACAAGGTGCAGATCAACTTCTCGATCGTCGACCTGCCCTCCCAGCAGCGGATCCTGTCCAACAGCGGTGTCGGCGCCAACACGGTCAACATCGGCGCGATCGACTCCTCGCTGGCTTCGAAGGTGACCGGTGCGCAGAAGAACCAGTTCGCCATCGGTGCCTCGTCGTGTGAGTACTACGTCGAGATCGACAGCCGCAAGGTGCCGCTGGACATCCGCAAGGCGATCGGTTACGCGTGGCCGTTCAACCAGATCCGCAAGGCGGGTGGCCTCTCGACGCTGAACTACCAGCCGGCGACCACGTTCGCCGCCCCCAGTCTGCAGGGTTACAAGAAGTACCCGCCGCTGCCCTACGCCACCGGTGAGGGCAATGGCGACCCGGCCAAGGCCAAGGCGATCCTGCAGAAGGCCGGCAAGGTCGGCTTCCAGCTGTCGTACTACTACCGCAGCGACAAGCCGAATGTCGTCAACGCCAACAACGCCAAGAAGACGGCGCTGAAGGCGGCGGGCTTCACGGTCAAGGACATCCCGGTGTCCAGCGCCGAATACACCAAGAAGATTTCCGACCCCAAGGCCCCGGTGAACATGGGTCAGGGCACCCCCGGCTGGTGCTACGACTGGCCGACCGGTGACTCGGTCTACCCGGTCATGTTCAACGGTGCCGGGATCTCCGACGGTCTGTCGGTGGGTCAGTTCAAGAACGCGGAGGTCAACAAGAAGATCGCCGCGATCAGCGCCATGGACCCGGCGAAGGCTGCACCCAAGTGGTCGGAGCTGGACCAGGAGCTGATGACGAAGTACGTTCCGTCATTGCCGGACAACTACTCAATGAACACCGCGACGTTCGGCACGAACGTCAAGAATGTTCAGCTGAACCCGTTGATCAGCATGCCCACGCTGTCCCAGCTGTGGGTGTCCAACTGACGGATTCACCGCTCTGACGGTGGCCGGCGGGAGGCGACCCCTTCCGCCGGTCACCGTCAGGCCACCCCTCCAAGGAGCCATTACGTGATCGTCTACATCGCACGGCGGTTATTGCTCGCGATCTCGGTGTTGTTCGCCACGGTCGTGCTGACCTTCGGGTTGTTCTTCGTCGGACCGTCGAAGGACGCCGTTGCTTACCAGCTGTGTGGGACGCACTGCACGAACCAGATCGTTCAGGCGACGAACCATCGTCTCGGCCTCGACCAGCCCGTCGTCGCGCAGTTCGGCGAGTACATGAAGGGCCTCGTGGTCGGCCGCGACATCAAGAGCGACGGCGAAGTGACCGGGCACTGCAGCGCACCGTGCCTCGGCTGGTCCTACGTCCAGAGCCAGTCGGTGACCACTCAGGTGAAACAGGTCATGCCGGTGACGTTCGCGATCGTCTTCGGTGGGATGGTCGTCTTCGTGCCGCTCGGCCTCCTGCTCGGCGTGGTCTGCGGTCGCAATCGTGGCTCACCACTGGACCGGGTCATCGTCGGCATCTCCCAGGTCATCAGCTCGATGCCCTACTTCGCCGTTGCGCTGATCCTCAACCTCTACCTGATCTTCACCTGGAAGATCCTGCCTGCCACCGGCTACACGCCGCTGACGCAGGATCCGGGATCCTGGTTCACCGGTTTCATCGCGATCTGGGTCATCTACGGCATCTTCAACTCGATGCTCTACGTGCGGTATGTCCGGGCGTTCATGATCAACACCCTGTCCAGCGACTTCGTGCGCACCGCGCGGTCGAAGGGCATCTCGGAACGACGAGTGGTGTGGGGACACGCGTTGCGCGCGACGCTGGCGCCATACCTCACCTTGATCGGTGTGGACGTCTCCCTCCAGCTGACCGGCGCCATCTTCACCGAGCAGGTGTTCAATGTGCTCGGCATCGGCCGGCTCGCGCTGAACGCCATCAACACCAGCGACCTGCCCGTTATCTCGGGAACGGTTTTGGTGGGTGCCGCGTTCATCGTGCTGGGTAATCTGCTCGTTGACCTGCTCTACGTGAGCGTCGACCCGACTGTGAAGCTGACATGACAGACACATTGACACCCCCGGCCCGTGAGCCGGGCACCCAGCGGCGCCCGCCGCTCGATCCGAACGCACCGGTCGTCCTCACCGTCGAAGACCTCAAGGTCCAGTTCCCGACCGAGGACGGTCTGATCAGCGCCGTCAACGGCGTCTCCTACGAGGTGAAGGCCGGTCAGACGCTCGCAATCGTCGGGGAGTCCGGCTCGGGCAAAAGCGTGTCGTCCATGGCGGTCATGGGGCTGCACGACCCCAAGCGCAGCCGGATCAGCGGCTCGATCAAGCTGGACGGAGAGGAACTCGTCGGGGCGTCTCAGGCGCAGTTCCGCAAGCTGCGCAGCGAGTCCGTTGCGATGATCTTCCAGGACCCGCAGTCCTCGCTGCACCCTTTCAAGAAGGTGGGCGCCCAGATCGCGGAGGCCTACGCGGCGCACCACAAGGTGTCCAAGTCGGTCGCCGCCAAGCGTGCGGTGGAGATGCTCGATCGGGTCGGCGTGCCCAACCCGGACCGCCGCTCCAAGCAGTACCCGTTCGAGTTCTCCGGCGGTATGCGCCAGCGCGCGATGATCGCGCTCGGCCTCGTCAACGACCCGAAGCTGCTCATCGCGGACGAGCCGACCACGGCGCTCGACGTCACGGTGCAGGCACAGATCCTGGACCTGATGAACGACCTGCAGCGCGAGTTCGGCTCCGCGATCATCATGATCACGCACGACCTGGCAGTCGTCGCCGAGGTCGCCGACCACGTGCTCGTGATGTATGCCGGACGCAGCGTCGAGTTCGGCACCGCACAGGAGGTCCTCGCCAATCCCCGCATGCCCTACACGTGGGGTCTGCTGAGTTCGGTGCCGTCGCTGACGGCCGACGTCGGATCGGACCTCAAGCCGATCCCCGGCAACCCGCCGAGCCTGCTCAACCTGCCCAGTGGGTGCTCGTTCCGGCCGCGGTGCCCCTACTCCGACCGAGTGCCGGGCAACAAGTGCGCGACGGAGCTGCCCGAGTTCCTCGAGGTTCCCGGTGAGCCGGGACGCCTGTCCCGGTGCCACCTGGCCGACCCTGCCGCGATCTTCGCCGACGAAGTCGCACCGACGTTGGAGTGATCGATGACTGACAACATCACGGACGCCGGCTCTGCGGATGGCGCCCGCAACGGCCTGAGCCTCGACAAGAACGACGACCCCTTCGCGGCCGCTGAGCCGGCGGTTCACGAGTCGCCGCGCGACCGCGAGATCCTGCTCACGGTCAAGGATCTGACCAAGCACTTCCCGGTCAAGGAATACAACGGCCTGTTCCCCAAGACGCTGCAGACGCGAGCGGTCGACGGCGTGAGCTTCGACCTGGCCAAGGGCGAGACGCTCGGTCTCGTCGGCGAGTCCGGTTGTGGCAAGACGACGACCGGTCGGCTGGTGACCCGGCTCCTGGAGCCGACGTCCGGAAGCATCGAGTTCGAGGGTCGCGAGATCGCGCACTTGAAGGAGCGGCAGCTGCGGCCGATGCGGCGCGACATCCAGATGATCTTCCAGGACCCCTACGGCTCCTTGAACCCACGGTTCACCGTGTTGAAGATCATCGGCGCACCGCTGGAGATCCACAACATGGTGCCCAAGAACAAGATCAAGGAGCGGGTCCAGGAACTCCTGGAGCTGGTGGGCCTCAACCCCGAGCACGTCAACCGCTACCCGAACGAGTTCTCCGGTGGCCAGCGGCAGCGCATCGGCATCGCCCGAGCGCTGGCGGTCGAGCCGAAGGTCGTCGTCGCAGACGAGCCGGTGTCGGCGCTGGACGTCTCCATCCAGGCGCAGGTCATGAACCTCATGAGCAAGCTGCGTCGGGAGCTCGGCATCGCGTTCATCTTCGTGGCGCACGACCTCGGCATCGTGCGGCACTTCTGTGACCGGATCGCCGTGATGTATCTGGGCAAGGTGATGGAGGTCGGTGACCGCGAGGACATCTACGAGAAGCCGCAGCACCCTTACACGCAGGCGCTGCTGTCGGCGGCTCCAGACCTCAACGTGGTGCGCGGCGCCGTGCCCAACGAGCGGATCCGGCTGATCGGCGACGTGCCGAGTCCGATCGACCCGCCCAGCGGCTGCCGCTTCCGCACCCGGTGCTGGAAGGCACAGGAGATCTGCGCCGCCGAGGAGCCGCCGCTCGACCCCGCGGACGACAAGCCGGAGCACACGATCGCCTGTCACTTCCCGGAGGTGAAGACCGACCTCGTCGCCGAGGCGGACGCGTCCTGACGAGCACGCCGATCGCCGGCTGACAGGGCTCGTGCCATCCTCACCGGGGTGGCACGAGCCCTGTTGTTCATGTCCGCCACCGGGTCGGCAGCCGATATGTATGCCGGGGGGCGACGGCGCGCCAGAGTACCCTTGGCAGCAGTGATGAAACGAGATGTGTCATGAAGGTCTCCCTGGGAGACATCGCCGGAATGATCGCCGCATTGGCGTTCGTCGGTCTCGTGCTGCGCATGGGCTCGGTGGTCGGCAAGGCCGGCAAGGTGCTCGACGAGACCCGGGCGGGGGTGCGAGAGATCACCGACGAGACGGTTCCGTTGCTGCGTGAGGTCACCGACACGGTGGCCGCGACCGGCCAGCAGGTGGCCCGGCTGGACACCATTTCGTCCAACGTCGCCACGATGACCACCAATGTCAGCGCGGTCACCTCGGTCGTGGCCGCCACGGTCGGCCGCCCGCTGATCAAACTTGCCGGGTTCACCTACGGTGTGCGATCCGCGGTGGAGTTGCGCCGGCTGAAGCCGCCCAGCGAGGGAGGTGGCCGATCGTGAAGTGGCTGCTGCTCCCCGCCGGAGCCGTGCTGACCGGTGCGGTGCTGGCGACCCGGACACCCGCCCGCGACGCGTTCACCCGTTTCCGGCGCGATGTTCGTGAGGGCATGGACGTGCGCGAAGCCCAGTTGCGCGAGGTGCTCGCCATGGATACCCACCTCACCCTGCCCGGTGAGCGGGTCCGCGACGCGCGAGCTATCGAGGGCCGCTGAGGCCCCGCGTCCGACCCTGTTTGCTTACCCCACCCACCGCCGCACTGAGTGGGTGACCGACATACACGCTGATCGAGTGCCGAGGGAGCGAAGCGGAGGAGGTGTATCGAGATCGTGTCCGTTCCGTTGACATGTGGTCTCGATACGGATTCGCCGAGCGGCTCGCCCTACTCGACCGTCGTGCTCGCCGACTCGACCGACGATGTGAGACGTAAAGGAATTGATGATGGAAACCGCGGAGATCCGGCGACGATGGCTGGACTATTTCGAGCGGAACGGGCACACGGTCGTGCCGTCCGCCCCGCTGATCTACGACGACCCCAACCTGCTGTTCGTCAACGCCGGCATGGTGCCGTTCAAGCCCTACTTCCTCGGCCAGCAGACGCCGCCGTGGGACCGGGCGACCAGTGTGCAGAAGTGCGTCCGGACCGGTGACATCGAAGAGGTCGGCAAGACCTCCCGGCACGGCACGTTCTTCCAGATGAACGGCAACTTCAGCTTCGGCGACTACTTCAAGGAGGGCGCGATCCGGCTCGCCTGGGGCCTGGTCACCACACCCCTCGACCAGGGTGGCTACGGCTTGGATCCCGAACGCATCTGGCCGACGGTGTATGTCGACGACGAGGAGGCGTTCGCGATCTGGCACGAGCAGATCGGCATACCGACCGAACGCATCACTCGGCGCGACGCCAACGACAACTACTGGAACATGGGCGTGCCCGGACCTGGTGGCCCGTGCTCGGAGTTGTTCTACGACCGGGGCGCCGACTACGGGGCGGACGGCGGCCCGGCGGTCGACGAGGACCGGTACATGGAGTTCTGGAACCTCGTCTTCATGCAGGAGGAGCTGTCCGCGGTCCGCAGCAAGGCCGACTTCGACGTCGCGGGGCCGTTGCCCAAGCGCAACATCGACACGGGCATGGGCCTGGAGCGGATGGCCACCCTGCTGCAGGGCAAGGACAACCTCTACGAGATCGACGAGGTGTGGCCGGTGCTGGCCAAGGCGGCCGAGATGACCGGCAAGCGCTACGGCGAGCACTCGGGGCACGCGGCCAGCTCCAGTCACCCGGACGACGTGCACCTGCGCGTCGTGGCCGACCACGTCCGGTCGTCCCTGATGCTCATCGGCGACGGTGTCACCCCCGGCAACGAGGGCCGCGGCTACGTGCTGCGCCGGATGCTGCGTCGCGCGGTGCGCGCCATGCGGCTGCTCGGCTACCGCGACAAGGCGCTGCCGGAGCTGCTGCCGGTCAGCCTGGACCGGATGAAGGCGTCATACCCGGAGCTGGCCACCGACTTCGGCCGGATCAGCCAGATCGCGTATGGCGAGGAGGACGCCTTCCGTCGCACGCTCGACCAGGGCACCACGATCCTCGACACCGCGGTGACCAAGGCGAAGCAGTCCGCCGCGGCCATCGGCGGCAACAGCACGCCGTCGCTGCCCGGGTCGGAGGCGTTCGCGCTGCACGACACCTACGGCTTCCCGATCGATCTGACGCTGGAGATGGCCGCTGAACAGGGTGTCGAGGTGGACCGCGAGGGCTTCCGCCGGTTGATGGCCGAGCAGCGGCAGCGCGCCAAGGACGACGCGAAGGCAAAGAAGTCGGGGCACGCGCACACCGAGATCTGGAAGGAGCTCCGCGAGCTGGGGGCGACGGACTGGCGCGCCTACGAGGCGCTGTCCGTCGAGGGCAAGGTCCTCGGCCTGGTCGCCGACGGCCGGCGGGTCGAGGGTCTCGAGCAGGGCGCCACCGGCCAGGTGGTGCTCGACCGGACCACCTTCTACGCCGAGTCCGGTGGCCAGATCGCCGACGAGGGCATCATCACCACCCCCACCGGACAGCTGCGCGTGCTCGACGTGCAGCGCCCGGTCAAGGGACTGGTCGTGCACACCGTCGAGGTCGCGTCCGGCGAGGTCAGGGTGGGCGAGGAGGTGCAGGCGCAGGTCGATCCCGACTGGCGGATTTCCGCCTGCCAGGCGCACTCCGGCACCCACGTGGTGCACGCGGCGCTGCGGCAGGTGCTCGGCCCGTCGGCGCTGCAGAGCGGTTCCTACAACAAGCCCGGCTATCTGCGGCTCGACTTCGCCTGGAACAGCGCACTGTCCGCCGAGACCCGCTCGGAGATCGAAGAGGTGGCCAACCTCGCGCTGCGGCAGGACCTGCCGGTGTCCTCGCAGTACATGACGCTGCCCGAGGCGCGGGAGTGGGGCGCGCTCGCGCTCTTCGGCGAGACGTATGACGAGCAGGTGCGCGTCATCGAGATCGGCGGCCCCTGGTCGCGCGAACTGTGCGGTGGCACGCACGTCGCGCACTCCTCGCAGATCGGTGCGCTGACCCTGACCGGCGAGTCGTCGGTCGGCTCGGGGGTGCGCCGCGTCGAGGCGTTCGTCGGGCTCGACGCGATGCGCTACCTGGCCAGGGAGCGGGCGATCGTCGCCGAGGTGGCGCGCCTGGTGAAGGCCCAGCCGGGCGAGCTGACCGAGCGCATCGAAGACCTGCTCACCCGGGTCAAGAACGCAGAGCGGGAGATCACCGCGCTGCGCCAGCAGCAGTTGCAGGCACAAGCCGGTGAACTCGTCCAGTCGGCGACCGACATCGGCGGCATCCGGGTGCTCACCCACGACGCCGGTGAGGCGGGCGCGGACGACGTGCGGACCCTGGTCACCGGCTTGCGTGGCCGGCTGGGCGACTCCGCCCCGACGGTGGTCGCGGTGACCGGCTCGGCGAAGGGCCGGCCGCTGGTGGTCGTCGCGACCAACGCGCCGGCACGCGAGCGCGGGATCCGGGCCGGCGACCTCGTCCGGGTCGCGGCCGGTGTACTCGGCGGGGGTGGCGGCGGCAAGCCGGACATCGCGCAGGGTGGCGGCACCGACGCGTCCGCCGTCGGCGCCGCGCTCGAAGCGGTCGAGGGCCAGTTGATGGGCCTGGCCGGAGTCCAGTGAGGTCGGGCGTCCGGATCGGCGTCGACGTGGGCAGTGTCCGCGTCGGCGTCGCATCCTGCGATCCCGACGGCGTGCTCGCCACCCCGGTGGGCACGTTCCGTCGCTCGGGCGACGAGAGCGACATACAACAGGTTGCCCACCTGGCGGCCGAGCGTGCTGCGCTGGAGGTCGTCGTCGGCCTGCCGTTGTCCCTCGACGGCGCCGAGCACGCGGCCGCGCAGGCAGCGCGGGACTGGGCGACGGCGCTGCGCCGGCGCAACCCGGGCGTGCCGGTCCGGCTCGTCGACGAGCGGATGACGACGGTCGACGCGCACCGGGCAATGCGGGAGAGTGGACTGCGCGAACGCGGCCGGCGTGAGATCGTCGATCAGCAGGCAGCAGTGCTGATCCTGCAAGCCGCGCTTGACTCCGAGCGGGTTTCCGGACAGCCTTCCGGAGAGTTGCTCGGCGGGCGCAAGCCGCGGCACCGAAAAGGACCAGTACGGAAAGGCGTTGAGTGAACGTGCAGCACGCGGTGCCCGGATGCGTCCGCTCACCGAAGGTGAGTCGATGAGCACACCCTCCGGGCGGCCACCACGAACCCGCCGCGAGGCACGGGAGCAGGCGGCACGCGAGCAGGACGCTCTGCGGCGCGACGCCTCCGGCGAGCGGACCGGCGAGCCGGAGGCCGTCGCCCTCACCGACGAGGACGAGACCCGTGAGTTCGTCGCGGTGCACGCGGACGAGGCCGGCCTGGCCGGCTTCCCCGGCTGGACCAGCGAGGACGAGCACGGCGAGCACACGTCATACGAAGAACTCAAGCGGCACCACAAGCGGCGCGCCGGCCGGTCCTGCCTGTTGCTCGTGCTGGTGATGCTGCTGATCATCGGCGGTCTGGGCTACGCGGCCAGCAAGGTCGGCCGGATCAACCTGCCCGGGATGGCGCAGGGCGATCCGGACTACACCGGCACCGGGACGGGCACCGTGCAGATCACCGTCCAGGAGGGCGACTCCGGCGCCGCCATCGCCCAGACGCTGCTCAAGGCGGGGGTGGTCAAATCCACCGGGGCGTTCGTGCAGGTGGCGAATGCCAGCCGCGACTTCGGCAACATCCAGCCGGGCCGCTACACCTTGCACCACAAGATGAGTGCCCGGGCCGCACTGCAGATGATGCTCGACCCCAAGAGCTTCTCCAGCACCGGCGTGACGATCCCCGAAGGACTGTGGGCGAGCCAGATCTTCACGCTCCTCTCCAAGCACACCGGCGTGCCGGTGGCCGACTACCGGAAGGTCACCGCTACCTCGATCGGCCTGCCCGCCGCGGCGGACGGGCACCTCGAGGGTTATCTGTTCCCGTCGACCTACAACTTCAGCAGCAGCATGAGCGCGCAGCAGCAGTTGCGCGCCATGGCCGGCGAATGGCGCAAGAAGGTCGCGCCCTTGCACATCCCGGCGAACAAGCTGCACGACGTGATGGTGGTCGCGTCGCTCGTGGAGGCCGAGTCGCGCCTGCCCGAGGACGGTCCGAAGGTCGCCCGGGTCATCGAGAACCGCGTCGCCCAGGGTATGCCGCTGCAGCTGGACTCCACGATCCATTATGCGGAGGACAAGCGCGGCACGATCACCACGACCGACGCCGAGCGGGCCAAGAAGGGGCCGTACAACTCCTACCTCAACAAGGGGTTGCCGCCGACTCCCATCGACAACCCCGGCCTCAACGCCATCAAGGCGGCGCTGCACCCGGCGAGCGGCACCTGGCTCTATTTCGTGACCGTCGACCCGGAGACCGGCAAGACGCTGTTCGCGACGACCTACGACCAGCAACGCACGAACGAGCAGGTGTTCCACGCGTGGTGCGCGAAACATCCGGGCAAGTGCTGACCCGCCACCGGGCCGCCGTGCTCGGCAAACCGATCTCGCACTCCCTGTCGCCGGTCCTGCATCGGGCGGCCTACCAGGCGCTCGGCCTCACCGACTGGTCCTACGACGTGCGCGAGTGCGATGCGGCCGGCCTGCCGGACCTCGTCGCCGGGCTCGGCCCCACCTGGAGCGGTCTGTCGCTCACCATGCCGCTCAAGGAGGAGGCGCTGCTCCTCGCGCGCACCTCGAGCGACATCGCCCGCCGCACCGGAGCGGTCAACACCCTGGTCCGGTCCGCCGACGGCTGGCACGGCGAGAACACCGACGTCGCCGGCATCCGCGATGCGTTGCGGGACGCCGGCGTCAGCGCGGCCCAACCGGCGACCCGCGCCGTGGTGGTCGGGTCCGGTGCGACGGCCCGTTCCGCGCTCGCTGCCCTCGCCGAGCTCGGGATCACCGATGTGACGTTCGTCGTGCGCAAGGAGGTGCGCGCATCGACGCTGGCGCAGGCGCGCGACCACGGCCTGCGGGTCTCTGTGCTGCGCGAGCCCGACGCTGCGGCGGAAATCCTGCAGTCGCCGCTGGTGATCAGCGCGGTCCCCGCGGGCGCGGCCGACTCCCTCGCGCTTGCGGTCCATGCGGCGGCCGAAAAGCTCGGTCCCGTCGCGCCCCGCGCGGTGCTGCTCGACGTGGTGTATACCGACTGGCCGACGCCGCTCGCGGAGGCCGCTGCGTCATACGGCGCCCGGATCGTGCCGGGCATCGAGATGCTGATCCACCAGGCCGCGGCGCAGGTCGAGCTGATGACCGGTCAGCCGGCACCGCTCGATGCGATGCAGCGCGCCGGTCGGATCGCGAGCGGTCTCGCGCCGGCCGGGACCTGACCGGCACCGGCGGGTCGGAGCGCGTCCCGGCATACGGTGGCAGGAAACGGTGCTGCGGCGCTGCATGAAAAGATCGCCGCATGCTTCGTTGGTTGACTGCAGGTGAATCCCATGGGCCGGAGCTGACCGCCGTGATCGACGGCCTGCCGGCAGGGGTCACCATCAGCGCGGCCGATCTGGCCGACGCACTGGCCCGTCGCCGCCTGGGCTACGGCCGCGGCGCCCGGATGAAGTTCGAGCAGGACCAAGTGTCGTTCACCGGCGGTGTGCGGCACGGCAGCACGCTGGGATCGCCTATCGCCATCACCATCGGCAACACCGAGTGGCCCAAGTGGCAGGCCGTGATGCGTCCCGAGCCGGTCGACCCGGCCGATCTCGCGGCGGCGGCCGACGTCGGTGCGTCGGGCGAGATCGCCCGCAACCGGCCGCTCACCAGGCCGCGTCCCGGCCACGCGGACCTGGTCGGCATGCAGAAGTACGGCTTCGACGAGGCCCGTCCGGTCCTGGAGCGCGCGTCGGCGCGCGAGACCGCCGCGCGGGTCGCGCTGGGCCGGGTCGCTGCTGCGTTTTTGCAGCAGGCGCTCGGCATCCGGCTGGTCTCGCACACGGTTGCGATCGGCGGGCAAGAGGTGGCCGACGACGCGCCGCTGCCCGGCCCGGACGACGTGGCAGCCCTCGACGCCGATCCGGTGCGCACGCTCGACGCGGACGGCTCGGCGCGGATGATCGCGGCGATCGACGCGGCGAAGAAGGACGGCGACACCCTCGGCGGGGTCGTCGAAGTGCTGGCGTATGGCGTGCCGCCCGGCCTCGGCTCGCACGTGCACGGCGACCGGCGTCTCGATGCCCAGCTGGCCGGTGCTCTCATGGGCATCCAGGCGATCAAGGGTGTCGAGGTCGGGGACGGTTTCCGCACCGCGGCCCGTCGCGGGTCGGCCGCACACGACGAGATCGTCCGCGAGGACGGCCGGATCCGCCGGGAGACCAACCGCGCCGGTGGCACCGAGGGCGGCATGTCGACCGGCGAGGTGCTGCGGGTGCGTGCGGCCATGAAGCCGATCTCCACCGTCCCGCGCGCGCTGCGCACCGTTGACGTCGCGTCGGGCGAGGAGGCCACCGCCATACACCAGCGGTCGGACGTGTGCGCGGTGCCGGCCGCCGGCGTCGTCGCCGAGGCAATGGTCGCGCTCGTCCTGGCCAAGGAGGCGCTGGAGAAGTTCGGCGGCGACAGCGTGCCGGAGGTGGCGCGCAACCACGCGGCATACCTCGCCGCCATCCCGGAGCTGATGCGATGAGTGCCGCTGGTCGGCCGAGTAGGTCGGAGGAGCGCAGCGGGGGAGACCGTATCGAGGTCACCAGCACCAACACGCCCGCTGTGCTGCTCATCGGCCCGCCGGGCGCCGGCAAGACCACCGTCGGGCGGCTGGTGGCCGAGACGCTCGGCGTGCCGTTCACGGACACCGACGAAGTCATCGAGGCCGAGCAGGGCCGACGGATCGCCGAGATCTTCGTCGAGGACGGCGAGCCGCGCTTCCGCGAGTTGGAGGCGGAGACGGTCGCGCGGGCAACGACCTGGGACGGTGTCGTCGCGGTCGGCGGCGGTGCCCCGATGACCGAGTCGACCGCCGCCCTGCTGGAGTCGTTGCCCGTGGTGTTCCTCAGCGTCACGATCGCTGACGCCGCCGGCCGGGTCGGCTTCTCGCACGCGCGTCCGCTGCTGGCGGTCAACCCGCGGGCAACCTGGACGAAGCTGATGGCGGAGCGGCGGCCCACCTATGAACGACTGGCGACCTGGGTCGTCGACACCGAGGGCCGCACTGCCGAGGACGTAGCTGCCGACGTGGTCGCCAAGGTGCGGCAATCGTGAGCAACGCTAGCGTGATTCGGGTCGGCGACGACTACGACGTCGTCATCGGCGCCGGCCTGCTCGACCAGGTGGTGGCGCACGTGCCGGACGGCGCACAACGAGTGCTGATCGTGCACCCTCCGGTCCTGGCCGATGCTGCCGCCGGCGTCGCCGCCGCCGCCGCGGCGGCCGGACTCGACCCGACCGTCGAGGAAGTGCCGGACGCCGAAGCGGCCAAGACCGCCGACGTCGCCGCCCGCCTGTGGTCGGTGCTCGCGCGGGCCGGCTTCACCCGGACCGACGCCGTCATCGCCCTCGGCGGCGGCGCCACCACCGACCTCGGTGGGTTCGTCGCAGCCACCTGGCTGCGCGGTGTGCCGGTGGTCCAGGTGCCGTCGACCGTCCTCGGCATGGTCGACGCCGCAGTGGGTGGCAAGACCGGCATCAACATTCCCGAGGGCAAGAACTTGGTCGGCGCATTCCACCCGCCGGCTGCCGTCCTGTGCGATCTGGACCTGCTCCGCACGCTGCCCCGCGAGGACCTGATCGCGGGTCTCGCGGAGGTCGTCAAGTGCGGGTTCATCGCCGACCCCCGGATCCTCCAGCTGGCCGCCGACCGCGACGCGGCGCTCGACGTCCACGGCGCCGTGCTGCCCGAACTGGTGGCCCGCGCGGTCCAGGTCAAGGCCGACGTGGTGTCGGCAGACCTGCGCGAAGCCGGGCTCCGGGAGATCCTGAACTACGGGCACACGTTCGCGCACGCGGTCGAGCAGGTGTCCGGCTTCCGCTGGCGGCACGGCGACGCCGTCGCCGTGGGGATGGTGTATGTCGCGGAGCTCGCCCGTCGTGCCGGCCTGATCGGTGACGAGCTCGTCGACCGTCACCGGACGACCTTGCAGACGGTGGGACTTCCCACGGCATACCCCATCGACGGCGACGTCGACGTCGACGAGCGGTGGGCCGCCCTGCGCGCGGCGATGGGCCGCGACAAGAAGACCCGGGGCTCGACCCTGCGTTTCGTCGCACTCACCGGCATCGGCCGGCCGACCCGACTGGTCGGCCCGGACGAGACGCTGCTTCGGGAGGCCTTCGACGCGGTGCGCGTCTGAGCTCCGCTCCCGCTGCCTTCCGGCGTAGCGTGGAAAGGTGCAGCTGACCGCGATCCGGGCCGACATCACCACTGTGGAAGTGGACGCGCTTGTCAACGCTGCGAATTCGTCGCTGATGGGCGGCGGGGGAGTCGACGGCGCCATTCATCGCAAAGGTGGCCGTGCAATCCTCGCCGAGTGCCGGCGACTGCGGGAGACGGAGCTCCCGGACGGGTTGCCGACAGGTCAGGCGGTCGCGACGACGGCCGGCAACCTGCCCGCCCGATGGGTCATCCACACGGTCGGTCCGGTCTACGCGCGTCGTGAGGACCGGTCCGGACTGCTGGCCGACTGCTACCGAAACTCGCTGCGCGTCGCCGACGAACTCGGCGCTGCGACCGTCGCGTTCCCGGCGGTGTCCGCGGGCATCTACGGCTGGCCGATGGACGACGCCGCCCGGATCGCCGTGCAGACCGTCCGGGAGACGCCGACAGCGGTCGAGCGCGTGATCTTCGCGTTGTTCTCCGCGGATGCTCTCGGCGCCTTCGAGGCGGCACTCGCCCGTTCCTGAGCTGGCGCCGTGCCGCCCCGGCCGTCCGGGCCGTGGTCTCACGATGCGGACCCTTCTTGACCGTCTCCTATGATGCCCGTCACAGTCGTTGCGAAATCGCTTTCATAAACGTTATGAAAGCAGCTTGAAAATGGACGTCAGGAAGTCATGCCCGACTCGTCTCGCCACTTCGAAAGCCGCGATCAGGTGCTGGCCGCCATCCGTGATCTCGGCGACGCGACCACCGCCGAGTTGTCGGCGAGCACCGGGCTCTCCCGGCCGACGGTGGAGGCGTCGCTCGCCGACCTGGAGCGGGCGGGACTGGTCGAGACCGGCGCCCAGCAGCGGCCCGGCGGTGCCGGCCGGCCCGCGAAGATCAGCAGGTTCCGCCGCGAGAGCGGCGTCGTCGCAGGCGTCGACCTCACCGGACAGGACGTCCGGATCATCGTCGCGGACCTCGCCGGCGTCCCGGTCGCGCTGGCCGAACCCGGAACCCGGTCTCCGCAGGCAGGTCATGGCGACCTGACCGGGGTTGCCCACCTGCTCGATGAAACGTTGCGCCGTGCCGGGCTGCACCGCGGCGACCTCCGCGCGGTCGGTGTCGGCGTCGCCGGCCTGGTGCGTGACGGCGTGCTCGAGACGGCGCCCGAAGTGAGCGCCTGGCGTGGGCGCAACGTGCGGGAGTTGTTCACCGAGGCGTTCCAGGCCCCGACGGTGGTCGACAACGACCTCACACTCGCCGCGAGCGCCGAGGCGCAGGGAGAGGCCTTCGCCGGAGCGGCGGTCGGTGTCTACGCCCTGGCGTGGCATCACGTCTCGGCACGCGTCGTGATCGACGGGCAGGTGCTCCGGGGCCGGCACAACCGGGCCGGCGAGGTCGGTCTGCTGTCCACCCTCTCGCGGGTCCCCACGCCGACCGGCACGCTGCGCGAGGCGTTGCCTCGTGTCATTGCCGCCCTGCAGCGGTTGCGGTCCAACGCCGAGGACACCGACGGCCTGGCGGTCCTCGCCGACCTGACCGACGCCATGGCGCCGGCCATCGGCGCGCTCGCCCTCGCGACGGATCCGGACCGGATCGTCCTCGGGGGAGACCTGAGCGAGTTCCACGACCTCCTTGCCCCCCGCCTGTCCGAAGCGATCGAACGAGCAATCTCCCTGGACTCCACCGCCATCGAGGTGGTTCCCGGAGCGCTCGGCGTCCACGCGGTCGCGCTCGGCGCGCTGCACAGTGCCTTCTCCGCCCACTCGAAAGCGATTTACGGAACCGACAACATGACACCTCCCTCCATCACCTCCGTCGATCCTTTGCTGAGCTCGCGCAGCCGGCCGGCAGCATTCACGGCGGCGCTGATCGGCGTCGGCGCCCGCGCCGGACTCGCCGGCAACCTGGCCGCTGCGGGCGGACGCATCGTGGCCGCGGTCGACCCGGACGAGCGGCAGCGCCACGTCGTCGACGAGCTCTTCGGTGCGGACGTCCCGTTGCTGCCCGACATCCCCACGCTGCTGCGCGAGTTTCCCGAGCTGGACGCTGCCATCGTCGCCAGCCCGGACGACACGCACGCGGACATCACCGTCGAACTGCTCCGTGCCGGCGTGCCGACGTATGTCGAGAAGCCGCTCGCCATCACCACCGACGACTGCGACCGGATCCTGGGCACCGCGTTCGAGACCGGCACCAAGCTGTATGTCGGCCACAACATGCGCCACATGCACGTCGTCCGGCTGATGAAGCAGATCATCGACCGGGGCGAGATCGGCGAGGTGAAGGCGATCTGGTGCCGTCACTTCGTCGGAGCCGGGGGCGACTTCTACTTCAAGGACTGGCATGCCGAACGCAGCCGTGGCACCGGTCTGCTGCTGCAGAAGGGCGCGCACGACATCGACGTCATGCACTGGCTCGCCGGGTCGCAGACGCGCAGCGTGACCGGCGTGGGAGAACTGGCCGTCTACGACAAGATCACCAGCCGACGGGACAACACCGACCGCCGGATGCGCGATTGGTTCTCCACCGACAACTGGCCGCCGCTCCAGCAGACCGATCTCAACCCCGTCGTCGACGTCGAGGACATCTCGATGATCATGGGCCGGCTCGATTCGGGCGTGCTGATCAGCTATCAGCAGTGCCACTTCACGCCCGACTACTGGCGCAACTACACCGTCATCGGCACCGAAGGACGGCTGGAGAACTTCGGCGACGGCGAAGGCGGTGAAGTGCGCGTCTGGAACAAGCGATCCGGCTTCCTGGAGAAGGGCCACGTCCAGTACCCGATCCTCGGCGACGCGGACGGACACACCGACGCCGACGCCCTGACCATCGCCGAGTTCGTCAACTTCGTCCGCACCGGAACGCCGACGGACACCTCACCGCTGTCCGCCCGGGATGCGGTGGCGGCCGGCGTCGCCGGCACGGACTCGATCCGTTCGGGCAGCATCCCGGTGACCGTGCCGGAGCTCCCGCCCGAGCTGCGCACCTATTTCGAGCAACACCAACGCCGTTCATCCTCCCCAGCCGTCGAATCCTGACCCCGAAGGACATCCCATGCGCAAGCAACTCCTCGCCATCGCCATGGCCACCACGGTCGTCGCATCCGTCGCGGCCTGCAGCTCCGGCTCCTCCGGCTCCGGGGCGAAACAGACCGGGGCCGCAGCGCAGCCGTCGAACCTGGCCGACCTGAAGGCGAACATCACCTACGCCATCTGGGGCAGCAACGAGACCGCCGCCGCCGACAAGATCGTCGCGGACTTCAACAAGACCTATCCGAACGTGCACGTGAGCGTTCAGACCGCGCCGTACGCCAGCTACTGGACCAAGCTGCAGACCGAGGCGTCGTCCAAGACGCTGCCGGACGTGTTCTGGATGAACGGCCCGAACTTCCAGCTGTACGCCTCCCACGGCATGCTGCAGCCGATGACCGGCTTGACAGCCGCCAAGAAGATCGACCCGGCCGACTACCCCGCCTCGCTCAACAAGCTCTACACCTTCAAGGGCGTGCAGTACGGCGCACCGAAGGACTTCGACACCATCGCCGTGCTGGTCAACAAGCAGCTGTTCAAGCAGGCCGGCGTGCCACTGCCGAAGGCCGGCTGGAGCTGGGCCGACTTCGACCGGACCGTGACCCAGCTGCGCGCCAAACTGAAGCCGCAGAAGAAGTTCGCCGTCGACGCCGACCTGGTCAACGGCGGACAGCAGACCTACTACAACACGATCGCGCAGGCCGGCGGCTACGTCATCTCGCCCGACGAGAAGAAGTCCGGCTACGACACCCCGGCGGGTGTCAAGGGCCTGAAGTTCTGGTCCGACCTGGTCGCCAACGGTTCGATGCCGACACTCGCGCAGCAGGCGGACACCGCGGGCCTGAGCCGATTCCTGTCCGGCACCGTGGCGATGTTCTGGGACGGCGACTGGGACGTCAAGCAGGCCGCCGACTCCAAGATCGGCAAGAACCTCACCGTCGTACCGCTGCCCAAGGACGTCAAGCAGGCCACGATCATCCACGGCCTGGCCAACGTGATTAGTTCCAGCACCAGCCACCGGGCCGCGGCGGAAGCCTTCGTGACCTACTTGTCCGGCAAGCAGGCCGCCGTGACCTGGGCCAAGGAGGCCGGCGTCATTCCGGCATACAACGGCGCGCAGCAGGAGTTCCTCTCGGTGGCACCAGACGCGAATCTGCAGGTGTTCCTCGACGGGGCCGCGAAGTATGCCGTGCCCTACCCGGTCAGCAAGAACACCGACGCCTGGGCGAACGCCGAGGGCACGATCCTCCCGCCCGGTTTCTCCGGCCAGCAGCCGATCTCGAAGGTCGCGGCACAGATGGCCACGGAGATGAACAAGGACCTGGCCAAGGAGAAGTGACGTCGCCATGAGCGAGCGCAGCGAGCGACCGAACGAGCACAGGGCGAATGGCGACGCCCGACGTAGGAGGGCGACGCCATGAGCGAGCGCAGCGAGCGACCGAACGAGCACAGGGCGAATGGCGACGCCCGACGTAGGAGGGCGACGCCATGAGCTCGACCATCGAGGCGCGGCCCTCGTCCGGGGCGCTCAGTTCCCGGCGAGGCACCCGCCGGCGTCGGCTGGACCGGCAGGGCATCTGGCCCTGGCTGTTCATCGCGCCGATCACCCTCGGCACCGGTGTGTTCTACATCTGGCCGATCTTCCGCAACTTCTACCTGAGCTTCACCACCTCGGGGCCGTTCGGCGGGACCACCTGGACCGGGCTGGCCAACTACTCGGAGCTGTTCTCCAACTCGGACCTGCTCAGCGCGTTGCTCCACACCGTGATCTACACCGTCATCGTCATGTTGGGTGTCCCGCTGGCCCTGGTGCTGGCCGCACTGATCAATCGGCCCGGGCTGCGGTTCGCCCGCGGCTACCAGACGCTGTTCTTCCTGCCGTATGTCGCGATGCCGGTGGCGATCGCGCAGGTGTGGAAGGTGATCTACAACGGCGACTACGGCATCCTCAACGCATTCCTCGGCCTGTTCGGCATACAGCACATCTACTGGGTGTCGACACCGGGCTGGGCACTGATCGCCACGTCCGTCGTCGGTCTGTGGATCTCGTTGGGATTCAACATGATCGTGCTCCTTGCCGGGCTGAAAGGCATCCCGCCGGAGCTCCACGAAGCGGCATCGATCGACGGCGCCTCGCACTGGCGGCAGTTCTTCGCCATCACGGTGCCCATGGTCAGCCGCACGACGTTCTTCCTCAGCGTCGTCACCGCGATCGGCGGCTTCCAGCTCTTCGACCTGCTGTTCGTCCTCATCGGCCCGAACAACCCGGTGATGTCGCAGACCCAGTCGCTGGTCTTCCTCTTCTGGCACGCGTCGTTCCAGGACAACGACCAGGGCTACGGAGCTGCCATCGCCGTGATGATCATGGTCGTCATCGGGCTCATCACCGCCGTGCAGTTCGCGCTCCAACGCAAGTGGGTCAAAGATGTCTGACCTCGCCCTCCCACGCGTCTCCCGCCGGTCCCGCCCCGCCGCGACCCGCCGCGGCAGTCACTGGCTCGTGCACCTCGTGCTCATCCTCGGCGGCGTCACCATGCTGTTCCCGTTCGTCTGGCAGATCATCCTCAGCCTGTCCACCCAGGCCGAGGCGCAGAGCGTGACGCCGACCCTGCCGTCGACCCTGCAGTGGTCCACCTACGCCGACGTCTTCGACCAGCTGCCGTTCATGCACCAGTTCTGGGTGTCGGTGCTGATCACCGTGCTGCGCACCGCCGGTCAGCTCGCGTTGTGCTCGCTCGGCGGATATGCGTTCGCCCGTATGCCGTTCCGCGGCCGCGGCGTGATCCTGGCCGGCATCCTGTCGATCCTGATGGTCCCGAGTCAGGCGTTCCTGCTGCCGCAGTATCAGATCGTCGAAGGCCTCGGCTGGCTCAACACGGTCCAGGGCATCGTGGCACCGGGGATGTTCAGCGCCTTCGGAACCTTCCTCATGCGGCAGTTCTTCCTGGGGCTGCCGGACGAGTTGGAGGAAGCCGCCCGGCTCGACGGGTGCAACCCGCTCCAGGTCTTCTGGAAGGTCATGCTGCCGCTGATGAAGCCGGCGCTCGCCGCGCTCGGCATCATCACCATCCTCTGGTCCTGGAACGACCTGCTGTGGCCGCTGGTGGTCGCGACCGACCAGAACCACATGCCGCTGTCGGTCGGGCTGGCCACGCTGCAGGGCAACCACACCACCGATCTGCCGCTGGTCATGGCCGCGAGCCTGCTCGCGATGGCCCCGATCCTGGTGATGTTCCTGCTGATGCAACGCCGGGTCATCGATGGGATCGCGACCTCTGGTCTCAAGTAGGGGTGTGACGGCCGGTAGCATGGTGCCTCCCGCCACTTTGCGCGGCTGCCGCACGCCCGGATCCGGCAGCTGCCGCAGGCAGTGGCGCGGCATACATCCGTCAGCGCCCGGTGGGCGCACGTCGATCCGAAAGAGAAGAGCGAAACGTGGCATCAACCAACGACCTGAAGAACGGTCTGGTCCTCAACATCGACGGCCAGCTGTGGTCCGTGGTGGAGTTCCAGCACGTCAAGCCCGGCAAGGGTCCGGCGTTCGTGCGCACCAAGCTGAAGAACGTCCTGTCCGGCAAGGTCGTCGACAAGACGTTCAACGCGGGCGTGAAGGTCGAGACCGCCAGCGTCGACCGCTCCGACATGCAGTACCTCTACAAGGACGGCAACGACTTCGTCTTCATGGACACCAAGACCTACGACCAGCTGCCGATCCCGGCGGAGACCGTGGGCAAGGCCGCCGACTACCTGCTGGAGAACCAGGAGGCCATCGTCGCGCAGCACGAGGGCACCGTCCTGTATGTCGAGCTGCCGGCCTCGGTCGTGCTCGAGATCAGCCACACCGAGCCCGGCCTGCAGGGCGACCGCTCGTCCGGCGGCACGAAGCCGGCCACCCTGGAGACCGGCGCCGAGATCCAGGTGCCGCTGTTCCTGGAGCAGGGCACCAAGGTCAAGGTCGACACCCGCGACGGCTCCTACCTGGGCCGCGTCAGCTGATGAACACCCCACGAAGTTCTCCGCTCGTACCTCGCTCCGATACTTCGCGGGGACCCCGCCGATGAGCACCACCCCTGCCCGGCACGGCTCACGGACCAAGGCGCGCAAGAAGGCGCTCGACCTGCTCTTCGAGGCCGAGCAACGCGGCGTCAATGCCCGTGAGCTGGTCGACCAGCGGGTCGAGGCGCCGACCACCCAGACGCCGCTGCCGGCATACACCGTGCAGATCGTCCGGGGCGTGGTGGAGCACTGGGCCGCGATCAACGACGCGCTTCAGACCTACAGTTCGAGCGACTGGCCGCCCGAACGGATGCCGGCCGTCGACCGGTCGCTGCTGCGCGCGGCGACCTGGGAGCTGGTGTGGGCCTCGGACGTCGACGCCCCGGTCGTGATCTCCGAGGCGGTCAAACTGGCCCAGGAGCTGTCCACCGACAGCTCGCCGAAATTCGTCAACGGGCTGCTCGACAAGATCGCCGCCGTCAAAGAGTCGCTGGTCTGACGCAGCCGATCTGAGTTCTCGTCGGGGCGTCGCTGGTGCTCGCGCACGGACGGCATCCGGTGGAACTCGTTCTGCCGCCGAGAGGTCGAGTTCGTCGTGCCGGCGTTGCTCGTGACGCTGGCGAGCTGGGTCTACCGGCCGGGGGAGATCATCACCTTCGGCATCCTGAACTCGAGGCGGTCGCGCGGTTGCGGTCGTGGTCACCGTCCCGCGCGCCGGTGCGCTGGGTCGGCGTGTTCGGACGCCATACCCTCGCGATCTATCTGCTCCACCAGCCGATCGTGTATGGCGTGCTCTGGCTGCTCGCCCAGTCCTCACCCCCCCTTTGCCGAGAGGCTCAGAAACACCTCGAGCGGCTCACTTACAGCGGTCTGACGGCGCGAACGTTCTGAGCCTCTCGCGCGTAGGTGAGCCTCTCGGGCGAATGGGGAAGACGGGGGTGGCCGACCGGAGGGTGGACGTGGTGCAGGGCACACTGCGGCGGGCGGTAACCTTGCCTCGTTCGACATCCTTTAACGATTCCGTCCTGTGAGGCGGCGAAGGAGGTCTACGACGCATGGAGCGTCCTGACTCAGCTGTGCCCAGGACCGAGGCGGATCCGCCCGGCCGCATCGTGCTCAACTCTTCCGACATCGCTCGTGCCCTGCGACGCATCGCGCACGAGATCGTTGAGCACAACAAGGGTGTGCAGGACCTGGTGGTCCTCGGCATACCGACCCGTGGTGAAGCACTCGCCCACCGCATCGTCACCCTGCTGCGCGAGATCGAGGGTGCCGACGTGCCCGCCGGGTCGCTCGACGTGACGATGTACCGGGACGACCTGCGCAGCCAGCCCACTCGGGCGGTCGGCAACACCACGATCCCGGACTGCGGCGTCGACGGACGGACCGTCGTCCTCGTCGACGACGTGCTCTACTCCGGACGCACCGTGCGGGCGGCGCTCGACGCGCTCGGCGATCTGGGCCGGCCCAAGGCGGTCCGTCTCGCGGTCCTGGTCGACCGGGGGCACCGCGAGTTGCCGATCCGGGCCGACCATGTCGGCAAGAACCTCCCGACCGCGCGCGCCGAGCGGGTCAGCGTGCGCTTGGCCGAGCAGGACGGCGCCGAAGAAGTCCGCATCGCGGAAGGAGTGTCATGAAGCACCTGCTCTCCGCGGCGGACCTGAGCCGGGAGGACGCCGAACTCATCCTGACCACCGCCGCGCAGATGCACGACGTGCAGCACCGCGAGGTCAAGAAGCTGCCGGTGCTGCGCGGCCGCACGATCGTCAACCTCTTCTTCGAGGACTCCACGCGCACCCGCTCCTCCTTCGAGATCGCCGGCAAGTGGCTGTCCGCCGACGTCATCAACGTCTCGGCGAAGGGCTCCTCGGTGAGCAAGGGGGAGTCGCTGCGGGACACGGCCATGACGGTCGCCGCGATGGGTGTGGACGCCCTCGTCATCCGCCATCACGCGAGCGGGGCGCCGCAGCAGGTGACCGACTGGGTCGATGCGGCAGTCGTCAATGCCGGTGATGGGACCCACGAACACCCGACGCAAGCACTGCTGGACGCCTACACCATGCAGCGCCGGCTCGGCGACCTCGCCGGCAAGCGGATCGGCATCATCGGCGACCTGACCCACTCGCGCGTGGTGCGCAGCAACCTGATCCTGCTGCGGACGCTCGGCGCCGACGTGACGCTCGTCGCTCCTCCGACGCTGATGCCCAGTGGCATCGCGAATTGGGCTGCCGCCGAAGGATTTTCCTACACCTACGACTTCGACGAGGTGCTCCCCAAGCTGGACGCGGCGATGATGCTGCGCGTCCAGAAGGAGCGTATGACGGGCGGGTTCTTTCCGACACCGCGCGAATACACGGTCGGCTACGGCCTGACCCGGGACCGGCTGCACGCGCTGCCGGACCACGCGGTGATCTGCCACCCCGGCCCGATGAACCGCGGCCTGGAGATCACCGCCGACGCCGCTGACGAAGCGCGTTCGCTGATCCTCGATCAGGTGTCGGCCGGTGTCGCGGTGCGGATGAGCGTGCTCTACCACCTGCTCGGAGGGGCTGAGACAGCATGACGAAGTACCTGATCAAGGGCGCCGATCTGCTCGGTGCCGGCCGGCAGGATCTGCTGATTCGCGACGGCGTGATCGCCGAGGTCGGCACCGTCGACGCGGGCGACGCCACGGTCATCGACGCGGACGGACTGATCGCCCTGCCGGGCCTGGTGGACCTGCACACTCACCTGCGCGAGCCGGGCCGGGAGGACGCCGAGACGGTCGCCACCGGATCGGCTGCGGCTGCTGCCGGCGGCTTCACCGCCGTGCTCGCCATGGCCAACACCACCCCGGTGACCGACACCGCGGAAGCTGCGGAGCGGGTCTTCGAACTCGGCCGCAGCTGCGGTCTGGTGGACGTGCAGCCCATCGGCGCGGTGTCGAAAGGCCTTGCCGGAGAAGAACTTGCCGAGCTCGGCCTGATGGCGCGCAGTCGTGCCGGGGTCCGCGTCTTCTCCGACGACGGGCACTGCGTGCACGACGCACGGCTCATGCGCCGGGCGCTGGAATACGTCAAGACCTTCGGCGGCGTCGTGTCGCAGCACGCCCAGGAGCCACGGCTGGCGGACAAGAACGCCTGCTGTCACGAGGGCGAACTCTCCGGACGGCTCGGCCTGCCCGGCTGGCCCGGTGTCGCGGAAGAAGTGATCGTCGCGCGCGACGTGATGCTGGCCCGGCATACCGGATCCCGGGTGCACATCGCGCACGTCTCGACCGCGGGGTCGGTGGAGGTGATCCGCTGGGCGAAGGCGCAGGGGATCGCGGTGACCGCCGAGGTGACTCCGCACCACCTGATGCTCGACACGACCCGGCTCAGCGACTACGACCCGACGTTCAAGGTCAACCCGCCGCTGCGTCCGACCGAGGACATCGCCGAACTGCGAAAGGCGTTGGCAGACGGCACGATCGACGCAGTCGCCACTGACCACGCACCACACGCACGGCACGACAAGGAGCACGCCTTCGCCGAGGCAGCCTTCGGGATGCTCGGCCTCGAGCAGGCGCTCCAGGTCGTCAACACGGTGATGGTGCAGCCCGGGATGATGAGCTGGGCGCAGGTCGCCGAGGTCATGTCGGTCACGCCTGCCCGGATCGCCGGACTCAGCGGACACGGCCGGCCACTCGCGGCGGGCGAGCCCGCCAACCTCACCCTCGTCGACCCCACCGCCACCGTGGAGATCGACCGCGCCGTCTCATGCTCGTTGTCGCGCAACAACCCCTGGCACCAGATGACGCTCACCGGCCGGGTGCAGTCCACCTTCCTGCGCGGCCGACCGACCCTACTCGACCAGGAGGAAGCCCCACAAAGTTCTCCGCTCCTTCGCCCCACCCCGCGAAGTTCTCCGCTCCTTCGTCGCTCCGATACTTCGCGGGGACCCCAGGCTCGTCGCTCCGATACTTTGAGGGGACCCCAGAAATGACCATGAACCAGACTCATCCAATCGATCCGCTGACCGGGCGTGGCCGCGCGATCCTCGTGCTCGAGGACGGCACTTCCTTCGACGGCTTGGCGTACGGCGCGATCGGCGAGACCTTCGGCGAGGCCGTCTTCTCGACCGGCATGACCGGCTACCAGGAGACCCTCACCGACCCCAGCTACCACCGGCAGGTGGTCGTGATGACGGCACCGCACATCGGCAACACCGGTGTCAACGACGAGGATCGGGAGTCTCAGCGGATCTGGGTCAGCGGGTATGTCGTGCGCGATCCTGCGCTGCGGCCGTCCAGCTGGCGCTCACGGCGGACTCTCGAGGACGAGCTCGCCGACCAAGGTGTGGTCGGCATCTGCGACATCGACACCCGGGCCCTGACCCGGCACCTGCGCGAGTCCGGCGCGATGCGGGTCGGGATCTTCGCCCGGACCGACCAGCCGGTGGACGCCCTGGCGCAGCGCGTGCGCGAGCAGCCGCAGATGGCCGGCTCGGAGCTGGCCTCCGAGGTCAGCACCGACCAGACCTATGTCGTGCCGCCGGTGGGTGAGAAGCGTTTCACGGTGGCAGCGGTCGATCTGGGCATCAAGGCGATGACGCCGCAGCGGATGGCGGAGCGGGGGATCGAGGTGCACGTGCTGCCGGCGGACTGCACCTTCGAACAGATCCAGGCGGTGCACCCGGACGGCGTCTTCTTCTCCAACGGCCCGGGCGACCCGTCGACCGCGCCGCAGGTGACGGTGCTGCAGCAGGTCCTCGAGGCCCGGATCCCGTTCTTCGGCATCTGCTTCGGCAACCAGCTGCTCGGCCGGGCGCTGGGCTTCGGCACCTACAAGCTGAAGTACGGCCACCGGGGCATCAACCAGCCGGTGCTGGACCGCACCACGGGCAAGGTCGAGGTCACCGCGCACAACCACGGGTTCGCGGTCGACGCACCGCGTGACGGCGAGCCGGTCCAGGCACCCGCCGGTGCGCAGTTCGGGCGAGTGCGGGTGTCGCACATCGGCCTCAACGACGACGTGGTCGAGGGGCTGGAATGCCTTGACATTCCGGCGTTCTCGGTCCAATACCACCCTGAGGCAGCCGCCGGGCCGCACGACGCGGCATACCTCTTCGACCGGTTCGTGGAGCAGCTCGCACAGCACACGACCGACGCGACCAAGGAGAACAACTGATGCCGAAGCGGGACGACATCAACAGCGTGGTGGTCATCGGCTCCGGCCCGATCGTCATCGGCCAGGCATGCGAATTCGACTACTCCGGCACCCAGGCCTGCCGCGTGCTCCGGGAGGAGGGCCTGCGGGTCATCCTGGTCAACTCCAATCCGGCGACGATCATGACCGACCCGCAGTTCGCCGACGCGACGTATGTCGAGCCGATCACCCCCGAGGTGGTCGAGTCGATCATCGCCAAGGAGCGTCCGGACGCGGTGCTCGCGACCCTGGGCGGCCAGACGGCGCTCAACACCGCGATCGCCCTGCACGACGCGGGTGTGCTGGAGAAGTACGACTGCCCGCTGATCGGCGCCAGCGTCGAGGCGATCCAGCTCGGCGAGGACCGGGAGCGCTTCAAGGGCGTCGTCGAGCGGTGCGGTGCCGAGTCGGCCAAGTCGATCATCTGCCACACCATGGACGAATGTCTTGCAGCGGCAAACGAACTCGGCTACCCGATGGTCGTGCGCCCGTCGTTCACCATGGGTGGTCTCGGCTCCGGGTTCGCGTATGACGAGACCGACCTGCGCCGCATCGCGGGCGCCGGGCTGCACGCCAGCCCCACCACCGAGGTGCTCCTGGAGGAGTCGATCCTCGGCTGGAAGGAATACGAGCTGGAAATCATGCGCGACCGGGCGGACAACGTCGTGGTCGTCTGCTCGATCGAGAACTTCGACCCGATGGGTGTGCACACCGGCGACTCGATCACGGTGGCCCCGGCGCTGACCCTCACCGACCGTGAATACCAGCGGTTGCGCGATGTCGGCATCGCCGTGATCCGCGAGGTGGGAGTGGAGACCGGCGGCTGCAACATCCAGTTCGCCGTCAACCCGGAGGACGGGCGGATCATCGTCATCGAGATGAACCCGCGCGTGTCCCGCTCCTCGGCCTTGGCTTCCAAGGCAACGGGTTTCCCGATCGCCAAGATCGCCGCGAAGATGGCCATCGGCTACACCCTCGACGAGGTCCCCAACGACATCACCCGGGAGACGCCGGCAAGCTTCGAGCCAACCCTCGACTACGTCGTGGTGAAGGTGCCGCGGTTCGCGTTCGAGAAGTTCCCCGCGGCCGACCCGACACTGACCACGACCATGAAGTCGGTCGGTGAGGCGATGGCGATCGGGCGCAACTTCACCGAAGCGCTGCAGAAGGCGCTGCGGTCGCTGGAGCGCTCCAGCGCCAGCTTCCACTGGGATCCGGACAACGCACCGAGCCGGGAGATGGGTCTCGCCCTGCTGGAGCAGGCCGGCACGCCGACCGACGGCCGAATCGTCCTGGTGCAGCAAGCTCTGCGCGCCGGGTTGAGCGTCGAGGAAGTGCACGACGGCACCAAGATCGACCCGTGGTTCCTCGACCAGATCCAGCTGATCAACAAGGTCGCCGACATCGTCGCGGGCGCCGAGCAGCTCACCCCGGAGCTGCTCACACTCGCCAAGCGGCACGGCTTCTCGGATGCGCAGATCGCGCAGCTGGCCGGCATGCCCGAGGCGGTCGTCCGCGGCCTGCGCTACGCGCTCGGTGTGCGGCCGGTCTACAAGACGGTCGACACCTGCGCTGCGGAGTTCGCCGCCCGGACCCCGTACTACTACTCCAGCTACGACCAGGAGTCGGAGGTGCTGTCGCGCGAACGCCCCGCGGTGATCATCCTCGGCTCGGGGCCGAACCGGATCGGCCAGGGCGTCGAGTTCGACTATTCCTGCGTGCACGCGTCGTTCGCCCTGCGCGACAAGGGTTTCGACACGGTGATGATCAACTGCAACCCCGAGACGGTGTCCACCGACTACGACACCTCCAGCCGGCTCTACTTCGAGCCGCTGACGCTGGAGGACGTGCTCGAGGTGTTCCACGCCGAGCAGCAGGCCGGCCCGATCGCCGGGGTGATCGTGCAGCTCGGTGGCCAGACGCCGCTCGGGCTGGCGCAGGCCCTCAAGGACGCCGGCGTGCCGATCGTCGGCACCACGCCGGAGGCGATCGACCTGGCGGAGGACCGCGGCGCGTTCGGGCGGGTGCTCGCCGAAGCCGGCCTGCCGTCGCCGAAACACGGCACGGCATACAGCGCGGAAGAGGCGCTCGAGGTCGCGCGCGAGATCGGCTACCCGGTGCTCGTGCGGCCGTCATACGTGCTCGGCGGCCGTGGCATGGAGATCGTGTATGACGACGAGACACTCATCGACTACATGACTCGCGCGACGCGCGCGTCCAACGACCACCCGGTCCTGGTCGACCGCTTCCTGGACGACGCCATCGAGATCGACGTCGATGCGCTCTTCGACGGCACCGACATGTATCTGGGCGGGATCATGGAGCACATCGAGGAGGCCGGCATCCACTCCGGCGACTCGGCGTGCACCTTGCCGCCGGTCACCCTGGGCGCCGAGGAGATCGAGCGCGTGCGCGTGTCGACCCGGGCGCTCGCCGAAGGCGTCGGTGTGCGCGGGCTGATGAACGTCCAGTACGCCCTGGCCCATGACACGCTCTACGTGCTGGAGGCCAATCCCCGTGCCAGCCGGACGGTTCCGTTCGTCGCGAAATCGACCGGTGTGCCGCTGGCCCAGGCCGCGGCGCGAGTGATGCTGGGTGAGTCGATCCAGCAGCTGCGCGACGCCGGGCTGCTGCCGCCGGTCGGCGACGGCAGCATGCTGCCCGCCGACTCCGCGATCGCGGTCAAGGAGGCAGTGCTGCCGTTCAAGCGCTTCCGGACCCGCGAGGGCGAGGTGGTCGACAGTCTGCTCGGTCCCGAGATGCGCTCGACGGGTGAGGTCATGGGCTTCGACGACGACTTCGGCGCGGCATTCGCCAAGAGCCAGCTCAGCTCGGTGACCGGCCTGCCGCACGAGGGGTCGATCTTCGTGTCGGTCGCGAACCGCGACAAGCGGGCGATGATCTTCCCGGTCAAGCGGCTCGCGGACCTCGGCTTCGACATCCTCGCGACGACCGGAACGGCGGATGTCTTGCGCCGCAACGGCATTGAGGCGCAGGTGGTGCGCAAGCACAGCGAGGGCACCGGTGAGCACGGTGAACCGACCATTGTCGACCGCATCCTCGAGGGCGAGGTCGCCATGGTGGTCAACACTCCGTCCGGACAAGGGGCCCGCGCGGACGGCTATGCCATCCGGGCGGCAACCACGAGCATGGACCGGCCGATCATCACGACGGTGCAGCAGCTGGCGGCCGCGGTGCAGGGCATCGAGGCGCAGCTGGCCGGGCCGTTCAAGGTGAAGCCGTTGCAGGACCACGCGAGGGACCTCGACCTCTATGGGCGCCGACCCAAGCGCGACGAAGAAACCGGCAGGAAGTGAATCGCCGTGGAGCCGTTCGGAATCCGACTCGGTGAGGCCGTCGCGCGGTTCGGTCCGCTGTGTGCCGGCATCGATCCGCACGCGTCGCTGCTGAAGGCCTGGGAGCTGCCGGTCTCGGTGCAGGGGCTGCGCCGGTTCGCCGAGATCACGGTGGAGGCGTATGGCGGCCAGGTCGCCATCGTCAAGCCGCAGAGCGCGTTCTTCGAGCGATTCGGCGCCGCCGGGGTGGAGGTGCTGGAGGACGTGCTCGCAGGACTGCGCGAACTCGGCACGCTGAGCCTGCTCGACGTCAAGCGCGGTGACATCGGGTCGACCATGCTCGCCTATGCGGAGGCCTATCTCGATGACGCGTCGCCGCTGCGCGCGGACGCCATCACGGTCAGCCCGTTCCTGGGATTCGGTTCTCTCGCGCCGGCGTTCGACCTGGCGCGGCGCACGGACCGCGGCGTCTTCATCCTCGCGATGACCTCCAACCCCGAGGGCGCATCGGTCCAGCACGCGTCCTGGGACGGCGACACGGTGAGCGGCGCGATCATCGACGCGGTGTCCGACGCCAACGCGCTGGCGCCCGCGGACGGCTTCGGTGACGTGGGCATGGTGGTCGGTGCGACGGTCGGCAAGGACATCGCCGATCTCGGGCTGACCGAGCGGCTCGCCCAGTCCCGTGCGCCGCTGCTGGCGCCCGGGGTGGGCGCGCAGGGCGCGACCATCGGCGATGTCGGGCGCGGGTTCGGGCCGGCCTCGCGGCTGGTGCTGCCCGCCGCCTCGCGGGCGCTGCTGGCGTCGGGCCCGGACGTGGCCGCGTTGCGGCACGGCTTGCACGCCGCCCAGGAGGAGGCGCGGACGCTCAGCCAGCGCCCGGTCTGAGCTTTCCCAGTCCGCGTCAACCGGTGAGGTGCTTCAGTGCCTCCCGGCGGGACAACGGGGTCAGCGCCGGCCGAAGCGGAAGTATGCCGCGGGCAGCAACCCGGCCGAGTTCACCACCGGCAGCACCATCGCCCAGGCCCATTTCGGGCCGCGGACCTCGTCGGCCGGGCGGCGGGCCAGGTCGATGAGCGCGGCCGTCTTGGCGGCGGTGTCGATGGCGGAGCCGACAAGGATCAGCGTGCGCTGGACCGAACTGAGTGCGTGCCACTTCCGGCTGAGCGTGGCGGACAGGCGGGTGTCGATCGTCTCGGAGCTCATCGCGCCACTGTAATCGCCTGCGAGCAGGTCTTTTCGGGGCGCGGGCGCGCCGCCGCGGCGGACCCTCGTTGCCGAACGACGCGGACACTCGCTAGGTTCGCTGGGTGCGGATCGACGCCGCACGGAGACCGAGTTCTTCGCATCTGACGCACGCAGGAGAAAGTCACGTGGCCCTACCGCAATTGACGCCGGAACAGCGCGCCGAGGCACTCGCCAAGGCGGCCGCGGCGCGCCGAGAACGGGCTGAGGTCAAGAACCGCCTGAAGTATGCACAGGGCTCCCTGCGCGAGGTGATCGAGGCGGGCAAGGACAACGAGGTCATCGGCAAGATGAAGGTCTCGGCGCTGCTGGAGTCGCTGCCCGGCGTCGGGCGGGTGCGGGCCCGGCAGATCATGGGCGAGATCGGGATCGCCGAGACCCGTCGCGTCCGCGGCCTCGGCGCCAACCAGGTGCAGCGGCTGCTGGAACACTTTGAGCACGGCGGGGATTCGTGACATCGGAGCACGCATCTGACGGGCCGGCAGACACCGACTGCGCCCCGTTGGTCGTGCTTGCCGGACCCACCGCGGTCGGCAAGGGCACGGTGTCGGCATACATCCGCGAGCACTATCCGGAGGTGTGGCTCTCGGTGTCGGCGACGACCCGGCCGGCCCGGCCGGGGGAGATCGACGGCACGCACTACCACTTCATCAGCCAGCAGCAGTTCGACGAGATGGTTGCCCACGGCGACTTCCTCGAGCACGCGATCGTGCACGGCCGGGCCAGCTACGGCACTCCCCGCGGACCGGTGCTGCAGGCGGCCGCCGAGGGCAAGCTGCCGCTGCTGGAGATCGACCTGCAGGGCGCCCGGCAGGTCCGGGAGCAACTCCCCGAGGCCTACTTCGTGTTCCTTGCGCCGCCGAGCTGGGAGGAGCTGGTCCGCCGACTCGTCGGCCGGGGGACCGAAACGGAGGCCGAGCGCGAGATCCGGCTGGCGACGGCGCGACGCGAACTCGCGGCGCAGGANGGTCCGCCGACTCGTCGGCCGGGGGACCGAAACGGAGGCCGAGCGCGAGATCCGGCTGGCGACGGCGCGACGCGAACTCGCGGCGCAGGAGGAGTTCGACACCACCATCGTCAACGACGATGTTCGGCGCGCCGCCGAGGAACTCGTACACTTGATGCAGCAGCACGTGTGCGCCGTCCCCGACAGCGCCCGAGCTGATCGCCAATCACCCACCAACTAGAAGCGAGATTTCTTCGTGTCTGGCACCAAGGCCGCCCCCGAGGGCATCACCAACCCGCCGATCGACGACCTGCTGCAGGTCGCCGACTCCAAGTACGCGCTGGTCATCTACGGCGCCAAGCGGGCGCGGCAGATCAACGCCTACTACTCGCAGCTGTCCGAGGGTCTGCTGGAGTATGTCGGCCCGCTCGTCGACAGCCAGGTCAACGACAAGCCGCTGTCCATCGCGCTGCGCGAGATCAACGACGGGCTGCTGTCGATCGAGCAGGTCGAGGCCTAAGCGCCACCCTTTCCATGCGCATCGTTCTCGGCGTGAGTGGGGGCATCGCCGCCTACAAGGCGTGCTCGCTGCTGCGCCGGTTCACCGAGGCAGGTCACGACGTGACCGTGATCCCGACCGCGGCCGCGCTGCGCTTCGTCGGCGCACCGACCTGGGCGGCGCTCTCCGGCAAACCGGTCGCGGACGACGTGTGGACGCGCGTGGAGGACGTGCCGCACGTCCGGCTCGGCAAGCAGGCCGACCTGGTCGTCGTGGCACCCGCGACGACGGACCTGATCGCCAAGGCCGCCCACGGGCTGGCCGATGACCTGCTCACCAACACGCTGCTGACCGCTCGCTGTCCGGTCGTCTTCGCACCCGCCATGCACACCGAGATGTGGCTCCACCCGGCCACCGTCGCCAACGTCGCGACGCTGCGGGAGCGCGGTGTGCACGTCATGGACCCCGATTCGGGGCGGCTCACCGGCGCCGACACCGGCCCCGGCCGCCTGCGCGAACCCGATGAAATCGCTTCCTACGCCTTGGGACTCGTGCCCAACGCCGATGGGTCGCTGCGTGGTCGCCGCGTGGTGGTCTCCGCGGGCGGCACGCGAGAGCCGATCGACCCGGTGCGGTTCGTCGGCAACCGGTCGAGCGGCAAACAGGGCTACGCGCTCGCGGCGGTCGCGGCCCAGCGCGGTGCGGACGTCACGCTGGTGAGCGCCAATGCGTCGCTCCCGGTGCCCGACGGCGTGCAACTCGTCGAGGTCGAGACCACCCTGCAGCTGCAGGACGCGGTCACCGCCGCGGCCAAGGACGCCGACGCCGTCGTGATGGCCGCCGCGCCGGCGGACTACCGGTCCGCGTCATACGCCGAGCACAAGATCAAGAAGACCGGGGGCGGCGGCGACCTGGTGCTGCACCTGGTCGAGAACCCCGACATCGTCAAGGGCCTCGTTGCCGCACGTGGCGAGGCGACGACACCGCTGATCGTCAGTTTCGCGGCCGAGACCGGGGACGCGGGCGGCTCGGTCATGGAGCACGCCCGGGCGAAGTTCGTCCGGAAGGGGAGCGACCTGCAGGTCGTCAACGAGGTCGGACCGGGCGTGACGTTCGGTCAGGACGAGGCCGCCATACACATCCTGACGCGGGACGGTGCCGAGACGACCGTCGGCCCGGCCGACAAGCTCACCCTCGCCGCGGCCATCTGGGACGCCGTCGAGCGCATCTTGGAAACGGTCTAGGATCCGAAGCGGTCCGGCGTTCCGCCGACCAGCCAGCAGCCGCTGCACACGAAGGAGCAACCTGTGGCCCGTCTGTTCACCTCGGAATCCGTCACCGAGGGACACCCCGACAAGATCTGCGACCAGATCAGTGACTCGATCCTGGACGCCATGCTCGCCGAGGACCCCAAGTCCCGCGTCGCCGTGGAAACGATGGTGACCACCGGTCTCGTGCACGTCGCCGGCGAGGTCCGGACCAAGAGCTACGTGCCGATCGCCCAACTCGTCCGGGACACCATCGTCGAGGTCGGCTACGACTCCTCGCTCAAGGGCTTCGACGGGCACTCCTGCGGCGTGTCGATCTCGATCGGCGAGCAGTCGCCCGACATCGCGCAGGGCGTGGACACCGCGCACGAGCACCGTGCCGAGGGCGGCACGGACGTCCGCGACAGCCAGGGTGCCGGCGACCAGGGGCTGATGTTCGGCTACGCCTGCTCCGACACCGCCGAGCTGATGCCGCTGCCGATCTTCCTGGCGCACCGCCTCTCCGAGCGGCTCACCAGCGTCCGCAAGAGCGGCGAGCTCGCCTACCTGCGGCCGGACGGCAAGACCCAGGTGACCATCGGGTATGACGGCGACAAGGCAGTCCGCCTCGACACCGTCGTGCTGTCGACCCAGCACGCCCCGAACATCTCGCTCGAAGGCATGCTCGAGCCGGACATCGACACCCACGTCATCAAGCCGGTGCTCGAGGAGCTCGCTGCGACGGGCAACTCCCTGGACACCTCCTCCTACCGCAAGCTGATCAACCCGACCGGCGTGTTCGAGATCGGCGGCCCGATGGGGGACGCGGGTCTCACCGGCCGCAAGATCATCGTCGACACCTACGGCGGCATGGCGCGGCACGGCGGTGGCGCATTCTCCGGCAAGGACCCGTCGAAGGTCGACCGCTCGGCGGCATACGCGATGCGCTGGGTGGCCAAGAACGTCGTCGCCGCCGGTCTCGCGGACCGCTGCGAGGTCCAGGTGGCCTACGCGATCGGCAAGGCGCAGCCGGTCGGACTCTACGTCGAAACCTTCGGCACCGAGACCCAGCCGCTGGACAAGATCCAGGACGCGATCACCACCGTCTTCGACCTGCGCCCGGCGGCCATCGTCGAGGAGTTGGACCTGCTGCGGCCGATCTACAAGCCGACCGCGGCCTACGGCCACTTCGGCCGCACCAAGGCCGACGGCGTCGAGAACGCCTTCACCTGGGAGCGCACCGACAAGGTGGAGGCGCTGCGCCGCGCCATCTGACGCCTACGACTCCGCACAGAACCGGGGCGTCCCGAAGGACCGACGGTCGGTCTGTGGGGACGGTATGCCGCCAGGGCTGTCCGAGGCATCGCGTATAAACGGGGGCATGCAGCCGTCCGATGAGCCCCGCACCGGGCGCAGGACGGAAGCGAGCAGGCCGAAGCCGGCGACGCCGCAGCAGTTGCAGCTGTTGCACGCCGCGGCGCCCAAGGTCGTGACCGAGCGCGTTCGGGCCGTCCCGGACACCCCCGCCGTTCCGCTGCCCGTGGGGCGTGTGGTGCTCGACGTCTCGTTGCCGCACTTGGACCGGCAGTTCGAATACGCCGTGCCGGCGGAGCTGGCCGACGCCGCGCAACCGGGTGTGCGGGTCAAGGCGCGGTTCGCCGGCAAGGACGTGTCCGGTTACGTCGTCGAGCGCACCGCCGAGGCGGAGCACACCGGCACGCTGACCCCGTTGCGACGCGTGGTGAGCCCGGAGCCGGTGCTGACGCCCGCGGTGCTCGCCGCCGCGCGGGAGATCGCCGATCACTACGCCGGTCCGCTGGCCGACGTGCTCCGGCTGGCCGTACCACCCCGGCACGCCGCCGCCGAGAAGGCGCTCGACGCCAAGCCGGCCCCAGCTGTCGTGCGACCGACGGCACCTGATGCCGTTGCCTGGCGGCGCTACCCGGCAGGAGAGGCGCTCCTGCGACGCCTCGCGGACGGCGACGACCCGGCCGCCTCCTGGCTCGCCGCGCCGACCGTCGACCCGGCGCTGGACTGGCCGGCCGCGCTGGCGCAGGCGGCCCGAGCGACGCTGCGCGGCGGACGCGGCGCGCTCCTCGTCGTGCCC
>NZ_JBMAMH010000021.1:0-51867 GCF_058148645.1 Flexivirga sp. YIM B11880
GCGATCCCGTGCGACGGCCGCGGCCGCCTTCTGCTGGTGGCCGGCCTCCCTTTCGAGTTCGTCGGCGCGGCGCTGCTGCACCTCGGCCTCGGCCCGGGCCCGCTGCGCCTCGGCCGCCGCTGTCTCGGCGCGCTGCTGCGCCTCCACCACCGTGCCGTGGTTCTCCTTGGCACTGTGCCGCAGCTGCTGCGCCTCGTCACGGCGTGCGGCGGTGCGTCGCTTGCCCTGCCAGATCGCGATCAGAATGAGGATCAGGATCACCACGATGATCGCGATGATGATCCACCAGGTCGTGCTGTTCATGACATGCCTCCGTCAGATTCGGGATGTGGTGTACCCCGAACCCGCCGGTTCCAATCCCACCGGCGCCCGACGCCAGCGAGCACGGTCGCGTCGTTGACCCAAAAAACGTCCGCTACCTCGTCGCGTAGAACGCGACTGCCGAGGATGCGGCGACATTCAGGGAGTCCACTCCGCCGGCCATCGGGATGTTGACCCGCACGTCCAGCAGGCGGTCGGTGGCGCCGGTCAGCCCGTGCCCCTCGGTCCCGAAGACCAGCGCCAGCTTCGGATGGTCCCTGGCCACCAGTTCGTCGAGGGTGATCGAGTCCTCGCCGAGCGTCATACCGGCGACGACATAACCGTGCTCCTGCAATACCTCGATCCCCTTCGGCCACGGCTCGATCCGCGTCCACGGCACCTGGAAGACCGTGCCCATCGAGACCCGGATCGACCGACGGTACAACGGGTCCGCGCACCCCGGAGTCACCAGCACCGCGTCGACACCCAGCGCGGCCGCCGACCGGAACATCGCACCCACGTTGGTGTGCTCGACCAGCCCTTCCAGCACCGCGATCCGTGAACGACCGGCGGCCGCGAGGAGGTCCTGGTATGCCGGCAGGACCGGCCGGTGCACCGACGCCAGCGCGCCGCGGTGCAGGTGGAAGCCGGTCATTTGCTCGATCACGTCGTCGGCCGCGACATACACGGGTATGCCGGACGTCGTCGCCTGCTGCACCAGGTCCGCGAGGTCGGTGAGCCAGCGCCGACCCATCAGGTAGGACCGCGGCCGGTGACCGGCACCGAGTGCGCGCCGGATGACCTTCTCGCTCTCGGCGAGGTAGAGCCCGTGCTCGGGTTCCAGACGGCGGCGCAGCGCGACATCGGTCAGCCGGAAGTAGTCGCGGACCCGCTCGTCGCTGGGATCGGTGATCTCGATGACCGGCACGATGGATCAGCCTATGACTCGCTCACCGCGAACCAGCGACACGGTCGGACCGCGACGATCAGCGTCGGCGTCGATTCAGTCGCAGCCCAATGCGCTCCCCACGGAGTGAACCTCAGATCATCGTCGCGATCGCGATGACGCCGACCACCACGATGAACGCGCGCAGCAGCCAGGGCGGCAGCTTGCGGCCCACCTTCGCGCCGATGAATCCGCCGATGATCGAACCGATCGCGATGAGCAGCGCGACGCTCCACCGCACGTTGTGGAACGACACCGCGATGAAAACCAGAGCAGCCACGAAGTTGACGATCGTGCTCAGGATGTTCTTGATGCCGTTGAGTCGCTGCAGCGAGTCCGGCAGCAGGGCGCTCATCAGGCCCATCAGCAGCACACCCTGAGCAGCGCCGAAGTAACCGCCGTAGACACCGCACACGAACACGCCACCGGTCAGGATCAGCTGACGGCCGCCCGACATCGGTGCAGACTCGTCGGGTCGCCGCGCAGCCGCCCGGCGCTGCAGCCAGGGGCCGATGATCACCAGCACGATCCCGAGCAGGATCAACGTCGGGACGATCGTCTTGAACGCGGACGGCGGCAGCCAGATCAGCAGCAACGCGCCGACAGCCGCGCCCAGGAAGGACATCGGCGTGAGTTGCCGTAGCCGCGGTCCCGCACCCACGACTTCCTTGCGATAGCCCCAGGACCCGGAGACACCGCCGGCGACCAGACCGACCGAGTTCGAGATGTTGGCCGGCACCGCCGGGTAGCCGAACGCCAACAGTGTCGGGAAGGTGATCAGCGTGCCCGAGCCGACGACGGTGTTGATGGTTCCGGCCGCGACACCCGCAAGGGCGATCAGCAGGATGTGGGTCAGCGACATGTGGTCAGGGAAAATCAGCCTGCCGCGTGCCGGCCGCGGGGCTGCTGCACCGCACGCGCCGTCCATCGGTCACCGACTTGCTCGACGGTGAGGTCGAGACCGAAGGTGGCTGAGAGGTTTCCGGCGGTCAGGGTTGCCTCGATGGGCCCGGCGGCGACGACCTTGCCGTCGCGCAGCAGCAGGACGTCGGTGAAGCCGGGCGGAATCTCCTCCACGTGGTGGGTGACCAGCACCAGCGCCGGCGACTCGACGTCCTGGGCGATCTCGCCGAGCCGAATGACCAGGTCCTCCCGGCCGCCGAGATCGAGGCCCGCGGCGGGCTCGTCGAGCAGCATCAGCTCCGGGTCGGTCATCAGAGCGCGCGCGATCTGCACCCGCTTGCGCTCACCCTCGCTCAGCGTGCCGAACCGCCGGGCGGCCAGATGCCCCGCCCCGACGGCATCGAGCAACTCTGCGGCACGCTGGTGGTCGAGCTCGTCATACTGCTCGCGCCAGCGCCCGAGCATGCCGTATGCCGCCGTCACGACCACGTCGGCCACGATCTCGCCGTTCGGAATGCGCTCGGCGATGGACGCGGAGGCCAGCCCGATGCGCGGACGCAGCTCGAAGACGTCCACGGTGCCGAGGACCTCGGTCAGGACGCCGGCGACGCCGGACGACGGGTGCATGCGCGCTGCGGCAACCTGCAACAGGGTGGTCTTCCCGGCTCCGTTGGGCCCGAGCACAACCCAGCGTTCGCCCTCCTCGACCTCCCAGGTGACGGAGTCGAGCAGCCGCTTGTCTCCCCGTACGACGCTCACGTCGGCGAGTGCCAGCACATCGCTCATGGGAAGAGACCTTACGGCGTGGGGTGTGTCGGGCCGGCACCGGTCGTCCCTTGGGATTCTGTGTCCGGCATACGCTGGTGCGGCCATGCCCGATCTGCCTGCCGCCGTGCGTCTCAGCCTGTGGGTGACCGCTGCCTGGGCCGGCCACCTGGACCTGGAGGAGGCGGTCCGTCAAGCGCTGCCGGACGCCGACCACGTGGCCGGCGATGTCGGTCATCTCGCGATGTGGCAGGACTTCGGTGAGCGCGTGCTGGCGTGCGCTCTGCCGCGTGCCGGCGACGTCTCCGGCATGCCGCGCGGCAACCCCGAACTCAACGCAGCCGCAACCGAATCCGGGGAATGCGTCTTTGTGCCGGCCATCGGTGGCGCGCTGGTGCCGTCGGTCGAGATCTTCGGGCCTCAGGGCGACGAGGGTATGACGGTGCGCCTCACGGCCTACGACTGCTCACCGACCCCGACGCATCGCCTGGAGGAACTGCACGAGTCGCAGATCGAACGCGAGCTGCGCACCTCTCTCGCGCAGGCGTCGAACACGTTGGAGTCACTCGACATCGGGCCGTTCGCCGGCTCGAACCTGCGCGCCCGGGCCGACGAGGTGACCGCCCTGCGCGAATGGGGGCTGCCGTCGGGCCTGCCCGGCAGAGCTCTCCGCATCTTGCAGACCGCCGGAACCGTCGCAGCCGCTGCGGATTTCGCGCTCGACCACTCGCACGCGATCGACGTCGCCTCCGACGCCGGACGGCACCGGGCGCTCCGCGAGCTGCAGACCGCGGCTGATCGGGCCATGGCCCACGCCACGACCGCTGCGGCGTTGCATCTCGCCGGGCTACGCGCCTGAGACCGCTGCGTAGACCTCCTGAGTGCGCTGCGCGATGGTGTCCCAACCGAATTCGCGCACTGCACGCTCCCGTCCGGCCGCACCGCGCCGGCGCGCTTCGGCCGGATCGCTGACCGCGGCAGTGAGAGTCGACGCGAGGTCGGCGACGAACCTGTCCGGATCCTTCGGTGTGCCCGTCCCGTCTGTCACCTGGTCGATCGGGACCAGCCACCCCGTCTCCCCGTCGGCAACGACCTCCGGGATGCCGCCGGTCGCGGTGCCGACCACCGGGCAGCCGCACGCCATGGCCTCGAGGTTGACGATGCCGAGCGGCTCGTAGACCGAAGGACACACGAACACCGTTGCGGCAGAGAGCAACGCGATCACTTCCGCACGCGGCAGCATGTCCGGGATCCACACGACTCCGGATCGAGACTTCCGGAGCTCGGCAACCAGGTCTTCCACTTCTGCGAGGATCTCCGGGGTGTCGGGCGCCCCGGCGCACAGGATGAGCTGCACCTCCGACGGCAGCTCCGCGGCGGCGCGCAACAGGTAGGGCAGGCCCTTCTGCCGGGTGATCCGGCCGACGAAGATGACACTCGGTCGCGCCGGGTCGATGCCGTGCGCACGAACCGTCGCCGTCGCCTCGTCACTCGTGTCCCGATGCCACAGTTGGGAATCGATGCCGTTGTGCACCACGTGCACCTTCGCCGGGTCAAGACCCGGATAGCTCGCAAGCACGTCGGCGCGCATCCCGTGGCTCACGGCGATGACGGCGGCGGCACCGTCATACGCCGTCCCCTCGATGTATGACGACAGCCGGTAGCCACCGCCCAGCTGCTCGGCCTTCCACGGCCGCATCGGCTCCAGACTGTGCGCGGTCACCACGTGCGGCATGCCGTGCAGCAGCGAGGCGACGTGCCCGGCGAAGTTCGCGTACCAGGTGTGTGAGTGCACGATGTCTGCACCGGCGCAGTCGGACGCGATGGCGAGGTCGACTCCCATGGTCCGAAGTGCGGCATTGGCGTCCCGGAGTTCGGGCAGATCGGGATAGCCGGTCGTACCCGTCTCATCCACCGGACTGCCGAAAGCACGCACGCGGACGTCGTCGCCCACGCCGCGCAAGGCGCGCACCAGCTCGGCAACGTGCACTCCCGCACCGCCGTAGATGTTCGGCGGATATTCCTTGGTCAGCAGATCGACTCTCACAGGGCTGACGCTAGCGCTAGTCGGCCCTCTAAGTTATGTGCATGGTGCGACGTAATGGACCTTCTGTGTTGGCGATCGTCCTGGCCGGTGGCGAGGGCAAGCGGCTGATGCCGCTGACCGCCGACCGGGCGAAACCGGCGGTGCCGTTCGGTGGCATCTACCGGCTGATCGACTTCGCCTTGTCCAACCTGGCCAACAGCGGCTACTTCCGGATGGTCGTGCTCACGCAGTACAAGTCGCACAGCCTGGACCGGCACGTCGCCAAGGCGTGGCGCATGTCGACGATGCTCGGCAACTACGTCGCGCCGGTGCCGGCGCAGCAGCGCCGCGGCAAACAATGGTTCGCCGGCTCCGCGGACGCGATCTACCAGAGCCTCAACCTGATTCACGACGAGAAGCCCGACATCGTCGTGGTGGTGGGGGCGGACCACGTCTACCGGATGGACTTCGCCCAAATGGTCGATCAGCACATCGAGTCGGGTGCGCGCGCCAGCGTGGCCGCCATCCGGCAACCGATCGAGCTGGCAGACCAGTTCGGCGTCATCGAGCTGGCCGAGGGCGAGGGCCAGCGGATCGGCGCGTTCCGCGAAAAGCCTTCTGACCCGGTCGGTCTGGCCGATTCACCACACGAGGTTCTCGCGTCGATGGGCAACTACGTCTTCGACGCCGACGCGCTGGTGGAGGCGGTGATCACCGACGCTGACGACGAGTCCAGCAAGCACGACATGGGTGGCAACATCATCCCCGCCTTCGTCGACAAGGGCGATGCCTACGCCTACGACTTCCGGGACAACGAGATCCCCGGTGTGACCGAGCGCGACTTCGGCTACTGGCGCGACGTGGGCACGCTCGACTCGTTCTACGACGCGCACATGGACCTCGTGTCGATCCATCCGATCTTCAACCTCTACAACTACGACTGGCCGATCCGCACCATGGACACCGGCTATCCGCCGGCCAAGTTCGTGCACGGTGCCTCGGACCGCAGCGGGATGGCGACCGGGTCGATGGTCTCCCCCGGATGCATCGTCAGCGGATCGGTGATCGGCAACTCGATCCTGTCCACCAATGTGCGAGTGCACTCGTTCGCCCAGGTCGACGACGCCATCCTGATGGACAACGTGGACATCGGCCGGCACTGCCGCATCCAGCGCGCGATCATCGACAAGGACGTCCACGTGCCGACCGGCGCGAGTATCGGTCTCGACCACGACGAGGATCGCGCTCGTGGGTTCACCGTCACCGATTCCGGCATCGTCGTCGTCGGCAAAGGCACGGTCATCCCGGCGTGAACCTGCCTGCCGGACAACAGAATCCGTCATTCACCACCCTGCTCGTGACCCTCGTCGGCACGGACCGGCCCGGGGTGTCCGCGGACCTGCTGGCGGTCGCCGCTGCCGCCGGAGCGGTCGTCCTCGATCTCGAGCAGGCCGTGGTGCGCGGCCGCCTGATCCTCACGGCGTTGCTCGGACCGCGGGACGGCGCCGACAACCTGCCGACCGCCATCGAGCGGATGGCCGAGCGGCACGGGCTCACCGCGACGGTCGAGCCGGGTCACGGGGACAACCCATCCCGCCGCACCGGTCGAGCCTCCGTGGTGGTGCTCGGAGCACCCCTGGCAGCTGCCGGGCTGGCCGCCGTGACCGCAGCGATCGGCCGGCAGGACGCCAACATCGACCGCATCCGTCGGTTGTCCCGCGACCCCGTCACGACGATCGAGCTGGACCTGTCGGGTGCGGATGTCCCACGGCTGCGGCGCAGCCTGGCGTTGATCGCGGCCGAGCACGGCATCGACATCGCGGTGTCGCCCGGCGGCCTCGCCCGTCGCGGTCGTCGCCTGTTGGTGATGGACGTGGACAGCACCCTGATCCGTGACGAGGTGATCGAGCTCCTCGCCGCACATGCGGGACGCGAACGCGAGGTGGCCGCCGTCACCGAGCGGGCGATGCGCGGGGAGCTGGACTTCGAGCAGAGCCTGCACGAGCGGGTGCGCTGCCTGGCGGGGCTGGACGAGTCGGTCTTCGAGGACGTACGACGCGCCGTGCGCCTCACGCCCGGCGCCCGGATCCTGGTCCGCACCGTACGCCGGCTGGGCTTCTCGGTCGCGGTCGTCTCCGGTGGCTTTCTCGAGATCGTCGGTCCGCTCGCCGCCGAGCTCGGCATCGATCACGTACACGCCAACCGGCTGGAAGTGCGTGACGGGAAGCTGACCGGCCGGGTCGAGGGCACGGTCGTCGATCGCGCCGAGAAGGCACGTGCGCTGCGGCGATTCGCGGCCGCGGAGGGTCTACCGCTCTCCCGGACGGTGGCGGTCGGGGACGGCGCCAACGACCTGGACATGCTCGCCACGGCGGGACTCGGAATCGCGTTCAACGCCAAGCCGATCGTGCGCGAGCAGGCGGACACCAGCGTCAACGTGCCCTACCTCGACACAGTCCTGTTCATGCTCGGGATCTCGCGAGAAGACGTCGAGGAGGCCGACCGCATCGCCCCTGACGATGAGACGTCCGACGGGATCGGCGCTGCTTCCCTAGACTCGCCTCATGTCTGATCCTGCTCGTCGGTCGTTGCTGATCATCGGGGGTGCGGAGGACAAGGTCGGTCGCGTGACGATCCTGCGGCGCTTCGTGCGCCTGGCCGGTGGCCGCAAGTCCCGGATCGTCATCATCCCGACCGCCTCCTCGGTGCCGGAGGAGGTCGTCGAGGTCTACTCGACCGTGTTCTCGCGGCTCGGCGCCCCGCAGATCGACGCGGTCAACCCGCGCGACCGGGCACAGAGCAGCGACGAGGAGCTGCAGGCACTCATCGACGGGGCAACCGGCATCTTCCTGTCCGGCGGCAACCAGCTGCGCCTCAGCCAGCTCATCGTCGGCACTCCGCTGAGCGCGGCGATCCAGCGCGCCTACGAGAGGGGCGCCGTCGTCGCCGGGACGTCCGCCGGCGCCTCCATCATGAGCCGGTTCATGATCTCGATGGGCGACGAGGGCGTCACCCCCCGGCAGCGGTCCAGTCAGCTCACCGCGGGCCTCGGCCTGCTGCCCGGCGTCATCGTCGACCAGCACTTCGACCAGCGAGCCCGCTACGGCAGGTTGCTCTCGCTCGTCGCGTCGTCGCCCAGCCTGCTCGGGATGGGCATCGACGAGGACACGGCCGCCGAGATCACCGACGGCACGGAGCTGACCGTGGTCGGCTCGGGCGCGGTGTTCGTGGTGGACGCGCGCACCGCCGTCACCGACGCCCATGAGGCCGAGCGTGACGCGCCGCTGCTGGTCACCGGCGCGATCGTGCACACGCTGCCGTTCGGTGCGACGTTCGACCTGGAGTCGGCGACGCTCACCGATTTCGACGAGAAGTATGCCGATCTGGCCGTCTCCACCAGCCGCGATCGGCACGACACAGCCACCGCTGCTGCCGCACTGCGGCGGTGAGACACTCCACCCGTCATACAGCCACCACGAGAGGAGACGGTCGATGGAGCAGCCACCGATCAACGGGCAGCTGAAGGTCCTGCGGTCGCGCGTCTATCGCGGTCCGAACGTCTGGGACTACGGCCAGGCGGTCCACCTCCTCGTTGATCTCGGTGAGCTGGAGAACCATCCGACCAACACGCTGCCGGGCTTCACCGACGCGCTGCTCGAGTGGTTGCCGGGCCTCGCCGAGCACACCTGCTCGCGCGGTCACCGCGGCGGTTTCGTCGAGCGCCTGCGTGAGGGCACCTGGCTCGGCCACGTCGCCGAACACGTCGCGCTGCAACTCCAGCAGGAGGCGGGACACGACCTGCGCCGCGGCAAGACCCGCGGCGAGAAGGACCGGCCCGGCCTCTACAACGTGATCTTCGGCTTCTACGACGAGGGCGTCGGGGTGGCCGCGGGCGATCTTGCGATCCGCATGGTCAACGAACTGATCGTTCGCACAGCGGATTTCGACTTCGCCGCCGAGCTCGACCAGTTCCTCCGGCTCGCCGCGCGCACCGCCTTCGGCCCGTCGACCGCCGCGATCATCGACGAGGCGGTCAGCCGTGACATCCCGTGGACGCGGCTCAACCAGCACTCCCTGGTGCAGCTCGGCCAGGGCGTGCACGCTCAACGCATCCGGGCCACCATGACTTCCCGGACACCGGCGCTGGCCGTCGACATCGCCGGCGACAAGAACCTCACCGCCACCCTGCTCGGCTCGGCCGGGTTGCCGGTGCCCAAGGCCGTGACCGTGCGCACCGCCGAAGGCGCCGCCGCGGCAGCGCGCAGGATCGGCTTCCCCGTGGTGATCAAGCCGCTGGACGGCAACCACGGGCGCGGCGTGATCCTCGGCCTCCGGTCCGAGGAGGAGGTGCTGCGGTCGTTCCCGCTCGCGGCCGAGCAGAGCCGCCGCGGTGTCGTCCAGGTCGAGTCGTTCATCACCGGCAAGGACTACCGCTGCCTGATCATCGGCGGCCGGATGGCGGCCATCGCCGAGCGCGTCCCGGCGCACGTGATCGGCGACGGCACCCACACGGTCGCCGAACTCGTCGACATCACCAACGCCGACCCACGCCGCGGGGTGGGTCACGAGAAGGTCCTGACCCGCATCGCCGTCGACGATGCGGCGATCGAGCTGGTGCGCGAGCAGGGCTACGCAATGACCGACGTGCCGGTGAAGGACGAGATGGTCAAACTCGCGCTCACCGGCAACATGTCGACCGGCGGCATCTCGATCGACCGCACCTTCGACGCGCACCCCGACAACGTCGAGATCGCCGAGGAGGCAGCGCAACTCATCGGCCTGGACGTCGCGGGCATCGACTTCATCTGCCCGGACATCACTGCGCCGGTCCGGGAAACCGGCGGCGCGATCTGCGAGGTCAACGCAGCACCCGGCTTCCGTATGCACACGCATCCGACCGTCGGCGAACCGCAGTTCATCGCCAAGCCGGTCGTCGACCTGCTCTTCCCGCCCGGCTCGCCGTCGCGCGTGCCGATCGTCGCCGTGACCGGCACCAACGGCAAGACCACGACGTCACGGATGCTGGCGCACATCATGAAAGGCCTCGGCCGCAAGGTCGGGATGACGTCGACCGACGGCATCGTGATCGACGAGCGGCTGGTCATCAAGGCCGACGCTTCCGGTCCCCGCTCGGCGCGGATGGTTCTGCAGAATCCCCGGGTCGACTTCGCGGTGCTGGAGGTCGCGCGCGGCGGCATACTCCGGGAAGGCCTGGGCTATGACCGCAACGACATCGCCATCGTCACCAACATCGCGCCCGACCACCTCGGCATGCACGGCATCGACACGCTGGAGCAGCTCGCACGGGTGAAAGCTGTTGTCGTAGAAGCGGTTCCGCGCGACGGCTATGCCGTGCTGAATGCCGATGACTCCTTGGTCCGGGCGATGCGGCGCCGCTGCTCCGGCACCATCGTGTGGTTCTCGATGGAGCCGCCCGGCAGCCGGGTGCGTGATTTCATCGATGAGAAGTGCCGCCGGGGCGCTCGCGCCGTCGTGCTCGAGCCGTCGGACCGCGGCGAGATGATCGTGCTCAAGCAGGGCCGCCGGTCGATGCCGTTGGCCTGGACGCACCTCTTGCCGTCGACGTTCGGGGGCACCGCCCGGATGAACGTCGCCAACGCGCTCGCCGCGGCCGGAGCGGCGTTCGCGGCCGGTGCGCCGTTGCACGACATCCGACAGGGTCTGCGGACGTTCACGACGACCTACTACCTCTCCCCCGGCCGGCTCAACCGGGTCGAGGTCAACCACGCGGAGGTCTTCGTCGACTACTGCCACAACCCGCCCGGCATGCACCGGCTCGGGGAGTTCGTGCAGGGGTATGTCGACCAGCGCCAGGGTGCGGCGGACCACCGCATCTCGCGGATCGGCATGGTGGGCGCGGCCGGCGACCGTCGGGACGACGACATCCGCGAGTTGGGACGCGCAGCGGCGCAGTACTTCGACGTCCTGATCCTGCGCGAGGACGAGAACCTGCGACGTCGGGAGCCGGGCGCGGCCGCTGCGCTCGTGGAGGAAGGTGTCCGCGAGGCGATGGCCGCCGGCGCGCGCTGCCGGCAGGTGTTCACGGTCCTGAACGAACTGGCGGCCACCCGGCACGCGGTCCATCTGGCCAACCCGGGCGATCTGGTGATGCTGTGCGTCGACCAGCACGCCGCCGTGCTTGCGGAGCTGGAAAGCTTTACCCACCAAGCCAATGCCGGCGCTCGCACCGACGACGAACAACCGGGCGACCCCGACCTGGATCCACAGCAACTGGTCAGCGAAGCCGCCGAGGCGTCGGCCGCGGAGGACAGTGAATGGCGCGAGGCGGTCGGCGAGGGCGAGGACGCGCCGACGGCCAGCACCGTCTGAGTGGCTCGACGTCCGACACATCGCACGGTATGGCGCGCGCTCGGCATACCGGCGATGTAGCCAGCCATCCCGGTCCGACACATCGCGCGGTGTGGCGCGCGATGTGTATAACGGCCGGGCTGCCCGTCACTCGATCTCAGCAGTGAACCGCGTGAGCGATCGCAGGTAGCGCTGCACGTCGGGCTCGGCGCTGGAGGCCACCAGTCGGCTTGCCGTTGCCTTTAACGCCTCGGCGTCACGGCCGAGATCGTGCAGGGTGAGAGCACGGAAGAGCACGACGGCGACGTTGTCCGGATAGTCCGCAGCCAGTCTGTCGAGTATGGCGAGGGATTCCTCCAAGCGCCCCAGATGGCGCAGCGTCGACGCCTGCTGCATCAGCGCGCGATGCCGGTAGGGCTCGTCGATCCGGCTGTCGAGCGCCCGCTCGTACCACTGGAGTGCCTCAGCTTCGCGGCCCGCGGAGTCATAGGCACCGGCCAGCTCGTAAAGGACCCGACCGTCCTTCGGGAACCGCTGGTGCAGAGCCACCGCGGCCTCGATGCGCGCAGCGTCGTCGTCCAATTCCCACAGCTCGGCGATCTCGCGTTCGGCTTCGTGCTCGCCGCGTGCCGCCACGACCTTGCGCCGGACAGTCGCGGCATCGTCCGCGGTGGCACCGTGCGACATCAGCCACTGATGCAGCTTGGCCCGGTCCGAGTGCGTCATCAGCGCGAGCACGTCCCCGTCGTGGGCGGCGCCCAGCAATCCGGTCAGTCCACTGAACTCATCCGGCCACGACGCCGTCGGGATGACTCCGACGCGTGAAAGGCCTTGTCGCAGAAAGCTTTCCAACTCCTCCATGGACCGGCCACGCAGATAGTGCTCCTTGTGCTGGATCTGCACCCGATCTGCGCCCAGTCCGGCCAGCTCACCCATCCGGATGAGGATCTCGTCGGTCCGGTCACCACCGGTGCCCAACCCCAACTGCAGCTGGGATCCGGGGCGGACCAGGCCGCGGCCGACCCGCAACAGCGCCTCCAGGCCGCCCTCGTTGTGCGCCATGTCGAGGATGACGGTCGCCGTCCCGCCCTGCGGCAGGGTCACCGTGTAGATGTTCATCCGGCCAGGGTTGAGCCGATAGTCCGGCGTGAAGGTCCGCAGGCCCTCGACCACCGCCTCCCGGGGCAGCCCGGCTCCGAGACCCGCCGCGGCACCCGCCAGTGCATTCGCGATGTTGTGTTCGGACAGTCCGGACAGGGTCATCGGCACGTCCAGCAGATTCACCAGACGATCCGGCGACGCGCCGGGGAGCAGCACGGTGATGTCCCCGTCGAGCACGGTGATCCCGCGGCCGTGCGCTTCCAACGCTTCGCGCAGGGACGGCGACTCCGGGTCCAGGCTGAAGCACCACGGCTGCCCACTGGCGGAGGTGCGCATCGCCCAGACCCGCGGGTCGTCGCCGTTGAGCACGACCCATCCCTTGGGCTTGGTCACCTTGGTGATGATCGCCTTGACCTCGGCCAGCTGGTCGAGGGTGTCGATCCCGTCCATCCCCAGGTGGTCCGGGCTGACGTTCGTCACCACGCTGACGTCGTTGTGGGCGGTGCCGAGCCCGCGCCACAACATCCCGCCGCGCGCGGTCTCCAGCACGCCGAACTGCACACCGGGGGCTCCGAGCACGGCCCGCGCGCCACCGGGACCCGAATAGTCCCCGGTGTCGATCACCTCCCCCTGGACCAGCACACCGTCGGTCGAACTCCAGCCGGTGCGCAGCCCGGCCGTCATACCGAGGTGCGCGATCAGCCGGGTCGTGGTGGTCTTGCCGTTGGTGCCGGTGACCGCAACGACCGGGACCTTCGCGCGCAGCGGCCGAACTCGTTCACCGAGCGGCGCGACGCGCACCCGATCGCCTGCGGCAGCAACGGTTTCGTCGACCGGGGCACCGTCGAGCAGGTCGACGAGCAACGGCCCGAGCACGTCGGCAACCGCCTCGGCCCGGCCCGCGTTGGTGAGCGCGCACACCACCACGATCTCGTCGGGGGCGTCCCCGGGCCGCACTCGAACGCCGATCCGGACAACACCCGCTTCGCGCATGACCAGCCGGATCGCGCGCTCGACCAGCCGGCCCACGAAGCCCCGGCGGGCCTCACTGCCCGGCTCGCCCGCGTCCCGGGCGCGTACGCCCATGTCGCGCGCGAGGGTGCGCAGCTGCGCCGCGTCGGCAGCCAGATATCCGGGCAGCCGGAGGGTGAGTTTGGCCGCCGGACGGGTGAAATACAGATTGGGGCCACGCAGGATCCGCGCCCCGACGACGCGGACGCCGGCCGACGTGTTCATAGCCGAAGATGCTAGTGCGGCCGGCTACTGCCCCATCGCGTGCACGCCACCGTCGACGTGCACGATCTCGCCGGTGGTCGCCGGGAACCAGTCGGACATCAGAGCCACGCAGGCCTGGGCGGCCGGACCGGGATCGGTGATGTCCCAGCCGAGCGGTGCCCGCTCGCCCCACACCTGCTCGAACTGCTCGAAGCCGGGGATGGACTTCGCGGCCGTCGTCCGGATCGGCCCGGCCGACACCAGGTTCGAACGAATGCCCTTCGGTCCCAGGTCACGCGCGAGATAGCGGTTGGTCGACTCGAAGGCCGCCTTCGCCACACCCATCCAGTCGTAGACCGGCCAGGCGAACTTCGCATCGAAGGTCAGCCCGACCAGTGACGAACCTGCGCCCATCAACGGAAGTGCAGCAACGGCAAGCGACTTCAAGGAGTATGCCGAGGCCTGCAACGCCGTCGCCGCGTCCTCCCAGGTGCCGGCCATGAAGTCGAACGCTCCGGGCGGCGCGAAGCCGATGGAGTGCAGGACACCGTCGAGCGAGTCGACACCCGCGTCCTGCAGCCGGCTCGCGAGGCTGTCCAGCTGACCTTGATCGGTCACGTCGAGTTCGAACAGCTCCGGCGTGGTCGGCAGCCGTCTGCTGATCGTCTGGGTGATCCGCATGACGCGCCCGAACGACGTCAGGATCACCTCTGCGCCCTGCTCCTGGGCGATCCTCGCGACATGGAACGCGATGGACGACTCCATCGTGATGCCGGTGATCAACAGTCGTTTGCCTTCGACGATGCCTGCCACGTCGTCTCCTCGTTGTCTTCGTCGTTGCCGTCAGTGAATGGATGACGCTCAGTGGCCCATGCCGAGGCCGCCGTCGACGGGAATCACCGCGCCGTTGATGTATGCCGCCGCGTCGCTCGCCAGGAAGCGCACGACCTGCGCTACCTCGTCGGGCTCCGCCAGCCGCGCTGCCGGGATGGAGTCGACGTACGCCTTGCGCTGTGCCTCCGGCAGCGCCCTGGTCATGTCCGTGTCGATGAAGCCGGGGGCAACCACGTTGGCGGTGATGGCCTTCTTGCCGAGCTCTCGTGCGATCGAGCGCGCCATACCGACCAGACCCGCCTTGGACGCGGCGTAGTTGACCTGACCCGGTCCCCCCAACAGGCCGACCACACTGGAAACGAAGATGATCCGGCCACCCTTGCGGCGGATCATGCCCTTGGTGGCGCGCCGTGCACAGCGGAAGGCACCGGCGAGGTTCGTGTCGACGACCGTGTCGAAGTCCTCGTCCGACATCCGCATGAGCAGCGTGTCCTGGGTGATGCCGGCGTTGGCCACGACCACCTCGACGGGTCCGCCGAAGTGCTCCTCCGCGGCGCTGAACGCCGCGTCGACCGAGGCCGTGTCCGTCACGTCGCAGGCCACGGTGAGGGCACCTTCCGGGCCGTCGCTGCCGCTGCGCGAGGTGACCACCACGTCGTCGCCCGCCGCGACGAACGCTTCGGCGATCGCCCGGCCGATCCCTCGGTTTCCTCCGGTGATCAGCACGTTCTGCGGCATCTGGGCATCTCCTGACGTTGCTCTGCCCGGCCCGGACGGGCGCGGCGAGGACAGGCTATTCGACTACCTCCCGGTAGCGCGCACGGCGTGCACGGAGCGGAAGCCTAGACTGGAAAACGTGCCCCGCCCGAACGAACACCAACCTGTGCAGTCAGCCACCGACCTGCCGCTGCCGGGCAAGCACGACCTCGACACCCGGATGCGCAACTACGCGATCGCGATGGGCATCCGCACCGCGGCCTTCGTGCTCGCCTATTTCCTCGGCGGCCCGCTGCGCTGGGTCTGTGTGGGACTGGCCGTGCTGCTGCCGGAGGTCGCGGTCATCGGCGCGAACGCGGCCAATCAGAAGCGTCGTGCGGTGCGCGGCCGGCAGCGCCCGTTGTCCCCGCGGCAGCAGCTGCACGGCCCGCGCTCGTAACCACGCCTCGTGAACCTTTCCCGTCCGGAGCCGGCCCGGCCCACCCAGTGCAGCGCGAAGGGCTGCCGTCGCGACGCCTCATACGCAGTGCTGTGGCGCAACCCGAGGATCCACGCCGAGGATCGGCAGAAAACCTGGCTCGCCTGCGACGAGCACCGCAGCACGCTCTCGGATTTCCTGTCGCTGCGCGGCTTCCCGATCCAGGTCGTCCCGATCGACGAAATCGTGGGGATTGACTAGCCGCCGATGGCGGACATCGGGCGGTCGGGCTGCTGGAAGTTGGGTTCGCCGATGCCGTGCCCGCGGCGCTTGGCCAGCATGTTCGCCCGTATGACGTCAGCGAGTTCCTCGTCGCTCGCACCGGCCCGCAGCGGGGCGCGCAGATCACTCTCGTCACGTGCGAACAGACAGTTGCGCACCTGACCGTCGGCGGTCAGCCGCACCCGGTCGCAGGCCGCACAGAACGGCGCCGTGACACTCGCGATGACACCCACCGTCGCCGGGCCGCCGTCGACGAGGAACAGCTCCGCCGGGGCGCTGCCCCGTGCCTCGTCGGGCTGCGGCGTGAGGGTGAACCGCTCCCCCAGGCGCTCCCGAAGCTCCGCGGCCGTCAGCATCCGGTCGCGCTCCCAGGTGTGGCCGGCGTCGAGCGGCATCTGCTCGATGAAGCGCAGCTGCAGCTCCCGGTCCAGACACCACTGGAGCAGGTCAGCCGGGTTGTCCCGCCCGCTCGGGTCGTGCATCGCGACCGCGTTGATCTTGACCGGGTGGAGGCCGGCGTCCTGCGCCGCCTTGATGCCGCGCTCGACGTCGGCGAACCGGTCGCGGCGGGTGAGCTCCTTGAAGCGCTCCGGGTCCACGGTGTCGAGCGAAATGTTGATGCGCTGCAGCCCGGCCTCGGCGAGCGGCTGTGCCAACCGATCCAGGCCGATGCCGTTGGTGGTCATCGCGATCCGCGGCGCGTGCTCCAAGGCGGCGATCCGGCGGATCAGATCCGGCAGGCCACGACGCAGCAGCGGTTCACCACCGGTGAGCCGGATGGAGCGGATTCCGAGCCGGGTGAAGACGTCGATGACCCGGACCAGTTCGTCGTCCGTGAGCATCTCCGGACGCGGCAGCCAGTCGAGTCCCTCGGCCGGCATGCAGTAGGTGCAGCGCAGGTTGCAGCGATCGGTCAGCGAGACCCGCAGGTCCGTCGCAGTGCGGCCGAAGGTGTCCGGCAGGCCGGTGCCGGGAGTGTCGAGGCTGCTCATAGGTGTCCAGGGTAAGCCGGTTACGGTCGGGGTGTGCTTCGCAGGTTCCTCACCCGACGCTGGTTGGCGTGGTTGCTGGTCGCCGTGGTGTGGTCCGTCGCGTGTGTCTTCCTCGGCCGCTGGCAGTGGCACCGCTATGAGGGGAAGAAGCTGTCCCAGCACCAGCTCAACGACAATTACAACGCCAAAGCCGTTGGTATTGCGTCGATTCTGCCGGACCGGCACAGTGTGCTGACCCCGGACGACACCTGGAAACAGGTGGTCCTCAAGGGTCATTACCTCCCCGCCGGCCGCCTGCTGGTCCGCAACCGGCCGAACAACAGTTATTACGGTTACGAGGTCGTCATACCGTTCCAGCAATCGGACGGCGCCACGGTGCTGGTCGACCGCGGCTGGATCAACAACGGGCGCACGGCGGCGGGACCGTCCGCCGTCCCGCCGGCGCCGACCGGCACGATCACCGTCGTCGGCTGGCTCCGTCCCGGCGAAGCGGTCAAGGACAAGAAGTCCGTGCCCGGCCAGGTCAACTCGATCAACCTCGGCCAGATCTCACAGCTCACCGGCGAGCCGCTGCTCACCGGTGGCTACGTGCTGATGCGTTCGGAGAAACCGTCAACGGCGCAGAACCGGCGCGGCTTGGCGCCGCTCGAGAAGCCGTCGCCGGGCGAGTATGCCGGGATCAATCTCAGCTACGCGCTGCAGTGGTGGTTCGGCTCGGTCGCCGGACTGGTCTTCTATGTCGTACGACTGCGCCGGGAGGAACTGGCCGACGACGAGACCCGCCCCAAGAAGCCGAAGAAGGTCCGCATCTGGGACGAGGAAGACGAGTACCAGTAGGTCGAGCGCCGGTCAGTCGGCGGGAACGGGACTCGCGGCCGGTGTGTCGCGGAACTGGGTGTGATAGAGGTCGGCATACGTGCCGCCGGCGGCGAGTAGCTCCTCGTGGGTGCCGCGCTGCACGATGCGCCCTTCCTCCATCACGAGGATCACGTCCGCGTCGCGCACCGTCGACAGGCGGTGTGCGATGACGATCGAGGTGCGTCCCTCCAGCGCCGAGTCGAGCGCGCGTGAAACCGCCGCCTCGGATTCGGAGTCCAGGTGCGCGGTGGCTTCGTCGAGCACCACGACGGACGGCGCCTTCAGCAGCAGCCGGGCGATCGCCAGCCGCTGCTTCTCACCGCCGGAGAGCCGGTGTCCGCGGTCGCCGACCATCGTGTCCAGGCCGTACGGGAGCCGGCTGACCAGCTCCCAGACCTGCGCCTCGCGAAGGACCCGCTCGAGCTCGGCGTCGGTGGCGTCCGGCTTGGCGTAGAGCAGGTTGGCACGGATCGTGTCGTGGAACATGTGCGCCTCCTGCGTGACGACGCCGACCCGGTCGCGCAAGGAGTCGAAGGTGACGTCGCGCAGATCCACGCCGCCGAGCCGCACAGCGCCCGACGTCGGATCGTAGAGCCGGGATACCAGCCCGATGGTCGTCGTCTTACCGGCTCCGGACGGGCCCACCAGTGCGATCATCTGGCCGGGCTGCGCGCTGAACGAAATGCCCTGCAGCACCGTCGATCCACCGCCCTTGTCACGAGTGAGGACCGTCTGCAGCGACTCGATCGAGACCTGCTCCGCGGTCGGGTAGCGGAACACGACGTCGTCGAACTCGATGCCGAGCGGACCGGCGGGCAGCGCTCGGGCAGCTGCCTTTTCGGCCACCAGCGGCTTCAGGTCCAGTACCTCGAAGACCCGCTCGAAGGAGATCAGTGCGGTCATCACGTCGACGCGCACACTGGACAGCTGGGTCAGCGGTGCGTAGAGCCGACCGAGCAGGGCCGCCAGAGCGAGCAGCGTGCCGATGGTCAGCGCGCCGTGCACGGCCATGACGCCGCCGATGCCGTAGACGACGGCAGTGGCGAGCGTCGCGAGCAGGGTCAGGCCGACCAGGAAGATCGCGCGCTGGACAGCGATGCTGATCCCGAAATCACGCACCTTGGCAGCACGCTCGGCATACTCCCGGTCCTCCTGGGCCGGCCGGCCGAAGAGTTTCACCAGCAGCGCACCGGCGACGTTGAATCGCTCGGTCATCCGCGCGCCGAGGTCGGCGTTCTCGATCATCTGCCCACGGGTGAGGCCGGCGAGCCGGCGGCCGAGGATGCGAGTAGGGATGAGGAAGAACGGCACCAGCACCAGCGCGGCAAGGGTGATCTGCCAGGACAGCGCCGCCATCGCGGCGACGATCACCAGAACGCTGACCAGGTTGGAGACCACGTTGGACATGACCGAGGTGAAGGCCTGCTGTGCGCCGATGACGTCGGAGTTGAGCCGTGTCACCAGCGCACCGGTCTGCGCCCGAGTGAAGAACGCGATCGGCTGGCGCAGCACGTGCCCGAAGACCTCGCGACGCAGGTCATAGATGAGCCCCTCCCCCAACGTCGCCGACAGCCAGCGTTCGACCACACCGAGCGCCGCGTCGACGACCGCGACCACACCCGCCGCCGCTGCCAGCCAGACGACGAGAGCGGTGTTCTTGTCACCGACTCCCTTGTCGACGATTTCCTTGAGAATCAACGGTGTTGCGATCACCAGCAGCGCGTCGAAGACGACGAGCACCAGGAACGTCGAAATCGTCCCGCGGTAGGGACGGGCATAGCCGAGCACCCGCCGCGACGTCCCGGGCTTCAGTTTGGAGCCGTCTGTGGACTCGCGGGTCAGCGAGTGCAGCACCTGCCAGTTGCTCATCGTCCTCCTCGGCCGTCACGCCACGCCATTCTCCGTCAACGATGGCTTCCTCGCCGAAAGACGATGCCATCACACCGTCATTCGAGCGATTCGCCGTCAGTCGGCAACAACGGCGGTCGCTGATGTATGCCGGACGCCGGCGACACGGTGCACCGCTGCACACACCTCGCGACCGTCGCGACTTCCGCACGCCATACCGCCCTACACGCACACACCTCGCGACCGTCGCGAGTTATGTGCACAATCTCGCGAAAACCCGCCCACAACTCGCGACCGTCGCGACTTCCACACGGCCCGCCCGACGACGCGTTACGCCAGCTCCACGAGATCGGCGTAGTCCGGCCCCCACAGGTCCTCGACGCCGTCCGGCAGCAGCAACACCCGCTCCGGCTCCAGCGCCTCCACCGCACCGGGATCGTGTGTCACGAGCACGACGGCTCCCTCGAACGCGCGCAACGCACCGAGGATCTCCTCGCGGGAGGCCGGGTCGAGGTTGTTGGTGGGCTCGTCCAGCAGCAGCACGTTGGCGGCCGAAACCACAAGGAGGGCAAGGGAAAGCCGCGTCTTCTCGCCACCGGACAGCACGCGCGCCGGCTTCTGCACGTCGTCGCCGCTGAACAGGAACGAACCCAGCACCTTGCGGGTCTCCGTCTCGTCGAGGTCCGGCGCCGCGGACTTCATGTTCTCCAGCACCGTGCGATCGACGTCGAGGTTCTCGTGCTCCTGGGCGTAGTAGCCGAGCTTCAGGCCGTGGCCGGGCTTCACCTCGCCGGTGTCCGGCTGGTCCACGCCGGCCAGGATGCGCAGCAAGGTGGTCTTGCCGGCACCGTTGAGCCCGAGCACCACCACCTTGGAGCCACGGTCGATGGCCAGGTCGACGTCGGTGAAGATCTCCAGCGAGCCGTAGGACCGGGACAGCCCCTCCGCCATCAGCGGCGTCTTGCCGGAGGCCGCCGGCGTCGGGAAGCGCAGCTTGGCGACCTTGTCCTGCTGCCGCTGCCCCTCGGCACCCTGCAGCATCCTCTCGGCACGGCGGATCATGTTCTGCGCGGCGGTCGCCTTGGTCGCCTTGTAACGCATCTTCTCGGCCTGGGCGAGCAGTGCGGACGCCTTCTTCTCGGCGTTCTGCCGCTCGCGGTGCCGGCGGCGCTCGTCGGTCTCCCGTTGTTGCAGGTAGGTCTTCCAGCCGACGTTGTACTGGTCGATCGCCGCCCGGTTGGCGTCCAGGTGGAACACCCGGTTGACGACCTCGTCGAGCATCTCGACGTCGTGGCTGATGATGATCAACCCGCCGGAGTAGGTCTTCAGGTAGTCCCGCAGCCAGTGGATCGAGTCGGCGTCGAGGTGGTTGGTCGGCTCGTCGAGCAGCAGCGATTCGGCACCGGAGAACAGGATCCGGGCGAGCTCGACCCGGCGTCGCTGGCCACCGGACAGCGTCTCCAGCGGCTGGTCCAGAATGCGGGACGGCAGTCCGAGGGACGACGCCAGCGACGCGGCCTCGGACTCGGCGGCATACCCGCCCTTGCCGATGAATTCGTTGTCGAGGCGTGCGTAGCGGCGCATCGCCCGCTCACGCTTCTCGTCGTTCTCGTCGGCCATGGCCTTCTCGGCGGCGCGCAGGTCCCGTATGACGACGTCCAGTCCGCGCGCCGACAGAATGCGGTCCCGCGCGACCATCGTCAGGTCACCCGTGCGCGGGTCCTGCGGTAAGTAGCCGATGGCACCGGACGACGTCACCGTGCCGGCCGCGGGCTGTGCCTCACCGGCCAGCACCTTGGTGAGGGTCGTCTTGCCGGCGCCGTTGCGCCCGACCAGACCGACCCGGTCACCGGCGGCGACCCGGAAGGTCGCCTCCTCCAGAAGGATCCGTGAACCCGCACGCAACTCGATCCCCTGTGCGGTGATCACGATCGTCCTTTCTCACACATGACTGAGCGCCCGTCGCATGCGCTGGATGCCAGCGCGTTGCTTCAGGCGCCCGAACCTCTTCACTCGCTAGTGTACGTCCAGGGTCAGCAGCGCCCCAATCCGTTTACGGCGCTGCGGTGAGGAAGGGAACCCGGTCGTGACGTTCGACGACAACGCCAACATCGGCACCAGTGACGTCTCCAGCGGAGGCAGCGGTGGCGGCGGCGGCCTGATGCCGGGCGGCATCGCCGTCGGCGGCGTGGGCGGCGTGATCGTGATGATCCTGATGGTGCTCTTCGGCGGCGACCTGACCGGCGGTTCCTCCGGGGGCGGATACCCGGGGCAGATCACCAATGAGCAGGCAAATCCCTACGGACAGAACCAGATCGGCGGCAACGACGCCATCCAGCAGCAGCTCGACCAGTGCACGACCGGCGCCGACGCCAACAAGAACGACCTGTGCCTCATCAAGGGCACGGTCGCAAGCGTCGAAGGTTTCTGGAAGGTCTACCTGCCGGAGCAGACCGGCAAGCAGTACACCCCGGCCGTCACCAAGGTCTTCTCCGGCCAGATGCAGTCCGGCTGCGGGACGGCCAGCACCGAGATGGGCCCGTTCTACTGCCCGCTCGACAAGCAGGTCTACATCGACGCCGGCTTCTTCCAGGAGTTGCAGAGTCAATACGGTTCGGACGGCGGGCAATTGGCCAAGGAATACGTGCTGGCGCACGAGTACGGTCACCACGTCCAGGACATTCTCGGGCTGCTCGGCAAGGCGCAACAGGACCCGCAAGGTGCCGAGTCCGGCTCGGTCCGCACCGAGCTGCAGGCGGACTGCTTCGCCGGCATCTGGGTGTCGTATGCCGACGGCACCCGCGACTCGAGCATCAAACCGCTGCTGAAGAAGATCACCGACAAGGACATCGACTCCGCCCTCTCCGCGGCGGCCGCGGTCGGTGACGACCGGATCCAGCAGAAGGCGCAAGGGCGCGTCACGCCGGAGACCTGGACGCACGGGTCGTCCGCGGCCCGGCAGAAGTGGTTCAAGACCGGCTACCAGAGCGGCAGCATCAACGCGTGCAACACCTTCGACGTCGCCAACGTCGAGTGAGTCCGAGCCGGATGTGAGCCAGCTCACATTTGCCGGTCCTCCCGAGCAACCTGCCGTATGACGCGGGCGTCCTTCCTGCACACCACATCGCGTGGTGTGCACGAAGGAAGGGAAACGTCATGTCTCGCACCATTTTCCGCGGCAAAGCCGCGCTTGCAGTGTGCAGTCTGAGTGCGGCCGCCGTCATACCGCTGGCGTCGTCAGCACCGGCGCAGGCAGCGCCGTACTGTGGCATCACCTGGGGTTCGACCGCCAAGGTCACGACCGCCGTCACGTCGGACACCGTGCGCGGTGCCCGCGCCGGTCAGCACACGTGCTACGACCGGCTGGTCCTCGATCTGAGCGGCTACGGACGCAGCACCGGCTACCGGGTGCGCTATGTCACAGCGGTGACCGGGCCGTCCGGCAATGCCGTGCCGCTGGCCGGCGGCGCGCGGCTGCAGATCGACGTCAGCGCGGCGGCATACAACTCCTCCGGGAGTCCGACCTACCGGCCCGCTGATCCGCGGCACGCCGTGAACGTCACGGGCTACCGGACGTTCCGGCAGGTCGCGTTCGTCACGTCGTTCGAGGGGCAGAGCACCTTCGGCCTCGGCGTGCGGGCCCGGCTGCCGATGCGCGCGTTCGTCATCCAGGACCCGGCCGGCCAGCGGCTGGTGATCGACGTGGCTCACGCTTGGTGACAACCTCCGGCCGACAGGCTCACCAAACGCCCAGAGGCTCAGAAAACCGGGGCTCACGCCGGCGATTTTCTGAGCCTCTGAATACGTTTCTGAGCCTCTCGGCGAAAGGTGCCGCGGCTCGCTCAGATGTTGAAGCCGAGGGCGCGCAACTGCTCGCGACCGTCGTCGGTGATCTTGTCCGGGCCCCACGGCGGCATCCACACCCAGTTGATCCGGTGGGTCGCGACCAGCCCCTCGAGGGCGGCCGCCGTCTGATCCTCGATCACGTCGGTCAACGGGCAGGCCGCCGAGGTCAGCGTCATGTCGAGGACGGCGTTGTTGTCGCCGTCCACCGTGATCCCGTAAACGAGTCCGAGGTCGACGACGTTGATCCCGAGTTCGGGATCGACGACGTCACGCATCGCCTCCTCCACGTCGGCGACGTTCGGAGGGCTCACTACCTCACCCATGGTCATACTTCCGATCTGGTTGTCGTGTTGATGTCGACACCGGTCTGCGCCAAGGCATCGGTGTATGCCGCCCACGGCAGCAACGCGCACTTCACTCGTGCGGGATATTTCGACACTCCGGAGAACGCCACCCCGTCGCCGATGATTTCCTCGTCGCCCGGGTCCTGGCCCTTGGAGGTCAGCATCGCCCGCATCGCGTCATAGGTCCGCAGCGACTCGGCCACGGTGTGCCCGATGATCTGCTCGGCCAGCACGGAGGCAGAGGCCACCGAGATCGAGCAGCCGAGCGAGTCGTAGGAGACATCGGCCACCGTCTCCTCGACGAGGTGCACCCGCAGGGTGACCTCGTCACCGCAGGTGGTGTTGACGTGGTGGGCCTGCGCGTCGTACGGCTCGCGCAGCCCGGCGTGCTCCGGGTGCCTCGAGTGATCGAGGATCAGCTCCTGATAGAGGTCCATCAGCCGGCCGCTCCGAAGATGTCCGGCACCCGGTCCAGCGCCTCGAGGAAGACCTGCACCTCGTCCAGCGTGGTGTAGGGCCCGAAGCTGGCCCGCGTGGACGCGGTCAGCCGCGTCGCGCGGTGCAGCGGCCAGGCGCAGTGGTGACCGGTGCGGACGGCGACTCCCGAGTCGTCCAACACCTGTCCCACGTCGTGCGGGTGCACGCCTTCGACCACGAATGCCACGGCGCCCGTGCGCTTCTCGGCATCGAGCGGACCGAGCACGCGCACCCAGGACCGCGTCGCCAAACCGTCCAGGACTGCCTGGGTGATGGTGCGGTCATGTGCCGCGACGGCGTCCATGCCGAGGGCCGACAAGTAGTCACAGGCGGCGGCGAGACCGACCGCCTGGGATTCGTTCGGCACGCCGGCCTCGAATCGCTGGGGCGGCGCGGCATACGTCGAGCCCTCCATCCGGACCAGCTCGATCATCGAACCTCCGTAGAGGAACGGCGGCATCGCCTCGAGCAACTCCCGGCGGCCGACGAGCCCACCCACGCCATACGGCCCGAGCATCTTGTGGCCGCTGAACGCCAGGAAGTCGACACCGAGGGCGGCGAAGTCGACCGGCAGATGCGGCACCGACTGGCACGCGTCCAGCACCGTGATCGCGCCGACGGACTGCGCCCGTCGCACAATCTGCTGCACCGGGTTGATCGTGCCGAGCACGTTGGAGACGTGCGTGAACGCAACGATCTTCGTCCGCTCGTCGATGATCTGGTCGAGACCGGTGAGGTCGAGCTCTCCGTCATCGGTGACGTCGATCCAGCGCAGCGTCGCACCGGTGCGCCGGGCCAGCTCCTGCCACGGCACCAGGTTGGCATGGTGCTCCATGACCGTGGTGACGATCTGGTCGCCCGGCCCGATCCGGAACCGGTCGGTCACCGCCGGGTCGGCACCCGGGATCCCCAACTCCCCGGGAACTGAAGCGTTCCCGAACGCGTAAGCCACCAGGTTGAGCGACTCGGTCGCGCTCTTGGTGAAGACGACCTCGCCCGGGTCGGCACCGACGAATCGGGCGACCGTCGCGCGGGCACCCTCGAACGCCTCGGTGGCCTCCTCGGCGAGTTGGTGCGCGCCGCGGTGGGCGGCCGCGTTGTGCTGCTCGTAGAAGGCGCGCTCGGCGTCCAGCACGGCGCGCGGCTTCTGTGAGGTGGCGCCCGAGTCCAGGTAGACCAGCGGGCGCCCGTCGCGCACCGTGCGCCCGAGGATCGGGAAGTCGCCGCGCACCTGGTCGACGTCTAACCCGGACATAACGGTCAACTCCTCACGTGCGTTCGGTGATGTATGACGAGCCGTCGCTCAGGCGCGCGCCGGAGCGAGGAACCGGTCGTAGCCCTCTTCCTCGAGGCGGTCCGCCAGCTCCCGGCCGCCCTCCTCGGCGACCTTCCCGTTGACGAACACGTGCACGAAGTCCGGCTTGATGTAGCGCAGGATCCGCGTGTAGTGGGTGATGAGCAGGATGCCGGCGTCGGTGGACTCCTTGGCACGGTTGACGCCTTCGGAGACGATGCGCAGCGCGTCGACGTCCAGACCCGAGTCGGTCTCGTCGAGGATGGCCATCTTCGGCTTCAGCAGCTCCAGCTGCAGGATCTCGTGGCGCTTCTTCTCACCTCCGGAGAACCCCTCGTTGACACCGCGCTCGGCGAAGCCCTCCTCCATGCGCAGGTCGCCCATGGCCTGCTTGACGTCCTTGACCCAGTGCCGCAGCTTCGGCGCCTCGCCGTCGATCGCCGTCTTGGCCGTGCGTAGGAAGTTGGACACCGTCACACCGGGGACCTCAACGGGATACTGCATGGCCAGGAAGAGCCCGGCGCGCGCCCGCTCGTCGACCTTCATCGCGAGCACGTCCTCGCCGTCCAGCGTGACGGTGCCACCGGTCACGGTGTACTTCGGGTGGCCGGCGACGCTGTAGGCCAGCGTCGACTTGCCCGAGCCGTTCGGGCCCATGATCGCGTGCGTCTCCCCCGACTTCACGGTCAGGTTGACACCCTTGAGGATCTCCTTGGTGCCCTTGTCGGTCTCCACCGACACATGCAGGTCACGAATCTCCAGCGTTGACATGTTCTGCTCTTTCCTCAGCTTGCGGGGACCGCGACGTAGACGTCGCCGTCCTGGATTCGAACGGGGTAGACGGCGACCGGAACGGTCGCGGGCGGAGACGTCGGCACACCGGTGTTGAGGTCGAAGCGTGAGCCGTGCAGCCAGCATTCGATGGTGCAGCCGTCGACCTCGCCCTCCGACAACGACACGTTTGCGTGTGTGCACGTGTCGTTGATGGCGTGCACGATGCCGTCGGCATCACGCACCATCGCGACCCGGACGCCGTTGATCTCGGCGAGTGCTGCCTCGGCGATGCCCAGATCGTCGACTGCACACACCAGCTCGAACTCGTCGGTGATCTGCTCCGCCTCGCTCATCACTCGCCCCCTGCAGCGAGCTCGACGTCGATGGCCTCCATCAGCGGCTCGACGACGGACGGCACGCCGATCTTGCCGATCAGGTCGGCGAAGAAGCCGCGCACGACGAGCCGGCGTGCCTCGTGCTCGGGGATGCCCCGTGCTTGCAGGTAGAACAACTGCTCGTCGTCGAAGCGGCCGGTCGAGCTGGCGTGGCCGGCACCTTCGATCTCACCGGTCTCGATCTCCAGGTTGGGCACCGAGTCGGCGCGCGCGCCGTCGGTCAGGACCAGGTTGCGGTTGAGCTCGTAGGTCTCGATCCCCTCGGCCTCGGCACGGATCAGCACGTCGCCGACCCAGACGCTGTGCGCCGAATCCCCTTGCAGCGCGCCCTTGTAGGTGACCAGCGACTTGGTGTGCGGCGCATTGTGGTCGATGAAGGTGCGGTGCTCCAGGTGCTGGCCGGCGTCGGCGAAGTAGACGCCGAAGAGAGTGGCGTCGCCCCCGGGACCGTCGTACCGCACGTTGGAGTTGATCCGCACCACGCGGCCGCCGAGCGTCACGGCGATGTGGCGGTAGGTCGCGTCCCGGCCCACCAACGCCTCGTGCTGTGCCAGGTGCAGCGCATCGTCGTCCCACTGCTGCACGCTGACGACGGTCAGATGAGCACCGTCGCCGACCACGATCTCGACATTCGCGGTGTGCTCGCCGGAGCCGGTGTGCTCGATGATCACCAGGCCGCTGGAGTTGATGCCGGCCTCGATCACCACGTGGCCGTTGGACCGCTTGCCCGCGGCGCCGTGCACGTCCACGCGCACCGGCTCGGGGTATTCGGTGTCGGCAGCCAGTTTCAGGTGCAATGCCTTGGGGCTGCGCGCGTGGGCCAGGGCCGACGCCCGGTCACCCGGCCGCAACGCCGTCCCGCGCGGTGCTTCACCGGCAGCGAGCGGCGCGGCGACGACCGACTTGTCCGAGACGGTGACGCTCAGCGCCCCCTCGGCGGTCGGCTCGTCCGCGAACAGCCCGGTCAGCCGGTCGACCGGCGTGAACCGCCAGTCCTCCTCGCGCCCGTGCGGAATCGGGAAGTCGGCGCAATCGAACGACGTCTTGCGTGCACCGCGCGACTCGTCGGGGGCGAGGACCTCCGGGGTCAGTGACGGGTCGGTGTGTGTCTTGGCCTTGTCAGACAACAGCGGCATCAGCCGACTGCTCCTTCCATCTGCAGCTCGATGAGGCGGTTGAGTTCGAGGGCGTACTCCATCGGCAGTTCCCGGGCGATCGGCTCGACGAAACCGCGCACGATCATGCCCATGGCCTCGCTCTCGGTCATCCCGCGTGACATCAGATAGAACAGCTGGTCGGCGCTGACCTTGGAGACCGTCGCTTCGTGGCCCATTTGCACGTCGTCCTCGCGGACGTCGACATACGGGTAGGTGTCGGAGCGGCTGATCTGGTCGACGAGCAGCGCGTCGCACACGACGTTGGACTTGGAGTGCTTGGCGCCTTCGAGGATCTGCACCAGGCCGCGGTATGACGACCGCCCACCGCAACGGGCGACCGACTTGCTGACGATGGTCGAACTCGTGTTGGGCGCGCCGTGCACCATCTTGGCGCCCGCGTCCTGGTGCTGGCCCTCGCCGGCGAAGGCGATGGACAGCGTGTCGCCGCGCGCGTGCTCACCGAGCAGGAAGCACGCCGGGTACTTCATGGTGACCTTGGAGCCCATGTTGGCGTCGATCCACTCCATGGTGGCGCCCTCGCCGACGGTCGCCCGCTGCGTCACCAGGTTGTAGACGTTGGTCGACCAGTTCTGGATCGTCGTGTAACGCACCCGGGCGTTCTTCTTGACCACGATCTCGACAACCGCCGAGTGCAGCGAGTCGGTGGTGTAGACCGGCGCCGTGCAGCCCTCGACGTAGTGCACGTAGGAGCCCTCGTCGGCGATGATCAGGGTGCGCTCGAACTGGCCCATGTTCTCGGTGTTGATCCGGAAGTAGGCCTGCAGCGGGATCTCCACGTGCACGCCCGGCGGCACGTAGACGAAGGAGCCACCCGACCAGACCGCGGTGTTCAAGGACGCGAACTTGTTGTCTCCGGGCGGGATCACCGAGCCGAAGTACTCCTTGAACAGCTCCGGGTGCTCACGCAAGCCGGTGTCGGCGTCGGTGAAGATCACGCCCTGCGACTCCAGGTCTTCGCGGATCTGGTGGTAGACGACCTCGGACTCGTACTGTGCCGTGACACCACCGATCATCTGCTGCTTCTCGGCCTCCGGGATGCCCAGCCGGTCGTAGGTGGTGCGGATGTCGTCCGGCAGGTCTTCCCAGCGGGTCGCCTGCTTCTCGGTGGACTTCACGAAGTACTTGATGCTCTGGAAGTCCAGCTTGCTCAGATCCGACCCCCACGTCGGCATCGGCTTCTTCTCGAACAGCCGCAGCGCCTTCAGCCGGGTCTTGGTCATCCACTCCGGCTCGTTCTTCAACGTGGAGATGTCGCGGACAACCTCTTCGTTCAGGCCGCGACGAGCGGTGGCACCCGCTTCGTCGCTGTCGGCCCAGCCGAACTCATAGGCACCGAACTCCTTCAGTCCCGGGTTGAGCTCTTCGATGGTGCTCATCGCGAATCCCTTTCTGTCGATGCCGTAAGGGCGGTTGGAACGAACGTGGTGCAGACGTGATCACCGTGCGCGAGCGAGGCAAGACGCTGCACGTGGACTCCGAGGGTCCGCGAGAACGCCTTGGCTTCCTCTTCGCAGAACTGCGGGAACTCCGCGGCCACGTGCTGCACGGGACAATGTCCCTGACACAATTGAACGCCGGCGCGGGGGGTGCCATTCCCGACCGGCCGGGTGCTGGCGGCGAAACCCTGCTCGGTGAGCGCGGCGGCGAGCGCCTGGGTCCGGCTGTCGATGTCGCGTCCGGCGGACTCGACGACCGGGGTGGCCCGCTGCGCCATCGCGTCGGCGCGCCGGCGCGCGAACTCGGTCACCGCCTCGTCGCCTCCGGTCTCCCGCAGGAAGTGCAGCACGGAGCCGGCCAGCGAGTCGTAGTCGCCGCGCAGTCGTGCGTGGCCCAGCGCGGACACCACGAAGGAGCGGGCCGGACGGCCGCGCTTGCGCCCGGCGGCACCGGTCGGCTCGTGCTCTTCGACGAGCTCCTCGTGTGCCAGCCCGTCGAGGTGGCGGCGTACGGCGGCGGGGGTCAGGCCGAGCGACTCCCCGAGCTCGGCCGCCGTGATGGGGCCCCGCTCGGAGATCGTTCGCAGCACGCGCTCGCGCGTGCCGACCTCTCCACCGATAAACACAACATCAGTGTGACGTAATTCGACAGCCTGGATCCAGCCAGGCTTACCTAAGTTCGGGAATTCGGTGCTGTGATGCTCTTCACACTCGTCGCAACAACCCTGGGCCGCCGCTCCTGGGGACGAGGGGACGGGCACGAGCGTGCAGAATCACGACCTACACTTGGCGGTCGTGAGTGCTCCCGTTCCGCCGGTCGTCGTCGACGGCGTGACGCACCACTACGGCAGCAAGCTCGCACTGGACGGCATGAGTTGGCAGGCACCGCAGGGCGCGATCACGTGCGTTCTCGGTCCCAACGGCGCCGGCAAGACCTCGATCATGGAGATGGCCGAGGGGCTGCGTCGCCCCGAGAGCGGCACCGTCCGCGTGCTCGGCACCGACCCCTGGCGCGCCGACGCCACACACCGTCGCCGGGTCGGCGTCATGCTGCAGGACGGAGGTCTGCCCGGCTCCGTCAAGCCGCTGCGGCTGCTCGAGCACGTGGCGCGACTGTATGACGCCGGCAGCGACTTCCCGGCTCTTGTCGAAGAACTCGGCATCGACGAGTTCCGCCATACCTCCATCCGGCGGCTCTCCGGCGGGCAACGACAGCGGGTCGCGCTCGCCGCCGCATTGGTCGGCCGGCCCGACGTGGTCTTTCTCGACGAACCCAGCGCCGGACTCGACCCGCACGCACGACTGGACGTGTGGGAACTGGTCCGGCGCACCCGCGACCGGGGCTGCTGTGTGGTCGTGACGACCCACTCGTTCGAGGAGGCCGACCGGCTGGCCGACCGCGTCATCATCGTCGCGGCCGGCTCGGTGGCCTCCCAGGGCACCGTGACCGAGGTCAGCGGCACCGACGGCCTCGAGGGCACCTACTTCGCACTCACCCGCACGACCAAGAAGACACTGTCATGACGACACCGGCACTGCGGGCACGGAGCCAGGCGGGCTTCGAGATCCGCACGCTGCTCTCCAACGGCGAACAACTCCTCGTGTCGCTGCTGCTGCCGGCCCTCGCGCTCGTGGGGTTGGCCGTGAGCACGACGCCCGATCTCGGCCCGGGGCGCCGCATCGACATCGTCGTGCCCAGCGTGCTGGCGCTCGCCGTCGTCTCCACCGCGTTCACCGGGCAGGCGATCTCGACCGGTTTCGACCGCCGGTACGGCGTGCTGCGCCTGCTCGGTGTCACCCCGCTCGGCCGCTCCGGGTTGCTCGCCGGCAAGGCGCTCGCCGTGCTGGTGATCGTCGCCCTGCAGACTGTTGTGCTCGGCGTTCTCGGCGCGTGCTTCGGCTGGCACCCGGACCCGCTCGATGTCGTCGTCGGTCTGCTCATCATGCTCGTCGGCACCTGGACGTGGGTCGCGCTGGCACTGCTGATCTCCGGGGTGCTGCGCGCCGAGGCGGTGCTCGCGGTCGCGAACCTGCTCTGGGTGCTCTTCGCCGGTCTCGGTGGTCTGCTGCTGCCCACCCACCGGTTCCCCGAGGCAGCGGGCGCGCTGATCCGGCTCCTCCCGTCGGGAGCGCTCGGCGACGGCCTGCGTGACGCGATGACCGGCCACTTCGGCTCGCTCGGAGAGCCGGTCGTGGTCCTGCTCGTCTGGGGCGCTGTCCTCACCGCCGCCACCGCGGCCACCTTTCGATGGGACGACCGATGACCACCCGCATCCTGCCCGAGGTCCACCGCGACGAGGTGCCGGTCACCGGCTGGTCCCCGTTGCCGCCGGCCGCCGACACGAGAGGGCTCGCCGGCTGGCTGCGCCGGCTGTTCTGGCTCAACCTGGTCGTCGAGGTGCTGATCGTCGCGAGCGGCGGTCTGGTCCGGCTCACCGCCAGCGGACTCGGCTGCCCGGACTGGCCGCAATGCGTGCCCGGCTCCCTCACCCCGGTCAAGCACCAGGCCCAGTCCTGGCACAAATTCGTCGAGTTCGGCAACCGGACCCTGACCGGGCTGGTCAGCGTCGTGGCGCTGGCGCTGCTGGTCGCTCTCATCGTCGACCAGCGGCAGGGGTCCCGCCGCCGCGGCCTGTGGCCGCCGGTGGCGTTCATCCTCGCCGGCATCGGCGTGCAGGCCGTCGTCGGCGGCATCGCCGTGCACACCGAACTCAACCCGGCGATCGTCGCGACCCACTTCCTTGCGTCGATGCTGCTGGTGTGGGCGTCGGCCTGGCTGGTCTACCGGTCCCGCGAAACGGACCGTCCGGCACGGCCGGTCGTGCCGCGCGAGGTCCGCTGGCTGGCATACGTCACCGGCGCCGTGGTGGCCGTGGTGCTCTTCCTCGGCACCGTGGTGACCGGCTCCGGCCCGCACTCCGGCGACGATGCGGAGCATCCGGCCCGGTTGCACTTCGACATGCGCACGGTCGCCTGGCTGCACGCCGACACCGTCATGCTGCTCACCGGCCTGGTGGTCGCCGTGCTGCTCGCCACGGTGCTCGTGGCCCGGCATACCCGCGCACCGCGCGCGTGGACCTGGGTCATCGGCGTGATCGTGCTGCAGGGGATCGTCGGCTACACGCAGTACTTCCTCCAGGTGCCGGCCGGCCTCGTCGAGGTGCACATGATCCTCGCCAGCCTGCTGGTCGTCGTCACGACCTGGGCCGTGCTCAGCCTCCGCGAGCGCTGAGCGGCCGGTCAGCACTCACGGCGCCGCCGGATGGTGAAGAGCTGCAAGCCTTTCGGCCGGCCGGCATTGGTCGCCGTGATCGACTGCAGCGCCGGATACTTGCGGCGCACTTCGACCTCCAGGCGGTCGTGCAACGTGATCCCGGTCGCCGGGCAGTGGCCACACGTGCCGTCGAACGAAACCTCGACCCGGCCGTCCATGACCGACTCGACGTGGACCGCTCCCCCGTGCGAGCGCACGTAGTCTCCGGCCGGCCCGGCGAGCACCTCGTCCAGCGCCGCGGTGAGCAGCGCGTCGCCGCCGCACTGCGCCTCGTCATACGGCTGCCAGCCCGGCTCGACGATCGACGCCGAGAGGGCGTCCCTGATCTCCGGCAGCGCGTCCCGCCGGCCACGGCCGTCGGCCAGCCGGACCAGTACGGCACAGGACTCGCAGGAGATCTCGCGGACGACACCGGCGGCGACGAGTTCACCGAGCGCCCCGGGAGCCTCGCGCACCGGACCGACGAACGGCACCGACGACGGCGGCACCACCCACCGCACGGCCTGGGGATCGCCGGCGACCGTCTCGGGGTGCATCGGCAGCACGGCATCGCCGACGCTGGTCACGTGAGGGCCGCCACGACGGTGTGCACCAGCAGCGCGGCCGACCAGGCGAGCACGAACATGTAACCGAACGCGATCGCCGGCCACCGCCACGTGCCGGTCTCCCGGCGCATGACGCCGATGGTCGACATGCACTGGAGGGCGAAGAGGAAGAAGGTCAGCAATGCTGCGGTCGTCGGTGCGTCGAAGAGCTTCTCCTGGTGACCGTCGCGCTCGGTGGTCATGTGCTGCAGCGTGGTCTTCGGCGAGTCCGGATTCTCCGCCGCCGCCACCTGCCCGAGCGTCGCCACGAACACCTCGCGCGCCGAAAGCGAGGCCAGGACGCCGACATTCACCCGCCAGTCGAAGCCGAGCGGCTCGAAGACCGGCTCCACAGCGTGCCCGACATCGGCGGCGAGGCTGTGATCGAGGACGTATGCCGACGTGGCGGACGAGCTGGTCGTGTCGACACCCGCGTGACGCATCTCGGTGACGCTTCGGGTCGGCAGGTTGAGCAGCAGCCACAGCACCACCGTGACCACCAGGATGATGCGGCCGACCTTGCTCAGGAAGGCCTTGCTGGAGTCCCACACCGCGAGCCCGACCGACCGCAGACGAGGGAGCCGATAGCTCGGCATCTCCATGTAGAACGGCAGCAGCGCACCGTGCCGGCCGGTGATCCGCTTGAACACCCAGGCGGTGCCCATGGCGGCGAGCGCACCGACGAGGTAGAGCACGAACATCACCACGCCCTGGGCGCTGAACGGCCCGACACTTGCCGACGACGGAACCAGGAGGCCGATGAGCAGCACGTAGACGGTGAGCCGGGCCGAGCACGTCATCAGCGGCGCGCCCATCATCGTCGCGATCCGGTCTCGGGCGGACGGCAGCGAACGCGTCGCCATGATGCCCGGTATGGCGCACGCCCACGCCGACAACAGCGCCACGAACGCGCGGCCCTCGAGGCCGGCGCGCGCCATCAGCCGGTCCATCAGGAACGCCGCGCGGGAGAGGTAGCCACTGCCCTCCAGGATCGCGATCATGAGGAACAGCAAGGCGATCTGCGGCACGAACACCATCACGCTGCCGAGACCGCCGATGAGCGCATCACCCACGAAGCTGCCGAACCAGCCGGACCCGAGGTGCTCATGGGCCCACGCTCCCCCGGCGTCGAACCAGGACTGCACCAGGTCCTGCAAGGGAGTCGCCAGCGTGAAGATCACCTGGAAGAAGAGGAACATCGTCGCGGCGAAGATCAGCGTGCCGAACACCGGGTGCAGCAGCACCGCGTCCAACCGGCGGCTGCGCGCGTCGTCCTTGGGCGGCTCGTGGCGAGCCACGTCGAGCACCGACTTCGCCCAGGCCCGCGCCGGTCCGCGCTCGGTCGGCGGCGGTAACTCCGGAGCCCGCCATGCGTCGACGGTGCCGAGCCGGTCGCGCAGCGCGGCGAGCGCCTCGCGGTCCCCGGCGGACACCGCCAGCACGGGGACGCCGAGTGCGCGCTCCAGGGCGGCGACGTCGAGCGACCCCATCCGGCGGTGCAGGTCGTCGCCGAAGGTGAGCACGACGGTGGCGGGTATGCCGGTGTTGAGCGCTTGCCCGACGAGGATCAGGGAGCGTTCGATGGTGGTCGCGTCGAGCAGGATCAGCAGCGCGTCCGGGGTGCGCAGGCCGTCGTCGGCGGCGTCGAGCACGTCACGCACGACCTGCTCGTCGGGGCTGATCGGGTCGAGGCTGTAGGTGCCGGGCAGATCCTCGATGGTGACCTGGCCGGCGGGTGTGCGGGCGGTTCCCTCGTAGCGCGCGACCGTGACGCCCGGGTAGTTGCCGGTCTTGGCGCGCAGCCCGGTGAGCGCGTTGAAGAGGGTCGTCTTCCCGGAGTTCGGGCTGCCGAGCAGGGCGACGCGGGTGGTCCCGGCCGCGGACTCGACGAGGGTGTCACCCGGCTGGCAGTGGCTCACCGCGGCGCGACGAGGAGATGCCGGGTGTGCTCACGCCGGATGGCGATCTCATAGCCCGCGATCCCGTAGATGAAAGGGTCGCCCAACGGCGCGCGCCGCAGCACGGTGACTTCCGCGCCGTCGGCGAAGCCCAGGTCCTCGAAGCGACGCACGCAGGACCGGTCCAGGACGGCGTTCCAGCCGACGATCACCCCGCTCTGACCGGGCCGCAACTCGGCGAGCGGCCGGGCCCCGGTGTGGTCGACCCGATCAACGCTTCCGCCGGCCGGGCGCACTCGCGTCGCGATCGTCATCGAAAACCTCCGTAGGAGAGCCTTACCTTTCCCGTACTTAGGCGAGGCTACCCTCTATTCGGGGTTGGACGAAACCTGCCGATGCGTCGGCACCGGACAGCAGCGGCGTGATCAGTGGAGGTGGAGGAGCGGGTCGATCGCGACGCCCACGAAGACCAGCGTGAGATAGCTGATCGAGTAGTGGAACAGGCGCATCGGCTTGAGCACCTTGTATGACGCACCCGTCCGGGCGCGCTGCAGGAGCAGGTGCGCCTCGCGCAGGAAGACCGCACCGGAGGCCACGGCGATCACGGTGTAGACCACACCCATGTCGCCGATCGGGATCAGCGCCAGCGTGGTCAGCACCGTCACCCAGGTGTAGACGAGGATCTGCCGGGCGACGTTGACGTCCTCTGCCACCACCGGGAGCATCGGCACGCCTGCGTTGGCGTAGTCGTCCCGGAAGCGCATCGACAGCGGCCAGTAGTGCGGCGGCGTCCAGAAGAAGACGACCAGGAAGAGGATGAACGCCGACCAGCTCAGCGAGTCGGTCACCGCCGACCAGCCGATGAGCGTCGGCATACAGCCCGCGATGCCGCCCCAGACGATGTTCTGGGAGGTGCGGCGCTTCAGCAGCAGCGTGTAGAAGCCGACGTAGAGGACGATGGCGCCGAACGACAGCACCGCCGACAGCCAGTTGACCAGCAGTCCGAGCCAGAGCACCGACACGATGCCCAGCACCACGCCGAAGACGAGTCCGTTGCGCGGACTGATCACGCCGGTGGCGAGCGGCCGCCCCTCGGTGCGGTGCATCAACCGGTCGATGTCGCGGTCGAGATAGCAGTTGAGCGCGTTGGCCGAACCGGCCGAGAACGAGCCGCCGATCAGCGTCGCGAGGATCAGCCAGACGGACGGCACCCCCCGGTCGGCCAGGAACATCACCGGGAACGTCGTGACGAGCAGCAGCTCGATGATGCGTGGCTTGGTCAGCGCCAGGTAGTCGCGCAGCACCGCGCCGAAGGTCCGGGGCGGCGGGGGGCCGATGGTGCGGTCGGAGGCGCGGCCTTCGGCCGGGCGCGGCTCGATCGCAGTCACTCGCGTCACTTCCATGCTTGGGGAGGCGTCTGCCGGGAGCAGCCCGGTCCGCCTCGGGAACGCCCCGAGTCTATCCCGCCATGACACTTTGCTTTCGGTGCGGGTCGCGGGACTAGGCTCGACGAGGAAAGATCCAGTTTCGCCGATTCTTCGTGGGAGCCATCTGCCGTGACCCAGGACACCTCAGCCACCACCGGACGCCGGGACCCGGCGCTCGCGGAGCCCATCGCCACCGACGCCGGCTGGACCCCGGTCGACGTCCGGGCGGTCGACACCGTTCGAGTCCTCGCCGCCGACGCCGTGCAGAAGACGGGCAATGGACACCCGGGCACCGCGATGAGCCTCGCGCCGCTGGCCTACCTGCTCTACCAGCAGGTGATGCGCATCGACCCGAGCGACCCGGCCTGGATCGGTCGCGACCGGTTCGTGCTGTCCTGCGGGCACTCCAGCCTCACCCAGTACATCCAGCTCTACTTCTCCGGCTACGGCCTGGAGCTGAAGGACCTCGAGGCGCTGCGCACCTGGGGCTCGCTGACTCCCGGTCACCCCGAGTTCGGCCACACCGACGGCGTCGACATCACCACCGGTCCGCTCGGTTCGGGCATCGCCTCGGCGGTCGGTATGGCGATGGCCCAGCGCCGGCAGCGCGGCCTGCTCGACCCGGAAGCCGCGCCCGGCACCAGCCCCTTCGACCACCGCATCTGGGTGATCGCGTCCGACGGTGACCTGATGGAAGGCGTGTCGGCAGAGGCCGGTTCGCTGGCCGGGCACCAGGAGCTCGGCAACCTCATCGCGTTCTACGACCAGAACCAGATCTCCATCGAGGACGACACCGACGTCTCGTTCACCGAGGACGTCGCGGGCCGCTACGCGGCATACGGCTGGCACGTGCAGACCGTCGACTGGCGCCCGGGCAACAAGCCGGACAGCGACCGGGACACCTACACCGAGAACGTCGACGAGCTGCTGGCCGCGATCGAGCAGGCCAAGCAGGTCACCGACAAGCCGTCGCTCATCTGTCTGCGCACCATCCTCGCCTGGCCGGCACCGACCAAGCAGGGCACCGGCAAAGCGCACGGCAGCGCCCTCGGCGACGAGGAGGTCGCCGGCACCAAGAAGCTGCTCGGCTTCGACCCCGACAAGTCGTTCCAGGTCGAGGACGAGGTCATCGAGCACGTCCGCAAGGTCAAGGACCGTGGGCAGCAGGCGCACGCCGAGTGGGACAAGGCATACGGCGCGTGGCGAGAGGCCAACCCGGACCGCGCGAAGCTGCTGGACCGGCTGCTCAAGCGGGCGTTGCCGGACAACTTCGCCGCCGCGTTCCCAGTCTTCGACGCCGACCCCAAGGGCATTGCGACCCGCGCCGCGTCGGGCAAGATCCTCACCGCTCTCGCGCCGGTGGTGCCGGAGTTGTGGGGCGGCTCGGCCGACCTGGCCGAGTCCAACAACACCACGATGGCCGGCGAGCCCAGCTTCGTCCCGGCCGACTGGCAGACCGAGGAGTGGAAGGGCGGGCCCTACGGCCGCACCCTGCACTTCGGCATCCGCGAGAACGCCATGGGTATGTCGCTCAACGGCATCGCGCTGGAAGGTCTGACCCGGCCCTACGGCGGCACCTTCCTGGTCTTCTCCGACTACATGCGACCTGCCGTCCGGCTGGCCGCCATCCAGAAACTGCCGGTGACGTTCGTGTGGACGCACGACTCGATCGGCCTGGGCGAGGACGGCCCGACGCACCAGCCGATCGAGCACCTCGCGTCGCTGCGCGCCATACCGGGCCTGGACGTGGTGCGCCCGGGTGACGCCAACGAGACCTCGGTCGCGTGGCGCACCATCCTGGAGCACACCGACCGGCCCGCGGGCCTGATCCTGTCCCGCCAGGCGATCCCGACCGTCGACCGGTCCGAATACGCCTCGGCCGAGGGTGTCGCCCGTGGCGCCTATGTGCTGGCCGACACCGACGGCACCCCTGACGTGATCCTGATCGGCACCGGTTCCGAGGTCAATCTGGCGCTCGAGGCCCGGAAGGCTTTGGCGCAGCAGAACGTTGACGCACGTGTGGTGTCCATGCCCTGCCGTGAGTGGTTCGAAGCGCAGGACGAGGACTACCGCCACGAGGTTCTCCCCCCGGAGGTCAAGGCCCGGGTCAGCGTCGAGGCCGCGACGCCGTTCGGCTGGCGCGACATCGTCGGCGACGCGGGACGCACGGTCGGCATCGACCACTACGGCGCGAGCGCGGCCGGATCGGTGCTGATGGAGAAGTTCGGTTTCACGGTGGACCATGTCGTGTCCGCCGCGCAGGAGTCCATTCAGGCAGCTGCAGGAGGCAAGTGAGATGGCAAACGACAACACACAGGCACTGAGCGACCTCGGGGTCTCGATCTGGCTGGACGACCTGAGCCGTCCGCTGATCACCGGTGGCGACCTGCAGAAGCTGGCCGACGACAAGAACGTCGTCGGTGTCACCACCAACCCGACGATCTTCGCGACCGCGCTGTCCGACGGCTCGGCATACAACGACCAGGTCGCCGAACTCGCCAAGGCCGGCGCGGGCGTCGACGAGGCGGTCTTCGAGATCACCACCCGCGACGTGCACGACGCGTGCGACGTGCTCCGCCCGCTCTACGACGCGACCGACGGGCAGGACGGCCGCGTGTCCATCGAGGTCGACCCGCGGTTGGCGCGCGACACCGAGGGCACCGTCACGATGGCCAAGGAGCTGTGGGCCAAGGTCGACCAGCCCAACGTGATGATCAAGATCCCGGCGACCGAGGAAGGTCTGCCGGCGATCACCGCGGCCCTCGCCGAGGGCATCAGCGTCAACGTGACGTTGATCTTCTCGCTCGAGCGCTACCGCGGGGTGATGAACGCGTTCCTGTCCGGCCTGGAGCAGGCCAAGGAGGCCGGCAAGGGCCTCTCCGAGATCCGGTCGGTGGCGTCGTTCTTCGTCTCCCGGGTCGACACCGAGGTCGACAAGCGGCTCGACGCCATCGGCACCGACGAGGCGAAGGCGCTCAAGGGCAAGGCCGGCATCGCCAACGCCCGGCTGGCCTACCAGGCGTTCGAGGAAGTCTTCTCGACTCCGCGCTGGCAGACCCTCGCCGACGACGGCGCGCACGTGCAGCGTCCGCTCTGGGCGTCCACCGGTGTCAAGGACCCGGCATACCCCGACACCATGTATGTCGTGGAGCTGGCCGTGAAGGACACCGTCGACACCATGCCGCCGAAGACCCTCGACGCCCTGGCCGACCACGGCGAGATCAAGGGCGACCAGGTGACCGGCAACTACGCCGACGCAGCCGGTGTGCTCGACGCGCTGGAGAAGCTCGGCGTCTCCTACAGCGACGTCGTCGAGGTGCTCGAGAACGAAGGCGTCCAGAAGTTCGACAAGTCCTGGGACCAACTGCTCGGCTCGGTGAAGAGCGAGCTGGAGAAGGCGGGAGCGACCCTGTGAGCGATGCCGACCTCACCGTGACTGCGGTCGGTGCCGCGGCGGACGCGATCAGCGCCCACGTGCCGCAGCTGGTGGCCGACAAGTTCGCCAGCAAGCTGTTCGCCCAGGACCCGACGTTGTGGGGCCCGGCAGCAGAGTCCGAGTCGGCCAAGCGCCTCTCGTGGGTGAGCCTTGCTTCGTCGTCGCGTCCACTCGTCGACGAGATCACGTCGCTGCACAGCAAACTCGCCGAGCAGGGCGTCGACCACGTGGTGCTGTGCGGCATGGGCGGGTCGTCGCTCGCGCCGGAGGTCATCTGCGCGACCGACGACGTGCCGCTCACCGTGCTCGACTCCTCGCAGCCGGACATGGTGCGTGCGGCGCTCGACGACCGGCTGGCGCAGACGGTCGTCGTGGTGTCGTCCAAGTCCGGGTCGACCGTCGAGACCGACTCCCAGCGGCGGGTCTACGAGCAGGCGTTCAAGGACGCCGGCATCGACCCGGCCGAGCGCATCGTCGTGGTCACCGACCCCGGTAGCCCGCTGGACAAGGAGGCCCGGGAGGCCGGTTACACCGTGTTCAACGCCGACCCCGGCGTCGGCGGACGCTACTCCGCGCTGACGGCCTTCGGGCTGGTCCCGAGTGGCCTGGCCGGCGCGGACATCGGCCGGCTGCTGGACGAGGCCGAGGCGGTGACCGGCGCGCTGTCGTCGGACGACGAGGCCAACCCGGCGCTCCGGCTGGGCGCCGCGCTCGGTGGCACGCAGCCGCTGCGCGACAAGATCGTGCTCATCGACGCCGGCACCGCCGCGGTCGGCTTCGGTGACTGGGCCGAGCAGCTGATCGCCGAGAGCACCGGCAAGGACGGCAAGGGCCTGCTTCCGGTCGTGGTCGGCGACTCCCCCACCGGCGACCAACTCACCGACGAGCTGTGGGTGCGGCTGGTGGCAGCCGACGACGACTCCCGGCCGTCTGGCGACGCCGTCGTCGACGTCGGCGGGTCGCTCGGCGCCGCGATGCTGCTGTGGGAGGCCGCCGTCGCGGCCGCCGGCCGGCTGATCGGCATCAACCCGTTCGACCAGCCGGACGTCGAGAGCGCCAAGGCCGCAGCACGCGACCTGCTCGGCAAGGGCACCGGTGAGGCAGCCGCACCGGCATACACCGACGGAGCGGTGGAAGTGCGCACCGCCGGGCCGGAGTTCCTCGGTGAAGCGTCGACCGTTGCCGACGCGCTCCGTGCGCTCTTCGCGCAGTTGCCCGCCAGCGGCTACCTCGCGGTCATGGCGTATGTCGACCGGATCGCCGATCAGTCGCTGGCCGACGTCCGAGTTCCGTTGGCGCGGAAGCTGAACCGCCCTGTGACGTTCGGTTTCGGCCCGCGCTTCCTGCACTCGACCGGCCAGTACCACAAGGGCGGCCCGGCCGACGGCATCTTCTTGCAGATCACCACGGCACCGGCCCAGGACCTGTCGATCCCGGGGCGCGAGTTCACCTTCGGGGACTTCATCGCCTCGCAGGCGGGCGGTGACGCCAAGGTGCTCGCCGAGCACGGCCGGCCGGTGCTGCGGCTGCACCTGACCGACCACGATGCGGGACTGGCCCAGCTGCAGCAGGCGATCGCCGAGGTCACCGCTTGAGCGACGACCCGAGCGAGGCGCGGCCAACGGGTGCGACGAGGGGCAGGCGCCCGGCCCGGGTCGCGCCGGGGATCAACCCCCTGCGGCAGGCGGACGACCGCCGCCTGCCGCAGATCGCGGGGCCGTGTGCGCTGGTGATGTTCGGTGTCACCGGCGACCTGGCCCGCAAGAAGCTGCTCCCAGCCATCTACGACCTGACCAACCGCGGGCTGTTGCCGCCCGGCTTCTCGCTCGTCGGCTTCGCGCGCCGCGACTGGGACGACGCGAAGTTCGCCCAGATCGTCCGCGAGGAGGTCCGGGCGGGCGCCCGGACGCCGTTCCGGGAAGAGGCGTGGCGCAATCTGGCGGACGGACTGCGTTTCGTCCGAGGCGCGTTCGACGACGACGAGGCGTTCGACGAGCTGGCCAGGACGTTGGAGAAACTCGACGAGGAGCGCGGCACCGACGGCAACGCGGCGTTCTACCTGTCGATCCCGCCGGGCGCGTTCGATGCGGTCTGCGCACAGCTGGATCGCTCGGGTCTGGCTGCGGCGCAACGCGGTTCGTGGCGTCGGGTGGTCATCGAGAAGCCGTTCGGCCATGACCTGGCCAGTGCGCGGGAGCTCAACGCGACGGTGGAGCGGGTCTTCCCCGCCGATTCGATCTTCCGCATCGACCACTACCTCGGCAAGGAGACGGTCCAGAACCTGCTGGCGCTGCGGTTCGCCAACCAGCTGTTCGAGCCGGTGTGGAACGCCCACTACGTCGACCATGTGCAGGTCACGATGGCCGAGGACATCGGCATCGCCGGCCGCGCCGGCTACTACGACGGCATCGGCGCCGCGCGCGACGTCATACAGAATCACCTGCTGCAGCTGCTCGCGCTCACCGCGATGGAGCAGCCGAACTCGTTCGGCGCCAACGAACTGCGCGCCGAGAAGGAGAAGGTTCTCGCCGCGGTCCGGCTGCCCGACGACCTGGCGACGGCGACCGCCCGCGGCCAGTACACCGCCGGCTGGCAGGGCAGCGAGAAGGTCATCGGCTACCTCGCCGAGGACGGCATCGACCCCAAGTCGACGACCGAGACCTATGCCGCGCTCAAGCTCGAGGTGCACACCCGGCGCTGGGCGGGTGTGCCGTTCTATCTGCGCACCGGCAAGCGGCTGGGCAAACGGGTCACCGAGATCGCGGTGATCTTCAAGCGCGCACCGCACCTGCCGTTCGACGACACCGCGACCGAGGAGCTGGGGCAGAACGCCATCGTGATCCGGGTGCAGCCCGACGAGGGCACGACCATCCGCTTCGGGTCCAAGGTCCCGGGCGCGGCGTCGATGGAAGTCCGTGACGTGACAATGGATTTCGCGTACGGCAACGCGTTCACCTCCTCGAGCCCGGAGGCCTACGAGCGGCTCATCCTGGACGTGCTGCTCGGCGAGCCGCCGTTGTTCCCGCGGCACGAGGAGGTCGAGCTGTCCTGGCGGATCCTCGACCCGGTCGAGCGCTTCTGGGCGCGGAAGGGCCGACCGGAGGGCTACGAGGCGGGCACCTGGGGGCCGCCGAGCGCCCGGGAGCTGCTCGCGCGCGACGGCCGGGAGTGGAGGCTGCCGTGATCGCGGATCTCTCCGGTACGACGACGAAGGTGCGCGAAGCGCACCCCGACCCCACCACAGAGGTGAGGGCGCAGTGATTGCCGACCTCTCCGGTACGACAACAAAGTCAGTGAGCAAGCTGCTGGTGCGGCTGCGCGCCGAGAGCGGCGCCATGGCTCTGGGTCGGGTGATGACGTTGATCGTCGTGGTGGACGAGGCGGAGGCGGATTCCGCGGTCGAAACCGCGATCCACGCCAGCCGCCAACACCCCAGCCGGATCATTGCGCTGGTCTCCGGCAGCCCGCGCGGCGCCAGCCGGCTGGACGCGCAGGTGCGGCTCGGCAGCGATGCCGGCGGTAGCGAGGTCATCGTGTTGCGGATGTTCGGTGAGATGACCAAGCACGGCGCGAGCGTGGTGACCCCGCTACTCGCCGCCGACACCCCTGTGGTGGCCTGGTGGCCAGGAGTCGCCCAGGACGTCGCCTCCTCCCCGATCGGCCGGCTCGCGCGCCGGCGCATCACCGACGCGTCGCTGGCCAAGGATCCGCGAAAAGCATTGCAGCGCAGACGTGCCGAGTATGCCGATGGAGACACCGACATGGCGTGGTCCCGGACGACGCGGTGGCGCGGATTGCTCGCGACCGCGCTGGATCTGCCGCCGTACGAGCCGGTGACCTCGGTGACCGTGACCGGAGCCTCGGACTCCGCCAGCAGTGATCTGCTCGCCGGCTGGCTCGCGGTGCGGTTGAAATGCCCCGTGCGACGCGACCGGTCCCGGCCGGGCACCGGGTTGGTGCACGTGCGGATGGAGCGCAAATCGGGACCCATTGAGCTGGACCGACCCGACCGGCGCACGGGCAAGCTCACGCAGCCCGGTCAGCCCGAACGTCGTCTCGACCTCACGCGTCCGGGCACCGACGAGTCGCTCGCCGAGGAGCTCAGCCGGCTCGGTGCCGACGACGTCTACCGGGAGGCCCTCGTGGAGGGACTGCCACTCGNGTCAGCCCGAACGTCGTCTCGACCTCACGCGTCCGGGCACCGACGAGTCGCTCGCCGAGGAGCTCAGCCGGCTCGGTGCCGACGACGTCTACCGGGAGGCCCTCGTGGAGGGACTGCCACTCGTCACCAATGCGCGAGCCGCTCGGAAGAAGGCAGACCCGTGAACGTCGAACAGCGGCCGACCAAGGAAGAGCTCGGCACGGCGATCTCCGACCAGCTGGTCACCGAAATCATCGCTGCACAGCGTGAACGAGGCGTCGCGCACATCGTCCTCACCGGGGGGTCGATGGGCGGGCTGTCCCTGCAGTCACTGCCCGGTGCGTCGGGCATCGACTGGTCCACCGTGCACTTCTGGTGGGGTGACGAGCGATTCGTGCCCACTGGTTCGCCCGAGCGGAACGACGTCGAGGCCGACAAGGCCGCGCTCGATGCACTGCCCGTGCCGGCCGGGAACGTGCACCGGGTGGCCGGACCGGACTCGGTGGCAAACGCGGAAGCGGCTGCGGCGGCATACAGCGCGGCGGTGCGGGACACGGAGGGCGACGGGCTCTTCGACGTCACGATGTTCGGCATGGGGCCCGACGGGCATGTCGCATCGCTGTTTCCCGGCCATCCGGCACAGCGCACCGAGGACGCCGTCGCGATCGCGGTGCACGACTCGCCCAAACCGCCGCCGGACCGCGTCTCCCTGACGTTCGAGTGCCTCAACCGCAGCCGGAAGGTGTGGCTGATGGTGGCCGGTGCGGAGAAGGCGGATGCGGTTGCGGCCGCCATGGCCCCCGGCGCCGACCGCTGGGACGTTCCCGCCGCCGGCGTGCACGGCACGGAGTCGACCGTCTGGTGGCTCGACGCCGACGCCGCGTCCGCACTCCCCGACTGAACTCGCCCCCATCCCGCGAATGACGGCTTTCTCGCCGTCAGTCAGTGAGCAATCCTGGTGCGACACGGCTACACGAACAGCACCGAACGAGCCGGCGACACGGTGGTCAAGCGGTATGCCGGGCCCGACTCGCTCCGCGTCGATGGGATGGGGCGCATCCAGGCATCTCTCGCTGGCACGCGCGCCGCGATCGAACCGCGACGTGGTTCGCCCTCCCGGACGACGCCGGATGACGGCTGTCGTCCGCAAACACTCGGTGCGACGATGTGGGCATGGACGACAAGAGCATCCACGATCACATCAACGAACTCATCGCGACCGAGCACGAATTGCGGGCCAAGCTCGCGCAGGGTGATGTCGCCGCGCCCGAGGAACGCGCGCAACTCCGCGAGGCTGAGGTGCAACTCGACAGGTTGTGGGACCTGCTGCGGCAGCGCCAGGCGCGCCGTGAATTCGGGCAGGACCCCGAGGACGCGACCGAGCGTCCCGCGGACGTCGTGGAGAACTACCGCGATTGATTACGTCCGGCTGGGACGCAGCAGCGGACACCCACCCGCGAACGCGTCACCGGCCAGCCGGTGCTCGGTCCAGGTCATCAGCTGCGGAACGAGCGGCGCGCCAAGGGATTCCACGCCGGAGTGGCTGCGCCCGGGATACTGGCGATAGTCCAGGCGGGTGCCCGTCGCACACAGCATGCGCGCGTAGGCCCGCTGCATCGCCGGCAGCACCGTATGGTCCGCCCCGCCCTGGGCGAGTAGCAACGGCACGCCACCTGTGCTCGTCGGCGTGTTCTGACGCAGTCGTGTGCCGAACGGCCCGGTGTTCGGGGATCGGTCGAGCAGCGACGTCCGCAGGCTCGGTGAAACACCGGGTGCGAGGAGCACCAGGTGGGTGGTCGTGCCACAGCGTCGCACGATCTGCCGAACCACAGGTACTGCAGCCGGTTTCAGGTAGTCGGCCGCCTTCACGTCAGGGTATGCCGCGGAGTATGACGCCACGACATACGCCATCAGATCGCGTCCGCTCGACGTGGTGTTCAGGTGCTGCACGAACGCGGGCATGTTGCTCGTCGGCGCAATCGCCGCGACACCGACGATTTTCACGTCGGGCGCGTACGTCCGCCGGATCTGCGCGGTCCAGAGCGCCGCGCCACCGCCCTGCGAGTGGCCCCACACGACAACGCGATTCGCGACCCACAGCTCTGTGAGGTGGCGCGTCGCACGCACCGCGTCGAGCACAGCGCGCGCTTCACCCTGCCCGATGAGATAGGGCTGCGGACCAGGCGTGCCCAGGCCGGTGTAGTCGGGCGCGACATAGATCCAGTGGTGCCGGAGCACCTGCTCGGCGTCGCGGCCGATGCCACCCTCGAACGGGCTTCCCGCCAGACTCGGCGCACAGTTCCGCGCGTAACCGGTCGTGCCGTGTGCCCAGACGACGACAGGCTCCGGCCGAGCTGACGGAGCACGGCTGGCCACCACGACCGCGCTGGCAATCGCCGCGCTCCCGTTCGCACGCGTGGTGGTGTAGAGGATGCGCCAGCCGCGGGCCGTGTCGGGTATTCCGTCGACGTATGGCGCGCTCCGCAGGAGCTGCCCCGGCTGTCGCGGCACCGCGGCACCGCGGCAGGAGGACGGTAGAACGCTGCGCTCCGCGACTCACTGCTGCGCGCGGCACCGGGTCCGATCAGCGCCAGCACCCCGACCAAGGCCGCCGACACCAGAATCGTCCACCGAAACCACCGCAACCCCACCCCGTTGACGTGCATGCGTCTTGGTTAGCACGGCGTCCCACGCACCCCCTGGGAATACGTGGGACGCAGCCTGGAACCGCTCAGCGGCGGCTCACCGCTTCGCCTCCGGCGGTGCCCCCTGCACGACGACGGTGCTGACCACCTTGTCGGCGAAGGTCTGCCGCGTGCTGTCCCAGAGCGGCCAGAGCCAGCCGATGTAGCAGGCGAGGCTGTCGAGCATGTGCGCGATGTCGCGCACGAACGCCATCCCGCCGCCGATCGGCTGCCCGGTCGACTGGCTGACGAGCGAGATGTTCAGCACCTTCTTGCCGATGGACTGTCCCTGCCCGCCCTTGATCCAGCGATTCCAGATCTGGATCGCCAGGGCCAGCACGAAGCCGAGGAGCAACAGCACGTAGGCCACCGGCGAGGCCGCGTGCCCGTCGTTCACCGTGTAGCACGAGTTGGGATCCGAGGCGACCAGACACCGCTGGGTCGTCTGGCCGGCTGCGGAGATGATCATCACGTACGCCGGGATCAGCAGGATGTATGCCGGGATCAGCACGAGCATGTCGATGAGGTAGGCGCCGACGCGTTGGCCCCAGTTGGCGAATTGCGGTGTGCCGCCATAGTGCTGACCGTAGGACGACTGCGCGCCGTAGCCGGGCTGGCCGTAGGGCTGTTGCCCGTACGGCTGCTGCCCGTAGGGCTGCTGCCCGTAGCCAGGGCCCTGCCGCCCGTAGCCAGGGCCCTGCTGGCCGTACGGCTGGTGCGGACCGCCCTGCGGCTGACCGCCCTGCGGCGGACCGGCGTAAGGATCATTGCTCATGGGTTCCCCCTGATGACTGGTGTGGTGATGTCCGGGCAGACACTAGTGCGGACGCATCCGTAAGACCGCGGGTTCCACGAATCGCCGGCATCATCGAAACCGGCCGATAACGCGAGAGATCCAGCATCTGCGACGTCACTCGTGGATCGGTCGACCGCAACAACCGGATGTCCGGGATCCGCTTGCGCAGCATCAACGCCCGGGTCCAGTCCGAGCCCGGCCGCGATCCCCGACCACCGGCTCGACGACATGCCGGCGGCATCGAGCAGCCACGACGCGATCAGTCCGCCCTCGGCGAGCTCGAGCCACTCTCCGGAACCCGGATCGAGCACGTCGAGCTGCAGCCCCCCGGTGGTGTAGCTGTGCGGCGACGGAGTCACCCGCCAGTGCCGCGGCCGGTATGGCCTATCGCCGCGACGCGATCGACCGTACGCACACCGGCGGTCTGCGGGGCCCCCGCGAAGTATGGAGGAGCGAAGCCGGGGGAGAAACTTTGAGTTTTTGTTCAACCGAATGGTTGACGACGACGATCCGAGCGCGGCAGACTTACCCTTGTTCAACCATCCAGTTGAAGACGAAAGGCACGATCGCCGTGGATCAGCTCTCGCGGGTGTTCGCCGCACTGGCCGACCCGACCCGACGCGACATCGTCGCCCGGCTCACCGAGGCCGACGCGACGGTCAGCGAGCTCGCTGCACCGTACGACGTGAGCATCCAGGCGGTCTCCAAGCATCTCAAGGTGCTCGAAGGCGCCGGCCTCGTCACGCGCACCAAGGAGGCCCAACGCCGCCCGGTGCATCTCCAAGCAGAGGTGTTCGACCTGATGACCAAGTGGATCGAGCGCTACCAGCGCCAGGCAGAGCAGCGTTACCAGCGGTTGGACGCCGTGCTCGACGAACTCAACGACCGCGACACCCGCACCGTCACGAAAGGCACCGCATCATGAACACCACGACCTACGCAGAAGCCGTCATCGAGGCGGACAAGGAGGTCCCGATCATCCGGATCACCCGTGACTTCAACGCGACTCCGGCACAGTTGCACCGCGCGCACACCGACCCGCAGCTCTACGCACGCTGGGTCGGGCCGGACGGCATCACGACCGAGATCGACTACTGGGATGCGCGCACCGGCGGCAGCTGGCGCTTCCTCAACCAGCACGACGGCGAGCAATACGCCTTCCGCGGCTGCTTCCACGAGGTGAGCGAGTACCGAATCGTGGAGACCTTCACCTGGGAGGCGATGCCGGAGGCGGTCTCGCTCGAGACGCTGACGTTCGAGGACCTCGGCGACGGCCGGACCCGGTTGCACGCCCAGTCGCTGTGCGACTCGTTCCAGGCACGCGACGGCTGGCTGGCCAGCGGCATGGAGGTGGGCGTCAACGACGGCTACGCCAAGCTCGACGCCCTGCTGAGCGACGGAGCCCTGTGATGAGCGAGGTCGTGACACGGATCCGCCCCTGCCTCTGGTTCCACGACAGCGCCGAGGAGGCGATGAATTTCTACGTCGACCTCTTCCCGGACTCCCGCATCGACGGGATCGACCGCTACCCGGACGAGTCGCTGAGCGAGCATTTCACGGGTATGGCGGGCAAGGTGATCAACGGCCGGTTCACCCTGAACGGAGTGCCGTTCGTCTGTCTGGACGGAGGCCCGGCGTTCACCTTCAACGAGGCGATCTCGTTCACCGTCGCCTGTGCCGGTCAGGAGGAGATCGACCGTTACTGGTCAGCGCTGTCCGCGGTGCCGGAGGCGGAGCAGTGCGGGTGGTGCAAGGACAAGTACGGCGTGAGCTGGCAGATCCTGCCCGCGAATCTCGCCGACCTGATGACCGGGCCGGCCGCCGTGCAGGCGCTGATGGGAATGAAGAAGATCGTGATCGACGAGTTCGCGGCTATTTGATCAGGCCGCGGGAGCGGAGGGTGCCGAGTGCCTCGTCGAGGATTTCGGCACCCTCCTCGTCGCTGCGCCGCTCCTTCACATAGGCCAGGTGCGTCTTGTAGGGCTCGGCCTTCGGCGGCGCGGGTGGGTTCTCCTCGTCCTGACCGGCGGGGAATCCGCACCGCGGACAGTCCCATGTCTCGGGCACGGCGAGGCCGGGCTCCTGGGCGAAGCTGGGGCGGGTCTCGTGTCCGTTGGCGCACCAGTAGGAGACGATCACCCGTGGAGCGGCCTCACCGCGCTCGGCCTCGCCCATCGGGCCGGCGCCGACTCGGCTGCCTCGAATTGCATTGCCACCAGCCACGATTGCTCCTTGACAGCGTCGGGAATGGGATGGGGATCGGAACTAGTGGAACCGCGCGACAAGACCGAGACCGACGATCGCGGCGAGCCAGACGATGCTCACCAGCACGGTCAGCCGGTTGAGGTTGCGCTCGGCGATCGACGAACCGCCGAGGCTGCTGCTCACGCCGCCACCGAACATGTCGGACAGGCCCCCGCCCTTGCCCTTGTGCATCAGGATCAGCAACACGAGGAAGAGACCACTGATGACCACGACCGCCTGGAGGGCGATGCGCATGACGTCCACGCTGGAGACACCTTCACGTCGAGAACTTCGGACCGGCGCCCGATGAGCGCCCACACAAGATTACCTGCGAATGACCGCCGCATCGATCGGGGTCCCCGCGAAGTATTCGGGGGAGCGATGGCGGGGTCCCCATGAAGTACTCGGAGGAGCGAAGCGGGGGAGAGACTTCGTGGGGTGCCGGAGCGGAGGAGAAACTTCGTGGGGTTAGATCGCGCCCTGGTGGGCCTTGAAGCGGCAGATGGCGGCGAACTCCGCTGCGTCCAGCGAGGCGCCACCGACCAGCGCGCCGTCCACGTCCTCGCGCGCCATGATCGACGCCACGTTGCCGGACTTCACCGAGCCGCCGTACAAGAAGCGCACCTGGTCGGCGACGTCGCCGGAGTAGAGCTTCGCAACGGTGCTGCGGAGCGCGGCGCACGCCTCCTGCGCGTCGTCCGGGGTCGCGACCTCGCCAGTGCCGATCGCCCAGATCGGTTCGTAGGCGACGACCATCGTCGCGACGTCCTTGGCAGCGACGCCGGCCAGGTCGGCCGTCAGCTGGTCGACGATGTGCTGGACCTGGCCGCCCTCCTTGCGCACCTCGAGCGGCTCGCCCACGCACAGGATCGGCGTCAGCTGGTGCCGGAACGCGGCCTTGACCTTCGCGCCCACGACCTCGTCGGTCTCGCCGTGGATGGTGCGTCGTTCGCTGTGCCCGACGATGACGTATTCGCAGCCCAGCTTGGCCAGGAACTCCCCGGAGATGTCGCCGGTGTAGGCACCGGCGTCGTGCGGGGACAGGTCCTGCGCACCCAGTTTGAGCTTCAGCTTGTCGCCGTCGATCAGCGTCTGCACGGACCGCAGGTCGGTGTATGGCGGGATGACCGCCACCTCGGTCTCGGCGTGATCGTGCCGCTTGTCCTTCAGCGTCCAGTCCAACTTCTGGACCAGCACCGTCGCCTGCTGGTGGTCCAGGTTCATCTTCCAGTTGCCCGCGATCAGCGGGACCCGACCGGTCGACGTCTCCTTGGTTTCGGCCATCGCTCAGTCCTCCAGGACGCTGAGGCCGGGCAGCGTCTTGCCCTCGAGCAGTTCGAGGCTGGCGCCCCCACCGGTGGAGATGTGCCCGAAGTCGTCGTCGGCGAACCCCAGCTGCCGCACCGCCGCGGCGGAGTCACCGCCACCGACGACGGTCAGCGCGCCGTCCTTGGTGGCGTCGGCCAGCGCCTGGGCGACCACCCGGGTGCCCTCGGCATACGGCTGCATCTCGAAGGCACCCATCGGACCGTTCCAGAACACCGTCCGGGCGCCGCGGATCACGTCGGCGAACTGCTTGGCCGACTCCGGGCCGATGTCCAGTCCCATCCGGTCGGCGGGTATGGCGTCGGCGGCCACCACGTCGTGGTCGGCGTCGGCGGAGAACGCCGTCGCCGCGACGATGTCGGTCGGCAGCACGATCCGGACGCCGCGCTCGTTCGCGTCCGCCAGGTAGCCGCGCACCCGATCGACCTGGTCGTGCTCGAGCAGGCTCGTGCCGACCTCGTGGCCCTGCGCGGCGAGGAAGGTGAAGACCATGCCGCCACCGATGAGCAGCACGTCGGCCTGGCTCAGGAGGTTCTCGATCACGCCGAGCTTGTCGCTGACCTTGGCACCGCCGAGCACCACGGCATACGGACGCCGCGGTGCTGTGGTGAGCTGATGGAGCACCCGCACCTCCGCCTCGACCAGGCCGCCGGCCGCGTGCGGCAACCGCTCGGCGATGTCGTAGACGCTGGCCTGCTTGCGGTGCACGACGCCGAAGCCGTCCGAGACGAAGGCGTCCGCGAGATGGCTCAGCTGGTCGGCGAACGCGCCGCGCTCC
>NZ_JBMAMH010000022.1:0-30999 GCF_058148645.1 Flexivirga sp. YIM B11880
CAGGTATGCCGCTCGTCGCGCGCACAGGTCGCGACCGTCGCGAGTTACGTGCAGGTGTGCCGCCTCACGCGTGCAAAAGCCGCGACCGTCGCGAGTTAGGCGCAGGTATGCCGCTCGTCGCGTGCACAGGTCGCGACCGTCGCGAGTTACGTGCACGTACGCCGCCGGCCACATCCCGAACGGTCGACCCGAGTGCTCAGCTCCGGCCGGCCGTGAGCCGCTCGACGGCGTCGGCCATGTGCAACTGCAGCAACCGGTCGGTCTCGGCGGGGTCCTGGTCGACGAACGACTGTGCAATTGCTCGGTGTTCGGCGACGCGGACGTCGTCGCCCTCGTAGGTCGGGTCGAGCGCGTGGATGCCCATCCGCGTCTCGGTGAGCAGCGTCCGGTGCATTCGGGACAGGCGCGGGCTGCCGGCCAGCCGCACGAGCAGATCGTGGAACGCGATGTCGGCTTCGCCCACGCCGGACGCGTCCGACGCGGCGGCGGTGGCGCCCATTCGATCGGTGATCTCCAGCAGTTGGGCGCCCGCCTCCTTCGGCGTGCCGAGGTGGATCTGCTCCGCGGCGGCTCGCTCGACCGCCTGGCGGGCGATGTACATGTCGCGGACCCGCTCGGGTGTCATCTCGATCACGAACAGGCCGCGGTTGCGGATCGACAGGAGTAAGCCCTCCTGGGTGAGCCGCTGCAGGCCCTCGCGCAGCGGGCCGCGGCTCACCCCGAGCTGTCGGGCCAGCTCGGCCTCGCCGAGTTGGGTGCCGGGCGGCAGGTCGCCGCGCTCGATGGCGTCGCGGACGCGGTCGGCGATCATGACCGCCGTCGACTCACGGACGACCGGCTCCAGCCGGGGGTGTTCCGCGCCAGCGCTCGTCATACTGTTGTGCCTCCCTCGTGCCGGATGCAGATTACTCGCCGGTCACGCACTGCCGCCGCGTGCCTGCCCGTCGGTGCCCGCGAGGAGCCGCACCGCCGCCCGGACGTAGGTCCGCGCCGCCACGACCAGTTCGCCGATCGGGACGGACTCGTCGGGACGGTGCGCCTGGTCGTTGACCGACCCGGCTCCGAGCACAACGGTCGGAACACCGAGGTCACAGCTGACGAAACCGCCATCGCACGCCGCGGTCCAGCCGCCCGTTGGCAGGCGCGGCCCTCCGGACTCCGCGAGCGCGGTGTCCACGATGCGCACGAACGAATCGTCGTGCGCCGTCTCGAAACCCGGCATGCTCATCGGCATCGCCACGTCGACTCGCAGCTCGTCGCGCTCCAGCCCCAGCGAGTCGATGCGTGCCTGGACGTCCGCCAGCACCGCTTCCGGCTGCTCCCCCGGCAGCAGTCGCCGGTCGGCCTGGATCCGGCACATCCCCGGCACGATGGCGGTGCCTTGACCGCCGGTCACGATGCCGACGCTCCAGGTGGCTGGCCCGGCCAGCGGGTGTGGCGCGGCGGCTAATTCGTCATTCCAGGCCCGCAGCGACTCGATGATGCGCGCCGCACCATAGATCGCGTTGCGGCCGTCCGACGGGCGGCCGGCGTGGGCGGCGCGGCCGTGCACGGTGATGTCCAGGTAGCAGTCGCCGCGGGCGGCGATGATCGTCTGCAGGTCGGTCGGCTCGGCGGTGATGCAGCCGAGGTATGTCACCCCACGAAGTTCTGCGCATCCTCGCTCCGATACTTCGCGGGGACCCCGGCGGCCGCGGTCACGCCTCTCGTGACACTTCATGAACCGCCGTATGCCGCGGCCGCCCTCCTCCTCGTCCACGGTCGCCGCGAGCTCGATCCGGCCGGCCGGCTCCACACCGGTCTCGGCGGCCGCCCGTTGCACGGCGGTCATCGCGACGAGGCAGGCGGCAAGTCCGCCGAGCATGTCGCTGGCGCCCCGGCCCATGACGCGGCCGTCGCGCACCACCCCGCCGAACGGGTCGACCGTCCACCCGTCGCCGACCGGGACGACGTCCGTGTGTCCGAGCAGCAGCAGCCGGGGACCGTCGCCACCTGCCGTCTCCGCATGCACGTTGTCGCGGCCGTCCGCGACCGGCACGGTCCGCACGACGAGTCCGCGTTCGGTGCACGCCTCCACCAACGCCGCGACGCGGGCCGTCTCGCCGCCCGGCGGGTTCTCGCCGGGCTGTCGCACCAGGCGCTGGGTGAGCGTGACCAGGTCGGCCTCGTCGACGCGCTCGAGGGCGGCCCGTTCGAGTGCCGAAACCGCTTCTGCTTGGCGGATATTCATCATGGTGATCCGGCCAGGTCGACCGCGCGCCGCAGCCGGGCGACTCCCTCACTGATGCGCTCAGGGGTGCTCGAGGCGAAGCAGAGCCGGAGAGCGTCCGGGAAGAGCTTGCTCGGCGAGAACGCGTTGCCCGGGATGAACGCGACACCTTCGGCGAGCGCGGTCTCGAAGAGCGCCTCCGTGTCGATGCGCCCGTCGAACGTCACCCAGAGGAAGAAGCCGCCGTGCGGGTCGGTCCACCGCGCCATACCGGCGAAGTGCTCGGTGAGCGCGTCCTGCATGGCGTGCTTGCGTTCCCGGTATGCCGCCCGCTGCGCGCCCAGATGCTCCGGGAGGTGCCCACCCTCCAGGAAGCCGGCGACCAGCCGCTGCAAGGGCAGGTTGGTGCAGGTGTCCATCGCCTGCTTCGCATTGATCAGCAGCTGCTGCAGCGACGGATCCGCGTCGACCCAGCCCACCCGCAGCCCGGGGCCGATGATCTTGGAGAACGTCCGCACCGAGAAGACCAGTGGGTCACCGTCGGCGAGAGCGTGCAGCGAGGGGACGTCGTCGCCCTCGAAGCGGAGCATCCCATAGGGGTCGTCGTCGATGACGACGCTCCCCCACCGCCGGGCGAGCTCGAGCAACCGGTGTCGCCGTTCGACGGACATGGAAGCGCCGGACGGGTTCTGGAAGGTGGGTATGGCGTAGATCGCCTTCGGCGTCCTCCCGGCCCGCTCGGCCAGCTCCTCGAGCCGGTCGACCTGCATCCCGTCGTCATCGACCGGGACCTCCAGCAGCTCCGCCTGGTAGGACAGTGCAGTTGCGGATCCGTTGGTATACGTGGGCGATTCGACGACAACCAGGTCTCCCGGATCGACGAAGAGCTTGAACGCGAGATCGAGGCCCTGCATGCCGCCGGCCGTGATCAGCAGCCGTTCGGGAGACGTGCGGTCGGGCGTGCCGGCCAGCAGGGCGAGCAGTGCGTCCCGCAGCCGCGGGTCGCCCTCGGTCGCGGCGTAGTCGTAGCAGTCCGGCCGGCCGAGCTCGCGCGCCGCGATGTCGTGCAGCGTCCCGGCGGGAACGGCGTCCGCGGCCGGACTGCCCATCGCGAACCGCACGATGTCGTGCTGTTGGTTCGCCAGCAGCGAGGTGCTCGAGTCGATCACCGAACCCACCAGGTCGGTGGCACGGGTTGCCAGGGGCAGCCGGGTCATCTCACTCCTTCGCGGTCAGGCCGCGGGGGACGTTGGTCAGCAGGTCCGGTCCGTCGGGTCCGATGAGCATCGACTCGGAGGTCTCGTAGCCCCAGCCGTCCATCCACATACCGAGGATGACGTGGAACGCCATACTCTCCTCGATCACCGTCTCGTCCTCCGGTCGCACGCTCACCGTGCGCTCGCCCCAGTCCGGTGGATAGCCGATGCCGATCGAGTAGCCGATGCGGGACTCCTTGGTCAGGCCGTGCTTGCCGATGGTGTCCGCGAACTCGCGGTGCACGTCGCAGGTGCGGTTGCCCGGTCGCATCTTCTCCAGCAGTGCGGCCATCGCCTCGTTGGTGGCGTCGGCGCAGTCGACGAGCTTCCGTGGCGCCTTGCCCAGCACCACGGTGCGGGCGAGCGGCGCGTGGTAGCGGTGGAAGACACCGGCGAGCTCGATGGTCGTCGCCTCACCCTTCCGCAGCGGCAGGTCGCTCCAGGTGAGGTGCGGTGTGCCGGCGGTCTCCCCGGTCGGCAGCATCGGCACGATCGCCGGGTAGTCACCGCCCAGCTTCTGGGCGCCGAGCGCCTGGGCGTGCTGGATCTCGGCGACGACGTCGCACTGTCGCCGCCCGGGTTCCAGCTCGCGCAGCGCCGTCTCCATCACGCACTGCGCGATTTCGCCTGCGGTATGGAGCTTTTCCCGTTCCAGCGGCGACTTGCGCACTCGGACCCAGTTGACCAGCTCAGTGCTGTCGACCAGTGCGGACCGCTTGAGGCCGGACCGGATCGCCAGGTAACTGCGGACGGTGAAGAAGTGTGCGTCGAGCTCGGCAGCGACATACGCACCCGGTTCGTCGACCAGGACGCCGAGCTCGAGCGCCCGCTCCACGATCCAGTCGAACGGGTGCGCGTCCGGCCGGTGGACGAGGTAGTCGGGGTAGCCGTGGATGCGGTCGGTCGGCAGGAAGGCGGTGTAGTGCGCACCCGCCGCATCCATCGTGCGAGTGAACAGGTGGCAGTCGCCCTCGGCCGGGACGATGAGGCACTGCGGCATGTAGAAGGACCATGCGTTGTAACCGGTCAGGTAGTAGAGGTTCGCCGGGTCGGCGACGATCAGCGAACTGAGCTGACGCTCCGCCATACGAGCCTGGACGGCACGCAACCGATCGCGATATTCCTGCTCCGGGAACGGACGGGAGCGCAGATCGACGGCGACGGCGTCGGAGGATGGAAGAGTCACCTGATCATGGTGCATCGCGAATCGATTGTTGACAATCAGACACCCAGCCTTTTGAGTGGCGGGGTGACTTCCGCTCCGCCCGTCATCGCCGTGCTGGTCGCCGAACCCGGCGACCGGCCAGCAGGTCTGGAGACGCTCGCGTCGCGCGCGACCGTCCGCTACACCGATGCGGCCGGACTCGCCGACGCCGTGGAGGGCGCTGACGCACTGTTCCTCTGGGACTTCTTCTCCACCACGGTCGAGGAGGTATGGCGACACTGCGACACGATCCGCTGGATCCATGTCGCCGCCGCCGGGGTGGACAAGCTGCTCTTCCCGCAGTTGCGCGACTCCGACATCGTGGTGACCAACGCACGTGGCATCTTCGACCGGCCGATCGCCGAGTTCGTGCTGGCCTCGGTGCTGGCACACCTCAAGCTGATGCGCGAGGGATACGAGCTGCAACGTGAGCGCACCTGGCAGCATCGGGAAACCTGGCCGCTGCGCGGGCGTCGCGCGCTGGTCGTCGGCGCCGGCAGCATCGGCCGCGAGATCGCCCGGGTGTTGCGTGCCGTCGACGTCGAGGTCACCGGGGCCGGGCGGACCGCTCGCAGCGGTGACCGCGACTTCGGCGAGATCATCGCGAGCACGACGCTGACCGAGCACGTCGCCGACTTCGACATCGTCGTCAACGTGACGCCGCTGACGGACGAGACGCGAAACCTGTTCGATCGCCGCATTTTTCGCGTGATGCGGCCCTCGGCATACTTCATCAACGTGGGCCGGGGAGCGAGTGTGGTGGAGGACGACCTCGTGGCCGCTCTGGAGGCGGGCGAGCTGGCCGGCGCGGCACTGGACGTCTTCCGCGAGGAGCCACTGCCCGCGGACTCACCGCTGTGGGACCTACCCACGCTGACGATCTCGCCGCACCTCTCCGGCGACTCGAAGGGTTGGCTGGACGACCTCGCCGCGCAATTCGTGCACCTCGCCGAGCGGTGGCTCGCGGGCGAGCCGCTGCCGCACCCGGTCGACAAGCGACTGGGCTTCGTGCCGGCTGGGTAGCGTGACCGGATGAAGCAGGCTGAGCTGCCCGACCTCGATTCGATCCGCGCGGCGCAGGCGCGGATCGCCCCGCACGTCCGACACACCACCGCACCGGTCAGCCGGCACCTCAGCGAACTCACCGGAGCGACGGTCTACCTCAAGCTCGAGATCGAGCAGCCGACCGGTAGCTTCAAGGTGCGGGGCGCTTGCAACGCGATCCTGGCCGCCGCAGAACGTCGGGAATTCGCCGGTGTCACGACCGCTTCGACCGGAAATCACGCGCGCGCTGTTGCCTATCTCGGCCGGCGCTTCGGGTTGCCGGTGACGGCATACCTCGCGCAGTCGGTCCCGGCGTACCGAGCCCGGGCGCTGGAAGCCCTGGGCGCCCAGGTGGACCACACCAGCCACGACCAGTCCGAGGCGATCGGCGCGGCGCTGCAGCTGGCGAAGGAGGGTGACTACCTCTTCGTTCCGCCGTTCGATCACCCCGACGTGATCAGCGGTCAGGGCACCATCGGGCTCGAGGTCTGGGCCGATCTCCCACCACTCGATGCGGTGATCGTGCCGGTCTCGGGCGGAGGCCTGATCGACGGCATCGGCGTCGCCGTCAAGGGCCTGTCGCACAGCACGCCGGTCATCGGGGTGTGCGCCGAGCGCGCCGACACGATGTACCGGTCGCTGCGGGCCGGTCATCCGGTGTCGATCGACGAAGTGGACACGATCGCGACGTCGTTGCTGGGCGACCTGGGTCCCGACAACCGCTACACGTTCCGCATCGCCCAGCAGGTGATCGACGAGATCGACACCGTCGGCGAGGAGCAGCTGCGCATCGCGCTGGACACGCTGCAGCGGCACGACGACCTCGTCGTCGAGGGCGCGGCAGCGGCGGGCGTGGCGTTCCTGGAGGCAGACCCGGATCGGTGGCGCGGGACTCGGATCGCGGTCGTGGTCACCGGCAACTCGATCGAGCCCGTTCCGGTCTGAGCCCCCTGAGGCGTCCGCAACACGTCCCCACCGACCGACCGTCGGTCCTTCGGGACGAGAACGGCCGCCTCAGCGCCTGCAGACGAGCAGACCGCGGCGCTCGGCGCGGCGCTCGAACCACACCGTCATCAGCGGCGGGATGCTGCTCACCAGGCCGAGCAGGGAATCCTTGGCCGCCCACTTGTGCTTGACCGAGACCGCGCAGAGGCTCACCACGTAGAGCAGGAAGATCGTCCCGTGGATCGGGCCGAAGATGCGGACGCCGAGATCGCCCGACTGCACGATCCACTTGAAGAACATGCCGATCAGGAGACCGACCCAGGAGACGGCTTCGGCGAAGGCAGCGATCCGGAAGGCCCCCGCCGGGAGACTCGTGGTGGCGCGCTCAGCGGCGGTTCTGTCGTCGAGAGTGGTGACCATGCCGGAATGCTACGTGACGTAGTAGACGGCCTGGTCCACCGGCTCAGCGCGTTGCCGCTTCCATCTGCCGCAGCTCCTTCTTGAGGTCGCCCAGCTCGTCGCGCAACCGAGCGGCCAGCTCGAAGTGCAGGTCAGCCGCTGCCTGGTGCATCTGCTCGGTGAGCTCCTGGATGAGACCGGCCAGGTCGGACGCCGGAAGGCCGGACACCCGGGTCACTCCGGCGACTTCGCCGTCCGCCACTACCGCACCCCGGCCGCCGCGCTTGCCACGACCGTCGGGCTTGCCGCGGGACTGGGCACGTCCGCTGCCCATCAGCGCATCGGTGTCGGCGTCCTCGCGCTGCAGCATGTCGGTGATGTCGGCGATCTTCTTGCGGAGCGGCTGCGGGTCGACGCCGGCTTCCTTGTTGTAGGCGAGCTGCTTCTCGCGCCGCCGGTTGGTCTCGTCGATGGCCTCCCGCATCGAGGGGGTGACCGTGTCGGCATACATGTGGACCTGACCGGAGACGTTGCGGGCGGCGCGGCCGATCGTCTGGATGAGCGACCGGGCCGACCGCAGGAAGCCCTCCTTGTCGGCGTCCAGGATGCTGACCAGCGAGACTTCGGGCAGGTCGAGGCCCTCCCGCAGCAGGTTGATGCCGACCAGCACGTCGAACTCGCCGAGCCGCAGCTCGCGGAGCAGCTCGACCCGGCGCAAGGTGTCGACCTCGGAGTGCAGGTAGCGGACGCGAACGCCCTTCTCCAGCAGGTAGTCGGTGAGATCCTCGGCCATCTTCTTGGTCAGCGTCGTGACCAGGACACGTTCGTCGCGCTCGGTGCGCACATTGATCTCGTGCAGCAGGTCGTCGATCTGCCCCTTGGTCGGCTTCAGCACGATCTCGGGGTCGACCAGACCGGTCGGCCGGATGACCTGCTCGACGTATTCGCCGCCGGCCCGGGCGAGTTCGTAGTCGCCGGGTGTCGCCGACAGGTAGACGGTCTGCCCGATCCGCTCCAGGAACTCCTCCCACTTCAGCGGCCGGTTGTCCATCGCACTCGGCAACCGGAAGCCGTGGTCGACGAGCATCCGCTTGCGGGACATGTCGCCTTCGTACATCGCGCCGATCTGCGGCACGGTCTGGTGCGACTCGTCGATGACGAGCAGGAAGTCCTCCGGGAAGTAGTCGAGCAGGCAGTTGGGAGCGCTGCCCGGTCCGCGGCCGTCGATGTGCCGGGAGTAGTTCTCGATGCCGGAGCACGACCCGACCTGGCGCATCATCTCGATGTCGTAGGTCGTGCGCATCCGCAGGCGCTGCGCCTCCAGCAGCTTGCCTTGCTTCTCCAAGGTCTTCAGCCGGTCGTCTAGCTCGGCCTCGATCGAGGAGATGGCTCGCTCCATGCGCTCCGGACCGGCGACGTAGTGCGACGCCGGGAAGACGTACATCTCCTGCTCCTCGCGCACGACCTCACCGGTCAGCGGGTGCAGTGTGTAGAGCCGCTCGATCTCGTCGCCGAAGAACTCGATGCGGATCGCCAGCTCCTCGTAGACCGGGATGATCTCGACGGTGTCGCCCCGCACCCGGAAGGTGCCGCGGGTGAACGCCAGGTCGTTGCGCGTGTATTGCATCTGGACGAACTTGCGTAGCAGGTCGTCGCGGTCCAGCTGGTCGCCCACGCGGAGTGGCTGCATCCGGTCGACATACTCCTGCGGCGTGCCGAGGCCGTAGATGCACGAGACCGAGGCGACGACGATCACGTCACGCCGGGTCAGCAGCGAGTTGGTGGCACTGTGCCGCAGCCGCTCGACCTCGTCGTTGATCGACGAGTCCTTCTCGATGTAGGTGTCGGTCTGCGGGATGTAGGCCTCGGGCTGGTAGTAGTCGTAGTAGGAGACGAAGTATTCAACGGCGTTGTGCGGCAACAGCTCCCGGAACTCGTTGGCCAGCTGCGCGGCGAGCGTCTTGTTGGGCGCCATCACGAGCGTCGGGCGCTGCACCTGCTCGATCAGCCACGCAGTGGTCGCCGACTTGCCGGTGCCGGTGGCGCCGAGGAGCACGGTGTCCCGCTCCCCCGCCCTGACCCGGCGTGCCAGCTCGGCGATCGCGGTCGGCTGGTCGCCGCTCGGAGAGTATTCGGAGATGACCTCGAACGGCGCCACCCGGCGCTGCAGGTCAGTGGTCGGACGCATGGAAGTCAATCCCAAATAGACGGCAGGAGGCTTGAGATCCGGTCGTGTTGCAGGGAGCTTGCGACTCGCAACGCGTCCGGAGAGGGAGGCTCATAGTGCAACGGTAAACGTCGGCACCGACAGCGCTGATTCCCGTCGCGACTGGTTTCGGTGACACAGATCGCGCGGTGCGCCCCGCAATGTGTCCAACGCCCGGAGCGACCCGACGATCAGCGCACCTCGAAACCGGCGCAGTCCTGGATGTCGCTCTCGCGCACCTCGACCCGGTCGACCGTGGCCCGCCGCGGGCCGTCATGGCACCAGTCGACCAGTGCGGCGACGGCTTCGGCGTCGCCCTCGAAGTGACCGGTGACCGATCCGTCCGGGGCGTTGCTCACCCACCCGGCCACCGAACGGCGCCGGGCCTCCTGCTCACAGGTGGCGCGGAAGAACACCCCTTGGACTCGTCCGGTGATCGTCACGTCGACGGCTCGTCCAGTCATGCCCACAGCATGCCGCTCCCTCAGCGGTAGAACGCCGGCCGGTCGATCATCTCGACGGCCACGACACCGTCGTCGGTCAATGCCCGCACTCCCGCGTCGCACACGCAGGCCGCGGCATACCCGTCCCAACTCGTCGACCCGGTGTGTTCGCCACGGGCCACCGCGGCAATCCACTCCTGGACCTCGAGGACGAACGCCGCGCCGAAACGCTCGTTGTGATCCATCGCAAGCGCGTGCGACCGACCGATGGCGCCGGTCCGCTCCACCAACTGCTGATCCGACAACCGGACCGTGCCGAGTTCGGCGACGGCCTCGCACTGGATGTCGTAGGAGTGCTGGTTGTTCACGAAGATCTCGACATCGATCCAGACACCGGATGCACTGGTGAGGATCAGCACGAGCGGGTCGTGCAGGTGCGGGAACCGGTGGCGGGTCTTCTTGGGCTTGTCCACCCGGGCGGAGACGATCTCCTCGCCGAGCAGCCAGCGCACCGTGTCGATGTCGTGGATGCCGGTGTCGTTGATCGCCATGTCCCAGGTGTAGCGCTCGGGCACCGTCGGATTGTGGTGCCGGCTGTGCATGATCAGTGCATCGCCCAGCTCACCTGAGTCCAGAATCGCCTTGAGCTGCCGGTATGACGGGTCGAACCGGCGCATGAACCCTACGGTCACCAGCCTGCGACCGCAGTCCTCTTCAGCCCGCACGATCTCCAGGCACTCGGACGCGGTGGGTGCGAGGGGCTTCTCGCAGAAGACCGGCTTGCCGGCCCGGATGGCGGCGATCACGTCGTCCTTGTGTGCCGGACCGTACGTGCAGACCATCACCGCGTCGATGGCGTCGGACGCGATGAGCTCCGCCGAGGACGGGAAGACCTTCGCGCTGATGTCGGCGGCCACGCGGTGAGCGGTGTCGAGGTCGATGTCGCTCAGTGCGGTCACCTCGCCGCCGGCGATCACCGTCCGGATGCGCTCGATGTGCGCCCGGCCCATTCCGCCGGGCCCGATCATACCGATGCGAACCGTCATTCCCCTTCTCTCCGTTCGAGACTCACAGCTGTCCGAGGCCGTGCTGGGCGAGGAACTCACGGGTGCGGATCGCGTTGGGCAACGGGTAGGACGGGTCGCAGGGATACATGTCCTGCTCGCAGATGCAATAGAGCGGCTTGTCCAAGGCGGCCAGCGCGTCGATCACGGTAGGCAGGTCCGGCTCGCCGGCCGGTGGCGCCACGGACGCCTTCTTGCGGACCGCCTCCGCGAAGCTCCAGTCCTGCTCGTGTGCCTGTCGCACGATCTGCGGGTCCATCGCCTTGAGGTGGACGTAGGAGATCCGGTCGGGGTAGGTGCGGATCAGATCGACGTTGTCGCCGCCGCCGTAGACGATGTGCCCCGTGTCCAGGCAGAAGCCGACGTATGCCGGGTCCGTCGCCCCGAAGATCCGGTCGATGTCCTCCCGCGTCTCGATGTGCGAGTCGCCGTGCGGGTGCAGCACCATCTGCAGTCCGTAGTCCTCCTTCATGATCCGCCCGAGGCGGTTGGCGTTGGTGGTGTAGCGCTCCCACGCCGCGCCGGTCAGTGTCCGCTCGTCGGTGAAGTCGCCGGTGTGTTCGTCGCGGAACATCGGGGGCAGGTGCACGACATACTCCGCGCCCACGGCGGCGTGAGTCTCACCGATCGCCCGGAAGGTGCGCTCCGTGTCGGGCCAGGCCTCCTCCTGGTGCAGGATGCCCCAACCGGTGCCGGCCACGACGCGGAGACGGCGCGCATCCATCTCTGCCCTGAGTCGTTCGGGGTCGGTCGGGAAATAGCCGAACGGCCCGGTCTCGATCACCGAGAAGCCGGCCTCCGCCATCTCGTCCAGTGCCGTCCGCCACGGGATCTGCTGCGGGTCGTCGGCGAACCAGACACCCCACTGGTCCGGGCAGACGCCCACCGTCAGTTGGTGGTACCGCGGGTCGGCATTGACGGCCTTGTCGCCGGCTGAGCTGGAAGCGGTCATGCTCGACCCTCCGGGTCGGTCGGTCGTGGGGAGGCGGCGGACCTGAACGGCAACCGCGGGTCGAGTGGCTCGTGCTCCCAGGTGCGGCGCACCCAGCCGTGTGCCGGCTCGTCGCAGATGAGCCAGCTCCGTTCCGGGCCGGGGCCGGCCATCACGTTGAGGTAGTAGAGGTCGTAGCCGGGCGGCGTCATGGCAGGTCCGTGCCACCCGTGCGGCACGAGCAACACGTCGCCGCTGCGCACGCGGGCGCGCACGTCGATGGGTCGTGCGTCGGTGCCCGAGATGCAGCAGTAGCCCGCCGGGTCGGTGCTCTCCGGCGCACCGGCCACCGCTTGCAGCTCGAAGTAGTAGATCTCCTCCAGCTCCGTCTCGAGGCCGGGCCGGTGCTCGTCGTGCTTGTGCGGAGGGTAGGAGCTCCAGTTGCCCGCCGGGGTGATCACCTCGCAGGCGATGATCGAACTCGCCTCCAGCGTGTCCGGTGTGCCGAAGTTCTGCACCTGCCGCGAGCACTGCCCGGCTCCCCGCAGCTCGACCGGGACATCGGGCGCCCGGACCACCGAGAACGGCACGTCCGCGGTCGCCCCCGCGAAGCACAGTGCGACCTTGGCGGCACCGACGGCGCGCAGCGTGCAGGTCGTGTTCCGCGGCACGTAGGCACAGTCGGCGGCACCGGCGAACACCGACGCCCTGCCGGCGAGGGTCACGACGACGCCACCTTGGACGGTCACCTCGACCGAGCCGCCGCCGGACAGAGGTAGGACGATGTACTCGTCCGATCCGCTGGTCAGCGTGCGGGATTCGCCGGCGGCGAGGTCGGCGACCAGCAGACCGGTGTGCTGCCAGGTCGCACCGTCCGGGCGGATCGCGACGTCGAATCCGTCGTCGGCCGTCGTGCCGTTCGGCCGCAACCAGTCGTCGTCCGTCACGATGTGATCCCTTCGTGCACCAGTTCGGCGGCGATGTCGACGGCCGCCGCCACGTCGCCGTCCGGCGGGTAGAGCAGCGCCCGGCCGATGACCAGGCCCGCCGCAGTGGGTGCCTCGAGGGCGCGCCCCCACGTCGCGTAGACGTCGTCCGGATGACCGAGGGGGTCACCGCCGAGCAGCAGCACCGGCAACGTGGTGGAGTCGAGGACGCGAGCCATGTCGTCGACGACGGGCACCTTCAGCCAGGTGTATGCCGAGGTCGCACCGAGACCCGACGCCACCTGCATCGACCGGATCACCGAGTCCGGGTCCAGCCGGTTGTGCACGCGGCCCTCGCGGCGCACCGACCAGAACGGTTCGATCATTGCCATCGTCTCGTGAGCGGCGAGCTCGGTGACGTTCCGCGCGCACTGTTCCAGGGTCGCGGCCGTAGCTGGGTCGTCCAGGGAGATGCGGACGAGCATCTTGCCGCCGTCCAGCCCACGGTCGGCGATGTCCGCCGCCCGGTATGCCGTCAGCCGATCGTCGAGCTCGAACGTCGCGCCCTGCAGGCCGCCGCGGTTCATGGAGCCGATCGCCAGCTTGCCCTCGAGGAGGCCGGCGAGCAGCAGGTCCTCCAAGATGTCAGGAGTGCCGAGCACTCCGTCGACCCCTGGATGCGCCAAGGCGGTGGCGAGCCGCTGCAGCAACTCGGGCCGCGACGACATCGCGGTCGCGTCGTCCCGCACCCCGAGTGCACCACGAGCCGGGTGATCGGCAGCGACGACGAGAATCTTGTCGCCTCGTTCCAGGACGGTCCGCCGGCGGCGCCCGGCCCAGGCAGCCGCCACCGCGGAGGGGTTCCGCCGCCGTAGGGCGGCGAGCTGTGCGGTGTCGATCGTCACGAAGAGCTCCGCGCGACGAGAAAGTCGTCGAGTTCGCCGGGAGTCGGCATCGCAGAGCTGCACTCCAGCCGCCCGGCGACGATGGCTCCTGCGGCATTCGCGCGGCTCACCGTCTCCGCGAGCGGACGGCCTTCGAGCAGGCCCGCGCAGAAGGCCCCGCCGAAGGCGTCTCCGGCGCCGAGTCCGTTGACGACCTCGACAGGTGCCGGCGGGACCACGTGCGATTCGTCGGCCGTTGTCACGAGCACGCCGTTCGGCCCCTGCTTCACGACGGCGACCTGCACACCGCGATCGAGCAGTGCACGTGCCGCGCGCTCCGGATCGGTCTCCCCGACCGCGACCTCGCACTCCTTCTCATTGCCGATCGCGATGGTGCACTGCCCGAGCGCCTCCTCGGCCGCTCTGCGTGCCGTCGCCGGTGTGTCCCAGAACATCGCCCGGTAGTCGAGATCGATGACGGTGTGGCCGGCGCGCCCGCGGGTGTCCCAGGCCCGCAGGTGAGCATCCTTGCTGGGCTGCGTCGAGAGTCCGGTGAGGGTGGACCAGTAGATGCCCGCCCCACGGACAGCGTCGACGGGGATCTCGTCCGGCTCGATGCACAGATCGGGTGCGACGGGGAATCGGTAGAAGTAGAGCGGGAACTCGTCGGGCGGAAACATCTCGCAGAAGGTGACCGGCGTCGGCAGCCCGGGCACCGCCGTGACGTAGGAATCGTCGACCCCGAACTCCCGGAGGCTCCGGTGCACGAACCGTCCGAAAGGGTCCTCGCCGGTGCGAGTGATCACCGCGGACCGCCAGCCCAGCCGGGACGCCGCAACGGCGACATTGGTGGCGCTGCCGCCGAGGAATTTGCCGAAGGTCGCGACGTCCTCGAGGCCGACGCCGATCTGGTGCGGGTAGATGTCGACGCCGACGCGCCCGATGGTCAACACATCGGGAGCTCCGCTCGCGGACATACGGTGAGACCCTTCGCTGGCAGCAGGTGAGCTCGGTCGGGACGTGGCGTCGCACTCCCCTCGATCCAACCCTCTCGGACGGCACCTCGTCAAGTAATTGTCCTGACATTATGACGTGCTAACGAACGGGTGACCGTCCAGTACGCTGCCCATATGTCAGCTCAACTCCCGATCCGGATCGATCGGAGCAGTCCGGTGCCGCTGTACTACCAGCTGGCGGAGCAGCTGACCGCGGCGATCGAGTCGGGAGTGCTGAAGCCGGGCGACGCCCTGGAGAACGAGCTCTCGCTGGCTGCGCGCCTCAAGCTGTCACGACCGACGGTCCGCCGAGCCATCGCGGAACTCGTCGAGCGCGGGCAGCTGGCGCGGCGGCGCGGCATCGGCACCACGGTGGCGAGCCCGATCGTGCATCGGCGCGACGAGCTCACCAGCCTGCACGACGATCTGCGGCGAGCAGGTCGCGATCCCCGTACCGACGTGCTCGTGTTCGACACGGCGGCGCGCAACCAGCAGGTCGCCGAGATTCTGGGCGTCGACGTCGACACGCCGCTCGTCTTCATCGAGCGGCTGAGGTATGCCGGCAGTGAGCCGCTGGCGGTGTTGCACAACTGGCTGCAACCCGGGTTCGCCGACCTCACCGAGGAGCAGTTGAGGCGGGAGGGCCTCTACGAGATCCTGCGGCATCGCGGGGTGCGTCCGGCGGTGGCGCAGCAGAGCATCGGTGCGCGGACCGCCCGGGCCACCGAGCGTCGCCTGCTCGGCACGCCCAAGACCGTGCCGGTGCTGACCATGACCCGGCGGGCGTATGACGCGGACGGCGCGCCGGTGGAGTACGGCGACCACTGCTACCGGGCCGACAGTTACGCCTTCGACATCACCGTGCACGAACGCCACTGATCGTCACAGGTGGTGGCGCTGGCCCGACCGCTCGGCGTCGTACTCCGCGCGGGCGACCTGCGTGCTCGCCAGCTCACTGACCTCGGCCACCGGCACGTCCCACCAGGCCGTGCCAGGCGGATTGGGACCGTGGAGGTCGGTTTCGATGTAGAGCACGGTCGGACCGTCCAGCTCGACCGCCTTCGCGTAATTGCTCCGGAACTCGTCGATTCCATTGCACCGTAAGACAGTTGCTCCCCAGCTCGCGGCATTGGCGGCGAGGTCGACCGGCACGTCGACGCCGTCCAAACGACCGGTTGCGGCGTTGCGCATGCGATAGCTGGTCCCGAACCGCTGACTCCCCCGCGACTCGCTCAGTGCGCCGATCGAGGCGTACCCGTGGTTCTGCAGCAGCACGATGATGACCTTGAGCCGCTCGGCGACGATGGTGGCCAGCTCCATCGGCAGCATCTGATAGCTGCCGTCGCCGACGATCGCGACCACCTGCCCGTGGTCGCCCTTCGCCATACGGACCCCCATTGCGGCGGGGATCTCGTATCCCATGCAGGAGAAGGCATATTCGAGGTGGTACTGCTCGGGGGTGGAAGCGCGCCAGAGGCACTGCAGGTCCCCCGGCATCGAGCCGGCGGCGTTGACGATGACATCGGTCGGCCCCACCAGGTCGTTGAGCGCGCCGAACACCTCGGTCTGCGCGGGTAGCGGCCCGTGGCCGAGGTGGTAACAGCGGTCGACCACCTGCTGCCAGTCCGCGGCGCGGTGGCGGATCTCGTCCCGATAGGCGGCGTCGACGGCATACCCGGACAGCGCCGAACGCAGCGCGCCGAGCGCCTCGCGTGCATCCGCGATCACCAGCTCCGCGCCGTTCTTGGCGGCGTCGCAGGGGAGCACGTTGACGTTGACGAAGCGCACGTCGGGGTCGGCGAAGACCGTGTGACTCGCCGTGGTGAAGTCGCTGTAGCGGGTGCCGATGCCGATGACCAGGTCGGCCCGGCGGGCGATCTCGTTGGCAGCACCGGCGCCCGTCGCGCCGACCCCGCCGACTGCGCACGGGTGGTCCCAGTTGATCGCGCCCTTGCCGGCCTGCGTGTCGGCGACGGGAATTCCTGTTGCCGTAGCGAATTCGCGCAACGCCTCGGAGGCGCCCGAGTAGACGACACCACCGCCGACGACCACGAGCGGGCGTCGGGCGGCCCGGATGGCGGCGACCGCCCGCTCCAGTGCTGCCGGTTCGGGCACCGGGCGCGCGACGTGCCAGATGCGCTCGGCGAAGAAGTCGACCGGCCAGTCATGAGCCTCCGCCTGGACGTCCTGCGGTAGGCAGAGGACCACCGCGCCCGTCTCGGCCGGGTCGGTGAGCACTCGCATCGCCATGAGTGCGCTCGGGATGAGCTGTTCCGGACGGTTGATGCGGTCCCAGAACCGAGCGACCGGCTTGAACGCGTCGTTCACCGAAATGTCCGGAGTGCGCGGGTCCTCCAGCTGCTGCAGCACCGGGTCGGGCCGGCGGGTCGCAAAGATGTCCGACGGCAGTAACAGAACCGGCAGCCGGTTGGTGGTGGCCACGGCGGCTCCGGTGATCATGTTGGTGGAGCCCGGTCCGATCGAGGCGGTGACGGCGAGCGTCTGCAGCCGGTTCGTCGTCTTGGCGAAGGCCACCGCGGCGTGGACAGCGCCCTGCTCGTTGCGCGCCATGTAATAGGGAAGCTCCCCCGCCGCCGGCTGGGTGTGGGACGCCTCGACCGGGGCACCGGTGGCCTCGGCCTGCACCTGTGCCTGGAGCAGCGCCTGACCGAGGCCCGCCACGTTGCCGTGGCCGAAAATGCCGAACACCCCTGGGATCAGCCGACGCCGCACACCGTCGCGCTCGCTGTGCTGCGCGGCCAGGAAGCGAACGAGCGCCTGCCCGACCGTCAGGCGCACCGTCTCCGGTGGCTGTGCCATGCCGTGCTCCTCGTCCGTCGCCGGGTGTGGCCATTCAAGCCAGTTCTGTTCCGACCGTCAATCGTATGTCCTGACAAATGCCGCCCGGGGTGTGAGGCGCCGGGACCTCGACACGGGCTCGGCCACCGCGCTGCGGCACACCTCCCGGCATCATGGGTCGTATGACGACAGGCGCGACCCGTGAGGTGCTGCTCCGGATGGGCAGCGCACTGCTCGCAGGCGGTGCTCCCGTGCCGGACGTCGAGTGGCAGGTGGCTCTGCTGGCCCGTCGGCTCGGAGCGGCCGAGGTGCGTGTCGCAGCCACTCCGACGGGGCTGTTCGCGGGTCTGAGCGCCGACGACAGCGTCGGGTTCGAGCCGGTGAAAGGAACGTTGCGCTTCGAGCAGGTCACCCGCGTGCAGGACGTCTACGAGCGGCTGATGCGCGGCGCGATCACCGTCCCGGTGGCACTCCGAGACCTCGACGCCGCAGAGGCGATGCCCCCGTCCCGGCCGGTATGGGTCAGCGATCTGGCCGTCGTCGCCGTCGGCACCGGCATCTGCGCGATCCTGCAACCGACCTGGCGTGACCTGGTCACCGCGGCCGTCAGCTCGCTGGTGGTCGCCGGACTGGTGATGCTCAGCCGACGCATCACCGTGGTGCGCACGCTCCTGCCATTGCTGGCGTCGTTCACGGTCGGGGTGCTCGTGCTGCTCATCGCCCAGCACTGGCCGTTGCACGGCACGCTGCGGACGATGGTCGCGTCCTTCGCGGTGCTGCTGCCGGGGTCGATGATCGTGACGGGCATGTCGGAGATCGCGTCGGGCGCCGCGGTCGCCGGCACGTCGCGTCTCGTGTCCGGGGTGATGCAACTCGTGCTCTTCGCGGTCGGGCTGTTCGCGGCGGTGTCGGTCACCGGTGAGCAACTGTCGGCGCTGACCAATGTGCGCAGCCAGGATCTGGGGCCCCTTGCGCCATACCTCGGTGTTGCGGTGATCGGCTGCGGCATCGTGCTCAACGTGGCGGCGTCACGCACCGCCATACCGTGGATCTTCGTGGTGCTCGCGCTGACCTTCGCGACCCAGTCGATCGTGCAGGCCGCATCGGGGCTGATCCTCGGCGCCCTGACGGGTGCCGCGGTGGCGGCTCTCGCGGCCGCGGTCGTCCACCGCTTGTCGGGCCGGCCGCTGCGGCTGGTGGTCTTCCTGCCGGCCTTCTGGCTGCTCGTGCCGGGCAGCCTGGGTCTGTTGAGCACGACCGAATTGGCCACTGGGCAGGCCGGATTCGACGCGGCCACCGTCGCGATCGGCTCGGTGGTCGCCGTCGCCGCCGGCACCCTGATCGGCAGCGCCGCAGGACGCGCCCTCGACCGGCTGCTCGATCCGACCGAGCCGGCCCACGTCGACAGCTGCGACCTCACGGACGTGGATCGGCTCTGACTGATGGGCATGGGGCCAGATCGGTCGTCGCTACTCTCGCTCTCATGAAACGACGCATCCTCATCACCGGTGGCGGCACCGGCATCGGCAAGGCGATCGCGCATCGCATGCTCGCCGAGGACCCGGAGTTGCTCCTCGTCGGCCGGCGAACCGAGGTCCTGGCAGCGGCCGCCGACGAACTGCGCAGCGTCGACGAGCTGGCCGACGTGACGACCTACGGCTGCGATCTGACCGATCCGGCTGCGGTGCGCCGTCTCGCCGACGAGGTCTCGACGAACGGTGCGATCGATGTGCTCGTGGCCAACGCGGGCGGCAACTATGGCGTCGGCGGCGGCGATTCACTGGAAGAGGTGGCGCAGTCGTGGCGGGCGGACTTCGACGGCAACGTACTCTCGACGGTGTTGCTCGGACACGCCCTGCTGCCCCACCTCTCGCGGCCCGGCGGGCGCATCGTCGCCATGAGTTCGATCGCTGCCCTCCGGGGCTCCGGCTCGTATGGCGCTGCCAAGGCGGCCGTCAACGCGTGGGTCCTGTCCTTGGCCAATACCGTTGCTGCCGAAGGGATAACCGTCAATGCGGTCGCCCCCGGCTTCGTCCCGGACACAGAGTTCTGGGCCGAGCGACTGGCAGCCGATCCCGACCTGGCCGCTTCCCGGACCGCAACCATCCCGGCCGGTCGACCCGGCACCCCGGACGAGGTCGCCGAGGCCGTCGCATACCTGGCCTCACCGGACGCGGGATGGACCACTGGGCAGATCCTGCAGGTCAACGGAGGCACACTGCTCGGCCGCGGTTGACGACGCCGCCGCATGGACGCCGTCCCGATGTGCAGGCGTCCTGTGATACGTTCCCCGACGTCCTTCGCGGGAGTCCGGCGCACCGGGCTGAGAGGGGGCTGAGGCAGCCCCGACCGTCACCGACTTGATCCGGGTCATGCCGGCGCAAGGAGAAGCCATGGCGATGAATCACCCTCGAACCCCTCGGCTCCCGCACTTTCCACGGTGAGCCGCGTAGCCGTCCTCGGCGGCGGTGTCATCGGCCTGTCCATCGCGTGGCAGCTGGCGCGGCATGGTGTCCGTGTTGCGCTGATCGACGTTCCCCAGCCCGGGAGTGGTTCCCAAGTGGCCGCCGGCATGATCTCGGCAGCCGCGGAGTTCGACCACGGCGAGACACGACTGTGGCGCCTGACCTCCCAGTCGCAGCAGCAGTGGCCCGAGTTCGCCGCCGAGTTGGAGCGATGCGGCGGACAGCCGGTCGGGTTACGACGCACCGGCACGCTGCTGGTGGCAACCGACACGGACGAGGAAGCGAGGCTGGAGCGCCGGCTGCGGTTGCTGGCCGAGGTCGGGGTCGCGCCGGAGCTGCTCGGCCGACGGGAACTGCGCCGTCGTGAACCCGCCCTTGCGGCGACGGTCCGCGCTGCGGCGTGGCTGCCCGACGACTTCTGCGTCCTGCGGAGCCGCGTCCTTGACGCCTTGCGTGCGGCAGTCGTCCGCGCCGGTGTCGAACTGGTCAGAGCCCGCGGCACCGTGGCCGTCCGCGGCGGGCGCGCGGTGGGTGTCGCCCTCGACGACGACACCCGGCTGACCTCCGATCACGTTGTGCTGTCAGGCGGTTGGCGCAGCAAGGAAGCGCTCGCCGATGCGCTGCCCGACCTCACGAGCCTGCGCCCGGTCAAGGGTGAGCTCATCGACCTCGAACTGACCCGGCCGGCTGTCGCCGCCACCGTTCGCGCCGTCGTCGACCGGATACCGGTCTACCTCGTCCCGCACGATGACACCCACCTCACCGTCGAGCGACCAGCGTGGACGTCGGCGCCGACACCACGCCGACGGTCGGCGCCGCGCTCGACCTGCTCGCGACCGCGACCACTTTGGTGCCGGAGCTCCGCGACGCAGCCATCACGGCGCATCGCGTCGGCCTGCGGCCGGGCACCGCGGACAACCATCCACTCCAGGGTGCGTCGTCCCTGCCCGGCCTCACCCTCGCGACCGGCCACTACCGGCACGGCTTCCTGCTCGCGCCGCTCACCGCCGCGGCCGTGACCGAGCACGTCACCGCGGCTCTCACCGAAGGAGACATCAGATGACCGAAACCTTCCGGCTCAACGGCGACCCACGGCGCTGGACACCCGGACTGCTGATCACCGGCGTGCTCGCCGCCGAAGGCCTCGAGGGCAGGTGGTTCGCCGTGGCGCTCGACGGCGCCGTCGTGCCGTCCTCCCGCTGGGAGCAGACGACGGTCGCACCGGGCAGCGCCGTCGAAATCGTCCGGCCGTGCGCGGGTGGTTGAAATGAGTTCCGCAGACTGGGAACTCGCCGGCCGCTCGCTGTCCAGCAGGCTGTTGCTCGGCTCGGGCGGAGTGTCCGCGGCCGCAGTCCTCGCGGACTGCATCGCGGCGAGCAGCACCGACGTCGTGACCGTCTCGATGCGTCGCACCGGGTCCGCAGTCACCAGTGGGCTGCTGCCGACCATTCACGCTGCCGGCGTGCACATCCTGCCCAACACCGCCGGGTGCCGGACAGCTCGCGAAGCAGTCTTCACCGCGCAACTGGCGCGGGAGGCGTTGCAGACCGACTGGGTCAAGCTGGAGGTCGTCGCGGACGACCGGACCCTGCTTCCGGACGTCGTCGAGCTCCTCGACGCGGCCGAACAGCTCGTCGACGACGGGTTTCAGGTGCTGCCCTACACCACCGATGACCTCGTCGTCGCGCGCAGGTTGCGCGACGTCGGTTGTGCCGGGGTGATGCCACTGGGTGCACCGATCGGGTCCGGCCTCGGCATCCGCAACCCGCACGCGATCGAGCTGATCTGCTCGGAAGTGGACGNGCGCGACGTCGGTTGTGCCGGGGTGATGCCACTGGGTGCACCGATCGGGTCCGGCCTCGGCATCCGCAACCCGCACGCGATCGAGCTGATCTGCTCGGAAGTGGACGTCCCGGTGGTGCTCGACGCCGGCATCGGCACCGCCTCGGACGCGGCGCTGGCCATGGAGCTGGGCTGTTCGGCCGTGCTCCTCGCCACCGCGGTGACCCGAGCCGAGCAACCGGCGGTCATGGCCGCGGCGATGCGCGACGCCGTCCGTGCCGGACGATCGGCTCGGCTGGCCGGCCGCATCGCGAAGAGCACTCTGGCACGAGCGTCTTCGCCCATGTCGGGATTGGTCAGCGGGTGAGCGACATACCGCGGCTGCTGCTCGTCACGGACCGCACCCAGACCGGCGACCGGTCCCTCGTGGACATCGTCGCCGCCTGCGTCGAGGCGGGCTTCCGGCACGTGCTGCTCCGCGAGCGAGACCTCGCGCCGCCGCTGTATGACGATCTGCTCGCGCGTGTGCGTGACCGGATCGGCCACACCGCCGCGATCCTGACCCGCACGGCACGCGGGGACGGTAGCGGATGCCACCTCAGCCGAGACGCGCCCCGGCCGGAGCTCCGCCCGGCGATGGTCGGCCGGTCCGCCCACGACGCCGCGGAGGTGCGACGGGCGGTGGCCGAGGGCGCCGACTTCGTGATCGCCGGACCGTACGCGCCGACGTCCTCCAAACCCGGACACGGCCCGGCGCTCGGCATCGACGGGCTGCGAAACCTCGCGGCCATCGAGGGCTGTCCACCGGTGCTGGTGATCGGTGGCGTCCGGCCGGCGGATCTCGGAGAGCTGGCCACCACCGGCGTTCATGGCGCGGCCGTCATGGGACCGCTCATGCGCGCCGCCGACCCGCACCGGGCAGCGCTCGAATACGTCGGTGCGGCAACTGCTCTCGCCAGCGACACGAAGAGCTAGGTCACGGCACCCGGTGGGTCCACTCCGGCGTGCCGAACTTCTCGCCCACCAGCCGGCGAGCCTCTGCCAGTTCGTCGTCGGTGTATGACGACAACCGGCTGCGGTAGTGCGCGAGGAAGGACGTGGTGAAGCTCTCCAGGATCTGCTCGCGCGCCATCCCGGTCTGCGACCGCATCGGGTCCACCCGCTTGTTCGCCGACTTCGTGCCCTTGTCCGACATCTTCTCCCGGCCGATGCGCAGCACCTCGAGCATCCGGTCCGCATCGATGTCGTAGGCCATGGTCACGTGATGCAGCACCGCGCCGTCCGCGAAACGCTTCTGCGCCGCTCCCGCGATCTTGCCCTTGTCGGAGGCGATGTCGTTGAGCGGCACGTAGTGTGCGTTGACGCCGACCTCTGCGAGCGCGCCCATCACCCATTCGTCCAGGAACGCGTAGGACCGCTCGAAGCTCAGGCCCTCCACCATCGAGGACGGCACCACCAGCGAGTAGGTGATGCAGTTGCCCGGCTCCATGAACATCGCGCCGCCGCCGGAAATCCTGCGCACGACATCGATCCCGTGCTTGGCCGCGCCCTCCGGGTCGATCTCGTTGCGATAGCTCTGGAAGGAGCCGATGACGACGAGGGGCGAGTCCCAGTCCCAGAAGCGCAGTGTCGGCGGACGCGTGCCGGCCGCCACCTCGTGCGCGATGACCTCGTCGAGGGCCACGTGTTCCACCGGCGGCAGGACGGTCGCCGGTATGACGTCGAACTCGTGGTCCTCCCACCCGGTCGCCTTGCCCAGTGCGCGGCGTACGGCGACTCCGACGGCTTCCGCGCTGAACCCGATGAGTTGTACCGACGGGTCGAGCGCACCGGTGATCGCGGCGGCCAGCTGGTCGACCGACGCGTCCGCCGGCATACCGGTCAGCGCTGCGTCGATGTCCTCGAGTGCCTCGTCCGGCTCGAGGAAGAAGTCGCCGGAGACCGAAACACTCGCCAGACGGCCGGATTCGACCACGACGTCGACGGCGACGAGCTTGCCGCCCGGAACCTTGTATTCACCGCGCATGGGACCCACAGTAGGACCGTGGTCACGACGCACCGAGCTCGGCCGCGACCCGTTGCCGGGACCGCAGGGCCACACCGCCGGTCACCGCGAAACCGAGGACGACGAGGATCGCGCCGCAGGCGAACATCACGAGCCACGCCGGATGCGTCGCGGCTGCCAGCCCGTGCGACATACCACCGCCCCGCAGCTGTCCGAAGGCGATGGCGGGCAGCACGGCGACGCCGAGCGACCCACCGACCTGGCGGCTGGTCGACGCGATCGCGGCGGCGACCCCCGCCTGCTCCCGCGGCATCCCCGACACCGCCGCGTTGGTGATCGGTGCGTTGAGCATGCCGAATCCGATCCCGAAGCAGGCGTAGGCGATCCCGAGGTAGATCAGGCTGGTGTGGTTGTCGATGCGCAGCAGCAGCACCGCGCTCACCCCGATCCCGGCGCCCGCGATGCACATCGGCAGGCGTGCACCGTGGTCTCCGACCACCCGGCCGGACACCGGCCCGAACAGCGCGACCGACACCGCCATCGGCAGTGTCATGAGACCTGCGTGCAATGCGGTCATGCCCCGGACATCCTGCAGATAAAGGGTGTTCAGGAAGAGGAAGCCTGCCATCGCACAGAATCCGACGACTGCGGCAACCACCGCGCCGCTGAACGGGATGCTGCGGAAGAACCGCGGATCGAGCAGCGGCTCCGCGCGGCGCAATTCCCACCAGACCAGTGCGATGGCGGCGACCAGCGTCGCCGCGAAGCAACCGGTCACGGCCGCCGAGGTCCACCCGAGTGACCGACCCTCGATGATCGCGTAGGTCACGGCGGCGAGCACCACGATCACCAGCCCCTGAGCCACCGGGTCGAGCCGCCGGACCCGCTCGGCTCGCGACTCGGGCACGAAGAGTGCGGTGAGTATGACGGCAGCGACTACCACGGGAACGTTGAGCCAGAAGATCGCTCGCCAGCCCACGCCCTCGACCAGCGCACCCCCGATCACCGGACCCAGCGCCATGCTGAGTCCGACCACCCCACCCCACATGCCGATCGCCTGAGCCCGCTCCCGGGGCTCGCGAAAAGTGTTGGTGATGATGGACATCGCGACCGGGTTCAACATCGAACCACCGACCGCCTGGACCATTCGGGCACCGATCAACACGCCGGGGCTCGGCGCGAGCGAGCAACAGATCGAGCCCAGTCCGAAGATGACCAGCCCGGTCTGGAAGACCCGGCGGCGGCCGAGCCGGTCCCCGGTCGACCCGGACAACATCAGCAGGCTGGCCAGCACCAGCAAATAGGCGTCGATGACCCACTGCAGCTGCGATCCGCTGGCGCCCAGCCTCCGACCGATCGACGGGATCGCGAGGTTCACCCCGGTCGAGTCGATCCCGACGATGAACAGGCTCATGCAGCAGATCGCCAGAACGCCGAGCCTCCGGCCACGAGAGAGCTCAGCCATGCTGCTCCCCCGCCGCGCGCATCTTCTCGATCAGCCGGGTGAGTTCGCGCCGCTCGGCGAGCGTCAGCGTGGCCACCGGCGGAGGCACGACGTCGAGCGCACGCATGCTCTCCAACAGGCCCCGCCCGGCGTCGGTGATGTGCACCAGCTTGCGTCGGCCGTCGTGCGGGTCGGCGACACGCTCGACATACCCGCGGCTGACCAGGTCGCTCACCAGGACCGAGGCGGCCGGCGCATCCACGTCCATCCGCTCGGCGAGCTCACCTTGGGACATCGGCATCCGCTCGACGCGGCGGAGTGCGCGGTAGCCGTTCCACGGCATGCCACCGGTGTGGTCCTGCAGCAGATCTCGGACCAGCCACTTGTGGTCCATGACCAACGCCATCAGGTTGAGCCACACGCCAACCGGCGACGCTTTGGTTGTTTTCATACAACTATTGTAATCGCACAACGGTTGTGCGACGACAACTAGTTGCGCGGCGGCCAGAGTCGCGCCGTCACCCAGGCGCCGAAGACACCGACGGCGACCGGCGCCCACAGCGCCGGCGGCGCTTGGGAGACCTCGAGCATGAACGCCCCGGCCATGACCGGCGCGTGCTGCGTGGTGGCAAGCATGGCGGCGGCGCCGACCATCGCGCAGACCACCATGGTGACACCGCCATGGGTGTGTCCGAGCAGAACGGCGACCAGCGCCCCGAGCGATCCGCCGGTGGCCATGGACGGCGTAATGAGCCCACCGACCAGCCCGCCGCGCAGGCAGAGGGCCGTGACGGCGGGCTTGGCGATGAGCAGCGCGACAAGCACACCCGCCGTAAGCCCGGACCGGCCGACGAGCGCCTCGAGCACGCTCTTGCCGTTGCCGGTCACACCGGGAATGAGCATGGCGACCGCCCCGACCACCGCCATCGCCAGCGTGATGTGGGCGGGCAACGCGGGGGTCGGGCGTCGCGGGCTGCCGCGGCGGGCCAGGTCCATCAGCCGGCTGAAACCGCGACCGGCCACCGTGCAGACCGGACCGGCGATGACTGCCCAGATCCATGCGTCGGATGCGGTCGTGTGTGCGCCGAGCTGATAGATCGCGCTCCGCCCGACCACCGGCCAGGCGACGACGACCGCGATGCAGGACATCAGCGCCGCGCTCGCGATCGCGACGTAATCGAGGGTCAGCAGGACGATCTCAGCGGTGAAAAGGATCCCGGCCACCGGCGCGTTGTAGACAGCGGCCAGGCCGGCACCCGCGGCACCGCCGAGCAGCACACGACGCTGCTGCGCATCGAGACCGAGCCGCTCGCTCACCACCTCACCGAACGCCGCGGCGAGCTGCCGGGGTGCCCCTTCCCGGCCGAGTGAGGCCCCAGCACCCACCGCGATGATCTGAATTCCGGCATCGAGCGCGGTCGACCGGAAGCGCAACCGGGTCTTCGAGTCCGCCAGAGCGGCCCGCACCGACACGGTCGACAGGTGCCGGCGCAACTGCCACCAGCCGACCCCGATCACGGCGCCGGCGATCGTCATCCCGACGAACCGGCGCGCCGGTGAGGCCGCACGGACGTCCTGCGCGAACGAGCGTCCGGCGTCGCCGAAAACCACGTGCTGTGCGGCATGCAGCAGCGCCGTCAGCACCGCACCGCCGATGCCCGTGAGGACACCGACGGTGACGAGCGCGACGAGGAACCGGCCGGTGACCTGGACGTTGCTTCGTGGGATCAGAGTCGTTCGCCGGATGCTGCGTCGAAGACGTGCACCTCATCGGCAGCAGGGGTGACACGCACGATGTCACCGACCGCCGGCCGGTGCTTCTTGTCGGTGCGGACGGTCAGCCGCGGCACGTCGCCGCCGACCTCGGGCTCGCCGTAGACGAACACCTCCGCGCCCAGCGACTCGACCATGTCGACCTTCACCGCGACGCCGTCCTTGTGCAACGCGTCACTGATCGTCCACGACTCCGGGCGGACGCCCAATGTCACCCGCTCCGCCGATCCTCCCCGGTCACGCGGCAACGGCACTGAGGCGCCGAAGAACTCGGCCCGGCCGTCGCGGACCTGAGCATCGACCAGGTTGATCGCCGGTGAACCGATGAAGCCGGCCACGAACGTGTTGACCGGGTGGTCGTAGAGCGCCTCGGGCGTGTCCACCTGCTGCAGCACGCCGTCCCGGAGCACGGCCACCCGGTGCCCCATGGTCATCGCCTCGGTCTGGTCGTGTGTGACGTAGACCGTCGTGACCCCGAGCCGCCGCTGCAGGGCAGCGATCTGGGCGCGGGTCGAAACCCGCAGCTTGGCGTCCAGGTTGGACAACGGCTCGTCCATGGCAAAGACCTTGGGGTTGCGCACGATCGCGCGTCCCATCGCCACCCGCTGGCGCTGACCGCCGGACAACTGCCCGGGTTTGCGGTTGAGCAGCGGCCCCAGCTCGAGGATCTCGGCTGCCTCGGTCACCCTGGTGTGCGCCTCGGACTTGCTCACGCCCGCGTTGCGCAGGGCGAACGCCATGTTCTCCTCGGCGCTCATGTTGGGGTAGAGCGCGTAGCTCTGGAAGACCATTGCCACATCTCGGTCCCGCGGCCGGACACCCTTCTGGTCGTGGCCGTCGATCAGCACCCGGCCCTCGTCGACCGGCTCGAGGCCGGCCAGCATCCGCAGCGTGGTGGACTTGCCGCAGCCGGACGGCCCGACGAGCACGAGGAATTCGCCGTCCTCGATGTCCAGCGTCACGCTGTCCACCGAGGGCTTGGCGTTGCCCTTGTGCCGTCGGGTCGCCTTGTCGAAATACACCGATGCCATGACGGTCGTCAGCCCTTGAGCTTCGGCTTCACCTGCGTCTCGTACGCCTTGGTGATGCTGCTGTCGAGCGCCTTGAGGGTCGACTCGACGTCGGAGCCGGAGACGATCTTGTCCAGCGCCTGGCCGATCATGGCGCCGCCGCCGGGCACGAACACCCGGGCGTAGTCCTGCGGCCGGGTGCGCGGCAGCTGGTCGACGGCCACCTTGAAGTTGGGGTTCTTCTTCAGGTATGCCGCCTCCTCCGGCAGCTGCAGCGCGGACTTGCGGACGGGCATGTAGCCGGTCGCCTGGGTGAACGCCGAGGTGCTCTTGGCGTTGGTGAGGAACTCGACGAACTTCACCGCATTGGCCTGCCGCGCGGCCGAGATGCCGGACGGTATGGCGACACCGGCGCCACCGGTCGGGCAGCACTTCACGCCACCCGGAGCCGGCACGAAACCGACGCCGAGCTCGAACGGCACCTGCTTGAATCCGCCCAGGTCGCCGGTGGATTCGAGCAGCACGGCACCCAGGCCGGCGCTGAAGTCACTCGCCGAGTCGGCGGACGTCTTGACGTAGCCCCCCTTGCCCCAGCCCTGCAGCACCGTGGCCGCGTGGACCGTCTTGGGATCGGTGAAGGTGGTCTTCCAGCCCTTGGAGTAGCCGCCGCCGTAGGACCACGCGATCGACTGGAAGGTCCAGTCGAGGTAGTCGGCGCCGTCGTCCAGGATCATCGCGTGCTTGCCGCCCCCGATCGCGGACTGCAGTTTCGGTGCCCACTGGGTGAACTCGTCCCAGGAGGTCGGCGGGCGGTCCGGCAGCCCGGCCTTCTTGAAGACGTTCTTGTTGTAGTAGAAGAGCACCGTCGAGCGGGCGTAGGGGATGGCGTAGTGCTTGCCGTTGTAGAGGTAGTCGGCATACAGGCTGTCGACATAGTCCGAGGTCGACAGGCCGTGCTTGGCGTAGAGCGCACCCATATCGGCAAACCGGTTGTTCAGCGCGAAGTTGAACCACGTCACGTCCGACGCGACCACGACGTCGGGCAGCTGCCCACCGGCCAGCGCGGCGTTGAACTTCTGGGCGACCTCCTCGTAGTCCTTCCCCGCGTCGGTGAGCTTCACCTTGAACCCGGGATTGGCCTTCTCGAACTCGGCGATCAGCTGCTTCTCCGTCGCCTGCGACTTGCCGGGGTGGTTGCTCCAGAAGTCGATGGTGTTCGAGCTGCCCCCACCATTGCCGCCACCGGATCCGCTGCCCTTCGGCTTCGACCCGGTGCCGGCGCAGGCGCTGAGACCGGCAGCCACCGCGGCACCACCGGTTGCACCCAGAAATCCGCGACGAGTGACTTTCGACATACGTGTGCTCCTTGTTCCAGAGGTCAGCCCTTGACCGCACCCGCGGTCAGGCCCTTGATCATGTGTCGTTGCAGTGCGAGGAAGAGGATCAGGACCGGCACCATCGCCAGCACCGTCGCGGCCATGATCGGCGCCCACTGCGAGATGCCGTCGTTGTTCTGCAGGAAGGTGAGGCCGATCGGCAGGGTGCCGGTGCGTTGGTCGTCGGACATCAGGAACGGCCAGAGGTATTCGTTCCACTCGTTGACCACCGTGATGATCGAGAAGGCGACCAGCGTCGGCCACGACATCGGCAACACGACCCGCCACAACAGCTTGATCGGGCCGGCGCCGTCCATCCGGGCCGCCTCGATGATCTCGCTCGGCAGCGACAGGAACTGGTTGCGCATCAGGAACGTGCCGAAGGCGACACCGGCCAGCGGGATGATGATGCCCTGGTAGGTGTTGCGCCAGCCCAGCTGGCTGACCAGCGCGTAGTTGGAGATCACGGTGATCTGGTTGGGCACCATCAGCGCCGCGATCACCACCAGGAAGACCACGTTGCGGCCCGGAAAGCGCAGCAACGACAACGCATAGGCGCTGACGACGCCGAGCACGATCTTGGTGACCGACAGGATCGAGGTGATGATCACCGAGTTCTTGAAGTAGTCCCAGAACGCGATCTGCGTGGTCGCGTCGTGGTAGGGCTGGGTGGTGAAGTGCTTGGGCCACCACTCCGCCGGCTGGGTGTAGATGTCCGGCTGTTCCTTGAACGACGTGATGAGGATCCAGTAGAGCGGAACCGCGATCACCAGGAAGACGATCACCATCGCGACGTAACCGGCGACCTTCATCGCCGGCCCGGAGTGCGACATCGCCTCGGCACCGTGCGCGGCGCGCCCGGGCTCCGTCACATCGACCGGCACGTCCACAGCAGGCTCAGCCATTCTTCAACCCCCGATCCATCACCCGCACCTGAACCACGGTGATGATCAACAGAACCAGGAACATGATCGACGCGATCGTCGCGCCATAGCCGGCCTTACTGTTGACGAAGGTCTCCTGGTAGACCTGGTAGACCATCGTCGACGTGCCGTAGCCCTGCGGGCCGCCACGTGTCATCACGTTGATGATGTCGAAGACCTGCACCGAGTTGAGCATCACCGTGATCGACAGGAAGAACGTCGTCGGCCGCAACTGCGGCATCAGCACCTTGTAGAACCTGCGCCAGGCGGAGGCGCCGTCGATCTCGGCCGCCTCGTCCAGGTCGCCGCGGCGTCCCTGCAGCGCCGCCAGGTAGATGACGAACGTGTAGCCGAGGTTCTTCCAGATGAAGGTCGCCGTCACCATGACCAACGCCCAGCCGGGCCGCTGGTAGAAGTCCGGCACGGTGATGCCGACGCGATGCCCGAGGTCGCGGATGAGACCGAAATTCGGGTCGAAGACGAACTCGAAGGCAAGGCCGACAGCGGCGCCCGAGATGACGAACGGCGCGAAGATCGCCGAACGGACCAGGTTGCGGCCGCGCAGCTTCTGGTCGAGCAGCAGCGCCAGCCCCAGACCGAGCGCCATCGAGACGACGACCGTGGCGACGGTGAAGATCACCGTGTTGCGCACCACCTGGTGCGAGTTGGGGTCGTGGAACCAGGTCTTGTAGTTCTGGAACCCGATGTAGTCGGCGTATGACGAGGAGATGTTCCAGTTGGTGAAGGACAGCCGGATGTTGTCGAGCAACGGCCGGTAGGTGAAGATCACCAGCAGGGCCAAGTTGGGCAGCAGCAGCCCGGCGGCGAGCAGCCATTCGCCATACGGCTTGCCACGGCGGACCGGGGCGGCGCCGACCGGCGCAGGAGGACCCGACCGCGGCGCCGCGGTCGAAGT
>NZ_JBMAMH010000023.1:0-27390 GCF_058148645.1 Flexivirga sp. YIM B11880
TCAGGTCAACGAGCCCAGGTATCCGTCGTTCAAGGGGATCATGGCCGCGAAGAAGAAGCCGGTGGAAACGTGGTCGTTGGCGGATTTGGGGGTGGATGCCGGGCGGGTCGGGCCGGACAACGCAGGCACGAGGGTGGTCTCGTTCACGGCGCGTCCGCCACGGGAGCAGGGCGAGATCATCACGGACGAGGGCGACGGCGGCACCAAGCTGGTCGAGTTCCTCGCCACGTCCAAACTGCTTTGATCGACTGAGAGACAAGGAGATTCGTCATGGCTGAGGTCCTGGTTCTGGTCGATCACATCGACGGTCAGGTGAAGAAGAATACGGCGGAGTTGTTGACGCTGGCGCGTCGGCTCGGTGAGCCGTCGGCGGTGTTCGTCGGTGGCGGGGTGGAGGCGGCGCGGCCCCGGTTGGCGCAGTTCGGCGCCGCGAAGGTGTACGTGATCGACAGCCCGGAGGTCACGGGCGGGTTGGCGGCGCCGTTGGCGGAGGCGCTGGCCGCGGTCGTGCACGCTGCGGGTGACCCGGTGGCGATCTTGCTGCCGACCGGCGGGGTGGCCAAGGAGGCGGCGGCCCGGTTGGCGGTCAAGACCGGTGGCGGGCTGATCACCGACGCCACCAACGTGGACGCCGGTGACGAGGGTGTGCAGACGACGCAGTCGGCGTTCGCGTCCAATTACACGGTGACTTCGGTGGTGACCGCGCAGCCGGCGATCGTGACGGTCAAGGCCAACACCGTCCCGCCGACCGCGGCGCAGGCGGCCGCCACCGTGGTGCCGGTCGACGTGCAGGTCTCGCAGGTGGCGAAGGCGGCCAGGATCACCAACACCGAGCCCAAGGCCAGGTCGGGGCGGCCGGAGTTGACCGAGGCGCAGATCGTGGTCTCCGGTGGCCGGGGCACCGGGGGCGACTTCGGGCCGGTCGAGGAGTTCGCCGACACCCTGGGTGCGGCGGTCGGTGCGTCCCGGGCGGCGGTGGATGCGGGGTGGTACCCGCACGCCAACCAGGTCGGGCAGACCGGCAAGCAGGTGTCTCCGCAGTTGTATGTCGCGGCCGGGATCTCCGGGGCGATCCAGCACCGCGCCGGCATGCAGACCTCCAAAACCATCGTCGCGGTCAACAAGGACGAAGAAGCACCCATCTTCGAACTCGTCGACTTCGGCGTCGTCGGCGACCTCTTCACCGTCCTGCCCCAAGCCACCCAAGCAGTCAAAGCAGCCAAGAACAGCTGACCACCGGATCGACCGGCATACCCCTGCATAGAGCGGCATACGGATCTCGCGCGGATCCGTATGCCGCTCAATGCGTTTGCCTGCCGGTCGATTCGACGGGCGATCAGCCGGTCGACGAAGCCGGTCGGTCAGCGCGCCGGCGGTTTGAGCGTCAGTTTGCCGTCCGACCACGCCGAGTCGACCTTGGCGCCGCCCGGCTCGGTCAGCTGGAGGAGTCGCAAACCCTTGACCATGCTGCCCTTCGGGGCCCAGAAGACGATCCGGTAGTCCGCGGTGTGCCCACTCTTGACGAGCGCACTGCTCAACGTCTCACCCTGACTGGAGAGTGTGGCCCGCCGGCAGAGCCGGCCGGCCCCGTCGACCAGGACGAAAGAGCGCCGGTCGACATACGCATCGGCGCCGTGGGCCGTGACATGCAGCCTGACGTCGATGGCGTCCACGTCGTTCGGTTGGCTCGGCCCGGGCTGAAAGGCGCGCCGGGTCGGCGTCGAGGCACGCACCGAGGACGACACCACGTTGTTGCCGTGCGAGACCGTCTTGCCGAACGTCACGCTGTGGACTCCGTTCGTGCGGTATGCCGACGTCGCCCCGTCGCACCCGGCTTTCGCGTGCGGAACGGGTGGGATCGGTGCATCGGCCCGCCAGGCGAGGCTCGCCGACGAGGCGTCGACCGCAGGCAGGTAACGGACACTGAGCGCGCTCGGCGCGACCGACGTGGGCACGAGGAAGGCCAGCTCACCGGAACCGATGTGCGTCTCGTCGACCATCAGCGCCACGAAACCTCGCGGCAGCGGGTTGATCGCCGGCTGCGAGCAGCGCCGGTTGTCCGGGCCGACCAGCACGAATTGCCCGTGGTCGACCGCGAAGGTGCCGTTGGTCAGGACACTGGCCCGGATCGGGACCTGGACGAGGCGGTAGCCGGAGCGGCCGGACGGGAGGTCGGTCGTGGTCGGCCGGCCCGCGCTCACCTGCAGGGCCGACGACCGGCCGGTCGGGGCCGTCATGCCGAACGGCACCGCTGCACCGGTGAGGCGCGGCGCCACCGTGGTCGAGCAGGCGGCGGCGTCGGAGGACGCGCTGCCGGGGGCGACCGAGCCGTGGTGCGTCGCGGAACTGCAGGCACTCAGCAACGTCGCGGCCACGCCGCAGGAAAGGGCGGCGAGCCACCGGTGATACACCGTCGATCCGGTCAGATGTCGCGTCACGACGCACAGTGTGGCAAACCGGGTGCGGGCCGCTGTGCCGTGCCGGCGGTGCGCCCGAGGTTGGGGCGGTGCGGACGCGGCGCGTACGCTTGACCGGTGCCAGACCAGGTCTATCTCGACCATGCCGCCACGACGCCGACCCGTCCCGAGGTCATCGCCGCCATCGCCGAACAACTCGCGATCGGCGGTAACGCCTCGTCGCTGCACACCACCGGCCGGGCAGCCCGGCGGGTCGTGGAGGAGTCGCGCGAGGCGATCGCCGCCGCGCTCGGATGCGGACCCTCCGAGGTCGTCTTCACCTCGGGCGGCACCGAGTCGGACAACCTGGCGATCAAGGGGACCTGGTGGCAGCGGCGCGCCGAGGACCCGCGGCGTCGGCGGCTGATCGTCGGCGCGACCGAGCACCACGCGGTGCTCGACGCGGTCGAGCACCTGGTCACTCACGAGGACGCCACCGTCGACTGGATCGAGGTCGACTCCCTCGGCCGCAGCGACCCGGACCAGGTCCGCGCCCTGATCGAACGCGACCCGGACTCGGTGGCCCTGGTGTCGCTGATGTGGGCCAACAACGAGGTCGGCACGGTTCAACCGGTGGCCGAGGTCGCGGCGGTGGCGCACGAGCACGGCATACCCATGCACACCGATGCGGTGCAGGCGGTCGGGCAGGTGGCGGTCGACTTCACGGCGTGCGGTGCCGACCTGCTGACCGCCAGCGCGCACAAGTTCGGCGGCCCCCAGGGCACCGGCGTACTGCTCGCCCGCCGCGACGCGTCGCTCACGCCGCTGACCCACGGTGGCGGCCAGGAGCGCCAGCTGCGCAGCGGCACCCTGGACGCCGCGGGCGTCAGGGGTATGGCGGTCGCCGCGACGCTCGCCACCCAGTCTCTCGCAGCGGAACAGGAGAAGCTGTCCGCGTTGCGGGACAAGCTGATTCGCGGTGCGCTCGACCTCGGACTGGACATCGAGGTGACCGGCGCGCACCAGGTCGGCGACGTGACGACGAGGCTCGCCGGCAACGCGCACCTGCGGATTCCCGGCTGCGACGGCGACTCGCTGCTCTATCTGCTCGACGCGGCCGGCATCGAGTGCTCGACCGGCTCGGCCTGCCAGGCCGGTGTGCCGCAGCCGAGCCACGTGCTGCTCGCCATGGGCATCACTGAGGACGATGCCCGCGGCGCGCTCCGACTGACGCTCGGGCACACCTCCACCGACGCGGACGTCGCGGCGTTCCTCGACGCGCTGCCGCCGGCCGTGGAGCGGGCCCGCCGGGCACGATCGGCCGGTCGGAGCGGCCGCTGATGCGTGTCGTCGCGGCGATGAGCGGCGGCGTCGACTCGGCGGTGGCCGCTGCCCGGATGGTCGACGCCGGGCACGAGGTGGTCGGCGTGCACCTGGCATTGTCCCAGTCCGCAGCAACGCTGCGAGAGTCCGCGCGTGGCTGCTGCACGATCGAGGACGCCGGTGACGCGCGCCGGGTGGCGGACCGGGTCGGCATACCGTTCTATGTCTGGGACATGGCGCAGCGGTTCCGGGAGGACGTGGTCGAGGACTTCGTCGCCGAATACACCGCCGGGCGCACCCCCAACCCGTGCCTGCGCTGCAACGAGCGCATCAAGTTCGCGGCGCTGCTGGACAAGGCGCTCGCGCTCGGGTTCGACGCCGTCGCAACCGGCCACTACGCGCAGATCGTCGACGGCCCGAACGGCCGGGAGCTGCACCGTGCGGTCGACATGGCCAAGGACCAGTCCTACGTGCTCGGGGTCCTCGACGCCGACCAACTGGCCAGGTCGTTCTTCCCGCTCGGTGACACGACCAAGCCGCAGATCCGGGAAGAGGCTGCGACGAGAGGCTTTTCGGTCGCCAAGAAGCCGGACAGCCACGACATCTGCTTCATCGCCGACGGGGACACCAAGGGCTGGCTGACCCGCCGGCTCGGCGAACAGCCGGGGGACATCGTGGACACCGACGGCGAGGTGGTCGGGCGGCACGACGGGGCGTTCGCCTACACCGTCGGTCAGCGGCGCGGTCTCGGGCTGAAGATCCCGCGCGAGGACGGCGCGAAACGCTACGTCGTCGATGTGCAGCCGCGCACCAACACCGTCGTGGTCGGCACGGAGGACCTGCTCGGCATCGACGTCGTCGTCGGGGAACACGCGCGCTGGTGCGGCACGGCACCCGTGGGCGAACTACGCGTCGGTGCCCAATTGCGCGCCCACGGAGAGGAATTCGCCGCCACGGCGGTCGCGGACGGCGACCGGGTGACGGTCCGTCTCGACGAGCGGGCACGTGGCGTCGCGCCCGGCCAGTCGGTCGTGCTGTATGACGGCACGCGCGTCGTCGGCTCGGCGACCATCACCGCCACGGATCGGAGTCGAGCCGCGACCCGGTGAATCCGGGCGAGTGGCCCGCGCGTCAAGGTGAACGACGGCCGCGTGCCACCGACTATCGTTGCGGCCGATCGACATACAAGAGGGGATCCGCCATGCCATTCGCCGACCACCGTGTGACACGCCCGATGCTGGCCGTCGCGACCATCGGCACCATGTGTCTCGGCCTGGCCGCCTGTGGCGGCAGCGACACGCCGACGGTGGCGCCCCCGAGTGTCACCAGCAGCTCGTCGACGTCGGCATCCACGCCGGCCAGCAGCTCCTCGTCGTCCTCCTCCGCGAGCAACCCGAGCACGTCGAGCAGCGGCGCGGTTCAGGCCGACTTCCGGTCCGGTCAGTGCTACGACGACACCGTGCACTGGTCCCTCACCCCGTGCAACCAGAGCCACGAACTCGAGATCACCGCCGTCGTCACGACCAGCCAGCACTCCGACGACATCATCAAACGCGGCATCCTGCGCACCTGGACCTGCAACAACGTGGTCTCCGGTTACCTCGGCAGCTCGAGCGCCGCGTTCTCGCTGGTGCTGGGACAGCCGGTGCCCACCGCTGTCGATCCGAACGCCGACAAGGAGATCGTCTGTGCCGCGGCGGTGTCGAAACCGGACGACTCCGGCTACCAGGAGATCAGCTACCGGCTGAAGAACCGCATCAAGCAGACGGGCTACCTCCCCTACCGCATCTGCACCAGCGATCGCCCGAGCCAGGACGACTCGCCGAAGATCGTGCCCTGCAGCCAGGCGCACAAGGCCGAGACGATCGGTGGCTTCGTGATCGGCAAGGCGGACGGCAAATACCCGGGCGGCAAGGCCGTCGACAAGGCGGCGCTGCAGCACTGTGTGCCGCTCGCCGAGAAGTACCTCGGCGCCACTCGCGGCGACGTCATCGCCGCCGCCAACAGCACGGGCCAGAGCGGCTGGCAGCGGGGGACCACCATGACGGCATGCTTCGTCGAGGCGACCAAGGGCACCTTCCGCAAGCCGCTGAAAGGCATGAAGAACCAACCGCTGTCGAAGTTCCAGTAGGTCGATCTCCATGAGCGATGAGGTGGCCGCGAGCGGGGTCGGGTCGTTGCCGGGCAGTGATGTCGGTGGTGCCGCCCGCTCCGTGCGGGAGCTGTATGGCGAGCGCGGCATCCCCTATCTGCCGGAACTGCCGGCCCGGGGGCCGGGCGCCGACCTGGTCGGCCGGACCGCAGCGCAGCTGACCGGGCTGGCCGTCGACCTGCAGCCGTCCGGCTGGCGACTGACCGACAATCCCGGCCGGGACGCGGCCCGGGCTCGGGCGTTTCTGCGGGAGGACCTCGACGTGCTGGCCGAGGTCTACGACGGCTCCCCCGGACCCCTCAAGGTCCAGCTGTGCGGTCCGGGGACCCTCGCGGCGACCCTGGAACTGCCCCGCGGCGGGCGGGTCGCCGGCGACCCGGGTGCCACCCGCGACCTCGTCCAGTCGCTCGCCGAGTCGGCGGTCGACGTGCTCACCCGGGTGCAGCGACTCGTGCCGGGTGCGGCGCTCGTGCAGCAGTGGGACGAGCCCGCGCTGCCGGCCGTGCTGGCCGGCCGGCTGCCGACCGCCTCCGGCTTCGGCCGAGTGCCCGCCGTCGACCCCGGCGTGGTGCGCGACGGCCTGCTCCACGTCACGGACACCGTTGCCGCGCAGTCTGACTCGCAGGTGATGCACTGTTGTGCCGCCGAGGTACCCATCCCGCTGGTGCGCCAGGTGCCGGGGCTGGAAGTGTCGCTCGACGTCGCCCTGGTCGGCACCGCGCAATGGGACGGTCTCGCCGAGCTGGCTGAATCCGGGCGACGGCTGTGGGCGGGCCTGGTGCCGACCAACTCCACGGCTCGCCATCCGCGCGAGCACGTCGAACCGTTCGTCGCCCAGTGGCACCGGGTGGGACTCGAGACGGCGCTGTTGCGGCAGGTCGTCGTGACACCGGCGTGCGGTCTGGCCGGCGCGTCACCGGCGGACGCCATACGCATCGGGCGGCTGACCGTCGATGCCGCCGGGATGCTCCGCGACGCCAGCGAGTGACTCGCTGTCACCGCCGTACGGCAGGATGGGCCGGTGACCGAGACCGACGGCATACCCACAGAAGCGCGGCACGAGTGGACTGAGCTTGCCGACGAGGTGCGCGGGCACCAATTCGCCTACCACGTGCGCGATGCGCCGACGATCAGCGACGGCGAATACGACCAGCTGGTGCGCCGACTCAACGCGCTGGAGGACCGATACCCGGCACTGCGCACGCCGGACAGCCCGACCCAGCAGGTCGGCGGCGCGATCTTCAGCACCGACTTCACGCCGGTCAAGCACGCGGAGCGAATGCTCAGCCTGGACAACGTGTTCAGCGCGGAGGAGCTCGCCGGCTGGATCGCGCGGGTGCAGCGCGACGTGGGCGATCAGCCGCTGCACTTCCTGTGCGAGCTCAAGATCGACGGCCTGGCGATCAACCTCACCTACGAGGACGGCCGGCTGGTCCGCGGCGTGACCCGTGGGGACGGCACGACCGGTGAGGATGTGACCTCGAATGTGCGCACCGTGGAAGGGATTCCGCACAAGCTCGCCGGTGACAACGTGCCCGCGCTGGTCGAGGTTCGCGGTGAGATCTTCATGAGCATGGCCGACTTCGAGCAGCTGAACACCGCGCTCGTCGAGGCCGGCAAGGCGCCGTTCGCCAATCCCCGCAACACTGCCGCCGGTTCGCTGCGGCAGAAGGATCCGCGGGTGACCGCAAGTCGTGCGCTGCGCATGCTGGTGCACGGCATCGGTGCCCGGCGCGGCTTCGACATCCAGCGGCAGTCACAGGCCTACGACCTGTTGCGCGAGTGGGGACTGCCGGTGTCCAGCCACTACAAGGTGGTTCGCACGCCCAAGCAGGTGCAGGACTATGTCGAGTGGGCCGGTGCCAACCGGCACTCGGTGGAGCACGAGCTGGACGGCGTCGTGGTCAAGGTCGATGAGGTGCCGCTGCAGCGCGCCCTCGGTTCGACCTCCCGTGCGCCGCGCTGGGCGATCGCCTACAAATATCCGCCGGAAGAGGTCAACACCAAGCTGCTCGACATCGAGGTCAACGTCGGCCGCACCGGGCGGGTGACGCCGTTCGGCGTGATGGAACCGGTTGCCGTCGCAGGGTCGACGGTCACCAACGCCACGCTGCACAACGCCTCGGAGGTGAAGCGCAAGGGCGTGCTCATCGGCGACACGGTGGTGCTGCGCAAGGCGGGCGACGTCATACCGGAGATCCTGGGGCCGGTCGTCGACCTGCGGGACGGCAGCGAACGCGAGTTCGTCATGCCGACGCACTGCCCATCGTGCGGCGCCGAGCTCGCCTACGAGAAAGAGGGCGACAAGGACATCCGCTGTCCCAACTCGCGCACCTGCCCGTCGCAGCTGCGCGAGCGGCTCTTCGGACTGGCCGGTCGTGGCGCGTTCGACATCGAGGCGCTCGGATGGGAAGGCGCGATCGCGCTGCTCGAGTCCGGCGTGCTGACCGACGAGTCGACGCTCTTCGGGCTGACCCGGGAGCAGTTGACCAAGGTGCCCATCTACACGCGCGCGGCGAAGAAGACCGACCCCGCCGACGCGATCGTCGATGGAAAAGTGCTGTCCGCCAACGGTGTCCGGCTGCTCGACAACCTGGCCAAGGCCAAGGAGCAGCCGCTCTGGCGGGTCATCGTCGGCCTGTCGATCCGGCACGTCGGCCCCACGGCGGCCCGCGCGCTCGCGACGCAGTTCGGTTCGATGGAAGCGATCCGCTCGGCGTCGGTCGACGAGCTGGCCGCCGCCGACGGAGTCGGTGGCGTGATCGCCCAGGCGGTCGTCGACTGGTTCTCGGTCGACTGGCACCGCGGGATCGTCGACCAGTGGGCGGCGGACGGCGTCCGGATGGCCGACGAGCGCGACGAGTCGATCCCGCAGACCCTCACCGGACTGACCGTCGTCGTGACCGGGTCGCTCGAGGATTTCACCCGCGACTCGGCCAAGGAGGCGATCGTCGCGCACGGCGGCAAGGCAGCCGGCTCGGTCTCCAAGAAGACCTCGTATGTCGTGCTCGGCGCCAACGCCGGCTCCAAGGCCGACAAGGCGGAACAACTCGGCGTGCCCACGCTGGACGAGGCAGGTTTCGTCGCGCTGCTGGAGAACGGTGCGCCCGGGGAGTAAGCGAACAAGGAGTTTTCATGAGCGAAGCAGTTCCGTTGTCCGTCGTGCTGGTGCACGTCGACCGTGCCCTGACCGGCATGACGGTCACCCTGCGCGAGCTGGGTGACGAGCTGGCCAACGCCGACCCCGGCGTGCCGGGTGCCAACACGGCATACCAGATCGTGCGGCACTGCTGTGGTGTCCTCGAGTTCTGGGGCGGTCAGGTGCTGGCCAACCGGCCGATCACCCGCGACCGGCCCGCCGAGTTCATGTCGTCCGGCAGCGTCGATGAGCTGATCCTGCTCGTGCAACGCCAGCGTGACGCGTTCACCGAGGACGTCGCCGGATTCGACGGCTGGGCGGAGCCGCGGGGCGCGCTGCGCGAGAGCGACCTGGATCGCGAGGAAGTGCGCACCCAGGCTGGGGTTCTGATGCACATCTACGAGGAGTTGGCCCAGCACCGCGGGCATCTCGACCTGACCGCGGACCTGGTCCGAGCGCGCTGAGTCCTAACCGGCCTACGGGTGAGCGCCGGTGAACGCCCGGTATGCCGCAACAATCATCTCGACGCACTGGTCGACCTCGAGCAACGGCGTGTTGAGCTGCAGGTGGTAGAGCGCCGGGTCGTCGATGTCCCGGCCGTAGAGCTGCTGCACGTACTTGGCGCGCGCGGCGTCAACCTTGGGCAGGTTCTGCTCGGCGGCATCCGCCCCCACCGCGCCGAACTTCACCGCAGCCTTGAGGCGTTCCTCACGCGCGCCGTAGAGCCGGACCCGGAAGACGTCCGTGCGGTTCTGCATCGCCGCCGCCCCGCCACGGCCGAGGATGACCGCACCGTCCTCGAGCGCCTCGCACATGATGCGGTTGGCGTCCGCACGGAACTCCTGCGCCGCGGCCCCGTCGGCGGCCGCGATGGCCGCACCGCCGGTGATCGTGTCCGCGAGGGGAGCCAGGTTGCGGAAGAAGCGGTCGGCGAAGCTCAGTTTGCGTTCGCCCTCCTCCGCCTCTTCGAGCGAGACCCGCAGGTCTTCGGCCACCTGCGCGCTGATCGCCCGGTCCAGCATGGCGAAGCCGAGGCGTTCGGCGACCCGGGGAGCGACGACGCCACCTCCCGCGCCGTACGCCGACGAAATCGTGATCCCTGGCATGACCGCCTCCTCGGTAGTGCGAGTCCCGAAACTTCGCTCTGCTATCAAGTTCTATCACTGTGCCTGCTAGCAGTGTGACGCCCGAACCTAGCGGGCGAGAGCGCCAAGCCGCGCGAAACGCGTCGAGTGAGGCGAAATAGACTTTCGGTCATGTCTGCGCTCTCCCGCGACGAGGTAGCCCACGTCGCCATGCTCGCCCGCATCCAGCTCACCGACGCCGAGCTCGACCGGCTTGCCGGTCAGTTGGACCAGATCGTCGGCTTCGTCGCGACGGTCGGCGAGATCACCGCGGACGACACCCCGCCGATGTCGCACCCGCTGCCGCTGGAGAACGTCACACGGGACGACGTGGTGCGGCCCAGCCTGACCACGGAGCAGGCGCTCGCGGCCGCACCGAAGGCGCAGGCCGACCGCTTCGCCGTGCCGCGCATCCTGGACGAGGACTGAGGGACCCGATGACCGACTACACCCGCTCGACCGCGGCCGAGATCGCCGCCGCCCTCGCCTCGGGCGACACGACGTCCGTCGAGGTCACCCAGGCACACCTGGACCGCATCGCCGAGGTCGACGGCGCGCTCAACGCCTTCCTGCAGGTCGATGCCGAGGGTGCCCTCGCCGCCGCGCAAGCGGTCGACGACGCGCGCGCCGCCGGTGCGCAACTCGGCCCGCTCGCCGGGGTGCCGATCGCGGTGAAGGACATCCTGTGCACCGAGGGCCTGGAGACCACCGCGGGCAGCAAGATCCTGCAGGGCTGGATCCCGCCGTATGACGCCACCGTGGTCAGCCGGCTCCGCGCCGCCGGTATGCCGATCCTCGGCAAGACCAACATGGACGAGTTCGCCATGGGCAGCTCGACCGAGCACTCGGCATACGGCCCCACCCGCAACCCCTGGGATCTCGACCGGATCCCCGGCGGCTCCGGCGGCGGTTCCTCCGCGGCGGTCGCCGCGTTCGAGGCGCCCCTCGCGATCGGCACCGACACCGGCGGCTCCATCCGGCAGCCGGCCGCGGTCACCGGCACGGTCGGCACCAAGCCGACCTATGGCGGCGTCTCGCGCTACGGCATCATCGCGCTGGCCAGCTCACTGGACCAGGCGGGGCCCTGCGCCCGGACGGTCCTCGACGCGGCGCTGCTGCACGAGGTGATCGGCGGACACGACATCATGGACTCGACCTCGATCGACGCGCCGGTGCCGGCGGTCGTCGAAGCCGCTCGCCGCGGTGACGTGTCGGGCATGAAGGTCGGTGTGGTCAAAGAGATCTCGGGCGACGGATTCCAGCCGGGCATCAAGCAGCTGTTCGACGAGTCGGTGCAGTTGTTGGTCGACCGGGGCGCCGAGATCGTCGAGGTCAGCTGCCCGAGCTTCGAGAAAGGCCTGGCCGCCTACTACCTGATCCTGCCGAGCGAGGCCAGCTCCAACCTGGCCCGCTTCGACGCGATGCGCTACGGGCTGCGAGTCGGTCCGGCGGGCGTCGAGAGCCCGAGCGCCGAGCAGGTCATGGCCGCGACGCGGGAAGCCGGCTTCGGTGACGAGGTGAAGCGCCGCATCATCCTCGGCACCTATGCGCTGTCCGCCGGCTACTACGACGCCTACTACGGGCAGGCGCAGAAGGTCCGCACGCTGATCGCGCGCGACTTCGCGGCGGCATACGACAAGGTCGACGTGCTCGTGACGCCGACCGCACCGACCACGGCGTTCCGGCTCGGCGAGAAGCTCGACGACCCGATGGCGATGTATCTCAACGACGTCGCCACCATCCCGGCGAACCTCGCCGGCATACCCGGCATGTCGATCCCCAACGGCCTGGCGGCCGAGGACGGCCTGCCGAGCGGTTTCCAGATCCTCGCGCCGGCCACCAAGGACGAGCGGCTCTATCAGGTCGCGGCCGCACTGGAGGCGGCGCTGCACGAGAAGTGGGGTGCGCCGATCCTGGCGCAAGCACCGACCCTGACAGCGAAGGCGGCCAACTGATGACCGACGCAGTGATCGACTACGACGAGGCGCTCACCAAGTACGACCCGGTGATGGGTTTCGAGGTGCACGTCGAGCTCAACACGGCCACCAAGATGTTCTGCGGTTGCGCGACCTTCTTCGGCGCAGAGCCCAATTCGCATGTCTGCCCCGTGTGCCTCGGCCTGCCGGGCGCACTGCCGGTGGTCAACGGCACGGCGGTCGAGTCGGCCATCCGGCTCGGCCTCGCACTCAACTGCAGCATCGCGGACTGGTGTCGCTTCGCCCGGAAGAACTACTTCTATCCGGACATGCCCAAGAACTTCCAGACCAGTCAGTATGACGAGCCGATCTGCTTCGACGGCTACCTCGACGTGGAGATCCCGGCGGCGTCCGGGGAGGGCAGCGAGACCTTCCGCGTGGAGATCGAGCGCGCCCACATGGAAGAGGACACCGGCAAGTCGCTGCACGTCGGTGGTGCCACCGGCCGCATTCATGGCGCCGAATACTCGCTGGTCGACTTCAACCGGGCCGGCATACCGCTCATCGAGATCGTCACCAAGCCCATCGAGGGCGCGGGTGAGCGGGCGCCGGAGATCGCTCGCGCGTACGTCGCCACCCTCCGCGACCTGGTCAAGGCGCTCGGCATCAGCGACGTCAAGATGGAGCAGGGCTCGGTGCGCTGCGACGCCAACGTGTCGCTGCGTCCCGTCGGCGCCGAGAAACTCGGCACTCGCACCGAGACCAAGAACGTCAACTCGTTGCGATCCATCGAGCGCGCCGTCCGCTACGAGATCAGCCGGCAGGCGGCGATCCTCGACCAGGGCGGCTCGATCACCCAGGAGACCCGGCACTGGCACGAAGACACCGGAGTCACCACCGCCGGCCGTCCCAAGTCGGATGCCGACGACTACCGCTACTTCCCGGAGCCGGACCTCGTGCCGGTGGCGCCGTCCGCCGAACTGGTCGAGAAGCTGCGCGGCACCCTGCCGGAGCCGCCGGCGCAGCGGCGCAAGCGGCTGCAATCCGACTGGGGCTACAGCGATCTGGAGATGCGCGACGTCATCAACGCAGGCGCGATCGACCTGATCGACGAGTCCGTGGCGGCCGGTGCCACACCGGCCGGTGCGCGCAAGTGGTGGACCGGTGAGCTGGCCCGCCGGGCCAACGCCGAGGGCAAGGCGATCGACGAGTTCAACGTCACGCCGGCGTATGTCGCCGAGCTCGACCAGCTGGTCAAGAGCGGCCGGCTCAACGACTCGATGGCGCGGCAGGTGCTCGACGGGGTCATCGACGGCGAGGGCTCGCCGACCGAGGTCGCGGACGCACGCGGCCTCGAGCTGGTGCAGGACGACAGTGCGCTCGAGGCGGCGGTCGACAAGGTCATCGCCGGCAACGAGGCGATCGCGGCGAAGGTGCGCGACGGCAAGCTGAACGCCGCCGGCGCGCTCATCGGCCAGGTGATGAAGGAGTTGAAGGGCCAGGCCGATGCCGCCAAGGCCCGCGAACTCATCCTCGCCAAGCTGACCAGCTGACTCCCCGTTCGCCGACAGGCTCACCAAATCCCGAGGGGCTCAGTTGTCGCCCCGATTCCGGGGCCGGTAAGTAAGCCTCTCGAGGTGTTTCTGAGCCTCTCGGCAAGAAGGGGTGGGGCACCCGCGGTGTGGCGTGTATTCGCGTCCGGGCTAGTTTCGACGTCATGGCTGTTGTGTCGTTGCCGGAAGAGCACTGGATCACCGCGCTGGCGGATGTCGACGGGGTGCGGTTCGTCCTGTGGGACATGAAGGAAGTACCGCCGCGGGACGACATCGAGCTGGTCGTGCCGCCATACCTGAGCAACCCGAAGCGGCTCGCCCGCCTGTCCGAGCTGCCGAAGTTGCGCGCGGTGCAACTGGTGACCGCCGGCTTCGAGCACGCGGTTCCCTATCTGCCGCAAGGGGTTCAGCTCGCCAACGGGCGGGGCATCCACGACACGTCCACCGCCGAGCTCGCCGTCGGGTTGGCGATCGCCGCGCAGCGGGGCATACCCCAGGCGGTTCGTGCGCAGGAGCACGGCGAGTGGCTGCAGCTGGCCGGTATGCCGTCCCTCGCCGACCGGCGGGCGCTCATCGTCGGCTACGGCTCCATCGGGGTCGAGATCGCCAAACGGTTGGTCGCGATGGAGGTTTCGATCACGGCCGTCGCGTCCCGAGCCCGCGGCGGTGACGACATCGTCGACTCGGTGCACGGCATCGAGGAGCTGCCCGAGCTGCTGCCCGAGCACGACATCGTGTTCCTGATCGTGCCACTCACCGACGCCACCCGGCATCTCGTCGACGCCGACTTCTTGGCTCGTATGCCGCGAGACTCCTTGCTGGTCAACGTCGCTCGCGGGGGAGTGGTCGACACCGACGCACTCGTCGCGGCCTGTGCCAGCGGTCACGTGCGCGCCGCCCTCGACGTCACGGACCCGGAGCCGCTGCCGCAGGATCACCCGCTCTGGCACACCCAGGGGGTGCTGATCACTCCGCACGTCGGCGGTGCGTCGACGGCGTTCGAGCCGCGCGCGCTTCGGTTGCTGCGCAGCGAGCTGACCCGATTCGCCCACGACGAGCCGCTGCAGAATGTCGTTGCGACCGGCTCCAGATGAAATGCTTTGCAGATGACTGCAGCAAGACAACTGGTTGTCGTCCGGCACGCCAAAACCGCTGACCCCGGGGGCAGTCCGGATCATGAGCGTGAGCTGACGGAGCGGGGACACGCCGACGCGCGCGCCATGGGCGAGTGGCTCAAGGACCACGGCGTCCGGGTGGATCTGGTGCTCTGCTCGACGGCCGTCCGCACCCGCGAAACCTGGGCGGACATCGTCGAGAGCAGCGGTCTCGGTGCCTTGGTCGAGCACGACCAGCGGATCTACAACGCGTCCGTGGAGGACCTGCTCAGTGTCATCGGGCGAGAGGGCCACTCGTCCCGGTCAATCGCGCTCGTTGGCCACGCGCCCGGGATTCCAGCGTTGGCAGCTGCGCTCACCGAAGGGGTCGCGGCCGGGCCGAACGGCGCGACCCTCGACGACGGCTTCCCGACCTGCACTGTCGCCGTTCTGGAAGTGGACGTTCCGTGGAAGAAGCTGGCGCCGGGCACGGCGCGGCTCATCGCGGTGCACACGGCGCGCGCCGAGTAGACCGGTCCACGACATGGGATCGCCGTCCCACTCTTTGGACGGCGTGCGTAAACTGGCGCAATGCCAGCTCTGAGGTCTCGGACAACCACTTTCGGACGTGCCGCGGCGGGTGCTCGCTCACTCTGGCGGGCGACCGGTATGACGGACGACGACTTCGGCAAACCGATTGTGGCCATTGCGAATTCCTACACCCAGTTCGTGCCGGGTCACGTCCACCTCAAGGATGTCGGCGACATCGTCGCCGAGGGCGTCCGAGCCGCCGGCGGTGTGCCCCGCGAGTTCAACACCATCGCCGTCGACGACGGCATCGCCATGGGTCACGGCGGCATGCTCTACTCGCTGCCCAGTCGCGAGATCATCGCCGACTCGGTCGAATACATGGTCAACGCGCACACCGCCGACGCACTCGTCTGCATCTCCAACTGCGACAAGATCACGCCCGGCATGCTCAACGCGGCGATGCGGCTCAACATCCCGACGGTCTTCGTGTCCGGCGGTCCGATGGAGGCCGGCAAGTCGGTCGTGGTCGACGGTGTCGTCCACCCCTCGTCCGACCTGATCACCTCGATCTCCGCGTCGGCCGACGACAACGTCGACGAGACGAAGCTGAGCGAGATCGAGCTGTCGGCCTGCCCGACCTGCGGCAGCTGCTCCGGCATGTTCACCGCCAACTCGATGAACTGTCTGACCGAAGCCCTCGGCCTTGCGCTCCCCGGCAACGGGTCCACCCTGGCCACCCACGCCGCCCGGCGTGCGTTGTTCGAGCGGGCCGGCACCGTCGTCGTCGAACTGGCCAGGCGCTACTACGAGCAGGACGACCACTCGGCGCTGCCGCGCAACATCGCGACATCGGCCGCCTTCCGCAACGCGATGTCCCTCGACGTCGCGATGGGCGGGTCGACCAACACGGTGCTGCACATCCTGGCCGCCGCGCAGGAGGGCGAGGTCAAGGACTTCGACCTCGCCACCATCGATGAGATCAGCCGCCGGGTGCCGTGCCTGTCGAAGGTTGCGCCCAACTCGTTCTTCCACATGGAGGACGTGCACCGGGCCGGCGGCATACCCGCGATCCTCGGCGAGTTGCGCCGGGCGGGACTGCTCGAGCACGACGTGACCACCGTGCACACGCCGACGCTCGAGAAGTGGCTGGACGACTGGGACATTCGCTCCGGCAAGGCCACCGACGAGGCCATTGAGCTCTTCCACGCCGCGCCGGGCGGAGTGCGCACCGTGGAGCCGTTCTCGACCGACAACCGGTGGGCGGACCTCGACACCGATGCGGTCAACGGCTGCATCCACGACAAGGCCCACGCCTACACCGCCGAGGGCGGGCTGGCGATCCTGCGCGGCAACCTCGCCGAGGACGGCGCGGTCATCAAGACCGCCGGCGTCGAGGAAGAGCTCTGGCACTTCGAGGGACCCGCGCGAGTGGTCGAGTCGCAGGAGCAGGCCGTGGAGGTGATCCTCAACAAGATCATCCAGCCCGGCGAGGTCCTGGTCGTGCGTTACGAAGGTCCGGCCGGTGGCCCCGGGATGCAGGAGATGCTGCACCCGACTGCGTTCCTCAAGGGCACGGGTCTGGGCAAGAAGTGCGCCCTCGTCACCGACGGACGCTTCTCCGGTGGCTCGAGCGGTCTGTCGATCGGCCACGTCTCGCCCGAGGCGGCGGCCGGCGGCACGATCGGCCTCGTGCGGGACGGCGACCCGATCCTGATCGACGTGCCCAGCCGGGTGCTGCGGGTGCAGGTCGACGACGCGGAGCTGGAGCGCCGCCGCGCCGAGATGGTGGCCGCCGAGACGCCGTGGCAGCCGCAGGGGCGGGAGCGCGTCGTCAGCAAGGCGCTGCAGGCGTATGCCGCAATGGCCACCTCGGCCGACCGCGGGGCCGTCCGCGAGGTCCCGACGCGTCGCTGAGCCAGCTCAGCGCTCGAGCTTCATGCTCGGATGTCCACGTCAGCGACTCCAACCACAGCGATGCTGCCCGCCCCCCGGGCCCGAGTAGTCAGGTGGAACTGGGCGAGGTGGTCCTGACCGGTGCCGCTTCGATCGCCGTCCGGCCGTGATGGTGCTTCGCCACGTGAGCGGGCCTCGTCGGGGCGGTCACCTGTGCGGAGAGCCAGTGAATCGCGCCCGCCAGCTCGCGATCCCACACATAGAAGTTGTGTCCACCGGTCTGTTCGATGACAGCGGTCACCCGCAGGGGCGGCTTGACCAGGTGCAGGAACTTCATCGTCTCCGGGTAGCCCTCGGCCTTGTTGGTCTCCTGCTTGCTGATCGTCACGTAGAGCGACGCCGGCGGGATGGGCCGGTGCGTGAGCAGCCAGCGCAGGTCGTTGTCGTGCTGGACGGCGAGCGACCCGCCGAACAGATTGCCTGCGGTGCCGCCGTTCAGTGCGTGGTAGTAACCGGACAACGAGACGCCACCGGCATACAGGGTCGGGGCGGCCATGGTGAGCTTCGTGGCGCAGTAGCCGCCGGTGGAGTCACCGATCACACCCCAGTGGCCGGGCTCGACCCGCAGGCCGTGCTCGATGGCGCTGGCGAGTTCACCGCCGAGGAAGGTCTCGGCCTGCGGTCCGCCGGGGATGTTGGTGCACTCGGTGTCGCGCGGGGGAGTGACCGCCGTTCGCAGCATGACGTAAATCATCGGCACGGCCTGGTGCTTGTTGACCAGCGTCAGGGCCTTGCCGGGATAGTTCATCTTGTCGACGAGGCCCAGCGCGGAGCCCGGGTAGCCGCTGAGCACCTCCACCGCCGGGAAGCGGTGGTGTGCATAGTGCGCCGAGAAGTACTGCGGCGGCAGATAGATGTATGCCGGGGCGGTGATCCCGGAACGCAGGCCGGTGATGTCCGCCGAGACGACCTCGCCGCGGGTGCCGCGTTGCGATGGTTTGGACCACCCGGTCGGACCGAGGACCCGCAGCCGGCCGGATGCGAGACCGATCGACGCCTGTGCGATGCGCGGCTTCGCCGGTCCGCCGAGGTGACGGACGGCGGCGCCGTACTGCGCGACGGCCGGGGGAGTGTGATCGGTGCCGAACAGGTCGCTCCAGGAGGTGTAGAACTGCCCGTAGTTGTTCAGCAGCACACCGGCGAGGGCGAGCGTGACCAGCTGGCCGACCAAGAGCATGACCAGCCGGGTCGCGGCACGCAGCACGTGCGGCCCGCGCAGCCGCGGCCACAGCACGAGGGTGGCAACGGGAATCAGCACCGCAGCGCAGGCCAACACCACCACCAGCGGTGTTCCCATCAGTGCCATCTGTGCACTCTCCCCTCAGTACGAGTCCGAGCCCGAGTCGTCGACCTCGTTCGCCCCTCACGTTCGCACCACGATCTGGACGCTTTCTGCAGGGAATCTGGGCGGGACGCTCCCGGTACTCAGACAAGCGCCGTGCCTTCCGTCGAGCGTCATACGCTGCTCCGTGGCACACATCACAGGTCCGGATCCTGAGATCCGCATCTCAGAATGTTGACGCTCCGATGGCGGCGCACGACACTGGAGCGGTGGCACGAATTCTCGTACTTCCAAGGCGCGCAAGCTGATTCATTCGGCTCGCGCGCTGACCCTCACTGCCCGGACTCCGGGATGGGGGTTTTTTTATGCGTGGGTGCCTCCAATACGTAAGGACGACAAGGTGACAACTCACATTCCCAGCCCAGCAGACGTGGTGCCCGCCGCCAAGCGGCCAGCGCCTCACCCGGAAGTGACCGGCGCGCAGAGCCTCGTCCTCGCGCTCGAGGCGGCGGGCGTCGAGGTTGTCTTCGGACTTCCCGGCGGGGCGATCCTGCCGGCATACGACCCCTTGCTGGACTCGGTGAAGGTTCGTCACATCCTGGTGCGTCACGAGCAGGGCGCGGGGCACGCGGCGGAAGGTTACGCCTCGGCGACCGGCAAGGTCGGCGTCTGTATGGCGACCAGCGGCCCGGGCGCGACCAACCTGGTCACCGCGATCGCGGACGCCTACATGGACTCCGTGCCGATGGTCGTGATCACCGGCCAGGTCAACTCCCGGTTCATCGGCACCGATGCGTTCCAGGAGGCCGACATCCGCGGCATCACGATGCCGATCACCAAGCACAGCTACCTGGTCACCGAGCCGGGCGGCATCGCCACCGCGGTCAAGGAGGCGTTCCACATCGCCTCTAGCGGCCGTCCGGGACCGGTGCTGGTCGACATCACCAAGGACGCGATGGTCGGCAAGACGACCTTCGAGTGGCCGGCCGACGTGGCGCTGCCCGGCTACAAGCCGGTGACGCGTCCGCATCACAAGCAGATTCGCGCCGCTGCCAAGCTGATCCGCGAGTCGAAGCGCCCGGTCTTCTACCTCGGTGGCGGCATCGTGCGCGCCGAGGCGTCGGAGCAGTTGCGCGAGCTGGTGGACCTGTCCGGCATACCGCTGGTGACGACGCTCATGGCGCGCGGCGTCGTCCCGGACAGTCACCCGCTGCACCTGGGTATGCCGGGCATGCACGGATCGGTCGCCGCGGTGACCGCCCTGCAGAAGGCGGACCTGTTGATCGCGATCGGCACCCGGTTCGACGATCGGGTGACCGGTGACCTCGCGTCGTTCGCGCCCGGCGCCAAGGTGATTCACGCCGACATCGACCCGGCGGAGATCTCCAAGAACCGCGTCGCCGACGTGCCGATCGTCGGCGACGCCAAGGCCGTCATCGAGGACCTCACCCTCGCGGTCCGGGCCGACCTGAACGCCGGCCGCGCACCCGACCTCACCGCCTGGCAACAGCGCACCCGCCGCTGGGCGGACACCTACCCCCTGGGCTACAGCCCGGCAGAAGATGCGACGGCGATCCCGCCGCAGTACGTCATCGAGCGCATCGGCGCCCTGACCGGTCCGGACGCGGTGTATGCCGCGGGCGTGGGCCAGCACCAGATGTGGGCCGCGCAGTTCGTGAAGTACGAACGCCCCAACGCCTGGCTCAACTCCGGTGGTCTCGGCACGATGGGCTACTCGGTGCCCGCAGCCATGGGCGCGAAGGTCGGCGAACCCGACCGGGTCGTCTGGGCGATCGACGGGGACGGCTGCTTCCAGATGACCAATCAGGAGCTGGCCACCTGCGTCATCAACAAGATCCCGATCAAGGTTGCGATCATCAACAACTCCAGCCTCGGCATGGTGCGGCAGTGGCAGACGCTCTTCTACAACGAGCGCTACTCCAACACCGACCTGCACACGTCCGCCGGCTCCCGCATCCCGGACTTCGTCAAGATGGCCGAGGCCTACGGCTGTGTGGGTCTGCGGTGCGAGAAGGCCGAGGATGTCGATGCGACCATCGCGAAGGCGCTGGAGATCGACGACGTTCCGGTCGTCATCGACTTCGTCGTCGAGCGGGACGCGATGGTGTGGCCGATGGTGCCGGCCGGAGTGAGCAATGACCTGGTCACGACCGCGCGGGCGATGACTCCCGTGTGGGACCGTGACGACGACGCAGCGGAAGGAATCCACTGATGGCACGCCATACCCTCTCGGTGCTGGTGGAGGACAAACCCGGTGTGCTGGCACGCATCTCGGGCCTCATCTCCCGGCGCGGGTTCAACATCGATTCGCTCGCGGTCGGCCCTACCGAGAACGACGAGATCTCCCGGATGACGATCGTCGTGGACGTGGACGAGACCGCGCTGGAGCAGGTGACCAAGCAGCTCAACAAGCTGGTCGAGGTGCTCAAGGTCGTCGAACTCGACGAAACCGCCTCCGTGCAGCGGGAATTGCTGCTGATCAAGGTCCGCTGCGACGCGGCAAGCCGGGCGGAGATCGTGCAGATCACCCAGATGTTCCGGTGCAACGTGGTCGATGTGGGCCTCGACGCGGTGGTCATCGAGGCGACCGGCACGCGTGGCAAGCTGGAGGCGCTGCTCGAGGTGCTCGACCCCTACGGCGTCCGGGAGATCGTGCAGTCCGGGCTGGTCGGTGTCGGCCGGGGCGGCAAGTCCATCACCGACCGCGGTCGACGCAGCGCGTAACGCCCAACGCGGTGGCCGAGGAGCGACGAAGGAGCGTCTCGAGGCCCGCGTTGTTTTATCCGTTTCTGTACCGATTCACATAATTACCAAGGAGATTCCAGTGGCCGAGATGTACTACGACGACGACGCCGACCTGTCGGTGATCCAGGGCCGGAAGGTCGCCGTCATCGGCTACGGCAGCCAGGGTCACGCGCACGCCCTCAACCTGCGCGACTCGGGGGTCGACGTCCGCATCGGCCTGCGCGAGGGCTCGAAGTCGACCCAGAAGGCAGAGAACGAAGGGCTGCGGGTGCTCCCGGTCGCCGACGCGGTCAAGGAGGCCGACGTCGTCGTCATCCTCGCCCCCGACCAGGTGCAGCGCACGCTGTACGCCGAGGAGATCGAGCCCAATCTGAACGACGGCGCGGCGCTGGTCTTCGGGCACGGCTTCAACATCCGCTACGGCTACATCAAGCCCAAGGCGGACGCCGACGTGCTGATGGTCGCCCCCAAGGGGCCCGGGCACATCGTGCGCCGTGAATACGTCGACGGCCGCGGCGTGCCCGTCGTGCTCGCGGTCGAGCAGGACGCGTCGGGCACTGCCTGGGATCTCGCGAAGGCTTACGCCAAGGGCATCGGCGGGCTGCGTGCGGGCGGCATCAAGACCACCTTCACCGAGGAGACCGAGACCGACCTGTTCGGCGAGCAGTCGGTCCTGTGCGGTGGTGCGTCGCAGCTGGTGCAGTACGGCTTCGAGGTACTGACCGAGGCCGGCTACCAGCCCGAGGTCGCCTACTTCGAGTGCCTGCACGAGCTGAAGCTGATCGTCGACCTGATGATCGAGGGTGGCATCGCCAAGCAGCGCTGGTCGATCTCCGACACGGCCGAGTTCGGTGACTACGTGTCGGGGCCGCGCGTCATCGACCCGCACGTGAAGGAGAACATGAAGGCGGTGCTGGCCGACATCCAGGACGGCTCCTTCGCCAAGCGGTTCATCGACGACCAGGACGCCGGCGCGCCGGAGTTCAAGGCGTTCCGCGAGAAGGCCGCCCAGCACCCGATCGAGTCGACCGGCAAGAAGCTGCGCAGCCTGATGAGCTGGCTGAAGGACAGCGACACCGACACCGACTACGTCGAGGGGTCTGCCGCGCGCTGACAGCGACGCGAGGATACGAGCGAGGAACGAGCGAGGCCCGCAGCGTCGCGTGGAAGTGCGCGATCGAATGCCGCGCGGTAGGCCGCCCGTCCCGAAGGACCGACGGTCGGTCTGCGGGGACGAGCCTCGAGCCCGTCGGGTTCGCCATACGGTGAACCCGGCGGGCTCTTGTATGCCGCTCGAGCGCTCCGTCTGCCGGTCAATCACCAAGGACGGCGAGGGGATCGCGGGGGATCAGCAGTGCTCGTCAACGATCACGAGCACGGCCGATTGTTGGGCGTCCGAATAACGAGATTGGAGTATCGGACATCGGACGGTCGGGCGTACCGTTGTCCTCATGATGCGGAGCCTCATCCTTGGCTGCCGCGGCGAGTTCTAGGTCGGCCCCTCGTCGCGGAGAACCCGCGTTGCGCCGGCACTCGCCAGACCTCCGTTCGCGCTTGGCCCTGTCTCCCGGGCAGCGCCGGAGGACCACACACTGCACTTCTGAAGGACCGTCATCATGACCGAAGAACAACTGGACGCCCGGCGCGCGCTGCAAGAGTCCATGGACCTGCGCGACTGAGCTGTTTGCTGCGACTCCTCGCACGACAGGTGACGGCGCCCGCGAACACGTTCGCGGGCGCCGTCACCTGTCGTGGTCGTCGTCTCCGCGCCCGCTTGTCGGCCGTTCCCGGTCTTGCCTCTTCCCTGTCTGGCCCGGGCGGTCTCCGGTTTCCCTGGGGCCAAGCGCGCTCCATCCGGCGCGTTCGGCACTACCGGAGAAGGGGCTCGAGTTTTCCCTGGGGCCAAGCGCGCTCCATCCGGCGCGTTCGGCACCACCGCCGCGGCCCTCGTCCGGCATACAAGATCTGGATATCGAATGGCGAGACTCGCTATTACCCTGGCGGTATGACGACAGCATCCCCGGAGACCTTGAACCTGGCAGTGATCGGCGGCGACGGCATCGGGCCGGAGGTCGTGGCGGAAGCGCTCAAGGTCCTCGACGCGGCGACCGACACCAAGGTCGAGCGGACCGAGTACGACCTGGGCGCGAAGCGGTGGCACGCGACGGGCGAGACCCTGCCGGACGCCGTGCTGGACGAGCTGCGCGGGCACGACTCCATCCTGCTCGGTGCGATCGGCGACCCGTCGGTGCCGAGTGGCGTGCTCGAGCGAAACCTGTTGCTGCGGCTGCGGTTCGAGCTGGACCACTACATCAACCTGCGCCCGGCGAAGCTCTACCCCGGCACCTCGTCCCCGCTGGACGTCGCCCGGGTCGCCCCGAACGGCATCGACTTCGTCGTGGTGCGCGAAGGCACCGAAGGTCCCTACACGGGCAACGGCGGTGCGCTGCGGGTCGGCACGCCGCACGAACTGGCCACCGAGGTCAGTGTCAACACCCGCTTCGGCGCCGAGCGCGCCGTCCGGGACGCCTTCGCCCGCGCCCAGGCGCGTGAGCGCAAGAAGCTCACGCTGGTCCACAAGCACAACGTGCTCACGCACGCCGGCCACCTCTGGCGCCGGACCGTCGAAGAGGTCGGAGCCGAATTCCCTGACGTGCACACCGATTACACGCACGTCGACGCCGCGACCATCTACCTGGCGACCGACCCGGGCCGGTTCGACGTGATCGTCACCGACAACCTGTTCGGCGACATCATCACCGACCTCGCCGCTGCGGTGACCGGTGGCATCGGCCTTGCTGCCTCGGGCAACATCAACCCCGACCGGACGGCGCCGAGCATGTTCGAGCCCGTGCACGGTTCCGCCCCGGACATCGCGGGCAAGGGCATCGCCGATCCGACCGCGGCGATCCTCTCGGCCAGCCTGCTCCTCGCGCACGTCGGCCAGGACGCAGCGGCACGACGGATCGAGGAGGCCGTGACCGCGGACCTCGCGGAGCGCGGCACCGCCCAGCGCTCCACCAGCGCGGTCGGCGACGCGATCGCATCGCGCCTCGCCTGACGGTCACTGGCCCGGGCGACGGGTAGCCAGTCGCTCGGCGCGGACGACCGACCGTGTCCCACGTCACGAGTCGCCTGTATGGCGACCGGGGCGTGGGCCTACCCTTTTGGTTGGAAGTCCGATCAAAACACGTCCTAGTAAGTGCAGCCGGAGGAAGTCATGGCCCTGGAGTTCACTGTCACCGAGCGCCCCGATCGGGCGAGCGACGAGGCCCGGACGAAGATCCTGGCGGACCCCGGTTTCGGCAACTACTTCACCGACCACATGGTCACCATCGAGTGGGATGCCGACGGCAGCTGGCACGACGCACGCGTGGCGGCATACGGCCCGTTCCAGCTCGACCCGGCGACCGCCGTCCTGCACTACGCCCAGGAGATCTTCGAGGGCATGAAGGCATACCGGCACGCCGACGGCAGTGTGTGGACCTTCCGCCCGGGGGCCAACGCCGCTCGATTTGCCTGCAGCGCAACCCGTATGGCGCTGCCGGTGCTCCCGGCGGAGGACTTCCTGCAGTCCCTCAAGGAGATCGTCTCGGTCGACAAGGCGTGGGTGCCCGACGCCAAGGACGGCGGCGAGGCCTCCCTCTACCTGCGTCCGTTCATGTTCGCCTCGGAGGCGTTCCTCGGCGTGCGGCCGGCCAAGCGGGTGACCTACGCGGTCATCGCGTCCCCGGCGGGCGCCTACTTCGGCGGTGACGGCGTCAAGCCGGTCAACCTGTGGATCTCCACCGACTACGCACGGGCCGGCGAAGGCGGCACCGGCGGCGCCAAGTGCGGCGGCAACTACGCCTCCTCGCTCGCCGGGCAGCTGGAAGGCATTGCGGCCGGCTGTGATCAGGCGGTGTTCCTGGACTCCTCGACGCACACCTACATCGAGGAGCTGGGCGGCATGAACCTCTTCCTCGTCTATAAAGACGGCCGCATCGTCACGCCGGAACTCACCGGCACGATCCTCGAGGGCGTCACCCGCAGCTCGATCCTCACCCTCGCCAAGGACCTCGGCCTCTCACCGGAGGAGCGCCGCATCCCGATCCAGGAGTGGAAGGACGCCGCCGCGAGCGGTGAGCTGGCGGAGGTCTTCGCGTGCGGCACCGCCGCCGTCGTGACCCCGGTCGGCGAGCTGCGCTGGGACGGCGGTTCCTGCGACCACCGTCGTGAGGGCCACACCGACGAGGTCGCGACCAAGATCCGCAACACGCTGCTGGACATCCAGTACGGCCGGGTCGAGGACACGCACGGCTGGCTCACCCAGCTGGCCTGAGGCTCAGCCGGTGCTGCGAGCAGGAGTGCCAGCGCGGCCCCGATATTGTCGAGCAGCTGCTTCGCAGGGCGACAACCGCGCGCACCGGCTCGGCGCGCGACCACCGCGCAGGTGCAGGATCGCCGGGGACTCAGGCGGTCACACGAGGGATCGACCCCGTCGCGCGGCGGGCACATCGCGGTCGCGTCGCGACCCACTCGTCGTAGATCGCCTGGGCCGCGTCGTTCCCGCCCGTCGCGGTGAGGCGATTGATGGAGTCCTCGAGCCAGCCGATGTACCGGTCCACTCCTGCCGAACGCGGTGTCGAGGCGAGCGCGCGGGTGAGTTCGCGCCGTAGTTGCGTCGCGAGTTGCGGCGCAAGACTGCCGGAAACTGGGTGTCCCATGGGCATTCTCCTGTCTGCGTGGATGAGCCGTCTCTGGACAAGGAGACCTGTGAGAGGTCGTTCGATGACGGCAGAACGCGACTTTTTTGCGCAGCGAGCTCCGTGATGGGACAGCGTCATACTTTCGGCGGTCGAGTGTCTTGGTAGATGAAGGCAACGCAGACGCCGTGGGGCAGGGGAGGGGGCGACGTGGTGGGAAGACACCCGGCCGACGAACCAGACCCCTCCTCGCCGGAGTTCCAGGCGTTGGCGTCCGCCGTGCGTACCTACAACCGCCTGGTCGCGGAGTCGCGCACTCGGCCGGTCGCCACGGATCCGGTCGATCTGCTGCGAGCGTTGTCCGCGGTCGGCGAGGCGTCGGTCGCAGTGGTACGTCGCGCGGGTGCATTGTGACCACGCAGGCCCCGCAACATGGGAGAATCTGCCGCGCTGCCCAGGTAAGTGGAGACCCTCGATGACCGTTCTGACCGATGTCGACGATCGCGACCTGCTGGCGCGCGTTCGCGACGGTGACCCGCAAGCAATGGCCGAACTCTGGTCACGGCATTACCCGGCGACGCTCGCCGCCGCGCGGCGGGTGAGCCGGCAGCCGAAGGATGCCGAGGAGTTCGCCTCCGACGCCTTCTCGGGAATGCTGCACGCACTGCTCCATGACGCCGGCCCCTCGGCCTCCGTGCGGGGCTATCTGGTGACGTCGGTCCGCAACCAGGCGAGCAACCGTGCTCGACGCGCCTCGGCGAACGACGTGCTGGCCGATGACGTGTCCGACTCCGAGGGCGTGGAGCGCAGCCCGGTGGACCCGGTTGCGCACCACGCCGAACTCGGGCTGGTGCGCGAGGCGTTCGCCACGTTGCCACCGCGTTGGCAGCTGGTGCTCTGGCGCACGGCGGTCGACCACGAGAAGAACACCGTCATCGCCGCGGAACTGGGCAGGTCCCCGAATGCCGTCGCGGCGCTGGCTCGTCGGGCCCGCCTGGGGTTCCGACTGGCCTACANGCCGCGGAACTGGGCAGGTCCCCGAATGCCGTCGCGGCGCTGGCTCGTCGGGCCCGCCTGGGGTTCCGACTGGCCTACATCCGCGCGCACGCCTCCACTCATGGCATCCGTCCGGAGTGCGCGCCCTTCGTTCCACGACTCGTCGAGTTGCTGCCGCCGGCGGGCACCGCCGCGGCACCGGACGTGCGGGCGCACGTCGAGGGCTGCCCGACCTGTGCTCAGCGGCTGGCGGACCTGCGAGTCGTTGACGCCGATCTCGGCGGCATCCTGCTGCCGGCCGTCCTGACTCTCGGTCCCGGCATCGCGTGGGCCACGGCAGGGCACGCGACGCATGCCGCGGGCGGCCTGGCCTGGTTGAAGTGGGGACGCAGCGCCGGTCACGGTCGCAAGCTGGCGGTCGTCGGCACGGCGGCCGCCGTCGCCGTCGCCGGCACCTGCTCGGCATATGCGCTCACCCAC
>NZ_JBMAMH010000024.1:0-22369 GCF_058148645.1 Flexivirga sp. YIM B11880
GTGCGGCGCCGTCCCTGTCTCGCGAGGAGTCGAAGCCAGCGGCTCAGTCGTCGTCCGTCTTGATCGAGCTGGTCTGCTGCACCTGCACCAGGAACTCGGTGTTGGAGCCGGTCTTCTTGAGCCGGTCGAGCAGCAGCTCGATGCCCTGCTGGGAGTCGAGCGCGGCGAGGACGCGGCGCAGCTTCCACATGATCTTCAGCTCGTCGTGGCCGAGCAGGATCTCTTCCCGGCGGGTGCTGGACTGGTTGACGTCCACCGCCGGGTAGATGCGGCGCTCAGCGAGCTGACGCGACAGGCGCAGCTCCCAGTTGCCGGTGCCCTTGAACTCTTCGAAGATGACCTCGTCCATGCGCGAGCCCGACTCGATGAGGGCGGTCGCCAGGATGGTGAGCGAGCCGCCGTGCTCGATGTTGCGGGCCGCGCCGAAGAACTTCTTCGGCGGGTAGAGCGCGGCGGAGTCGACACCACCGGACATGATGCGCCCGCTGGCCGGTGCGGCCAGGTTGTAGGCGCGACCCAGGCGGGTGATGCCGTCGAGCAGGATCACCACGTCCTGGCCGAGCTCCACCAGCCGCTTGGCGCGCTCGATCGCCAGCTCGGCGACCTCGGTGTGGTCCGACGCCGGACGGTCGAAGGTCGAGGAGATGACCTCTCCCTTGACCGAGCGCTGGAAGTCCGTGACTTCCTCGGGACGCTCGTCGACGAGCACGACCATGAGGTGGCACTCGGGATTGTTGGTGGTGATCGCGTTGGCGATCGCCTGCATGACCATGGTCTTACCGGACTTGGACGGCGCGACGATCAGACCACGCTGGCCCTTGCCGATCGGCGCGACCAGGTCGATCACGCGATTGGTCAGGTGCTTGGGGTCGTCCTCCAGGCGCAGCCGCTCCTGGGGATAGAGCGGCGTCAGCTTGTTGAACTCGACGCGCTCCTTGGCCTGCTCCGGCGTCATCCCGTTGACCGTGTCGATGCGGACCAGCGCGTTGAACTTCTGCCGGCTCGGCAGCTGCTCGCCCTCGCGGAGTGCCCGGATCGCGCCGGTGACGGCGTCGCCCTTGCGCATGCCGTTCTTCTTGACCATGCCGAGCGGCACGTAGACGTCGTTGGGGCCGGGCAGGTAGCCACTGGTCCGCACGAACGCGTAGTTGTCCAGGACGTCGACGATGCCCGCCACGGGCACCAGGACGTCGTCCTCGCGCACCTGGGTGTCGACCTCACCGAAGTCTTCGCGACCGCGCCCGCGCTTGCGGTCCCGGCCGCGCTGACGACGACGGCTGCGGCCGTTCCCGCCGTCGTCGCTCCAGCGGTCGTTGTTGCGGTCGTTGCGGTCGTTCGACCGGTCGTTGCTGCGCTCGTTGCGGTCGTTGGTGTTCCGGTCGTTGCTGCGCTCGCCCGAGCCACCCTGGCGGTTGTTGCCGCCCTGCTGACGGTTCGAGTCGCCCTGCCGGTTGGAGTCGCCGCCGCGGTTGCCGCGGTCCCCGGAGCTACGGTCGTTGGCGCCGCCCTGGCGGTTGCTGCCACCCTGCTGACCGCCGTCCCGGTTGCTCTCGCGGTTGCCGCGTCGGTCACCACGGTCGTCGCCCTGACGCTGTGACTTGTCGCTCTCGCCGTCGCCGTTGTCGCGCTTGTCGTCGCGGCCGTCACGCGCCTCGGCATCGTTGTCGCTGCGAGTCTGCTCGCGGTCGGCCCGGCCGTTGCGCGACTGCGGAACGTCGGCGTCGGCGGCCTGCTCGCGGCGCGGCGTGTCGTTCTGCTGGGAGGTGGCCGGGGCCGCCGGGGCCTCGGTCGGCGCAGCGGCAGGAGCCTGCGCGGCGGGTGCGGTGTCGGTGCGGTCCGCCTCGGCCGGGTTCACCGGCGCGGAGGTGGCGCGACGCGAGCGACGGGGCGCGGTCTGCACGGCATCGGCCGCCACCGCGTTCTTCTCACCGCCGCGCTCGCGGATCGCCGCGAGCACGTCGCTCTTGCGCATCTTGGAGGTGCCACTGATCCCCATGGTCACGGCGAGCTGCTTCAACTCGTCGAGCTTCATGGTGCTCAGGTTGCCCCTGGAACTCGAAGCGGACGCCGGGGTCGACGCGGTGAGTTCGGTGGTATCGGTCACGAAGGTTCCTTCCCCCTCGTTAGTCCGGCACTGGCGCCGGTGTGGGGTATGCCAAAAATTGTTGCTTCCGAAGCGAAGTAACACTCATCACCGACATACACATCGCCGAAGAGACTCGGTGTGCAGCAGTGCGGTGAGGCATCGACATCCGGGACACAACTGTCACGCGGTCGGCTTGGGCCGTCGATGCAGAACCAAACCTACACCGTGTGAGGCACCGAACGCGAAACGACTCGCACACCCGTGTGCGCAACTCCCGGACGCAGCACCTGCCACCCCGGCATCAGCTGCTCCGCGTCGAGTGCCAGCGCGCCGGTGCCGAGCACCAGCACCGCGGGGCCGGCACCGGAGATCGTCGCGGCCAGGCCTTGGCCGCGGAGTCGGTCGACGACCGCCATACTCTCCGGGTATGACGCCCTGCGGGGCTCCTGGTGCAGCCAGTCGCGGGTCGCCGGCAGCAGCAGCCCCGGCTCCGCCGTGAGGGCGTGGACCAACAGCGCCGCCCGACCGGCGGTGGACGCCGCGGCCGACAGCGACACGTTCTCGCCGAGCGCGGCGCGCGCGGAATCGGTCGCCAGCGTCGCTTCGGGCAGCAGCACCGCGACCTGGACGTCCGGGTGCAAGCGAGGGTTGACCGTGCGCCAGCCGCCGCCGTTGTCGTCGGCCCAGGAGACCGTCAGTCCGCCATACACGCTGGCGGAGGCGTTGTCCGGGTGGCCCTCGATCTCGCCGGCGAGGTCGGAGATCATCGCCAGCCCGGCCAGGTTGTCGATCCGGTCACGGACCAGGCCGAGCGCCAGCGCGAGCCCGGCGACGATGGCCGCGGCCGACGATCCGAGACCGCGCGAGTGCGGTATGTCGTTGCGGCACCGCAGGGTCAGCCCACTGGGCGGCTCGACGCCGACCCGCTGCCACATCGCGAGCGCGGACCGCCAGATCAGATGGCCCTCGTCCGTCGGCACCGAGTCGGCACCGTGACCCTCGACCGTCACGCGCAGCCCGTCCCCCCCGACGGTCGCCTGCACGGTGTCGGTGATGCCGAGTGCCAGCCCGATCGAGTCGAAGCCGGGCCCGAGGTTGGCGCTGCTCGCCGGCACCTCGACCGTGACGGACTGCCCGGCTGAAAACAGTTGAGACTCCACGAGATCGGCGGCCTCGGTCACCCTTCCAGCCCCAGCGCGCGGGCGGCGGTCACGGCGTCGACCGGGACCTTGGTCGGCTGGACCTGCTGGCCGTCGGCGTCCCGCAGCGCCCACTGCGGGTCCTTCAGGCCGTGCCCGGTCACGGTGCAGACGATGGTCGCGCCGGCGGGAATGTCGCCGCGCTCGTGCATCATCAGCAGTCCGGCGATGCTCGCCGCGGAGCCGGGCTCGACGAAGATGCCCTCCTTGCTGGAGATGAGGTGGTGCGCCCGCAGGATCTGCTCGTCGGTCACGGCATCGATCAGGCCGGTGGACTCGTCGCGCGCGGCGAGCGCCTGCTTCCAGGACGCGGGGTTGCCGATCCGGATGGCCGTCGCGATGGTGTCGGGCTCGTCGACCGGGTGGCCCTTGACGATCGGCGCCGCACCCGCCGCCTGGAAGCCCCACATCTGGGGCGTCTTGGTGGCGTGACCGTCCGATCCGGCTGGCAGGGCTGCAGATTCGCGGTATCCCTTCCAGTAGGCAGTGATGTTGCCGGCGTTGCCGACCGGGAGACAGTGAATGTCGGGAGCGTCACCGAGCACGTCGATCACCTCGAACGACGCGGTCTTCTGACCCTCGATGCGCGCCGGGTTGACCGAGTTGACCAGCTCCACCGGATAGGACTCGGCCAGTTTGCGCGCCAGGGTCAGGCAGTCGTCGAAGTTGCCGTCGACCTGCAGCAGCTGGGCACCGTGCGCGATCGCCTGGGCGAGCTTGCCCATCGCGATCTTGCCCTCGGGGACGAGCACGCCGCACGTCATACCGGCCTTCGTCGCGTATGCCGCGGCCGACGCCGAGGTGTTGCCCGTGGACGCGCAAATCACTGCTTTGGCACCGGATTTCGCGGCTGCCGAAATGGCGGCCGTCATACCGCGGTCCTTGAACGAGCCCGTCGGGTTGAGGCCTTCGTACTTCACGTGCACGTCTGCGCCGACGTGGTTGCTGAGCCACTCCGCATGGATCAGCGGCGTGCCGCCCTCACCGAGGGTGACGACCGGCGCGCCCGCCAACGTCGGCAACCGGTCGGCATATTCGCGGATGACTCCTCGCCACTGCCTTGCCATCACAGTCCTTCCACCCGGAGCACGGAGCTCACGTCGTGCACGTCGTCCAACTTTCGTAGTCCCTCCACCGTTGCCGCCAGGGCGGCGTCCGGGGCCTGGTGCGTCACCAGCTGCAGGATCGCCATGCCGTCCTCTGACCGGCGCACGCCCTGCCGCATGCTCTCGATCGAAACACCTTGCGCGCCAAAGACGTTCGCCACTCGCGCCAGAACGCCCGACCGGTCGAGCACGTCCAGCCGGATGAAGTAGCTGGTCCGCGTGCGGGCGACCGGCAGGATCGGCAGGTCGGCATATGCCGACTCGCGCGGCCCGTGGCCGCCGTCGATCCGGTGGCGGGCTGCTTGCACCAGGTCACCGAGCACCGCCGAGGCGGTCGGGGCGGCACCCGCGCCCTGCCCGTAGAACATCAGCTCACCCGCGAGCGCGGTGTCCAGGAAGACCGCGTTGAAGGCGTCGTGGACGGACGCGAGCGGATGGGAGCGCGGCACCAGCGTCGGGTGCACACGCGCACTCACACCGTCCGGCGTCCGCTCGCAGATCGCGAGAAGCTTGACGACACAACCAATTTTGCGTGCGTCGCGGATGTCGTCAGCGGTGATGCCCATGATGCCTTCGCAGTACACGTCGTCCGTCGCGACGCGGGTGTGGAAGGCGAGCGAGGCGAGGATGGCGGCCTTGGCCTGGGCGTCATACCCCTCGACGTCGGCAGTGGGATCGGCCTCGGCATACCCGAGCTCCTGCGCCTGGGCGAGCACGTCGGGCAGCGCGGCACCGGTGCGGTCCATCTTGTCGAGGATGAAATTGGTGGTGCCGTTGACGATTCCCATGACCCGCTGCACGTCGTCACCGGCGAGCGACTCACGCAGCGGCCGCAGCAGGGGTATGGCGCCCGCCACCGCCGCTTCGAAGGACAGGTCGACGCCGCGGGCATCGGCCGCGGCATACAGCCGAGGACCATCCGCTCCGAGCAACGCCTTGTTGGCGGTCACGACGCCGGCACCGTGCTCGATGGCTCGCAGCAGCAGCGAGCGCGCCGGCTCGAGGCCGCCCATCAGCTCGATGACCAGGTCCGCGCGCGTGACGAGCGACTCGGCGTCGGTCGTGAAAAGGTCTGCAGGAACACCGGATTCGGGTCGTGGCTTTGACGTGTCACGGACCGCGACACCGACGAGCTCGAGCGGGGCACCGACCCGCGCCGCGAGGTCGTCGGCGGACTCGGTGAGCTGGCGCGCAACCGCGCTGCCGACCACACCGCAGCCGAGCAGGGCTACCTTCAGTGGCTCCGCCATGGGCTTCTTCTACTCCCCTTCGAGGGACAACAGGTCGTTAATGGTCTCGCGGCGCAGCCAGGTGCGCACACCGCCCTCCGTGACCGCGAGCACCGGCGGGCGCGGCACGTGGTTGTACTGGCTGGCCAGTGACCGGCAGTAGGCACCGGTTGCCGCGACGGCGAGCAGGTCCCCCGGGCGCACGTCCTGCGGCAGTTGCTGGTTGCGGACCACGATGTCGCCGGACTCGCAGTGCTTGCCGACCACCCGCGACTGCGCGGTGTCCGGCGAGCCGGCGCGATTCGCCAGCGTCGCGGTGTAGTCCGCCTCGTAGAGCGCGGGCCGTGGGTTGTCGCTCATGCCGCCGTCGACCGAGATGTAGGTGCGGGTCAGGTCGTCGGTCGTCTGCACCGGCTTGACCGTGCCCACTTCGTAGAGCGTGATCCCGGCCGGCCCGACGATCGCCCGGCCCGGCTCGATCGACACGCGCGGCACAGGGGTCTGCGCGTCGTCACACGCGGCCCGCACGATCGCCGCCAGCTGCGTGGCCATCGCCCGCGGCGAGAGCGGCTCGTCGTCCGGGACGTAGGCAATGCCGAATCCCCCGCCCAGGTCAAGCTCCGGCAGCACCACGCCGTGCTGCTGGGCGATCTGCAGTTGCATCGCGATGAGCCGCTGGGCAGCGACCCGGAAGCCGTCGGAGTCGAAGATCTGCGAACCGATGTGTGAGTGAAAGCCGAGCAGTTGCAAGGCATCGGGGTGGCGCAACACTTCGGCAGCGGCCTCCGCCGCCTGTCCGCCGGACAGGCTGAAGCCGAACTTCTGATCCTCGTGCGCGGTCGCGATGAACTCGTGGGTGTGCGCCTCGACGCCGGTCTTCACGCGCAGCATGACCGGCACGCGGACGCCGTGTGCGCGCGCAGCAGCGACCACCCGCTCGATCTCCTCGAGCGAGTCGACGACGATCCGGCCGACCCCATAGTCGATCGCTGCGTCGATCTCGGCGGCCGACTTGTTGTTGCCGTGCATGCCGATCCGTGCGCCGGGGAAGCCCGCCTTGGCCGCCACTGCGAGCTCGCCGCGGGTGCACACGTCCAGGCTCAGTCCCTCGGCGTCGAGCAACCGGGCGAGCGGCGACGCCAGGAACGCCTTGCCCGCGTAGAACACGTCGCACGTCGTCCCGATCGCCGCGAACGCCGCGGCGAACTCGTCCCGGAAGGAGCGCGCGCGGTCCAGCAGGTCGGGCAGGTCGACGAGGTATGCCGGCGTGCCGTACGTCGCGGCCAGCTCCGACAGCGGATGACCGTGCAGGGACAGCGCACCGTCGGCCGTCTCGGTCAAACCGGTCGGCCACACGTGGGATGCCAGTCTGGTGGTCGCGGAAGTCACGGGCACACGATACGGCGGCGCCGCTCCCGCCATACGCCCTCGTCCGGCGGGTGGGCAGCGCGGCGGTCCCGGCCGATTCGGAAGCAGTGCAGTTCGGCTGGTAGCGTTGCGACGCGCGGTTCGCCGCACGCCCCCGTAGCTCAGGGGATAGAGCACCGCCCTCCGGAGGCGGGAGCGCAGGTTCGAATCCTGCCGGGGGCACGAGAAGCCAGCAGCTTGCTGCTGGCATTCTTGTGCCCGCGGCAGAAGCAGCAGGCGGGTCGGGGGCACGAAAGCCTGCAGCTTGCTGCTGGTTTGTCAGTCACGACAGAAATAGCAGGCGTCGCAGAGTCATGGTTACCGCGGAGGCCCCACACACCCGGACATCCGGGTTGGCAACGCGCGGGCTGCTCGACCGCCGGTGGCTCCTCACCCAGCTCATCACCGTGACCGTCGCCGTGCTCCTCCGGCTCGGCATCCTCCTGCGTGACGGCGGCATCCACGGCATCATCGGCTACGACTGCGGCGTCTACTTCTCCGGCTCGGACGCACTCCTCCACGGCCGGCTCCCCTACCGCGATTTCACGATGGTGCACCCACCCGGCATCACCGTGCTGCTGACGCCGTTCGCCGCGCTGACCTACGTCATGAGCGACTGGCACGCGTTCGTCATCGCGACCCTGACGTTCTGTGTCCTCGGCGGCGTCAACACGCTGCTCGTCATGCGCCTCTGCCGCCACTTCGGCATCGGCCGCCGCGGCGCGCTCGTCGCGGGGATCTTCCACGCCACCTGGTTCTGTGCGATGGAAGCCGAGTGCCAGATCAAGCTGGAGCCGCTGGGCAACCTCTTCCTGCTGCTCGGCCTGCTCGCGGCGTTCCGGGCGCAGCGGCTGGCCGCCCGGCGCGCGGACGTGCTCGCCGGGCTCGTGATCGGTCTGACGATGGCGGTCAAGATCTGGTGGGTCCTGCCGGTCGCGCTGGTCGTGCTGTGGCACGGCGGCCGGACCCGAAGCGTCGCAGCCGCACTGCGTATGGCGGCCGGGGCTGCCCTGTCCGCCTCAGTCGTCATCGTGCCGTTCTTCCTGGCCGACCCGTCCGGGATGCTCCAGTCAGTGATCTTCGGCCAGGCGGGCCGCCAGCGCCGATACCCGCTGGTGGAGCGGCTGTCCGGGCTGAGCACGGTAGGGACTCCGTTCTTCCGCACCTGGGCGGACACCCCAGCGGTGGTGGGCGTGGTCGGGTCGGTCCTGTTCGTGCTCGGCTTCGTCCTGGCGGTCGTGCTCGCCTGGCGCGCCGTGCCCCGGGCCCGGATCATGGTGCTGGTCGTCAGCGCCCAACTGGCCGTGCTGCTCGCGGCGCCGACCTGGTTCGAGTACTACGGCGACTACCTCACCGTCGCGTTCGCCGTCACTGTCGGCGCGGCGGCGTGTGCGGTGTCCCGGCATCACAGACCACGCCGGCCGGCATACGTCACCACCGGGGCGATCGCGGCGATCGCCGCGCTGCTCACGGTGACGGGCACCCAGGCCGCCCTGCCGTATCCCGGCGCGGCGCAGATGACCCGCGCGGTGCAGCACGAGAAGTGCGTCACGTCGAACAACCCCACCGTGCTGCTCCGGCTGGACGCACTGAGCCGCGGACTGGCCGACGGTTGCCCGAACTGGATCGACGTCACCGGGACGACCTTCGTCTTCAACACCCCGGCGAAACTGGCGGCGCGACATCAGACCTGGCCGGGCCAGCTGTATCAATACCTGCACTCCGGCGACGCGACGGTGCTCTGGAGCCCCACGGTGAGCTGGCTGCAGATCGTGCAGCGTCGCTTGGCGCAGCATGACACGGTGCTGTTCCAGGACGAGGTAACGACCGTCTACCGGTCCTGAGCACCACCATCGAGTGACGTGGTGCTCGCCGCAACAACCGGCTGGCCGATCGCAGGTGAGTCGGGCCGGTGGCACCCGGACCCGCCGAGCGGGGCAGCAGCCGCCTGCGTCCAGTAGAACGTGCGCCCTGGCGCACCTTCTACTGGACGCTACGCCGCCGTACTCACCCCACCAGCAGGCAGAACGGGTGCCCGGCCGGATCAGCCAGCACGTAGAGCGGCTCCTCGCCATCGGCGGACCGGTCGTGGATCATGCGGGCGCCGAGCGCCACCGCCCGGTCGCGGTGCCGCGTCAACTCCTCGACCGAGGACACGGCGAAATCCAGGTGCAANAGAGCGGCTCCTCGCCATCGGCGGACCGGTCGTGGATCATGCGGGCGCCGAGCGCCACCGCCCGGTCGCGGTGCCGCGTCAACTCCTCGACCGAGGACACGGCGAAATCCAGGTGCAACTGCATCGGCACCTCCTCCGACGGCCAGGTCGGCGGCGTGGTGTCCTTCTTCTCCTGCACGGCCAGCACGCGCTCGCCTGCGTCGTTCAGTAGCACCAGCCAGTCGGCGTCGTCGGCACCGCTCACCGGCGGCTCGTCAGCGTCGCGATAGTGCAACCCGAGCAGCTGCCGGTAGAACTCGGCGAGTCCCCGACAGTCCCGGGCGTCGATCGCGGTGTGCAGCAGGACGGGGTATGACGGCACGGGCTTCTCCTCGATCGGATGTCTCGTCACGCTAGCGCCGCCAGCGAACCGGGGCAGCACTGACGCCCTTCCCCACCACTGACGTCTGAACCAGCCGGTGACGCCGCAGCTGCGCCGTCACCCGCCGGTTCGACCGTCACCGGGAGGCGTCGGCGATCACCGCGGGAGCCACGACTCCGCATTGTCGGTGAACCGGCGAACGTGTCGGGGAAGTTGACCGGTCAGGACCTGCTGCAGACTGGTCTCGTCCAGGATGCGGCGCACACTGGCACGCAAGGCGATCCACACTTCGGGCAGATGCTCGGCGGTACCGGTGTATGCCGTCTCGTGCGGCCGCAGGCCACGCACCTCGGCGAGTGGCCCGTCCACCGCGCGGATCACGGCGCCCACGCTGATCTCGCTCGCCGGCCGGGCCAGGCCGTAGCCGCCTTCGGCACCGCGAACACTGCGCACGAGCCCGCCGCGCCGGAGTTCGGAGAGGATCGACTCCACGAACTTCCGCGGCAGTTCCTGACTGGCGACGATCGTCTCGGCCTTGACCAGATCGGGTTCGCGGGCGGCAAGTTCGAGCAGCGCACGCACCGCGTACTCACTCTTCGCCGAGATCTCCACGGCAGCATCTTCGCACCCTCACCGCGAAACGAACGTCGATGCCGGGACTCGGCCGGACGGGCGGACCCAGATGTGCGCACCCGTTTCGAGTGCGAGCGCGTCGGCCTGGCCGCGCGACAGCTGCGCCCACGGGGACCCGTTCGGGATCTGCAAGTCGACCCGGGTCTGAAAGCCGACCCGATTCAGCCGCTCCACCTTCGCCATCACCGCACCGTCCCGCGGCTCGTCGAACAGCTCCAGGTCATGCGGGCGCACCAGCCGGCCGTCGAATTCGGTAACCGGGCCGAGGAAGCCCATGACGAAGTCGTTGGCCGGATGGTCGTACAGCTCATCGGGTGTGCCAACCTGCTCGATCCGGCCGTGGTTGATCACGACGACCTCGTCGGAGACCTCGAGCGCCTCATCCTGGTCGTGAGTCACGAAAACCGTTGTCACGTGGACCTGGTCGTGCAATCGTCGCAGCCAGTCGCGCAGCTCCTTGCGAACCTTGGCGTCCAGCGCCCCGAACGGCTCGTCCAGCAGCAGCACCTTCGGCTCCACCGCCAGTGCGCGCGCCAGCGCCATACGCTGCCGCTGGCCGCCGGACAGCTGCGCGGGCAGCCGGTCGGCGAACTGCTCGAGATGGACCAACTCCAGCAGCTCGCTCACCCGCCGGCGAATCTCCGCCTTCGGACGCTTGCGCACCTCGAGCCCGAACGCGACGTTGCGGTAGACGGACAAGTGCTTGAACGCGGCGTAGTGCTGGAAGACGAAGCCGACGTTGCGTCGCTGGGCGGGCAGCGCGGTCGCCTCCGTGCCGTCGATCCGCACGGTGCCTGCGTCCGCTTCCTCGAGACCGCCGATGATGCGCAGCAGCGTCGACTTGCCGCCGCCGCTGGGTCCGAGCAAGGCGGTGAGCTGCCCCGACGGCACCGAAAGGCTGACATCGTCCAGGGCGACGAAGTCGCCGAACCGCTTGCTGATCCCGCGTGCCTCGATACTCATGTGCTTCCTCTCTTGTCCCTTCGCAGTGACGCCGTCACGATCGCCGCGACGGTGACCACCACGAGCAACAGGGCGATCTGGTAGGTGCCGCCCTCCAGCTGCTGGTACTTGTCCTGAATGAGCAGTGTCAGCGTCTGGGTCTGTCCGGCGCCGCTGATCCCGCCGGACACCACTCGCACTGCACCGAATTCGCCGAGCGAGCGCGCCAGACTCAACACCAGCCCGTAGGCGAGCGCCGGCCGGATCGTGGGCAGCGTGATCCGCACGAACTGCTGCCAGGCGCTGGCACCCAGCACCTTCGCGGCCTGCTCCATCTCCGTGCCGGCTTCCTCCAGGACCGGCACGACCTCCCGCAGCACCAGCGGGAAGGACACGAACGTGGTGGCCAGGATCATGCCGGGCAGGGCGTAGATGACCTGTATGCCGGAATCGGCCAGCGGCGCGCCGAACCAGCCGTCCACCGGCCCGTAGATCAGCACCAGGGCGAGCCCGGCGATGATCGGCGACACCGAGACGGGCATGTCCGCGGCGGCGCTCAGCAGTCGTCGGCCGGGCACCCGGTACCGGGTCAGCAGGATCCCGAAACCGACGCCGAAGACGGTGTTCAGCACGACTGCAACCACCGACACCTCAAGGGTGAGTCGGTATGCCGTGACGGCTGCCGGCGAGCTGAGCGCGTCGACGAGCTCGGTCCACCCGTCACCGATCACCCGCGCGACGATGACGACTAACGGGACTATCACCAGCACCCCGATGTAGGCCAGGGCCAGCACCCGCAGCCCCAGCCGTCCACTCCGGGACCGCCTCATCGCACGACTAGCCACGGCGTCGCGCCCTCCGCTGCAGGGCATCGAGGGTGAGCAGGACCGAGAGGCTGATCACCAGGAGCACCGTGGAAACCGCTGCGGCACCGACGAAGTCGTAGTTCTGGATACGGCCGTACGCATACAGGGAGGTGACCTCGGTGTGGTCGAGCCCGCCGCTGATCAGCAGCACCGAGCCGTACTCGCCCATCGCCCGCGCGAAGCCGAGACCGGCGCCCGAGGCGATGGCGGGCAGCAACTGCGGCAGGACGATCCGGCTGAAGATCGTGACCGGACCGGCGCCGAGGCACGCTGCCGCCTGCTCCGCCTCGGGGTCCAGCTGCTGCAACACCGGTTGGACGGCCCGCGCGACGAACGGCAAGGTCACGAAGACCAGCGCGAAGGCGACGGCGAGCCGAGTCCCGTAGATGTTCAGGTGGATCGGGCTGTCCGGTCCATAGACGCTGATCAGGACCAGCCCCGCCACGATCGTGGGCAGCGCAAACGGTATGTCGATGACTATCTCGACGAGTCGCTTGCCGCGGAAGTCGTCCCGCACCAGTACCCAGGCGATCACCGTGCCCATCGCCGCATTGACGACGGTGATGACGACCGAAATGCCGACCGTCAAACGGATTGACGCCATTGCCTGTTCGGCGGTGACAGCGTGCCAGAAGCCGGACCAGCCGCCACCGAACGCTTTGACCACGACCGCCGCGAGCGGGATGAGGACGAGCAGGCTGAGCCACAAGGTCGAAACACCGAGTGCCGCACCGGAGGGCAACTGCAGCCGAGCCCGTTCGTCGGCGACCGCGCAGCGCGCTCCGGCGGGGTCGGTGGCCTCCGACTCCGTTCGTATGTCGAGGGCGGTGGTCACCCATCCGCCTTTTCGACCTGGGTCACGATGCCGTTGTCGCCGAAGAACTCGGTGTTGACCTTCGACCAGCCGCCGAGGTCAGCGATGGTTTCCAGCTTGGCGATCGCCGGATAGGGCGTGGCGGGATTGTTGGCACCAGCGACCTTCGCCGGCACATCGGCTGGGTTCAACGGACGAAAACCCACGCCCGCCAACACTTTCTGGCCGGCGTCGCTCTGCACGTACTGCAAGAAGCGCTTCGCCGCCGAAGATGCGGACTTGGTGACCGCCACGGGGTTCTGGATCTTGAAGGTGTCGGCCGGGACGACGTAGTCCAGCTTCTTACCCGCCTGTTTGGCTGCGATTGCTTCGTTCTCGTAGGAGATCAGCACGTCGCCGGTGCCGGCGAGGAATGCCGTCGTCGCGTCCGCGCCGCTGTCCGGTTTGCTCACGACATGGGCGAAGAACTTCTTCAGGTATGCCGTGCCGGCAGCCTGAGTGCCGCCGGTCTGCAAGCCGTGCGAGTACGCCGCCAGGATGTTCCATTTCGCGGATCCGGAGGTCCCCGGATCCGGTGTCACGATCTTGACACCAGGCTTGATCAGGTCGTCCCAGCCCTTGATGTGCAACGGATTTCCCGGGCGAACCACGATCGCGACGACGGAGGTCGAGCCGATGCCGGCGTCCGTGCCCTTGTTCCACGAGGCGGCGACGAACTTCGGGACCAGCTTGGTCATGTCCGGCTCCAAGGACAGCCCGACATAGTCGGCAGGCTGGCCGCTCGCGACCGCCTTGCTCTGCGAGCCGCTTGCGCCGAAGGACTGCGAGAAGCGCACGCCCTTGCCCGCCGAGGTCTCCGCGAAGGATTTCGTCAGCGCGTCGTAGCCCGGCTTGAGCACCGAGAACCCGACGATCGAAACCTTGCCCCCCGAGGCGCCGTTGCCGCCCTGTGTCTTGCTGCTGCTGGGAGCACATGCCGTCGCACAGACGGCGAATGCACCTGCCGCGACGATGGCGAGCGTACGACGGGTGCGCGTCAAGTGTGTGTCCATGCGAAGGCCCTTCCCGGGTTTACCTGCTTTGTCTAGCGGGTTACTCGGGAAGGTAGTGGCGCCCGACGAACACAGCATTCTTTTGTCGGCACGGCGTCGTCACCGCAATAAGTAGCTGGCCAGCCAGGTGCGTAGCGACCGCCGTGCGCGGCGGTTACCGCCGGGTGGCGTCCTCGACCTCACCGACCAGTTCCTCCAGCACGTCCTCGAGGAACACGACGCCGAGCACCGTGCCGGCACCGTCGACCACGCGGGCGAGATGGGCGCCGCTGCGCTGCATGGTGACGAGCATGTCGTCGACGTCGTCGGTGGGAGCAACGGTGGCAAGCAAGCGAATTCGCCGCGGCGGCACCGGCTCGGCATACGCCTCGTCGGTCGCGTAGAGCACGTCCTTGAGGTGCACGTAGCCAGCAATCACCCCGGACCGGTCCAGCACCGGGTAGCGCGAGAAGCCGTGCTTCGCGACCAGCAGTTCGATGTCCTCCGGTGTCGCACCCACGCGCACGGTGACCAGTTCGTCGACGGGCACGGCGACGTCGGCCGCGACCCGGTCGGTGAACTGCAGCGCACCCTGCACCCGCGCCGACTGCTCCTCCTGCAGCAAGCCCTCGCGTTGCGACTCGGCCACGATGAGCTCGACCTCTTCAGCCGAAAATGCTGACGTTGCCTCATCTTTCGGCTCGACGCCGAAGCGTCGCACCGCCCACTTCGCGATCGCCTCGACCGCCCGGATGATCGGCCGCAGCACGCGAGTCACCCACAACAGCGCCGGCGCCAGCAGCAGCGCCGCGCGGTCCGGTCCGGCGATTGCGAGGTTCTTCGGCACCATCTCGCCCAGCACCACGTGGCAGTAGGCGACGATCAGGAGGGCGAGCAGCAGCGACACCCCGGTCGTCACGCCGTCCGGTGCGCCGAATCCGGAGAAGATGGGCTCGATCAGGTGGTGCAGCGCATCCTCCGCCACCGCACCGAGCAGCACCGAGCACACTGTGATGCCGAGCTGCGCGCAGGCGAGCAACGACGAAACGTTCTCCAGCGCCTCAAGACTCAGCTTCGCGCGCTTCGAGCCGGCGGCCGCGAGCGGCTCCAGCTGCGAGCGCCGCGCCGTCATCACGGCGAACTCAGCCCCGACGAAGAACGCGTTGCCCATCAGGAAGACCAGCGAGAGGAAGAGCTTCATGCGCGGTCCCCCATCGCGGACTGTATGACGGGCGCGATCCGCACCCGGTCGACCCGGCGGCCATCCATCGCGACCACCCGCAGTGTCCACCCGTCGAGCGCGACCTCGTCACCCACCTGCGGCACCCTGCCGACCGCGGACATCACGAATCCCCCGACGGTTTCGTAGTAGGCACCCTCCGGGATGTTCGCCCCGATCCGGTCGTGCACCTCGTCCGGGCGCCACAGCCCGGGCACCGTCCAGGACCCGTCCGGCAGCAGCCGGCTGACGTCGACACGCGGGTCGTGCTCGTCGCTCACCTCACCGACGATCTCCTCGATGACGTCCTCAAGCGTGACAACCCCTGAGGTGCCTCCGTATTCGTCGACCACGATCGCCAACTGGAAGCCGGCGGCGCGCAGCAGGAGCAGTAACGGATCGAGCCGGATCGTCTCCGGCACCAGGACCGGCCGGATCATCAGCGCGGTCACCGGCACGTCGTCACGGCGGTCCTGCGGCACCGCGATCGCCTTTTTGACATGGACCACGCCGACGACGTCGTCCCAGTCGTTGCCGAGCACCGGAAACCGCGAGTGCCCAGTGTTTCGAGCCAGATCCACCACATCTGCGGCAGTGGCATCGCGCTCGACATACACGCAGCGCACGCGAGGGCTCATGACGTCAGCCGCGGTCCGCTCGCCGAAGTCCAGCGACCGGGCGAGCAACCGGGCGGTGCCCTCCTCGAGCGTGCCCGCCTCCGCCGACCGGCGCACCATGGACGACAGCTCCTGCGGCGTACGTGCCGCGCTCAGCTCCTCCTGCGGTTCGATCCCACCCATGCGCAGCAACGCGTTCGCGGAGCCGTTGAGGATGACGATCAGCGGCCGGGTGACCGCCGCGACGATGCGCATCGGCCGGGCGATGATCTTGGCGACCGGCAGCGGCGCGGAGATGCCGAGGAACTGCGGGATCAGCTCACCGACGATCATCGAGAAGAGCGAGGCGATGACCAGCGCCGACACCGTGGCGACAGCCGCTGACGCACCCTGCCCGACGCCGATCGACTCGAGCGGACCCTCCAGCAGAGAGCCGAGCGACGGCTCGACGAGATAACCGAGGACCAGCGTCGTGATCGTGATGCCAACCTGCGCCGCCGACAGCTGCGTCGACAGCTGTCGCAACGCGGCGAGCACGCCACCGGCTCGGCTGTCGCCCGCGTCGACGGCACGCTGCACCGCGGGGCGGTCGAGTGCGACCAGGCTGAACTCGGCAGCCACGAAGAGCGCGGTGCCGACGGTCAGCACGACCCCGGCGAGGACCAATAGCCATTCCACCAACATGGTGCGGTCATCGTGTCATGCGCACGGGCCGGCTGTGCCGGTCGCGTATGCCGAGCCCGCGCCGGCCGACCCGCGGTGGCCGAGTAAGGGCCGGAGGAGCGCAGCAGGAGCACCGCTTGCGCCGGTCGAGTAGCGGAGGAGGAGCGCAGCGGGGGAATCCGCGTATCGAGACCAGCGCCACCGCCTAGCCCCTTGATCTCGATACGCATCTCCTCCGCTTCGCTCCCCCGCTACTCGATCAGCGTGGGTGAGGGGCTCCGCCGCTTCGCTCCCCCGCTACTCGATCAGCGTGCTGGGCGCGATCGGTCGATCAGCGGGCTAGCGCAACCGGTCGACCTGCCGCTGCGCCTCCTGCACGATCCGCAGCACTTCGTCCCGGACGGCCTCGGTGCTCTTCTTGGCTCGCACGATCTTGCGGGTGGTCTCCCGCAACTGGTTGATCGCCCGCTCGAAGTCGTCCCGACCGTCCGACGGGCCGGCACTCGAGACCGGGCGGGCGGCGCGCCGGGCCTCCTGTGCGGCCGCCTTCAGCTCGGCGCGCAGATCCGCCGCCTCCCCCTTGACGCGCGACCGCACCTCCTCGGCCAGCTGGCTGACCGACCGGTCCAGGTCCACGCGCAGGTCACCGAGGTCGTCCTGCCGGGCCGCGACCTCGGCCCGTCCCGCGTCGGTGAGGGTGTATGTCGCCTTCCGCCCGTCGTCGCTGCGCCGGACCAGGCCTTCCTCCTCCAGCTTGGCCAGCCGCGGATAGACCGTGCCCGCACTCGGCGTGTAGAGCCCGTTGAACCGCTGCTCGAGGTCGCGCATGATCTCGTAGCCGTGGTGCGGACCCTCGGCGAGCAATGCCAGCAGATAGAGCCGGAGTTGTCCGTGCGCAAAGACCGGACTCATGACGGATCCTTGGAAAGATCCGGACCAGGTGCCGCCCGCAGCACGACGACATCACCGGACATCGAGTTGGCCGAGATGCGCAACGCCTCGTCGCCGTCGCGCGCCTCGCCGCCGCGGTGCCACTTGCCGCCGAGCTTCATGCCGTCGACGATCGCCGCGCCGGACATGGTCGATACCTTGACCCGGTAGCCGCCGCCCTGCGGCACCCGCACGGTCACGTCACCGGACACCGTGTTGGACTCCACCCGAGTCCGGAAGTCGGTCAGGTCCAGGGTGATGTCACCGGAGACGCCGTTCAGCTCGATCGGGTCGAGCGCACTGTGGTGCACCGTCATCGCGCCGGAGACAGTGTTGGCCTCCAGCCGGCCGCGCAGGTTGCGCCCCTCGAAGGTCCCGGAGACGCCGTTGACCTCGATGCGCCCGTCCAGGTCGTCGGCGGCGACGTCGCCGCTGACCGTGTTGAGCGACGCGTTGGCGTGGATGCCGCTCACCACCGCTCCCGCGCTCACCGTGTTGATGCTGGTCTTGACGTCCCCCGGGATCGAGACGGAGACCCGTGCCCGGACATTGCCCGAGACGCCGCCGCCGAGACCCTTGATGGTCTCCCACATGCTCGACCCCTCCGCCTTGACGTGGCTGATCTCGAGCTTGCGCCCGTCCCAGGTCACCTTCAGCGGCGGACCGACCACTTCCTGCACCTCGACGCTCGCCGCTCCGGTGTCGTCATGCGTGACGACGTCGACATGACCGCCGATCAACGCGACGCTGAGCACGGCGACGCGCTCGCCCTCACCACCGACGTCGAGCAGCTTCGGCTCGCTGATCTCCCACTGCTGCGCCATGCCGTCATCTCCTTGCCGTCCGTTCGCGACATATCGCGTGTTCGCAGACACGATATGTCGCGAAATGTATGCCGGTCAAGACCCTCCGGAAGCCGGTGCTCACCCCATAGCACAGCCCGTGGACCAGGTGTGGCAGTGGAGTCCCGTCACGTTACGCTGGACCCGTGTGTCGATTCCTGTCGTCATACGCCTGCAAACTCCGCATCCGCCGCACATCCTCAGCAATGGCCGTGCCGACCTTGACGAAAGAGGCGCATTCGCGTGTCATCCCAGTCGCCTGACCCCCTCGCGACATTCGGACCCAATGAATGGCTCGTCGACGAGCTCTACGAGCAGTACAAGAAGGACAAGAACTCCGTCGACAAGGCGTGGTGGAGCTTCTTCGAGGACTACCGGCCGGGCCGCACGCCCGCCGGCAACGGCCAGCCGAGCACGGAGACCACGTCACAGCCGCCCGCCGAGAGCGACCAACCCGGCAAGACCGAGCAGCCCAAGCCCACACAGGCCGAGGCCCAGCAGCCCAAGACCCAGCAGCTAACGACAGAGCAGGGCACCGCCGTCGCCGAGCCGCCGAAGGGCGCCGCGCGGCAGGCGCCCAAGGAAGAAGCCCCGCGCCCCAACCCCAAGGACTGGGAGTTGTCCGAGGGCAAGGTCATCGCGCGTGACGCGTCCACCCCCAAGGTGCCCGAGGTCGGGCCGGCCGAGAACCAGACCATCCCGCTCAAGGGCGTCGCGGCCCGGATCGTCTCCAACATGGAGGCCAGCCTCGAGGTGCCGACCGCGACCAGCGTGCGCGCCGTCCCGGCCAAGCTGCTGATCGACAACCGCATCGTCATCAACAACCACCTGTCCCGCAGCCGCGGTGGCAAGGTCAGCTTCACCCACATCATCGGCTACGCGATCATCCGGGCGCTCAAGCTCGTCCCGGAGATGAACTACGCGTTGGGCGAGGACGACAAGGGCAAACCGACGCTCGTCAAGCCGGGTCACGTCGGCTTCGGGCTGGCCATCGACCTGCACAAGGACGACGGGTCGCGGACGCTCGTCGTGCCCAGCGTCAAGGGCGCCGAGGAGATGGACTTCGCGCAGTTCTGGGCGGCATACGAGGACATCGTGCGCAAGGCGCGCAGCAACAAGCTGACCGTCGACGACTACGCCGGCACGACCATCAGCCTGACCAACCCGGGCGGCATCGGCACCGTCCACTCGATCCCCCGGCTGATGAAGGGCGCCGGCGCGATCATCGGCGTCGGCGCGCTCGAATACCCCGCGGAGTGGCAGGGCGCGAGCAGCGACACGCTCAACAAGAACGCCGTCAGCAAGATCATCACGCTGACCTCCACCTACGACCACCGGGTCATCCAGGGCGCCGTCTCGGGCGAGTTCCTGCGGGTGGTGCACCAGCTGCTGCTCGGCCAGGACAACTTCTACGACGACATCTTCCAGTCGCTGAAGATCCCCTACGAGCCGATCCGCTGGGTGCAGGACATCGACGCCGGCCACGACGACGACATCAACAAGGTCGCCCGGGTCCAGGAGCTGATCCACGCCTACCGCGTGCGCGGCCACCTGATGGCCGACACCGACCCGCTCGAATACAAGCAGCGCCGGCACACCGACCTCGACGTCACCACGCACGGCCTGACGCTGTGGGACCTGGACCGCACCTTCCCGACCGGTGGCTTCGGCGGCAAGCCGTTCCTGAAGCTGCGCGAGATCCTGGGCATCCTGCGCGACGCCTACTGCCGCTCGATCGGCATCGAATACATGCACATCCAGGACCCCGTGCAGCGCGCCTGGATCCAGAGCAAGGTCGAGAAGGGCTACGAGAAGCAGTCCAGCGCCGAGCAGCTGCGGATCCTGCGCCGGCTCAACGCCGCCGAGGCGTTCGAGACCTTCCTGCAGACGAAGTATGTCGGGCAGAAGCGCTTCTCGCTGGAGGGCGGTGAGTCGGTCATCGCGATGCTCGACCGGATCATCTCCGACGCCGCGGACGACCGGATGGACGAAGTCTGCATCGGTATGCCGCACCGCGGCCGGCTCAACGTGCTGGCCAACATCGCCGGCAAGTCCTACGGGCAGATCTTCCGGGAGTTCGAGGACAACCCGCGGCCGAAGTCGGTGCAGGGTTCGGGTGACGTGAAATACCACCTCGGCACCGAGGGAACGTTCAAGTCCGACGCCGGCAACAGCGTCAGCGTCTACCTGGCGGCCAACCCGTCGCACCTGGAGGCCGTCGACCCGGTGCTCGAGGGCATCGCGCGCGCCAAGCAGGACCGCATCAACCTGGCCGGCTCGGCGTTCACCGTGCTGCCGATCCTGATGCACGGTGACGCGGCGTTCGCCGGGCAGGGTGTGGTCGCCGAGACGCTCAACCTGTCGCAGCTGCGCGGCTACCGCACCGGCGGCACGATCCACATCGTCGTCAACAACCAGGTCGGCTTCACCACGGCGCCGTCGCAGAGCCGCAGCTCGACATACAGCACCGACGTGGCGCGCATGGTGCAGGCGCCGATCTTCCACGTCAACGGCGACGACCCCGAGGCGTGCGTGGGGGTCGCCGAGCTGGCCTACGAATACCGGCAGAAGTTCAACCGCGACGTCGTCATCGACATGGTGTGCTATCGCCGGCGTGGTCACAACGAGGGCGACGACCCGTCGATGACCCAGCCGATGATGTACAAGCTCATCGAGTCCAAGCGCAGCGTCCGCAAGCTCTACACGGAGGCGCTGATCGGTCGTGGCGACATCACGCCGGACGAGGCCGAGGCCGCGCTGAAGGACTACCAGGCACAGCTGGAGCGGGTCTTCACCGAGACCAAGGCCGCCAAGCAAGAGGCGTCCGCGCCGGCCGCCGACAGCTCGGTGGGCACCGACGCCGAGGGCCACGGCGGGCTGGAGCGCCCGTCCGCGCAGGCCCAGGACGACACCCGCGTGGACGGCAGCGACCTGGACACGGCGATCACCAGCGACGAGCTGCTGCGGATCGGCAAGACCTGGGTCAGCCCGCCGGAGGGCTTCACCGTCCACCCGAAGCTGGCCAAGCTGATGCAGCGCCGCGCCGACATGACCACCAGCGGTGGCATCGACTGGGCGATGGCGGAGCTGATCGCGTTCGGCTCGCTGCTGATGGAGGGCACCCCGGTGCGCCTCGCCGGTCAGGACAGCCGCCGCGGCACGTTCGTGCAGCGGCACTCGGTGCTGATCGACCACACCAACGGCAACGAGTGGACGCCGCTGCGCTACCTCTCGCCGGACCAGGCCTGGTTCTGGGTCTACGACTCGCTGCTCAGTGAGTATGCCGCGATGGGCTTCGAATACGGCTACTCCGTGGAGCGCCCGGACGCCCTGGTGCTGTGGGAGGCGCAGTTCGGCGACTTCGCCGACGGCGCGCAGACCATCATCGACGAGTTCATCAGCTCCGGTGAGCAGAAGTGGGCGCAGCGTTCCTCCGTCGTGCTGCTGCTGCCGCACGGTTACGAGGGCCAGGGCGCCGACCACTCGTCGGCGCGCATCGAGCGCTACCTGCAGCTGTTCGCCGAGGACAACATGACGATCGCCTACCCGTCGACACCGGCGTCCTACTTCCACCTGCTGCGCCGTCAGGCGGCGGCGCGTCCGCGCAAGCCGCTGATCGTCTTCACCCCCAAGCAGCTGCTGCGGGTGAAGGCCGCGACGTCGAGCCCGGAGGACTTCACCTCGGGCCGCTTCCAGCCGGTGCTGCCGGACACCGCCGGCCTCAACGGTGGCGAGGTGACGCGGGTGCTGCTGGCGTCGTCGCGGGTGGTCTACGACCTGGAGGCCGAGCGCGCCAAGCGCAAGGACTCGAAGACGGCGATCGTGCGCGTCGAGCAGCTGGCGCCGATCCCGGCCGAGGAGATCGCCGCCGAGCTGGCGAAGTACCCCAACGCGGATGTCCTCTGGGTGCAGGACGAGCCGAAGAACCAGGGCGCCTGGCCCTTCATGGCGCTCAACCTGCCGGAGCTGCTTGCTCCGCTCGGCGAGACCCGCCCGCTGCGGCTGGTCTCCCGCGCGGCGTCGGCCGCCCCGGCCACCGGCTCCCACAAGCGTCACGACGAGCAGCGCGAGCAACTCCTCCACGACGCCTTCACCCGCAGCGCCGGTTGAGTAGCGGAGGAGCGAAGCGGGGGAGATGCTCCTATATCTGTCAAGCGGCGTTTTGGAGTGGTTGTTCGGCCGGGACTGGCAGGGTGACAGATTCGGTGAGGGCGTCGCGGATGAGGTGCTGGATGTGGCGTGCGAGGT
>NZ_JBMAMH010000025.1:0-19254 GCF_058148645.1 Flexivirga sp. YIM B11880
TAGCGTCGGACACGTCGAGGTCTTTCGGATGGATGGCGTAGGAACCTCCATCGTCGGGAGACCTCGACATCTACCTGCGGACCGACGCGCCCGGCCGACCTACACCCTCATCTGGGAAGAGCCATCAAAGGGCCACACTGGAGATCGGTAACCGTCGCGGGACTTGGTTGTTCGCATGTGGGTGCACTTTCACCAAATCCGCTGCACCGCGTGAAGGGCTGGGTATGCTCCGCCGCATGGGATACGGCGACCAAATGGGTGGAACTCGGCAGCTTCGAAAAGCTCGCTCGCGAACTGTCCAGCAGGCTGAATGGCGTGAATGACGTGTTCCCACCGGGGGGGGTGATCATCGATGCGATCGCGCCTTGCCTGACGGTGATGCAAGCCGAACTAGAGGCATTCACGGCCGCCGTCGACGACCACACGCCGCGCCAGATGCTAAGCGTCGACGACGTGCAACCCATCGTCACACCTGACAGCCTTGAATACTGGATGGCTCTCAGCGACGGCAATGGCTTGTATATCCAAACCAGCCGACCGCGGGGCCGAAGGTTGGATCAACCTAACCGTGACGAAGCGTTCTCCCCGACCGGTGGTGGAGACATCTCGGTCGCGGTCTATGTCGACGGCGCTGACTATCCCCAAATAGAACGCCTGTTTCACCACGTGGACGACCTAGTGCAGGCGCCGGGCTACGACGGTCCAACCGATGGTGAGGTGCAAAGCGGGTCGTGGTTTCGTCAGTCGACGGCGAAGGCGAAGGCGAAGCCCTCACATCGGATACATTTGCGCAGCGCCTGATCAAGATGGAGCGCACTCGAACTCGCGGGGCTCGACGTGCAGCAGGCGAAGGTCGATCGAGAAGAAGTGGAAGCGGTGGCTCGCCTGCTCGCGGAAAATCCGCGAAGTCACACTAATTTGTATCCGCGCTGGATCCATCCTGATCGCAAAATCTCGTACGCCGCACAAGCCAGCTGTTGTGGTGCGCACCCTGTCAGAAAGAGAGACTCGCGCGCTCGAGCGATGCCCGGAGATCGACACCCCGAACGGGTGCTTGAGGCTCCGTCGCCGACCACCAGCGGGTCTGAGCCCAGCACCAGACGATCACCGACTCCGAGCACACCGGCTCCGCCAAGCTCCTGCGCCAAGGACGCGCCGACCTGCTGCGGCCGGTCGCGGACGCGGTCACCGGCGAGGAGGTCGAAGTCCGCTCACTCGGCGTCTACGACCAGATCCTCAGCCTCGTCGACGAACTGGTGGATGAGGAGGTCTGCTGATGGCTGCACCCACGACCGACGGACCGCCCCGAAAACGGGCCGCGACGCCACCAGCGAGCTGGAGTACCTGGCGAGGGCGCTGAAAGCGCCGGCCCTGCGGAAGTCGGTCGAGCGGCTCGCCGAACGCGCTCGTGAAGAAGCCTGGACCCACGAGGAGTTTCTCGCAGCCTGCCTGCAACGCGAGGTGTCGGCGCGTGAATCCCACGGCGGCGAGGGCCGGATCTGCGCCGCCCGGTTTTCCTAGCCGCAAGAGTTTGGAGGACTTCGATTACGACCACGCCCCGCGGACTGAAGCGAGAGGCCATCGGACACCTGGGCAGCCTGGACTTCGTCGCCGCCCAGGAGAACGTCATGCTCCTCGGCCCGCCAGGAACGGGCAAGACGCACCTGACCACCGGGCTGGCGATCCGGGCCTGCCAGGCCGGGCACGGGTCATGTTCGCCACCGCGTCCCAGTGAGTCGACCGGCTCGCCGAAGCACACCACGCGGGGCTGACTCCATGACGAGCTCCGCCGGCTCGTCCGCTACCCCGCCTGGTCATCGGCGAAGTCGGCTACATCCCCTTCGAACGCGAAGCAGCCAACCTGTCCTTCCAACTCGTATCATCCCGCTACGAACGCCGCCAGCCTGATCGTCACCTCCAACAAGAACTTCGCCCGCTGGGGGCGAAGTCTTCGGCGACGACACCGTCGCGCCGTCGCTACGAGTGCGCGAGCATCGGACGGTCTCCCGCGTCAGCACAGACCGTAGTTTCTGTTCAGCTGCGCCGGCACCGGCATGAGGTGTTCCTTCGGCACCCAGCGATGTACTACCGCCGGTTCATCATCTTCAGGCAGTGAGACCACGTCGACGATGAGCGCCCAGTAGCGGCCAGCCCGCCGGCTCCAGCAGATGATCAGGACCTGGCGGGGGACGTCATGAGGATGCCTGCCATCGCGGACCCATGCGTGCCGGGTCCTTGTCGGCTCCGGCCAGGTTCGTTCCCGACGTGACTGCCCCATGGGAATCCGACCTCCTTCGCGACATCGAACAAAGTTACTACTAGTGCGTCCTGTAAGTCGTGCCGCACCTCGTGAGCGTGGACATGCCTCGGGCTCCTTCCGGTCAGTAGGGCCAGCCGCAACTGGCCGTCCGGAGGTAGCGATGACATACAACAAACAGTGGGAGGTCGGTTGGCAGCGCGACCGCGCACGAGGCATCAACCGCTACGTCGACGCCGAACCGACCCGAGAAAAGCTGCAGGGCTTCATCGATGCCAGCGTGCCGTTGAGAACCCTCAGCCGCGCGACCGGGATCAGCGACACCGGGATCAGCAACATCGTTGCCGGCCGCAACTCACGCGTGCAGCGAGCCACGGCCGAGCGTGTCGACCAGCTCAAACTTGCCGACATCTACTCCCAGGCAGAGGGCATGGTTCCTCGCGTCGGGGCCGTCCGGCGGGTCGAGGCGCTCCTGGCCCTTGGTCACAACCACGCCGCCATCGCGGCCGCCGGTGCGCGAGACACCAGCATGCTGCTCTACAGCCCGGGGGAGCTGATCACGGCCGGCCGATGGCGGCAAGTCCGCGACGCCTACGACAGGCTCAGCATGACCCCGGGAGACTCCCCGCTGACCCGCCAGCGGGCCGAGAGCCGCGGCCTTGCCCCGCCACTGGCCTGGGACGAAGCCGACATCGACGACCCCTCAGCAAGACCGCACCACCAGGTGCCCGCCGGCGAATCGAACGTCGTCGACATCGTGGCGGTGCAACGGGCGATTGCGCGTCAACGACCAGACACCAACCTGACAAAGGCCGAACGGTTAGAAGTCGTTCGAGCGATGGCGTCGACCGGGGCATCGGACCACGAGATCAGCTTGCACACCGGCGTCAGCGACCGAACGGTCCTGCGCGACCGCATTGAGTTCGGCATCGAAAGCCGCTGGGGGACAATGCCATCCGCAGCGCACTGGGATCTCATGGAAGCCCGCAGCATCACCCGCCGGAGCGACTCCGCCGGCCGGGACGCGGAACGCAAAGCCATCATCACCACGCCATCACTTGACCAACAGCACGGGATCGCGCGATGACCATCACTCAACCCACACGCGTCGCCGCCGCGGCTTTGGTCGCGAACTCACTCCACGGCGGCGAGCGGTTGGACCTGCCGCTGCCAGGGGAGCTCTCTGGGCCATCGCTCTTCGACGGCCTGCCGCGCGGGGTACACGTCGGCGACGGTGACGTGTCCTTCGGCCCAGCCCGCGGTCAACGCGATGAGATGACCATTCAGGGGCCGTACGGCTTCATCAACGTGTGTGCGCAGGACGGCCGCCACTGGATCGAGCTTGTCGGTAAGACGCACCCCGACCTCGGACTGCACGAACCGTGGTCGGTGCGAACCGACCTCCACGGCGCCGCCGACCGGCTCGGCATACCGGCAGCGGATCTCGCTCCGTTGCTCCAGCGGGCAGGGATGGCGCTGGTGTGGGCACGAGCCGAACTCGACGCAGCACTGCCACCCAACGGGCTCAAACAACGGGAGACGAACATGGCCGAGCAGAACATTGACGCAGCGCCGTCGTACCGAGATACGTTGCGAATGGACCCGACGGAGGCGCTGACGATGGGCGTCGAGGGTGCCGGCCAGACCGCCGACAACGAGAGACTGCGGCGCGCCCTGAACGTGATCGCCCAATACGACGCGGTCGACGATCGAGCCTTCGCTGCGGCGAGGGGTTCGGGCAGTCTGCTCGACCCATCGGTTCCCGAGCCGCCGGCGGCCAGGCTGCTTGTCCTGCACGGAGGGAACGTCTCGGCCGCCGCGAACGATCCGGGCTTCGAACGGCTGGTCGCCACCTACGAAGGCCTCCAGCCTGGCCACGAGATCGTCAACGACGAAGACGGGCTCCGCGAGGAATACGTCGACCCGCTCGCCGTACCGGGCAACAAGGAGTGGCTGGCCGAGCGAGTCGCCGAACTACAGCACGACCTTGGTGCGCCGAGCCCGGTGGAGAAACCGGTCGACCCCGTAGCTCCGGAGACGGAACCGGATCATCAAAACCCGTATTCCACGTCCATGGACGGGCAGGGGGCGTCCGTCGACGCTACCGACGCGGAACAGGCGAAGATCGACGCGCAGGACGTCGCGGCGGTCACGTTCAACCCGGAGGCGATGGACGCGGTCGCAGACGGGCGCCTTGTGGTGATGGAACCGTCATACGGCGGTGTCCTGGAGAACTCGGACGTGGTCGTGACCGCGGCTGCTACGGGACGCGGCGATGTGTTGGTCAGGGTCGACGCCGACCACCAGGTGCACGCAGACCTGCACTTGGCGGGTGGGACGGTGCTGGACGCGAACCCGCAGCAGGTTGCCGACACGCTTCGGGTCGATCCGGAAACCGCGCGTCAGACCGTGTTGGCGGCAGCCCATCAGCTGCAGCGAGGGCAAGTCGCCTACGAGGCGCGAGAAGATGTTGACGCCGCAGTGGCGGCGTTCGATCAGCACCGCGGGCAACAGGCCAGGGAGGCGTTGCACTGGGGGAATGGGCCGACGAGTCAGTCTGGACTCCAGGACGCAACCCAGCAGGTCCCGAGCGACCTCGCGGAGGCAAGGGGCGATCTCCGGTCGGCGCCCCGGCCGCCGACCGGACGCACGGCCGCCGTCGGCCCCTGGTCGCTCCGGTCCACAACCACCCCCGTTCTGACGGGGGTGATGACCATGGATACACGAGAGCTGGTCGACCAGGTCGAAGCGTCGCTCGCGCAGGCGCAGCACTTCCTCGGCATTGCCGACTACGACATTCAATCGGCGACCGCGGGGGCGCAGCGTCGAGCACTGGAGGGCACCCCACTGCCTGGCATGGTTGCCGCTCACCGCGACGCCGCGGCGGAGGCGTATGACGCGCTGCAACGCGGCAGCGAGCACGTCAACCACGGGTACGCCGGCGTCATCGCGTTGACCAAGGCGCCGCACTTGACCGACGAGAATCACGACTGGGTCGTGGGCACTCTGGCCGGTGTCGTGGAGGCGATGGTCGCTGCGAGCAAGGCGACCCCGCACCTCGAGGCCGGAACGACACACCTGTTCGCCGCCAACAACCCGGCCGCGGATCCCCGCAGTGTCAGCAGCCAGCTGGTGAAAGCCCGTGACGAGCTCAGCTTGGCGATACCGCACGTGTCAACGGCCGCCCGGGTGGTCGACCAAGCAGCCGCACGGCGCAGCCCGGACGGCCAGGTCGGCCCGGCGCAGCCGCTGGCACGCGCACAGGCCCGGCAGCAGATGGCCGTGCCCACCACGGCTGGCACACAACCGGCAGGGCCCAGGCGCTGAACGATTACCGAGTTGTTGTCGCACTCATAGGAGATAGGAGAAGAAATCGATGTGTAGTGATTACCCCGACGGCCGCTGCCGTGACGAAGCCCTCGAGGTGGGAGCGGAGGAGCGAGACCGCCGCAACGCCGACCTGGAGGAAGCTCGCTCGGCACAGTGCGCGGCCGCGGCCGAGCAACATCCGTGGGCGTACGACGCGACGGAGGGCTACTACGGACGGCCCCGGTAGGGAGGGGACTCCAACCAGCGAAACGGGAGAGCTGGGCATCCCCGAGGGGCTGTCCAGCCTCCCGTCGTTGGCCTGTTGTTGTTTCAGCTCGCAGCTCCGGTTGGGGCCAGGGTCAGCTCCCGCCGCTGGCCGCCGACCTGCAGGGCGTGCACCCGCTGCAGGGCCTTGGGAGCACGGGCGCTCGGCCGCAGGACCTCGGCGAGACAGGTACCGAAGCCGTGCTCGATCACGAAGCGGTCGCCTTGGCGTTGCAGGAGCAGCTGCTCGCGGCGTTCGCACCATGGCACCAGGTAGGTGACCACGACGATCCCCGCGGTCAGCAGGTCGAAGACCGGATGCCCCTCGGTAATGCCCTGAACCGCGGCCGCCGTGGCAGTGACGAACCGCAGCCGCCAGGCCAGCGACAGCAGCGGCTGGACCGACAACAACGCGACGGCCGCGCGGCAGACCGCCCGCATCGTCTTCCACGGCAGCGTCCAGAACGCCACGGCGGCCTCGAACCGGCGAACTCCGAGACCGAGCGCATGCGCGATGATCGCCGCAGCACGCTCGTCGAAGGCACCGCCGGCCCGCACGGCGCGCATCAGCCCGGCCGAGACGACCAACGTGTGCCGGCCGAAACGCGTGGCATAGACGCGACCGGAATCGCTGACCCGCACGTCGACGTCGCCGGCGACATGGTGCTCGCGCAGGACCGCGAACACCGGCTTGAGCGACGCGACCTCGTAGCCGAGCGGCTCCCGGGCCCCAGCCAGCACCTGCGCAGCGGTCGCCTCGGCTCGCCCCGATAGCAGCACGGCCATGACCACGACGCCGACGACGAAAACCGGCAACGCGATCACACCGGGCAGGACCGCCCCGACGATCACGACCAGGACCGTGCTGGTCGCCAGCGCGGTCAGCGCTGGCACAACCCGCAGGAGTGTTCCTCGATCGCTCATCGTGTTCTCCCTCCACCTCGGGTGGTGCATTTCCTTCAACGTTGGCGATCAGTGATCGCCAACGGCCCTCATCGCGCCTCTTGAGGGTGAAGCCAGTCTCACGCACCTCACAGACACCGCGCCGGAGTTATCCACAGACCTCGTCGACGGGACTGCGGAGACCACCGCGGATCTGGCTGGATGAGGGCACTACCGACGAAGAGGAGCACCACATGCGAACGCCCGAGGTCCTGCACGTGGACACCGACGAAACGATCACCGCGATTGCACGTTTGCTGCGGGAGGCGGCGCAGCAAGCGTGGAAGCGCGCCGACCGTGAAGGCCCCGACTCACCCTGGCATGGCTTAGGGCTCGGCATCGTCGTCGTCGCCGCGCAGGCGACCGAGTTCGTCCCGGCCGACGTCGACCCCGTCGAACCGGTCCCGCCACAGGGAGACATCGGCCGGCTGGTCTGCGCCGCCGACGACCTGGCACTCGACCTGCCCGTCGACGGAACCCTGCCGGGAATCTCCGAACTCATCGTCGCCCTGACCGACCTGCGTCGGGAGCTCACCCAATGACCGGGGACGAACGCAGTGTCGGCGAACTGCTCCTCGACGCAGACTTTCAGGCACGCACCCTGCTACTGGACGTTGTCGGCGACGACACACCAGCCCTGCTGCGCACATGGGGCGAAGTGGTGCAGTCGGCAGGCGAGCTGTGGGCCGGGCTGCCGCAGCTGTCCTCCAGCCCAGCGGACGGCGCCACGATGCAGCAGCTCGAGACGATGGCACGCGGTATGCACCGCCACCAACTGGCGCGCAACTGGCCAGGCCCGGGCGAACTCGACCAACGGCTCCGCGGAATCGCCGAAAACTTCGTGAGGGCAGCGGAACTGGTGGACGGTAGGGACCGTGCACGTGACACCTGGCCGCCGGCAGTCCGCGCCGACGTCGACGCGGTCAAGATGCGCGTCATGCACACCTTGTACGTAGCCGCCCATGGCGTGGGCGTCGCTGTGCATCAGCACATCCAGGACACTGAGGACCGCTTCGGAAGCAAACCGAGCCTGAACAACCGGGCCGTCGCTCGAGGACGCGACGCCGCCGCCCAGCTGGAGGTCTTTGAGCAACTCGCCGGCGCGCACGTCGGGACCGGCTTCGCGAAGGTCATGCGCGGCGAGCACCGACACGCGGTCGGCGCCGACCGGCTGTACCAAGCGATGGCGACATGGGACGTGCAGGCCCACCGCTCGATCGCCGCCGCCCCCACAGCCACCCACCTACACCTGGTGGCACGCACACAGGCATTCCTGAGCGCAGCGACAGCACACATCATGGACGCAGCCGTCCGAACCCAGCAGTTGGACACCGACAGTTTCCGGCATCAGCTCAGACCCGCACTCGAATCGACCCACACTTCCTGGAACCTGGTCGCACGACGATGCGAGCAGATAGCCGACCGGCGAGACCGCCCGGACGTTACCCTCGTACGCGCGGCCGGAGAGCTGCGGGCGGCGATCACCGAAGTTGGATACGACAAGACAGCGTGGGCAAGGCCTTCGACGATCGCCTCGCGCGTCGACCTCGACGCCACCGTTGCCACCTTGCATCAAGGGATCGCTGCGGCCGTCGAGGCCGCGGTCATGACACGAGACGCACTCAACGACAGACGAATGACCGGATCCGCCCGCGGCATCGCCGACTGGCAACACGAGTACCTCGATGCCGCGGCCGCGAACTGTATGCGGGCGCCGATCGCCTCGTGGGTCGACGCCGGCGACATCGCCCACGGTCGGCAGGTTCCACTGTCCCGGGCGGTGAGAGCAGCGCTCGAGGACCTGGCCGAGGCGGTCACCGACGACAGCCGCCGGACGATGGCATCGGCCTCGGGCATCCGGCAGACCGTNACATCGCCCACGGTCGGCAGGTTCCACTGTCCCGGGCGGTGAGAGCAGCGCTCGAGGACCTGGCCGAGGCGGTCACCGACGACAGCCGCCGGACGATGGCATCGGCCTCGGGCATCCGGCAGACCGTCACCATGGCGACGGCGCCGGCCGCCCCGATCCGGTACAAGGCACCGACGCCGTGGGCGCAGCCGGTGCGTCCACAGCGTGGCCACACGCCCTAGGACAGCCACCCGCAACCCGATAAAGCCAGATAAAAACGTAGGTTTATCGGAAAGTATCTGGGAGGACCTGATGCAACCCAGTCCATACACCCCCGGTGAGATCGCACGCAGGGTTCCTGGCCGCTCGGTGCCCTTGGGTCAGATCGACGAGCGATTGGCTTACCTCAGCGACCTGCGGCGGCTCGTCGGGCGCATTCGCGTCGATCAAGGGCCACGCGGGATCGGCAAGACGTCACTCTTGCACGAAGCGAGCCTGATGGCGACACGACGAGACATCCTCACCATCTGGGTGACGGCCGGCGAAGCCGGCGGACTGGCGACCTCCATCGCTCGGGAGATCGACCGGGCGACCGGTGGGTGGTCTGGCCGACGAGACCTCAGCGAACGCCTGAAAGGCGTCGACGTCGGCCTGCAGCTCGGTGTGCCCGGGGTGGCCGTCCGTGAAGGCCAGCTGGAAGCCGGACGACGTAGCCGGCGCCGGGCCGCCAGCGGGAACGCGTGAATTCGAGGACCTGCTCGTCGCGACCCACGCGGTTGCCGTCGAACACGGCAAGAAAGGCCTGGTGCTGTTCGTCGACGAGATCCAGGACGCGGACCCGCTCAGCCTGAAATTGCTCGGCTACGGATGGCAGGACTTCCAACGAGAACGCCCGGATCTGCCGGCCGCGGTGTTCGCGACCGGGTTGCCGAGCAGCAAGCAGGTCATCAACGACGCCGTGAGCCCGTCCGAACGCTTCGCCTTCAAAACTCTGGGTGACCTGTCCACGGACGCGGCGATGATCGCCTTGGCCGGTCCGGCACGTGAGCTGGGCGTCGAGTGGGAGCACGACGCCGTGCAACTGGCCGTCGACTACACCAAGGGATACCCGCACGCCGTGCAGCTGCTCGGCTCCTACGCGTGGGAGGCCGCCGCCCTACCCGACCCCGGTGCCCGAATCAGCAGCGATGACGTGCGAGAGGCGATTCAGCACACACGCGAGGACCTGCAGGAGCTGTACGACTCCCGGCTCAGCCGCATCCGGGTACCGTCCGAGCGCCAATTCGTCCGCGTAATGTCAGCGCTCGGCGACGGTCCGGTGCACCGTAACGCCATCGCCAACGAACTCGGCCAGGCAACGACCTCAATCAGCAGCACACGCCAAGCACTGCTCAACGCCGGCGTGATCGAGGAAGCCGGCCGCGGCTACCTGCAGTTCACCATCGACGGCTTTGCCGCGTTCGCACGGCAACACTTCGGCGACTCGCCTCCGCATCGGCGGAGCCAGGACTCGTAAATTCAGTAACTGATCAGCCAACCAAGCTGGCCCTGTCTCGGCGGTGCATTATTGCGGGCGGACACCTGGTGGCGGCGTCGCCTCGGTCCTCGTTCGCACGCTGAACGACAGGGTGATGCCCCGTGGTTCCCTGGTAATGGCTCTTACCAGGGCATGCCAAGCACCGACCGTCGCGTGAGCCGGTGGGACCGATCCGGGCGCTGACATCAGCCGATACGGTGATCGGGAGATCGTCTCTGGCTACTACCGGATCTCATGCGAGGTTCCGCTTCGGGGACCAAATGGCCAATTCAGGGAGGAAGGAGGTGCGATGGCCAGCTATGACCTGCAGCGCCTCGGCGGAGTGGGATTCCAAGACGTCGTCGCTGCGTTGGCCATCACGCAATTCGGCCCGCAGGTCCGGCCAATGGGCCGGGGCAAGGACGGCGGCCGCGACCTGCTCGTCGACCGAGGCCGGATTGTGTGGTCATCCAAGGACGACGAGAACTCTGAGGTGTGGGAGGGCACGACCGTCTTCCAGGTCAAGCACAAGGAAACACTCGAGGGCACCCAGAAAGATCCTTCCTGGTTCTGGAAGCAGATCAAAGATGAGCTCGACGCATGGAGCATGCCTGACACGACACGTGGCGACGTGCCCGCCTACCTCGTCTTTGCGACCAACGTCCGTCTCACGCCGGTCTCCGGCACGGGCGGGTTCGACACCATCAACGCCAAGATCGACGACTACATTGCCGCACTGAACAACGATGCCGCTGAGGACGATCTCCCACGATCGTCGCAAGATGAAGCGCGTAAAAGGCGTCGCGCCCGACGCGACCGGATGAGCAGACTCCAAAAGTGGCGTCTGTGGGACGGCAACCAGATCACCGGGCTGCTCGACGCACACCAGGAGGTGCGCCGCGCGTTCGACGGGTTCCTGACCGCCGGGGACGTGCTGGCGGACCTGTCGGCGCTCTCGACCAGCCTGAGCCAGGAGCAGCTGGGAACAGCGCTGCGCGAGCATGCGAGGACGACGCTGTTGTCCGAGCGCCGCGTCTACTTCGACGAGGCCGGCGGCGAGACCAAGGGTGTACCCGTCGAAGAGGTCGCGATCGACCTGCCGGTGCTGGTGGGCGATCCGGCCACCAGCGACCGTGTCATCGGCTACGTCCTGAACCGCGGTGAACAAGTCCTCAAGCCAAGCGTGACCACGCGGGCCAAACCGCGGCACCTGGTTATCACCGGTGCGCCGGGCAACGGCAAGTCGACGGTCGCCAAGTTTCTGACGCACGCATACCGGGCGGTATTCGTGGGGGAGGACATCGACCTCGGCGACGACCACGAAAGGGCCGTGACCCGCACAAAGGAGGCGCTGCGGGCGATGGGTGTGCGAGTCCCAGCGCACCGCAGATGGCCGATCAACATCAATCTGGCCAAGTTCGCCCTCGAGCAGGGCACGAGCGAGGATTACACGCTGCTGCGCTGGATCGCGCAGGACCTGAACCGCAGGGTGAACTCCAAAGACATCCCGCGGTGGGAGCTGTGGACGTGGCTGAAACGTTGGCCTTCGTTCATCGTGCTGGATGGCCTCGACGAGGTCACCGAGCCTGCTGTTCGGCAGGCGCTGATCGCGCACATCGAGGCGTTCGCGGCCGACCTGGAATCGGACAGCTGTGACGCCCTTGTCGTCGTGACGACCCGACCGACCGGATATCAGGACGAGGTGCCGACCGAGGTGTTCGAGCGCATCGACCTGTCCGACCTCGCCGTCGACGACGCTCTGCGTTATGGGCGGTTGGTGACCCGGGTGCGGGTGCCTGATGACGAGGAACGCCGCGCCGGGATCATTGCACTGCTTGAGCAGGCAGCGCTCGACGACGGGCTCAAGCGTCTGCTGCGCACCCCGCTGCAGACCCTCATCATGTCGATCATCGCGGAGTCGTCCGGTCAGTTCTCGCCGAGCCGCTTCGCACTGTTCTGGGGCTATTTCAAAACCATCGAGCAGCGCGAGCAGAAGAAGAAGTTCGCCTACGGCAAGCTGCTGCGCGACCACGCGCCGCAGGTTCTGGACCTTCACCTGCGCGTGGGACTGCTCCTGCAGCAACTGGCCGAGACCGCCGAAGGCACCGACGCAGTACTGACCCTGGACGAATTACGCGATGTGGCCTGGCGGGTGCTCGACGACGCGGGGTATGAGCCGTCGAACAACGACAAGGCGCTGCTGGAGCACATCCTCACCGCAGCCATGCACCGACTCGTGCTGCTGACCCTGCGTCCCGACGGCGGCTACGGCTTCGACGTGCGGTCACTGCAGGAACTCATGGCAGCGTACGAACTGACCACCGGCACACTCGAGCAAACGATTCCCCGGCTGCGCCGCATCGCTGCCTCACCACACTGGCGCAACACGCTACTGTTCGCGATCGGCCGGTACTTCTCCGAACCCCAGCCGCACCAGAAGCAGGAAGCCACGGACCTCATTCTCACCCTCGACGACGACGCACCGGAAAGGCTCGGGTCGGTATTCCCGGTGAGTCCGTACGTCGCGCTGGAGGTGATCGACGACGGCATGGTGTCGGAGCCGAAGTACCTGTATCCGCTGGTCAGCCACGCGATGAAGGCCCTTGGGGATGTTTCGGGCGGGCTCGGCCAGCAAGAGGCACGGATGCTTGTCTCAGCCGCCACCGGATCCGAGGCGGTCAGGCGGCTCATCGCTGACGGGCTGCGCGAGGCGCTCGGCGGGCCGGCGATGTCGCGCGGCGGTGCCGAGTTCGTACAACAGGCGGTCACGGATACCGGGCACGCGATGCACCTGCGTACCGAGGTGCTCGGGCTGGCCAGCGTGCGACGCGATGACTCGAAGAGACTGTCCGACGAGCCGGTGCCGGACTGGGACTTGTTTGACGAGACGCTGTTCGCATACTCGAGTCCCGGCACCGAGGACGCGCTCGAGATCGTGAAAGCACTGATCACGGACCTACGGCGAGTTGTTGACGTCGATGACGACCGGCTGGAGGAGGTGCTCACGCTTCTCGAAGTCCCCGATATCGCACTCGTCTTTGATGAAGCCTTGAGCAATGTCGCGGCCGGCGAGCCGCGGCTCATGGCGATCATGCGGCACGAGCTGCTCCCCGGAATATGGCGGCGGCAGGTCGACTTGGGTGACGGTGTTCCCTGAAGGTGAGTCGGCGGCAGGTCATGGTCGCAAACGACCACGGGTCGCCAGTTGTGTCGGATCTTCCGGCCAAGTGCGCTGGGACACGTCGCGGAGTGTCTGAAAGCTGAGTCGCCCCTCGCGCTTTGCCCAGCCAACGGTTGCGTCCTTACTACCCAGGCAGGTTCATACCGCCACTGCAGTGCCACTCGTTGTCAGCTTCCAGCCCTGCCAGCAACTGTTCGCCCTGGGTCTTGTTCAACGCCACCGGTTCATCCGCTTCGTATCGGTGGATCAGCCAACCGAGTTCTGCCATCGCCAGTTCTTCGGCGACGGCGAGGGACGAGATCCCCTCGATCGCGAACGACCGAAGTGTGCAGGAGGACGTGAGGTACTGCCCGTTGCGCAGGCTCAGCACGCACTTGGCCTCGGTCGTGCCGTCGGTGTCCCGCCACCAATGGCCGGACCAGTGCATGCGGCCGGACGCGGCAAAGGTGTGCAATCGTTCGATGGCAGCGGTGTCGAGACCGGTGAAGGACGGATGCTCCGGGTCGCTGGTGTCGATGATCGAGTTGTGGACGAATGGTTCGTCGGCTGGGATGAGTCCGTCCTGCTGCGCGGCTGCGAAAGCCTTGCCGTATTCATGCATCTGGAGGATGTATCCGAGGACGCGCCAGCGGCCCTCTTTTCGCGCGAACTGGCTGTCGATCCGCAGCAGCGTGAGTCCGGCACCCGCGCACAGGCGGTCCTTGAGCGCATCCCGCTCGCGCTGGCGGGTGTCGGTCAGGTGCTGTTTGCCGTCGTACTCGACGGCTAGCACTGGCTGGAGCGTCTCGGCGTCGAAGGCCACGAAGTCGAGGTGAGCCATGAACGCGAAGTCCCGCTCCCGGCGTGTCCAGGAAGGGTCGTCGTCCACGACGTCACGCAGCCGGGTCTTGAGGGTGAGGCGATATCCCTGACTGTCGGCCCAGCGTTGCAGGTCGCGGTCCACGGCCGCCTCCTGCAGGTTCACCAGGGGCTTCAGACGGTTCACAGTGACCAGGCTAGCCACCAGGTGTGACATGGAATCAGAAACGGCTCAGCAGGCACGGCCCTATCGATCAGCCTGCATACCGGTCGTCTTCGAAGCCGACAACCCTCAGATATCCGAGTTGCGTCAACAATGCCCGCACGACGGCTTTGCCGAGCTCCAGTGGCACCGCGTTACCGAGTTGCCGCTGCGCATCCGCACGACCGCCGTCGACCTGGAAGTCGTCGGGAAACGACATCAGCCGCAGCATCTCGTTGACCCGCAGGCGACGGGCCCGCTCCTGACCGGAGGCCGTCCGGACATTTTCCCAGTGGAACGGACCGACCCATGGCCCAGGCTGTGCCTGCAACGTCGTCGATGGCCGGTCCGGATCCAACCGCAATAGGAACGTCCAATAGCGACTGCGCCAGGTGAAGTGGTTGCGCCCGCCGTAACGGTCGGTGTGCCACAGATAGTTCTGACCCGGTGGGACTTCCGCCGCGAGTTCTCCGTAGTTGCCGTCAACGATCTCATCCTCGGCGGCTTGCGCGAGGCGCGGCAAGCCCGCAAATGCTTGGGAGCACGTCACGTGCGGCAGTTTGCTGGTGTCGAAGGTGCGGGTGTGCTCACTCCATCCCGAGTGCGTCGGCTCGGGAAATTCGAACCTCTCCCCGTCGCGGCGGCCGACCACGAACACCCGGCGGCGCAGCTGCGGGACGCCGTAGTCCGCCGCCAGCAGAACCTTCCACTGCGGGTTGTAGCCCAGTTCCCCGAGGCCCTTGAGCAGCCGCTCGAACTGCGTCTTGTGGGTCTTGTAGGTCAGGCCCTGCACGTTTTCCAGGACGAACGCCTCGGGTCGAGCGTCTCGAACGACCCGCACATACTCATCGAGCAAAGAGGCGTTGGGGTCACGGCTCTCCCGCTTCTGCTCCAGCCAGAACCCGGACTTCGAGAATGGAGTGCATGGCGGGCCGCCGACCACGAGGACGGGCTCGCGCGTGCGCAACCCCGCCTGCGCCAGGATCTGCTCCGTCGGCACCTGTCGGATGTCGCCGCTCAGCGTGGCTGTGGCCGGCATGTTCTTCCGGAGCGTGCGCAGCGCCGGCTCGTTGTAGTCGGTCGCGATCGACACACGAAGCAAACCGGTCCCGGTGTCACCAGCGTCGAGCGGGTCGGCGTCGGCGCGCTCGACCGCCAGGTCGAGCCCACCAGCGCCGGAAAACAAGCTCACAACCGGGAGCTGCTCGCCCACGTGGTACCTCGTTTCGTCTTCTGACGTCCGCGTCCGGGCCGTCCGTTTCCGACCAGTATTGTCGGCCCCTAGTCTGCAGTTGACGACCGACATGCGCACATTCCATCCAGGCGCGGCGTGTCGAAACCGAAGGGGTGCGCGTGGTTGACGAGTTGCTCGCCGGTCGATCCGTCGGTGAGATTTACCGAGTTGCGCGCCGTCGGGACCTGCACGACTTCTTGCACGAGGCCGTCAAGGCGTCCGACGGGCAGGTGCTGTACGCCAGTAGCCCACAGCGCGCGCCGGTCTACCTCGGCGTGCAACTCGCTTCTGATGAGCGGATCGGAATGCTTGTCTACCCGTTCCGCGTCAACTCGAGGGCGACGCAGAATCGTCCCGACGACGAGGTCCGCGGCCAGCTGCGGTACGGCTCGGAGAAGAGCTGGCTGCGCGAACATCCCATCGGCCGCGACATCGCGGGCGTGGACGTGACGATGATTCTCGGCATCGACCTCGACGACGAGGTGATCCTGGGCCTGGACGCGCAGCTGTGGGACCCGCTACCGATGGGCATCTCCTTCTACTGCAAGAAGGACGACATCGCGCGCGCCAAAGACACCGGCTGGTATGTCTGGGAAAAGATCAATCGGCCCGGGCCCAAGCGGGCTGAACCTCGCTCGCCGACAAATCTGGAAACCGTGGTCGCCTTCATGCCGGACCGGCTCGTCGACTACGCGCGTCTGGAGCGCCGGTCGACGGCACTGCGCCTGGAGCCGGCATTGCGCTACGTGGCCGCGGTCGGGATGAGGGAGCAGACGCCGCCGGAGTCGCCGCAACGTCACGTCCTGGAAAAGCAGTTCGCACTGAGCAGCGAGCAGATCCTCAACGTCATCAATGGCCGCAACCGGCTTTCCGTCGCAGTGCGCGGCGGGGTCGCCGAGTACCACCTCGAGCAACAACTGACCGGCGCACCAGGCATCAGGTCGGTGCGACGACTCGACGTGGATGCGATGCACGACTTCGACGTCACCTTGGACGACGGCACCCTGTGGCGCGTCGAGTGCAAGAACGCCAGCCCGAAGACCTTCGCCTCCGGTGAGTTCAAGGTCGAAGTCCAGAAGACCAGGGCGTCCAAGGGCGACGCCGCCTCCCGGTTCTACGCCGTGGACGCGTTCGACGTCGTGGCCGCGTGCCTCTTCTCGGTCACCGGGCAGTGGGAATTCCGCTTCGGCCGGACTCGCGACATGGCGCAGCACAATGGGTTTCCGGGTCGGCTCGCGGCCATTCAGAAGATCACCGACGACTGGACGGACAGTCTTCCCGCCCTGCGCGAAAAGGATCGCTGAAACAATCTGCAAGACGAACACGAAGTCGAAAACCGTGCGCTGACCGAGCCGGAATCGAGCCATGTCCGTGGCCCCGTCGGCGGTGCACGCACCAAGCCCATGGAGAACTGATGGAGTTTGAACCGCCATTCGTGGCAGCCGTCCAGGCGGCTGTCACACCGAGCGACGCGGACGTGCTGGTGGCTCGCGAGTCATCCTCGACACGCTGTCGGAGGACAGCGCGGCGGACGACAACGACATCGTGGGAATTGTTCCGGCATCCACGAATTGCGCAGGCAAAGCACGCGAGCTCATCGACCAACACATGGTTCTACGCGCGCTACTCGGGCCCAGGCTGCGTCCTGGTTGACCATCACTGGAAGACAAACAAGTTTTGCGTGTCTACCCGATCCAGCCCGGTTGTCGAACGCATACCCGTCGGCCATGGGCTGATTGGCACACGTTCCGACGTCACTGTGGTATCTCACATTTGGCCGAATGCCGCTTCGGCGTCCTGCTCGGTCATTCGGCAGACCTACCGAGGGGAGGTCTTCGGCTGCGAAGCACGGGGCGGCAGCCTCAGGCACGTGTAAGATTGTCCTGTCATTATGTTCTGATGCGCGCTGTGAATCCACCTGATGGAGGTGTGCCAGGCGGCCGGGCGAGGACGGGGCTGAACGGTGGGTCGAAGACAATTTGACGAGTTCTCTGCGGAGCCGTTGCATCATCAACTACAGCAGATTTCCTCCAGAAAATTCGCTCCGGCGACTGGCCTGTCTGGCACCGCTTGGAATCAGAACTTGCGCTGTCGAAGGAGTCCGGGGTTAGCCGCCCGACGATGTGGCAAGCACTCCTCACCTTGGCCAATAAAGGCTATCTGAGGCGCACACGAGGCCGCGGCTCATTTGTCACCGAACGGAGACCTAATTTCAGCGTCGTACCGTTCCCCCTTCCAGGGCGGGCATGCCACCACGATGAGGTACTTGGTATTGAACTCGTGGAGATCGACGTCGACGCGGCCAGGTCCATGGGGCTGCCGGACACCACGCGTCTGGTCCGGATCGACCGGCTGCGATACGAAGGGGATGCGTCGATGGCGCTCGAGCGCACGTATCGAACAGGTGAGGTGTACGCAATTGGGGATATGGACATCCCGGGCAATCTCATCGACTTGTGTGGTGACGGATACGGAATCCGGGCCGACGAATGTCGCGTACCGGTCCAGTGTGATGTCTCAGAACATCGGTGACGTTTCTACCTCAGGACATCGGTGACAGTTGGTGTGTCAGGACATCGGTGACGGTGGGGTGCGCTGGTTGGCCAGGAAGCCGCGGGGGTTGCCATTACCGACGAACGTGACGCCTGGGTCTGGGCGGGGGTGGTTGGCGATCTCGGTGCCGTGTTGGTCGAAGAACGAGATCGTCTGGGTGTCCCACAGGGCGTGGACTTCGGTGCCGGCGTGGGCGGTCCCCAGCTGGTAGCGCACACCCTCGACGCGGGTTTTGCCGTCGGTGTAGACCCGCACGGTGCGCTCGCCGATATCGGTACGAGGCGCGCGTCGCCGCGGGCGCCTGGTCGTTGACGGCTCGTTCTGTGGCTGTGGTCGCGGCGCCTCGGCCTTGGGCGTGGCGTCCCACGCTTGTTGCGGGGTGATCCTGCCCGGCAGCCCCTGGTGAGGTCGTTGCGTGTTGTAGATGTGGTCGAATTCATCGACCAGTTCTTGTAATTGGTCCAAGTCCTCGGCCAGTGGCCGCTTGTTCAGCCACTGGAACAAGGTTTGATGCCAGCGTTCGTTCTTGCCCTGCGTGCTGGGCTTGTACGGCTTACCGGTGATCGGGTCGACGCCCAGGGCCTTGACGTGCTCCACCAGTCGCCCGATGTACCCCAGCCGGGACGGGTTCAGCGCCATCCCGTTATCACTCAGCAGCCGTTGCGGCACCCCGTGCGCGGCGATGCCTTTGGACACGACCTCGATCGCTGCGGCGGAAGTCTCCCCGGACGCTGCCAAGGACGCGACCGCGTACCGGGAATGGTCATCAATCAACTGGAAGATCACGCACTTACGGCCACGCGTCAGAACGTACTCGGTCGCGTCCAGCTGCCAGCACGCGTTCGGATTCGGGTACACGAACCGCCGCCACGCGGACCGCGGCCGCTTCTTCGGCTCACGCCGAGCCACTCCCCGTTCCCGGAAAATCCGCGCCAAGGCCGGGATCGAGGGTGCCTGCAAACCCATCGACTTCATCTTGTCGTGCACGCTGATCGGGCCGTAGTCCAGACCGGAGGACTCCAACGAGGCTCTTCCCAGATGAGGGTGTAGGTCGGCCGGGCGCGTCGGTCCGCAGGTAGATGTCGAGGTCTCCCGACGATGGAGGTTCCTACGCCATCCATCCGAAAGACCTCGACGTGTCCGACGCTA
>NZ_JBMAMH010000026.1:0-17970 GCF_058148645.1 Flexivirga sp. YIM B11880
CCGGCACGCGCATGCTGGGCAAGAGGACCGATCTCCTGGAAGACAGCCCCACAACACCAGGGACGTCGGCGTATCGAAGAGTCACCCTTGCCCAGCACACGATCATCATCTATGCGTATCGAGACCAAGGGACGCCGAGCAGCCAACGCCCGACCCTTGCCGCCATACGCACTCTGGTCTCCATCGCCCGGCACCACCCCGGCACCCTCCACGACAATCTGCGCTCGCCGTTGCCGCGAGCCGCGGTCGAGACGTTCCTCGACGTCTTCCCGTGTCCGGCGCTCACCTGGGACGACCTGGCGAAATTGCGCGACTGGACCCGGCTTCCGCTGGTGGTCAAAGGAGTCCAGTCGGTCGGCGACGCCCGCGCCGCGATCGACCACGGTGTCGACGGCATGATCGTCTCCAATCACGGCGGCCGGCAGGTGGACGGAGCGATCGCGTCGCTCGACGCACTCGCCGCCATCGCACCCGAGGTCGGCGACCGGGTGCCCATCCTGTTCGACAGCGGCATCCGCACCGGCTCCGACGTCTTCAAGGCCCTCGCGCTGGGTGCGTCGGCGGTGCTCGTCGGGCGCCCCTGGCTCTACGGGCTGGCACTCGGCGGCGCGACCGGAGCGCAGGCGGTGATGGAGCACCTGCTCGCCGAACTCGACCTGAGCATGGCGCTTTCCGGCGTCGCATCGATCGAGCAGCTACGTCGCGACTGCCTGGAACACCGACGACCACGAGGTTGTTGAAAATTCCATGAAAGCATTCGGGTTCCTCAGTTTCGGTCACTACGGACGCGTGCCGGGGTCGCAGACGCCGGACGCGGCCAGCGCCCTCCGGCAGGCCCTGGAGCTGGCCGTGGCCGCGGACGAGACCGGCGTCAACGGCGCCTACTTCCGGGTGCACCACTTCGAGCGGCAGTTCTCCTCCCCGGTCCCACTGCTGTCGGCGATCGCCGCCCGCACCCGCCGCATCGAGGTCGGCACCGGCGTCATCGACATGCGTTACGAGAACCCGCTGCAGCTCGCCGAGGAGCTCGCCGCGCTCGACCTGCTCAGCGACCAGCGGGTCGCGATCGGCATCTCCCGGGGGTCACCCGAGACGGCGCAGCGTGGCTACGAGGCGTTCGGCTACACCGGCGCGCAGGATCCTCGCGGGGCCGACCTGGCCCGGAGCAAGTTCGCCACCTTCCTCGAGGCGATCGACGGCGAGGGCATGGTGGACGCGGACCCGCAGCGTGCGATGCCGGGCACCCGGCTGCGCATCGAGCCCCGGTCGGCAGGGTTGCGCGACCGGATCTGGTGGGGATCCGGCAACCGCGAAACCGCTGAGTGGGTGGGCCGACTCGGCCTGAACCTGATGTCCTCGACCTTGTTGACGGAGGCGAACGGCGCGTCGTTCGCGGAGTTGCAGCGGGAGCAGATCGACCGCTTCCGGGCGGCGTATGTCGCGGCCGGGCATACCGGAAAACCGCGGGTCTCGGTGTCCCGCAGCGTCTTCCCGATCGTCGACGAGCGGGACGCGGCATACTTCGGTGGCGCCGGCGACGGCGACCAGGTCGGCATCATCGACGGCTACCGCTCCACGTTCGGCAAGACGTATGCCGACGTCCCCGACCGGCTGATCGAGCAGCTGCGGGACGACCCGGCGGTGACGGCGGCGGACACCGTCATGCTCACGGTCCCGAACCAGCTCGGCGTCGACTACAACCTGCACGTGCTCCGGGCCTTCGCCGACCACGTCGCGCCCGCGCTCGGCTGGCGGCCCAACAGCGACGGCCCGGTCACCGGAGACGACCCGCGGGGCTGACCGGGTCTCGACGCCGAGCCGGCGGACGTCCTGGACGTCGCTCATGCGGGTGAGCATGGCAGCTCCTGGAGCACGGAAGGCGGCCGCGCAACCATACTGGCCGCATGAGCGAGCGCAGCGAGCGATCAAACAGGGAGTCGGCATGAGGGAGCGCAGCGAGCGATCAAAAAGGTACAGGGCGAATGCCGACTCCCGACGCAGGAGGGAGTCGGCATGAGCTTCTATGGTGACCAGGTCCTCCCGCGCCTCATCGACCTGGTGATGCGCGACCGTGAGCTGGCCGAGATCCGGTCCCGCGTCGCCGGGCGGCTCGCCGGGGAGGTCCTCGAGGTCGGCTTCGGATCCGGCCTGAACGTGCCGCACTACCCGCCGGCGGTCACCCGCGTGCTCGCAGTCGATCCGGCCGCGGTCGGTCGTGCGCTGGCGGCCAGGCGAGTCGCGGCCGTCGCCATACCCGTGGAGTTTGTGGGGCTGGACGGGCAACGGCTGCCGCTGGACGACGCGTCCGTGGACCGCGCCCTCGTCACCTGGACGTTGTGCACGATCCCCCACGTCGACCTCGCGCTGGCCGAGATCCGTCGCGTGCTCCGCCCCGGGGGTTCGCTGCACTTCGCGGAGCACGGGCGTTCTCCGGACCAGCGGGTGGCGCAGTGGCAGGACCGGCTCACGCCGTTGCAGCAGCGCGTCGCCGGGGGTTGCCACCTCAACCGGCCGATCGACGAGTTGATCACCGGTGCCGGGTTCACCCTGGCGCAGCTGGACACTTACTACACCAAGGGCCTGAAGTCGCAGGGATACACGTTCGAAGGCATCGCCGATCGCTGACTGGGCGGTGCGTTCCTCGAAATCGGGCGGCGTGCGGCGCTAGGGTGGTCGCGTGGGTCGGTGGAGCATGCTCGAGTGGCCGGTCGTGCGGCAGTTCCGGTCCGGGGACTACCTCGGCCGGGGACCCGCCGTGGAGTCGGAGAAGACCCGCACCGTCCAGCCACGCACGGCGACCGCCGACCGTGTGGTGCAGAGCGTCTGCCCCTATTGCGCGGTCGGCTGTGGCCAGCGCATCTATGTCAAGGACGAGAAGGTCGTCCAGATCGAGGGCGATCCGGATTCGCCGGTCTCCCGCGGACGCTTGTGCCCCAAGGGCTCGGCGAGCGAGCAACTCGTCAACGCACCGGGTCGGCAGTATGACGTGCTCTATCGCGCACCGCGCGCGACCGAGTGGCAGCGGCTGGACAGGGACACCGCGATCCGGATGATCGCCGAGCGGTTCGTCCGCAGCCGGCGCAACACCTGGCAGGAACGCGACGACGAGGGCCGGATCCTGCGGCGCACCATGGGGATTGCCTCGCTCGGCGGTGCGACGCTCGACAACGAAGAGAACTACCTGATCAAGAAGCTCTTCACCGCCGCGGGTGCCATCCAGATCGAGAACCAGGCGCGTATTTGACACTCCGCCACGGTTCCCAGTCTGGGATCCTCCTTCGGGCGCGGCGGCGCCACCCAAACGCTCCAGGACATGGCCAATGCCGACTGCATCGTGCTGCAGGGCGGCAACATGGCCGAAGCGCACCCCGTCGGCTTCCAGTGGGTTTCGGAGGCGAAGGCCCGCGGCGCCAAGGTGATTCACGTCGATCCGCGCTTCACCCGCACGTCGGCGGTCGCTGACAAGCACATCGCGATCCGGGCCGGCTCCGACGTCGCGCTGCTCGGCGCGCTGATCAACTACGTCATCACGCACGACAAGTGGTTCAAGGAATACGTCGTCGCCTACACCAATGCGGCCACCCTCGTCGGCGAGGACTTCCGGGACACCGAGGACCTGGGCGGACTCTTCTCCGGATTCGACCCCGAGACCGGCAAATACGACCCGTCGTCCTGGGGTTACGACAGCGCCCACCCCGAGGAGCAGCAGGCGCACCCCGACGGGGCGCCCGGGGACACCTACGGCAGCGGCGGTCCGCCGATGCGGCACGCCGGCACCGAGCGCGACGAGACGCTGCAGGACCCGCGCACCGTCTTCCAGATCGTCAAACGGCACTATTCGCGCTACACGCCGGAGCTGGTGCAGGAGGTGTGCGGCATCCCGGCCGAGGACTTCGACTACCTCGCCCGTGCCGTGACGGAGAACTCGGGCCGGGACCGCACGACCTGTTTCGCCTATGCGACCGGCTGGACCCAGCACACGCTCGGTGCGCAGTTCATCCGCACCGCCGCGGTGCTGCAGCTGCTGCTCGGCAACGTGGGCCGGCCGGGTGGCGGCATCATGGCGTTGCGCGGACACGCCAGCATTCAGGGATCCACCGACATACCAACGCTTTTCAACCTGTTGCCCGGCTACCTACCGATGCCGATGGCCGGCCAGCACGACAACCTGCAGGACTACCTGACGTCGATCGGCACCAAGGAGCAGAAGGGCTTCTGGGCCAACTGCGACACCTACTTCGTCAGCCTGATGAAGGCCTACTTCGGCGACGCCGCGACCGCGGAGAACGACTGGTACTTCAACAGACTGCCGCGTATGACGGGCGCGCACGGCACCTACGAGACGGCGATGAGCATGCTGGCCGACGAGGTCGAGGGCTACTTCGTGCTCGGTCAGAACCCCGCCGTCGGCTCGGCCAACGGCCGGCTGCAGCGCGAGGGCATGCGCCACCTGAAGTGGATGGTCGTGCGCGATCTCAGCCTGATCGAGAGCGCCACCTGGTGGAAGGATTCCCCGGAGGTGCAGTCCGGGGAAGTGCGCACCGAGGACATCGAGACCGAGGTCTTCTTCATGCCGGCGGCCTCCCATGTCGAGAAGGCCGGCTCCTTCACCCAGACCCAGCGGATGCTGCAGTGGCGGCACCAGGCGATCCAGCCGCCGGGCCAGTGCCAGAGCGATCTGGACTTCTTCTTCGATCTCGGCCGGCGGATCCGGGCGCTGGTCGCCGACTCCGGTGACGACCGCGATCGGCCGCTGCTCGACCTGACGTGGGACTACCCGCTCGACGACGAGGGCAACCCGGACCCCGAGTCGGTGCTCCGCGAGATCAACGGTTATCGCACGACCGACTCCGGTGAGCGCGAATTGCTCTCCAGTTACACCGAACTCGCTGCTGACGGCTCGACGTCGTCGGGATGCTGGATCTACACGGGTGTCTTCGCCGACAACACGAACATGGCGGCGCGCCGGACACCACAGGGCGGACCAGGGGTGAGCCAGTCACAGTGGGGTTGGGCGTGGCCCGCGGACCGGCGGATCCTCTACAACCGCGCCTCCGCGGACCCGGACGGCAAGCCCTGGAGCGACCGGAAGAAGTACATCTGGTGGGACGACGCCGAGCAGAAGTGGGTCGGCGACGACGTGCCCGACTTCCCGCTCGACCGGGCGCCGCACAGTCGCCCGGACCCCTCGCTCGGCGGTCCGGCGGCGCTGACCGGCGACGACCCGTTCATCATGCAATCCGACGGCAAGGGCTGGCTCTTCACGCCGAAAGGCCTCGTGGACGGGCCGCTCCCGACCCATTACGAGCCGCAGGAGTCGCCGGTCCGCAACCGGCTCTACCCGCAGCAGCGGAACCCCGCCCGGCTGATCTTCCCCCGTGCGGACAACCTCGGAGCGCCGAGTGCCGGCGACCCGGGCGTGGAGACCTATCCGTTCGTCTTCACCACCTACCGGCTGACCGAGCACCACACCGCCGGCGGCATGAGTCGCTGGCTGCCCTACCTCTCGGAGCTGCAGCCGGAGATGTTCTGCGAGGTGTCGCCGCAGCTGGCGGCCGAGCGCGGCCTGGTCAACGAGGGCTGGGCGACGATCGTGTCGCCGCGTGCCGTCATCGAGGCGCGGGTGCTCGTCACCGACCGGATGAAGCCACTCACGATCGGTGGTCGGGAGGTGCACCAGGTCGGGCTGCCCTATCACTGGGGTGTCGGCGACGAGGCTGTCGTCACTGGGGATTCCGCAAACGACCTGATCGGTGTCACGCTGGACCCCAACGTGCAGATCCAGGAGTCGAAGGTCGGGTCGTGCGACGTGATCGCCGGTCGCCGTCCGCGAGGCGCGGCCGCGGACGCGCTGCTGGCGTCATACAACGAACGCGCAGGGGTGACGGTGCAGACCGACAATCAGCGGATCAGCGACCCGAGCGAGGAGGGCCTCGATGGTCAGCAGCGTTGAGGATCAGTCGGTTTCGGCATACGCCTCGCACCAGTTCTCCGGCCCGACCGACCCGGCGGCCGACGCGCACTGGACGACGCACGGGCCGCGCAAGGGCTTCTTCACCGACACCTCGATCTGCATCGGCTGCAAGGCGTGTGAGGTGGCGTGCAAGGAGTGGAACCGCAACCCGCGCGACGGCGACCTCGAGCTCACCGGATGGTCCTACGACAACACCCAGGCGCTCGGCGCGAGCACGTGGCGACACGTCGCGTTCATCGAGCAGACTCGCGACCGCATCGAGCAGGCACGCGAATCCGGGCGTCAGCTGGTCGATCTCGGCATGCCGACGGTGCGCTCCGATGCCGGTCGAGTGCTGGAGGAGCGCAGCGGGGGAGGTGTATCGAGACCAGCTGACACGACGCCGCCGGACACCCCCGAGTTCCGGTGGCTGATGGCGTCGGACGTCTGCAAACACTGCACGCACGCCGGATGTCTCGACGTGTGTCCGACGGGAGCGCTGTTCCGCACCGAGTTCGGCACCGTGGTCGTGCAGGACGACGTGTGCAACGGCTGCGGCACCTGCGTCGCGGGCTGCCCGTTCGGGGTGATCGAGCGCCGCAGCGACGGCACCGCGGCGCCGACCACCCGCCGGGGCGAGCGCAAGGGTGAGCAGCCCGACGTGCCCAAGCGCGGCATCGCGCAGAAGTGCACCCTGTGCTACGACCGGCTGGTCGACGACGAGACACCGTCCTGTGCCAAGACCTGCCCGACGACGTCGATCAAGTTCGGCGATCACGCCGATCTGCTTGCCGCCGCTCGGGGTCGGGTCAACCAGCTGCACGAGGAAGGCCTCACCGAGGCTCGGCTGTATGGCGCCAACGAGCTGGACGGCGTCGGCGGCACCGGAGCGATGTTCCTGCTGCTCGACGAGCCCGAGGTCTACGGGCTGCCGCCCGACCCGCGCGTGCCGACGGCCGATCTGCCGGTCATGTTCAAGCGTGCGGGGCTCGCGGCCGTCGGCATGCTGGCCGCTGCCGCCTTGGCGTTCGTCGGGGGCGGCCGGTGACGGTTTCCGATTTCGACCAGTTCCGTCCGCCGGAGCCCGAGCGCAAGGGCCGGCGGTTCGGCAAGCTGCGGCGCACGAAGCGCGCCGGACGCACCGACGGGTCCGCCGAGATGCTGATGGTGCCCGACGTGGAGTTCACGTCCTACTACGGCCACAACATCGTCAAGCCGCCGCCGTGGGGGCCGGAGATCGGGGCATACCTCTTCCTCGGCGGGGTCGCCGGCGGGTCGGGTCTGCTGGCCTACGGCGCGCAACTGACCGGCCGGAAGTTGTTGTGCCGCAACGCCCGTGTGGGCGCGATGGTCGCGATCGGACTCGGCTCGGGAGCACTGGTCAAGGATCTCGGACGGCCGGACCGCTTCTACAACATGCTGCGGACCATCAAGCTGACCTCGCCGATGAGCCTCGGATCGTGGATCCTCACGGCATACAGCAGTGGCATGGGGCTCGCCGCCGCGGCCGAGGTCGACCGGATCACCGGGGGCCGGCTGCCGCTCGGGCCCCTGCGCCGTGCGCTGACGACGGTGGAGCCGGCCGCGGGCATTGCGGGTGCGGCGTTCGGCGCGCCGCTCGCGGTCTACACCGCGGTGCTGCTCTCGGACACTGCCAATCCCACGTGGAACGCCGCGCACCGCGACCTGCCGTTCGTCTTCGCCAGCTCCGCGTCGCTCGCCGCCGGCGGTCTGGCGATGGTGACGACCCCGACCCGCGAGACCGGCCCGGCCCGGGTGCTCGCCGTGATGGGTGTCGCCGGTGACCTGATCGCGACGCGCTACATGGAAGGCCGGATGGACCCGGTCGCCGCCGAACCGCTGCACGAGGGCCGGCCTGGTGCGCTGCTGCGCTGGAGCGAGCGGCTGGCGATTGCCGGCGGCCTCGGCGCGTTGCTGCTCGGCCGCAATCGCGTCGCCGCGGCGGTGTCCGGTGCGGCCCTGCTCGGCGCGTCGGTCTGCACGCGCTTCGGCGTGCTGCAGGCGGGCATCAACTCGGCGAAGGACCCGCGCTACACCGTCGAGCCGCAACGCCGCCGCCTCGCCGAGCGCCGCGCCGCCGGCATCACCGACGACTCCATCACGACGGTGCCCGCCGCAGCGCCTCCCCCGGAGCGTCCCGCTGACCCCTGCCGAGAGGCTCAGAACGGGTCCGACAGGCTCAGAAAAATCGGCAAATCTGGCCGTCAGATGTGAGCCTCTCGAGATTTTCTGAGCCTGTCGTGTGGTGGGTTCGCGGTCAGCGGAGTTGTATGCCGGAGCCGGCGACGGTGTGCCCGATGACCGGATAGCCCGGCACCTCGCCCACGATCAGCAGCCCTCCGGAGGTCTGCGCGTCGGCGAGGAAGAGCAGGTCGTCCTCGCCGATGCCCGGACCAACCTGCAGGTGCGGCCGCACCCAGTCCAGGTTGCGGCGGGTGCCGCCGGACACGAAGCCGTCGCGCAGCGCCTCCGGGGCGCCGTCGACGGCCGGCACCGCCGATCGGTCGAGCACCGCACCGATCCCGGACGCGCGCAAGAGCTTGTGCAGATGCCCGAGCAGGCCGAAGCCGGTCACGTCCGTCGCGGCCGACACCCCGGCCGCCAGGGCATCACGCGCGGCCACGTCGTTCAGCGTGGTCATCACCGCGATCGCCGCGTCGAACACTTCGCCGGTCTGCTTGTGCCGGTTGTTCAGCAGCCCGACGCCGATCGGCTTGGTGAGCGTCAGCGGCATACCGGCAACCGCAGAATCATTGCGCAGCAACCGGTTCGGATCGGCGATGCCCGTGACCGCCATACCGTACTTCGGCTCCGGGTCGTCGATCGTGTGCCCACCGATCACCGGGCAGCCCGCCTGCCGGCCGACATCGAGTCCGCCGCGCAGGACCTCCGTCATCAGCTCCATCGGCAGCACGCCGCGGGGCCAGCCGACCAGGTTGATCGCGACCACCGGGCGGCCGCCCATCGCGTAGATGTCCGACAGGGCATTGGCGGCGGCGATCCGCCCCCAGTCGTAGGCGTCGTTGACGACGGGCGTGAAGAAGTCGGCGGTCGAGAGCACCGCGAGATCGTCGCGCACCCGCACCGCCGCGGCGTCGTCGCCGTCGTCCAGTCCGACCAGCACGTCGGGGCCCGCCTGTCCGACGAGATCGCGGACCGCGTCCTCGAGCTCGCCCGCCGGGATCTTGCACGCGCAGCCTCCGCCGTGCGCTAAGTCGGTCAGTCGCAGCGCCTCGGTCCCGGTCATGTGATCGAGAGTAGACGCGCCCCGGTAAGTTGGCGCCTGGAGGCGTCAGGGTTCCTGGTGGGCCCCCCGGTCTTCAAAACCGGTGAGGCCGAGCATCTCGGTCTGGCGGGTTCGATTCCCGTCCGTCTCCGCCACTTCGTATGTCGTGTCCGGAGGTGCCGATGTCGTCGCAGGACCCGCGCAGCCGCATCCCGCGCACCGACACCCTGCTCAGCTCGCCCGCCGTCGCCGCGGCGGCGGAGCGGCTGGGCACCGCGACCGTCCGGCGCCTGGTCACCGCGGCACAGGACCGGGCCCGCGCCGGCGACATCGCACCGGAGCGGGTGGCCGACGTCCTCGCCGAGTCGCTCGCCGCCGGCCGTCCGACGCAGCTGCGCCCGGTGCTCAACGCGACGGGCGTCGTCATACACACCAACCTCGGACGAGCACCCCTGTCGCGCGCCGCCATCGAGGCATTGCAGGTCGCGGCCCGGTATGTCGACGTCGAACTCGACCTGGCGACCGGCACACGCTCCACACGCGGTCTCGCAGCCCGGGCCGCCCTGCTGGCCCGCTGCCCCGCCGCAGAGGAGGCACTGGTTGTCAACAACGGTGCCGCCGCCCTCGTGCTCGCCACCACGGCGCTCGCGCAAGGACGGGAAATCATCGTCAGCAGAGGCGAACTCATCGAGATCGGCGCCGGCTTCCGCCTTCCCGACCTGATCGAGTCGACCGGTGCGCAACTGCGCGAGGTCGGCACCACCAACCGGACGCACCTACGCGACTACGCCGACGCCATTGGCCCTGACACCGGAGCCGTCCTCAAGGTCCATCCGAGCAATTTCCGCGTCGACGGGTTCACGGCCGCCGCGTCGATCCCCGATCTGCACGCGCTGACCATGCAGCACGACGTGCCGCTCGTCGTCGATCTGGGCAGCGGCTTGCTCGCCCCTGATCCGGCCATTCCCGACGAGCCCGACGCGCACACCGCGCTCACCGCCGGAGCGGACGTCATCACCGCCAGCGGCGACAAGTTGCTCGGCGGACCGCAGGCGGGAATCGTGCTGGGCCGCAACGCGATTCTCGGCCGTATGGCGAAGCACCCCCTCGCCCGCGCGGTGCGCGCCGACAAGCTCGCGCTCGCCGCGCTCGAGGCAACGTTGGCCGGACCGGACACCCCGTCGTACCTCGCGCTGCACGCCGATCCCGCCCGACTCAAGCAGCGTGCCGAGGCGCTCGCATCGGCCACCGGCGGAGCCGTCGTGCCGCACGACGGCCGGGTGGGCGGCGGGGGAGCGCCAGGTGTCCCACTTCCCGGCTGGGCGGTCCGTTTGCCCGAAAAGGTCGCACTGGCACTGCGACTCGGTGATCCGGCGGTGCTGCCGCGCGTGCATGGTGGCTGGTGCCTGCTCGACCTGCGCTGTGTGCCGGAGGCCGACGACGAGCGGCTCACTGCGGCCGTTCGTGCGGCGTTGGACAGCTGAGATGTATGTCGTCGCGACCGCCGGCCACGTCGACCACGGCAAGAGCACGCTCGTACGGGCTCTCACCGGGATCGAGCCCGACCGGTGGGACGAGGAGAAGCGGCGCGGGCTGACCATCGACCTCGGATTCGCATGGACCGCAACGCCGTCCGGCAACGAGGTCGCGTTCGTCGATGTGCCGGGACACGAGCGGTTCCTGGGCAACATGCTGGCCGGGATCGGTCCAGCACCGGTGGTCTGCATCGTCGTCGCCGCCGACGAGGGCTGGCGGCAGCAGTCGAGCGATCACCGGGACGCGATCGCGGCACTGGGCATCGAGCACGGCCTGATCGTCGTCAGCCGCACCGACCTGGCGCCGGACCGGGTTCCGGAGGTGACTGCTCAAATCCGTGCTGAGCTGGCGGCGACCGGACTTCGGAACGCGCCGGTCGTGCCGGTCTCCGCGGTCACGGGGGCCGGCCTCGAGGACCTCCTCTTACAACTCGACCAGGTGCTGGCCGCTGTGCCGAAACCGGCTGCCGACAGCAGAATTCGCTTCTGGATCGACCGCGCGTTCAGCATCAAGGGCGCCGGCACGGTCGTCACCGGCACGCTATCCGCCGGGACGCTGCGCGCCGGCGATCGGTTGCTGCTGTCCGGTGCACGCGGGCAGCGCGCCGTGACGATCCGCGGCGTTCAGGAGCACGGATCACCCGTCGAGAGCGCCGGCCCGGTCAACCGGGTGGCGCTCAACCTGCGGTCACCCGGCGCAGACCAGATCCACCGGGGCGACGTGCTGCTGACGCCTGACGCGTGGCAGTTGACCGACGTCGCCGACGTGCGGAGATCGACCGGCCAGCGATTGGACGAGATGGCAGCCGGGGTGACCGTCCACCTCGGCACCGCGGCGGTTCACGCTCGGCTCCGTCCGTTCGACGCGGAGACCGGTCGGATCACCCTGTCGTACCCGTTGCCCTTGACGACCGGGGACCGGATCATCGTGCGCGAGGACGGGAACCAACGCATCGCCGGCGGCGCTCAGGTGCTGGATGTCGACCCGCCTCCGCTCCGGCGGCGCGGGGACGGCCGCCGGCGGGCCGCCCAGCTCGCCGCCGCCGATCCCGCAGGCGATGTCCGGACCGAAGTGGCCCGTCGGGGTGCTGTGCGGGGCGCGCACCTCGAGCGGCTGGGTATTGCGCTGCCGGCCGATCCGCCGGATGGCGTTCGCGCCGAGAGCGATTGGTGGATCGACGAGGAGGCGCTCATCGGCTGGGCAGCCGAGCTGCGTGCGGCGGTCGACGCGGACCGGGCGCGAAACCCCTTGTCGGCCGGTCTGTCTCGAAAGGCAGCGAGCGACGCGATCGCCGTGCCGGACGCGTCGCTGCTCGACGAGGTCGTGCAGCACGCCGAGCTGGTGATCCGCAACTCCGTGGTGACGTTGCCCGGTGAGGAGGCAGACCTCGGCCCGGCCGGCGCAGCCGTCGCGGTCCTGGAGGCAAGACTCGCGGCGGATCCGTTCGCGGCACCCGAAGCGGACGAGCTGGCGGAGCTCGGGCTCGACCGGCGTGAGCTCGCTGCCGCCGAGCGCGCCGGCCGGCTGGTGCGGTTCGGTGACGGCATCGTGCTCCTGCCCACCGCGCCTGCTCTGGCCATGCGCGCGCTCTCGCGCATGCCGGGGCCGTTCACCACGAGCGAGGCGCGCGAGGCGCTGCGCACGACACGCCGAGTCGCCATACCGCTGCTCGAGCACCTGGACCGGCGGGGTTGGACGCGACGGGTGGACCCGAGTCATCGCGTCGTGGTGCGGTGAGCTGAGCCGGGCGGCCGCGCGATTGGACCCCAATAGTTGGACGTCCTAGTATTGACCGCGTATCGACCAGAGTGGAGAACCCATGTCCGACACGCCCGCGCTTCACGTCCCCGTCAACCCGGTCCGCATCGTCAGCGCCTCCAGCCTGTTCGACGGGCATGACGCGTCGATCAACATCATGCGACGCATCATGCAGAGCCAGGGCGCGGAGGTGATCCACCTCGGGCACAACCGCAGCGTGCAGGAGGTCGTCGACGCGGCGATCGAGGAGGATGCGCAGGGGATCGCGGTCAGCTCCTACCAGGGCGGCCACGTCGAATACTTCGAATACCTCGTGCAGTTGCTGCGTGACGCCGGCGCCGAGCACATCCGTGTGGTCGGTGGCGGTGGCGGCGTCATCGTGCCGGAGGAGATCGCGCGGCTGCGCCAGTCCGGCGTCACGATCTTCAGCCCGGAGGACGGACAGCGACTCGGGCTCGTCGGGATGATCAACCAGGTCGTCAAGGACTGCGACTTCAACGTGTATGACGTGTCGCGACCCGACGCGCACTCGGTGATGTCCGGGGACCGCGCTGCGGTCGCCCGCACCATCAGCGGCGCCGAGCAGGGCGCGCTGGCGCCGGAGTTGCTCGAGCAATTGCGCGCGGCGGCGAACGACGGCCACACCCCGGTGCTCGGCATCACGGGCACCGGCGGTTCGGGCAAGTCGAGCCTGACCGACGAGCTGGTGCGCCGTTTTCGGATGGACCAACAGGACAAGCTGCGCATCGCCTGCGTGGCGATCGACCCGACGCGGCGCCGTGGCGGCGGTGCGCTGCTCGGGGACCGCATCCGGATGAATTCGCTTGACGGCGAACGCATCTTCTTCCGCTCACTCGCCACTCGCGGCGGTCGCGAAGTCCCCGAGGAACTGTCGGAGGTGCTGACCGTGCTGCGCGCGGCGGCATACGACCTGATCATCGTGGAGACGCCCGGCATCGGACAGGGCGACGCGGCGATCATCGACTTCGCCGACGTCAACCTCTACGTGATGACACCAGAGTTCGGCGCGCAGAGCCAGCTGGAGAAGATCGACATGCTGGACTTCGCCGACGTGGTGGCGATCAACAAGTTCGAGCGGCGCGGCGCGATGGACGCATTGCGTGACGTCGGGCGGCAGATGGTCCGCAACCGTGAGGCGTTCGGCAAGAAGCCCGAGGACATGCCGGTCTTCGGCACCTCCGCCGCGACCTTCAACGACGACGGTGTCACCGCGCTCTACCAGGAGCTCCGCGCGCAGTTGGGCGGCAAGGGACTGGAGCTGGCCGAGGGCACTCTCGCACCGGTCACCGTTCGCCACTCGTCGGTGCTGCGCCAGGTGGTGCCGCCGCAGCGGGTGCGCTATCTCGCCGAGATCGGCGAAATCGTGCGCGGCTATCACGCCGACACCGTGTCGTATGTCGACGCGGTGCGCCGCATCCAGCACCTCACGACGGCCCGGGATGCATTGGGAGACAAGGCTCCCAGTGAGTTGGAGACGCTGATCGACGAGGCCGGCCAGCATCTGCCCGCGTCGGTCCTCCGCGTGCTGGAGGACTGGCCGAAGGTGGTCGGGGCCTACAGCGGCGACGAGCAAGTGGTGAAGATCCGCGACAAGGAGATCCACACCGCACTGACGAAGGAATCATTGTCGGGCAACAAGATTCGTCGTGTCGCGCTGCCGCGCTACCAGGATCACGGTGAGCTGCTGTCCTTCTTGCGCCGCGAGAACCTGCCCGGCTACTTTCCCTACACCGCAGGTGTTTTCCCGTTCAAGCGGGACAACGAGGACCCCGCCCGGATGTTCGCGGGCGAGGGCGATCCCTTCCGGACCAACCGCCGCTTCAAGCTGCTCTCCGAGGGGCAGCCGGCGACCCGCTTGTCGACCGCGTTCGACTCGGTGACCCTCTACGGGCGTGACCCCGACCTGCGACCCGACATCTACGGAAAGGTGGGCACCTCAGGCGTTTCCGTCGCCACCTTGGACGACATGAAGGCGCTGTATGACGGCTTCGACCTCACCTCGCCATCGACCAGCGTGTCGATGACGATCAACGGCCCGGCCCCGACGATCCTGGCATTTTTCCTCAACACGGTGATCGACCAGGAGCTGGCGAAGTTCGCGGCTGGGCAGGGTCGCGAGCCGAGCGAGCAGGAGGCGGCCGAGGTTCGTGCCCGCGCGCTGGCCACTGTCCGTGGCACCGTGCAGGCCGACATCCTCAAGGAGGACCAGGGCCAGAACACCTGCCTGTTCTCCACCGAGTTCTCGTTGCGGATGATGGCCGACATCCAGGAATGGTTCATCCAGAACGCCGTTCGCAACTTCTACTCGGTGTCGATCAGCGGCTACCACATCGCCGAGGCCGGTGCGAACCCGATCAGCCAGCTGGCATTCACCCTCGCCAACGGCTTCACCTACGTCGAGGCATACCTCGCGCGCGGGATGAACATCGACGACTTCGCACCGAACCTGTCGTTCTTCTTCTCGAACGGAATGGACCCCGAGTACTCCGTCATCGGCCGGGTCGCCCGCCGCATCTGGGCGGTCGCGATGCGGGACAAGTATGGCGCCAACGAGCGCAGCCAGAAGCTGAAGTACCACGTGCAGACCTCGGGTCGCTCGTTGCACGCGCAGGAGATGCAGTTCAACGACATCCGCACGACGCTGCAGGCGCTGATCGCGATCTACGACAACGCCAACTCGTTGCACACCAACGCTTTCGACGAAGCGGTCACGACACCGTCCGAGGATTCGGTGCGGCGTGCGCTCGCCATACAGCTGATCATCAACCGTGAGTGGGGCCTGGCGGTCAACGAGAACCCCCTGCAGGGTTCGTTCATCATCGACGAGCTGACCGACCTGGTCGAAGAGGCGGTGCTCACGGAGTTCGACCGGATCTCCGAGCGCGGTGGGGTGCTCGGGGCGATGGAGACCGGCTATCAGCGCGGCAAGATCCAGGACGAGTCGATGCTCTACGAGCACCGCAAGCACGACGGCTCGCTGCCGATCGTCGGTGTCAACACCTTCCGCAACCCGCACGAGGGTGAGGAGGCGAAAACCGTTGAGCTCGCGCGCGCTTCGGAGGTGGAGAAGGAGTCGCAGCTGCACCGGGTGCAGGCGTTCCAGCAGCAGCACCGCGACGAGGCGCAGGAGGCGCTGGCCCGGCTGCGGGAGGCCGCCACCCAGGGTGAGAACGTCTTTGCGGTGCTGATGGACGCCGCCCGCGTGTGCTCGCTCGGCCAGATCACCGAGGCATTCTTCGAGGTGGGCGGCCAGTACCGCCGCAACGTCTGACCCGCCCCTTCGCCGAGAGGCTCAGCAACGCTCCGAGAGGCTCAGAAAATCACGGGTTCGACCGTCGATTTTCTGAGCCTGTCGAGGTGTATGTGAGCCTCTCGGCGAAGGGGTGTGGGCATCGGGCGCGCTCCGGCGGGCCGGAGGGAGAGATCATGCGGAAGTAAGAGCCTGCTCGAGGTCGGCGCGCAGGTCCTCGACGTCCTCGAGTCCGACCGACACCCGCACGACGTCCGCATCCGGGCGGNGGGGTGTGGGCATCGGGCGCGCTCCGGCGGGCCGGAGGGAGAGATCATGCGGAAGTAAGAGCCTGCTCGAGGTCGGCGCGCAGGTCCTCGACGTCCTCGAGTCCGACCGACACCCGCACGACGTCCGCATCCGGGCGGGCATCCGCGGGCACCGGTCGGTGCGTCAGCGATGCCGGGTGCGAGATCAGCGACGTGACGCCACCGAGTGAAACGGCGTGCTCGAAGAGCCGGACCGAGCTGACCAGGTGGGCCGCCGCGTCATACCCGCCGGCGAGACGCAGCGCGAACATCGCTCCCGGACCGCGCATCTGACGGCCGACGAGACCGGTCGGGTCGCATTCGGGCAGGCCGGGATAGAAGACCTCCGCGATCGCCGGGTGGTCGCTCGCCCAGCCGACGAGTTTGTCCGCGGAATCCTGGCCGGCCCGAACGCGCAGCGGCAAGGTCGCCAAGCCGCGGTGCAGCAGGTAGCCGGCGAGCGGATGGAGCAGACTGCCGGTGATCGCCCGCACCCGGCGCAGTGCCTCAGCCCAGCCGGTGTCGCACGCCACCACGCCGGCAATCGCATCGCCATGGCCACCGATGAATTTCGTCGCGCTGTGCAGCACGAGGGCGGCGCCCAGCGCAGCAGGGTGCTGCAGGACAGGCGTCGCGAAGGTGTTGTCGACGACCACCGGCGTGGAGCCTGCAGCAGCGGTGACCGCCGCGATGTCGACGAGTTGCAGCGTCGGGTTCGCCGGCGTCTCCAGCACCACCAGGCAGGTGTCGGGCCGGATCGCCGAAGGGACCTCCTCCGGTGTGCAGTAGGTGGTCTCCACGTCCAGCAGCGGCGAGCCGAGCAGGTGATCGGTGCCGCCGTACAGGGGCCGCACCGCGACGACGTGCCGGCCCGCGTGCTCGCTCTTGGCTGCGAGTATGACGGCCGTCATCGCCGCCATGCCCGATGAGAATGCGACGGCCTCATCGGTGCCCTCCAGCGCGGCGAGGCCCTCCTCGAAGCGGGCAACCGTCGGATTCCACAGCCGCGCATAGACATTGCCGCCGCCCGGCACCGGGCGGCCGCCGCCTGCCATCACCTCGTAGGACAGTCCGCTGGCATCCAGGTCAGGGACCGGGTTGGTCGTCGACAGATCGATCGGCGGAACGTGCACGCCCTGCGCGGCGAGTCCGTCCCGGCCGGCGTGCGTGGCGATCGAATCCAGCTGCAGCGCTCGCGGAGTCATAGCGGGAGGTTACGAGAATCCTCGGTGATGCCTCGGAGGGAGCGAAGATCCTGCCGCGGAACGTCCGATATCCGACGAAATACGATGACGTACGGTGCCCAGATGACGTCCGAGACGAAGAATCCTCGACCGGCTGGGCTCGACGAGGTCGACCTCGCCATCCTTGCTGAGCTGGCAGCCAACGCGCGGATCACCGGCGCCGCGCTCGCGAGACGGGTCGGTGTCGCCGAGTCCACCTGCGCGAAACGCCTGCAACTGTTGCGGGATCGCGGCGTCATCACCGGTTTCACCACCCAGCTCGATCTCGCGGCGCTCGGCCGTCCCATCCAGGCGGTCATCGCGGTCCAGTTGGCGAGCCACAACCGCGACCACGTGCTGCGCTTCCACGACACACTGACCGCCATACCCGGCGTGCTGACGGTCTTTCACGTGGCCGGCGAGAACGACTACCTGCTGCACGTCGCAGTGACGGATCCCGAACAGTTGCGCGACCTGGTCCTGGAGCACATCAACATCCACCCGGGGGTCCGGCACACCGAGACGCAGCTGGTCTTCAGCGTGCACCCGGGCGCGGGCATCTTCGCCGCTAACTAGTGGTGTGTCCCGCAAATAACTAGTGGAATACGCGATATCCTTGCTCCATGAGCGCACCTGCAGCCCCACCGTTGTCGATGTCGGACAGTCAGCGGGCCACCTTGGAACAGTTGTCTCGA
>NZ_JBMAMH010000027.1:0-16399 GCF_058148645.1 Flexivirga sp. YIM B11880
GACACCCTCAACCGCAGGCCGCGACCTACACTCGACCTACATACCCCAGCCCAACGGCTCGCCGAGCTGCTCGAAACCCCAGCAGCCTGAACCGATGTTGCCTCGACCGTTTGACTTTGCCCGCGGAACGGCGTACCAAAGTCGCGACCGTCGCGAGTTATTGCACGAGACCAAGCCCCACCTGCGCATACCTCGCGACCGTCGCGAGTTATTGCACGAGATGAGGCCCGCAGGTGCGCGTAGGTCGCGACCGTCGCGACTTATGTGCAGGATCCGGCGGAACGGCGGTGCGCCGCCATACCGAGCACCGGCCCCACTAGATTCGGGCCATGCCGACGTATGACGACGACCTGCGCCTCGCGCACGTGCTCGCGGACGCAGTGGAGCCGACCAGCATGTCGCGCTTCCGGGCCGAGGACCTGCACGTCTCCGCCAAGCCCGACCTCACCCCGGTGACCGACGCAGATCTCGCCGTCGAGGAGATCATCCGCTCCCAGCTGAAGCGCGCCCGGCCGCGCGATTCCGTGCAAGGCGAGGAGCACGGCACCGAGGGCAACGGACCGCGCCGCTGGGTCATCGACCCGATCGACGGCACCAAGAACTTCGTGCGCGGCGTGCCCGTGTGGGCGACCCTCATCGCGCTGGTCGACGACGGCGTGCCGGTGGTGGGGCTGGTCGCCGCGCCGGCACTCGCCCGCCGGTGGTGGGCCGGAGTCGGCACCGGCGCCTGGAGCGGCCGCTCCCTGTCCGGGGCGAAACGCATTGGCGTGTCAGGGGTTTCGCAGTTGTCCGATGCGTCGGCGTCGGTCGCCGGATGGCGCACCTGGGCGGAGCTTCGCCGGCGGGACGCTCTGGTCGAGCTGATGGACGAGGTATGGCGGGTCCGCAGCTACGGCGACTTCTGGGCGCACATGCTCGTGGCCGAGGGCGCGATCGACTTCGCTCCCGAGCCCGAGTTGGCGCTGCACGACATGGCCGCGCTCGCGCCGATCGTGACCGAGGCCGGCGGCCGCTTCACCGGGCTGGACGGTAAGGATGGCCCGTGGAGCGGAAATGCGTTGTCCAGCAACGGTTTGCTGCACGACGAGGTGCTCGCCCGGATCGGCGACGCCGACCCCGTGGCGTGACGCGGCGGCCACGGTCAGCTGTGCCCGATCAGCTCGATGCCCGTGACCGTGCCATGCTCGACGACGACCTGGGCCGCGATCGAGTTGTCCGCGGAGGTGCCGAGAGCCGGCCGAAGGCTGCGCAGCCCGGGCGCGACGAGCGGTGACTCGCCGGCTGCCACCTGTTCCGGATAGATGATCGTCACGCCGGCGCCCGGCTGGAAGGTGGTCTGCAGCATCCATGCGGGCACGGTGACCCAGCCCGCACCGGAGCTCGTCGTTCCCGACGTCGTCACCGGAGTGTTTGCCGACACCTGCACCGTGCAGAGCTTCTTGCCGCCATCCGGCGCCCAAAACCTCACTGCCACAGCGGAAAACGGCACATCGCCGGGCGGTTGCGAGCCCAGGACTCCCGCCGCGTAGCTGCCGTCCGCCACCGATGTGGGGCAGCCGGCGAGCGTGCTGGCCGCGGGCTTCGGCGCGGCGACGACGTGCGAGACGAAGGCGTTGCTCGAGGTTGCGACGAACTTGCCGGCCATCCACGACCAGTCGGTGATGAGCGGGTATGCCGACGCCACGGCGTTGGCGGTGAACGGGTTGCCCACCGTGGTCTCGAGCCTGCCGTGCGCGAAGCGGGCGTCCCGCCAGATCCCTGGCGTCAGGTTGTCCGTGGCCGGCTTCCCGGTCGGCACCAGGGAGTTCGCGTCCTGGGGTGCGACGGTCCCCCAGCTGCCGTCGGACGTCGCCGCGAACGCGATCGTGTTGCCGGAGCTGTCACCGGTGAACTCGCCGATGGCGAGGTATGCCGCGTGCGTCATACCGGGCAGCAAGGTGCTGGCGACCGTCGTGTAGTTGCCGTTGCTCCCGGGCAGTAAGGGGTAGCGGCTGCTGCCGATCAGGTGCCACGTGCCGCCGGCGTTGCTCCAGAACCAGATATTGCCCTTGGTGTCCCAGGCAGCTGCTTCGTAGGCGCCGGACGGCACCCGCACGACCGCGGAGTGCTTCTCGCCCTTCGTCGCGGCTATGAACGATGCCACCTGTGAGCCGCCCGAGGCCGGCGCCGGCCGGTTCGTGCCGGTCGCCGGCCGGTTGGTGCCGGTCGCCGGCCGGTTGGTGCCGGTCGCCGGCCGGGGGCTGCCGGTGTGGGCGGCCCGTGTGGTGGTCTGCTTCGCCGGGACCGTGGCGTGCGTTGCCGGAGCCGCGGACGCGGTTCCGTGCGCGCCGCTCCCGCCGCTCCCGCAACCCGTGAGGGCCACGGTCACACCGGTCGCCGCCACGACCGCGAACCTGCTGACGTTCCTGCACCGCATGACTTGCCCTTCGTCGTTCGGGACGGCGATGGTCACGCCGCGATCGGCCTCCCCGCCGATCGACTCTGACGACGCGCGGGCGCCGCGGAAGGTTGTCCCGGAGAAGCCATGCGTGTCCGGAACGTGACCATCGCGTCGCACGCCATACTCCTTCGATTTCGAATATCGTCGCGTGGCACACTGGGAAGGACCGCCGGGTCGGCGGTCTCGCGTCAAGAGGAGTTCCCATGACAGTCACCGCACCGGAAGTCGCGCAGCGCCGCGAGCTGAAGACCGCCATTCCCGGCCCGCGTTCGCAGGCCCTCGCCGAGCGCCGCAGTGCCGTCGTCGCTGCGGGTGTCTCCTCGACGATGCCCGTGTATGCCGCCCGCGCCGCCGGGGGCATCATCGAGGACGTCGACGGCAATACCCTCATCGACCTCGGGTCGGGTATCGCCGTGACGACGGTCGGCAGCTCGGCCCCGCGGGTCGTCGCGGGCGTGCAGCAGCAGGTCGCGGACATCACTCACACCTGCTTCATGATCAGCCCCTATGAGGGGTATGTCGCGGTCGCCGAGAAGCTGGCCGAGCTCACTCCGGGCGACCACGCCAAGAAGTCCGCGCTCTTCAACTCCGGCGCCGAGGCCGTGGAGAACGCCGTGAAGATCGCCCGTTACTACACCGGCCGGCAGGCCGTCGTTGCGGTCGACCACGCCTACCACGGCCGTACCAACCTCACGATGGCGCTGACCGCGAAGTCGATGCCCTACAAGAAGGGCTTCGGCCCCTTCGCGTCGGACATCTACCGCGTGCCCACGTCATACCCCTTCCGGGATCCGGAGGGTATGACGGGCGAGGAGGCCGCGCAGCGCGCCATCACGATGGCCGAGAAGGCGGTCGGCGCCGACCAGATCGCGGCGTTCGTCATCGAGCCGATCCAGGGCGAAGGCGGATTCATCGAGCCGGCGCCGGGCTTCCTGCGCGCCATTGCGGACTGGTGCAGCGCCAACGGCATCGTCTTCATCGCGGACGAGGTGCAGAGCGGCTTCGCGCGCACGGGTGACTGGTTCGCCGTCGACCACGAGGGTGTCGTCCCCGACCTGGTCACGACCGCGAAGGGCATCGCGGGCGGTCTGCCGCTCGCGGCGGTCACCGGTCGCGCCGAGATCATGGACTCTGTGCACCCCGGCGGCCTCGGCGGCACCTACGGCGGCAATCCGGTCGCCTGTGCCGCGGCGCTCGGTGCGATCGAGACGATGGAGCAGGACGGCTTGCTCGCACGGGCGAAGCACATCGAGGAGATCGCGACCGCCAAGCTGCGCGAGATCGCGGCCAAGACGCCCGCCATCGGCGAGATCCGCGGACGCGGCGGGATGCTCGCGATCGAGATCGTGAAGCCGGGCACCAAGGAGCCGGATGCGGCGCTGACCGCTGCCGTCGCCAAGCGGTGCCACGGCGAGGGCGTCGTCGTGCTCACCTGCGGCACGTTCGGCAACGTGATCCGGCTGCTGCCGCCGCTGGTGATCAGTGACGAGCTGCTGCTCGAAGGCCTCGGCGTGCTCGAGGACGCCTTCGCCGAGCTCGCCTGACCGAACCCGCCACCCTCATTGCCGAGAGGCTCACAAAACGCCGAGAGGCTCAGAAGGACAGGCTCGAATGGCCGGTCCTACTGAGCCTCTCGAGACGTTTCTGAGCCTCTCGGCAGATCAGACTGGGGCGGCCGTGCGGGCGGTCCCGTGCTCCGCTGCCGGCGGGGCAGGTTCGCCGGTCGGGCGCTTGCTGAACTCACGGAAGCTCTTCCGCACCAACGGCATCAGCGCGACAAGGAAGTAGGCGCAGCCGACCGACAGCGTCGCCGGGCGCAGCCCGGCCACTGCCGTCAGGACGCCACCGAGCAGGCCGCCGAACGGGATCAGCGACCAGCACAGCGAGGTGTTCAGAGCGCTCACCCGGCCGACCAGGTGGTGCGGGATGCGCTCGAAGACGACCGCGCCGAGGATCGGGTTGCAGAAGCCGGACATGAACCCCACCATCGCGAGCACCACCACCATCAGCCACACCGGCGCGTCGAACGCGAAGATGGTGAAGCGCGGCAGCCCGGCCAGCAGAAATCCCGCGACGTAGATCGGCAACCGCGGCAGGCGCTCGCCGATCGCCGCTGCCGTGAGCGCGCCGAGGATGGACGGCCCGGCCATCGTCGCGAGCACCAGACCGACGGCGCCGGCACCGTGATCGGTGTCGTGCGCCCAGACCGGCAGCAGCACCGCGGTCCACGCCTGGTCGAGCACGTTGGTCAGCGCCACCATGGTCGTGATCCCGACCAGCACCGCATCGCCGCGGAGGAAGCGCCAGCCCTCCACCAACTGCTCACGGTATGACGCCTCCCCCTCCTCCGCCTCCAACGAATCCGCTTGTTGCTGCTCCGTTTCCGCACGGGACAGCCCGCGCGCGATGCACACTGCCGCGATCCCGAACGTCACGGCATTGACCAGGAGCGCCTGCGCCGCGCCGATGACCGCGACGACGGCGCCGGCAGCCGCGGCGCCCACCGTGCCACCGAGGCGCTCGATCGCGCCCATGACACCGGTGACCCGCTCCAGCGGGATCGCACCGTGCGCAGCGACGGCCGGGACGAGGGCGGACTTCGCCCCGTCGGACGGCCCGCGCACGGCGCCCATCAGTGCCGCGATCGGGATCAGGTATGCCAGGTGCAACATACCGAGCCAGTGCAGCAGCGGGACGAGGCCGATGATCAGGACGCTCACCGAATCAGCCGTCACCGCAACGGCTTTGGCTCCGACACGGTCGACGAGCGGACCGCCCAGCGCCTTCGCCACGACATACGGCAGCATCTCGGCGAAGCCGACGGCCCCGGTCCAGACGGCCGAGCCGGTGGTGGTCAGCACCAGCCAGGGCAGCGCGATCTGCGACAACCGGGTGCCCGAGATGGAGAACGCCTCCGCAACCGCAAGAGCGGCGAACGGCGTGCGATTGCGGCTCATTCGGATGCTCCTGTCTCCTCACGGTGGGCGAGTGTGCCCGGCCGCGGGAAGGAGTGGAACTGGAAGACGAAGGGCACCGCACCCGCCGGCGCATTCTCGCGGCCCGGTGAGTTCTCGAGCGCCTCGGTCATGATCGCGTGGACGGCGTCCTTGACCCGGCGGACCTGCTCCTGGGTCAGGTAGAGGTTCCAGTCACTGGCACCGGCCAGGTCGGCCCACTCCTCCGGCAACTCGGGCGTCTCCGCCGCGGCTTGCACGATCTGCTGGGCAGCCTGCTGCGCCACGACACCGTGGTAAGCGCCCACCAGCACAGCGTGCTCCTCGGCGTCGTCGACGTCCGATGGGGCCGTCTCGGTCGACTCGTGCGCGGCCTTCCACCAGCGGTCCCGCTTCGTGCCGCGGCTCGGATCCTCCACGACCAGACCGGCTTCGGCGAGCTGGCGCAGGTGATAGCTGGTCGCACCCGAGTTGAGCCCGAGCTGCGCGGCGAGCGAGGACGCGGTCGCCGGCCCGTCCAGCCGAAGCCTGGTCAGCATCGTGAGGCGCACCGGATGCGCCAGCGCCTTCAGCTGTGCCAGGTCCGGCCGCACCCGGTTGATCTCGTGTCGCTGCGTCATACGACGAACGTACACTGCAAAACGCTCTTTGCAAATAGATCTTTGCGATCAGCAGCACCCCGACGGGTCGCGCACCGCATCCGTCAGACTTGAGGGGCGATGACGACCGACAACGCCCAGACGAAGCAGCCCCTGCAGGACAGCAGCTCGAAAGACCCGGGTTCCAAGGACGCCTATCCCACCCTCGACCTGGCCCTTCGCGTCGGCGAACTGCTGCTGTCATCCGGCGCCGGAGCCGCCGACGTCACGGCGCAGATGCAGAACGTCTGCATCGCCTGCGGCCTGCGCGGCGTCATCACCAGCGTGACTTTCACCGAACTGCAGCTGAGCTACCAGGAGTCCCCCGACCGGCCCGGGCTGATCCAGGTGCGTGACGTCCGGCAGCGGGAAACCGACTACGAAGACCTCACGCTCGTCGACCTGCTCGTGCGCGAGTTGATTGCTGGAACCATCGACCGCGAGCAGGCGCGGACTCGGCTCGCCCAGATCGTCTCCTCGGGCCACGACCGTCGTCGGTGGGTCGTCACCCTCGGCTGGGGCGTGCTCGGCTTCGGCGTCGGCCTGCTGCTCAACGGCACGCCGGTCGTCGTCGCCGCGGCGGTCGTCGGCGCGATGGGCATCGACGTCCTGCAACGCTGGCTGACCCGGCTCCGGCTGCCCTTCTTCTACCAGCAGGTCACCGGTGGGTTGTTCGCCACCCTGCTCGCAACCGTTGTGGTCGCAGCGGGATTCAGCTCCCAACCGAGCCGCATCGTCGCGGCCGGCATCATCATGCTGCTCGCCGGAGCCAGCTTCATGGGCGCCGTGCAGGACGCCCTCACCGGCTTTCCGCTGACCGCCGCTGCGCGCTGCCTCGAGGCGACCCTGGCCACCGCCGGAGCGGTCGCCGGCGTGAGCGCCGGACTGACGCTGGCGACCGCGCTCGGCGTCACGCTGGTCAATACCACGCCCGGCGCCGGCGCCTACGCCTCACCGGGCGAGATGGCCGTCGGCGGCGCGATCTCTGCCGGCGCGTTCGCCTTCGCGTCCTACGCGCCGGCGCGATCGCTGCTGCCGAGCGCGGCGATCGGCGCGGTGTCCACGACGGCGTTCATGATCTGCTACCGCAGCGGGCTCGGCGTGTCCTGGCCGTCCGCCGTCGCCGCGGTCACGGTCGGCCTGATCAGCTACACGATCGCCGCCCGATTCCGAGTGCCCACACTGGTTCTGGTCGTTGCCGGAGTGATCCCGCTGCTGCCGGGTCTGACCGTCTATCGCGGTCTGGCCAACCTGTCCGCGCAGAATCCGGGCGGTCTCATCGAGCTCGTCAATGCCGCGGTCATCCTGCTCGCTCTCGCTGCCGGCGTGATCTTCGGGGAGTATGTCGCACAGCCGCTCCGCCGAGAGGGTCGCCGCCTGGAACGCCGCCTCTCCGGGCCGCGTCTCGTGGGACCGCTCACCGTGCGGTCCATCCGGCGGCGCAAGAAGGCCGGCTGAGCGGACAAGCGGCCTAGTCGATGACGGTGACCTCGCCGATGCCGAGCTCACGGATGCCGTCGGCGTGCGCCTCAGCGTCACCGACGAGCACGATCGTCCGGGGCTCGTCGGCCCATTTCGCCCACGCGGCGTCCAGGTCGTCCGGTGTGAGCGTCGCGAGTTGTGCGAGGTATGACGAGACGAAATCCGTTCCCAGGCCTACGGCTTGGAGCATCAGCGCCTCGTCCGCGACTGCGTCCGCGGTCGCATAGCGCGCCGGTGCCGTCTTGCCGATGTAGTCGGTGGCGGCACGGGTCTCCTCCCAATGAACCCGCTGCGCGCGGCATCCAGGATCTCCAGGGTGAGCGCCGTCGCCTCGACCGTCACGTCGCTGCGCACCGACCCGGAGACGATGAACGTGCCGCCGACGTCCCGCGGCCGGAACGCGGCCCGGAAGCCGTAGGTGTAACCCTTCTCCTCCCGCAGCACCGCATCGAGCCGTGCGCCCGGCGAACCGCCGAGCGCGAAGCCCAGCGCAGGGTATGGCGCCCAGCCGCCCTCCACCCCGCGGTCCGGCCCGAACGACCCGAGGTAGATCTCCGTCTGCACGGCAACCGGCCGGTGCACGAAGTGCACCCGCGTCGGCGCATCCACGACGACGGCTGCCAGCGAATCGTCTTCAGGCACAGCGCCTTCCGTCTGCCAGCTGCCGAGCGTCGCGTCCAGGTCCCGCAGGGTCCGAGCCTCGTCGAGCTCACCAGCCACGACCACCGTGGCCCGCTCGGGCCGCACCCACTGCGCGTGGAAGCGGGCGCAGTCCGCGGAGTGAACCAGGCTCACGGTCTCGGCCGAACCGCCTGCCGGTCGCGACGCCCGGGACGTCTGGTCGTAGAACGTCGCTGCCCATTCCTTGGCAGCACGGGCGTCGGGTGACGCGGCCTCGTGCTCGATCTCGGCGAGTCGTTGCCGGACGTGCCGTGACACCTCCTCCTCCGGGAACGCGGGTTCCTGCAGGCATTCGGTGATCAACGCCCACGCCTGCGCCGATCGGGTTGCGGTGGCGTCGGTTTCGAGGGTGAGGCCGCGTGCGCCATACCCGGCGCCATACGCGATGCCGCTGAGCTCGAAGAGCTCGGCCATCTCGTCGGCGGTGTGGCTGTGGGTGCCTTCGTCCATCGTCCGCGCCACCATCATCGCCACGCCCTCGAGCGCGCGCGGCTCGACCGCGATCGGGCTCGGGACGAGCAGCCGAGTGGAGGTGATGTGCTGACCGGGCCGGTTGTAGAGCAGCACCCGCACCCCGTTGCTCAACACGTGCTCGGTCGCCGCCGGGAACTCCCAGGGCGACGCCGGCGGCACGGACGGACGTGGTTGCACCATCACTTCCCCTCCTTGCGATAGACGACCGTGGCAGCCGACGCCGGATCCAGAAGTGACGCAGCGGTTTTCCCGATCTCCGCGGAAGTCACCGCCACCACCTCGTCCAAGTAGGTGTTGAGGTACTCGGGGTCGTCATACAGCAGGGTGTTGCCGCTGATGACGTCCGCGCGCTCGTCGGGCTGGGCGAGACTCTGCAGCCACCAGCGCTCGACGTCGGCCACCACCGCCGCCATCTCGCTCTCGGTCGGCGGCTCCGTGGCCAGCCGGCGCAGTTCTTCGCCGACCACGTCCTCGACCTGCTCGACCGGCACACCGTCGGCAACGTCGACGACGAGCGCACCCATCGACGTGCCGTCGACGCGGGCGCCGGCGTTGCGCGAGACGTGCGTGACCAACTGCTCGCGGCGGACCAGCCTGCGGTAGAGCCGCGAGGTGGCCAAGCCCGCCAGCACGTCGAAGCTGAGATCGGCCCGGACGAAGTCCTGCGTGCCGCCGGCGGGCAGCCGGAAGCCGAGGTAGAGCCGGTCGGACGGCACGTCACCGGTGCGCTCGAACCGGCCGCGGTCGCTCAGCGGCGGCAGCGGCGGGGCGAGCACTGCGTCGCCGGCACCCGCCGGGTTCTCGAGCTCGTCGAAGTACTTTGCCACCAGCGCGAACCCGGCTTCCGGCTCGACGTCGCCCACGAGCGTCACCACGGTGTTGTCCGGCCGGTAGTGCCGGGTGTAGAAATCCCGTACGTCCGTCAGTGACGCGGCGTCCAGGTCCTCCATCGACCCGATGGTCGTGTGGTGGTAGGGGTGCCCTTCCGGGAAGACGAGCGCGGTGAGCTCGGCATATGCGGTCCCGTAGGGCACGTTGTCGTAGCGCTGCCGCTTCTCCTCCTTCACCACATCACGCTGGTTGTCGAGGTTCTCCTGGGTGAGCGCGGGCAGCAGCCGGCCCTGCCGGTCCGCCTCGAGCCAGAGTGCCAGCTCGAGCGCACCGGTCGGCACCACCTCGAAGTAGTTGGTGCGGTCGACCCAGGTGGTCGCGTTGAGCTGCGCCCCCTGCGCGAGCAACGCCGAAAAGTGCTCGCCCTCCGCGACATTCGCCGACCCCTGGAACATCAGGTGCTCGAAGAGATGTGCCATACCGGTGCGGCCCGGCTGCTCGTGACGCGACCCGACGCCGACCCAGAGGTTCACCGCAACGGTGGGCACGGAGTGATCAGTGGAGATCACCACGCGCAATCCGTTGTCGAGGCGGTGCGTCGCGATCGGGTAATGAGGCCGCATGAGCGTTCAGCCTACGTTCCGCAAGTCGCCGTACCTGTCCTGGGATTCGCCGTCAGGTCACGTCCCGGACGAGTTGCCGTCCTGAGCGTCGCCGCGCGAGGGCACCGGGCGGCCGGCACCCATCTCCACCGTCGGCTGGTATGCCGAGCCCAGTCGCTCCAGCGCACCGCGCGCGAAGATCTGCTGCTCTGTCGCAGTGCGTTCGCCCCGCGAGCGCCCGAGGAACGACACCGCCCAGTGGAAGAACGTCGTCAGCTGGCTCTTGAAACCGATGATGTACCAAAGGTGCACGGCCAGCCACATGAGCCAGGCGAGGAAGCCCGACATACGGAGCTTCCCGACACTGGCCACCGCGCTGAAGCGGGAGATGGTGGCCATCGACCCCTTGTCGAAGTAGTGGAACTTCTCGGCGGTCGGCTCGCCCTTCACCCCGTGCAGGATCTGTTTCGCGGCGAATTTGCCGCCCTGGATCGCGACCTGCGCAACTCCCGGCAAGTTGTCCAACGAGATCATGTCGCCCACCACGAAGACGTTGGGGTGGCCCGGCAACGTCAGGTCGGGGTGGACCTTGATCCGTCCCGCCCGGTCCAGCTCGGCACCGGTCTGCTCGCTGAGCGTCTTGCCCAGGCCGCTGGCCTGCACGCCGGCCGCCCACACCTTCGTCAGCGCCGGGATGTGCACGGTGCTGCCGTCGTTCGTGCGGTATTCGATGCCGTAGGCGTCCACGTCGGTCACCATCGCGCCGAGCCGCACGTCGACGCCCATGGACTCCAGCCGCTTCTCGGCCTTCGCCCCAAGCCGCGAGCCGAACGAGCCGAGCACCTGATCGGCACCGTCCAGCAGAATGATGTGGGCGTCCTCGGACGCGATGTGCCGGAAGTCGCGCGGCAGGGTCCGCCCTGAGAGTTCGGCGATCTGGCCGGCCATCTCGACGCCGGTCGGGCCGGCGCCGACGACCACGAAGGTCATCAACCGCGGAACGTCCTCGGTGCGCCCGGACGCGGCGGCGAGCTCGGCCAGCTCGAACGCGCCGAAGATCCGCGCGCGTAACTCCAGTGCGTCGTCGATGCTCTTCATACCGGGTGCGAACTCGGCGAATTCGTCGTGTCCGAAGTAGGACTGTCCGGCGCCGGCGGCGACGATCAACCAGTCGTAGTCGTAGGTCGTCTCCACGTTGAGAGTCCGGGCGGTGACGGTCTGGTCCTCGAGGTTGATGTCGTGGACGGTGCCGAACGCGACCTCCACGTTCTTCTGCTTGGCCAGCACCTCGCGGGTGGCAGGCGCGATCAGCCCTTCGGACAGGATCCCGGTCGCCACTTGATAGAGCAGCGGCTGGAAGAGGTGGTATGACGTCGACGAGATCAGCGTGACGTCGACGTCCGCGCCGTCGAACTCCCGTGCGGCGAACAGTCCCCCGAAGCCGGAGCCGATGATCACCACCCGGGGACGTCCGGTGCTCAGGTGCCCGTGCGCGGGCCGGTCGTCGGCGGCGGGCGTGGTCTCGGCGGACTCGGTCATCAGCACCATTCCTTGTGTCGGCGATCTACGACGAACCTTCAGTGACTGTTCCCACTGGGCAGGCTAGTCGAACGGTTCCTCCGGACCCCAGCGACCGGGTTACTCTGGTGCCGGCGTGCCCGCTTCTCGTTAATCGGAGGCCTCGATGAGCAATCCCCACGACCCCTCGCAGCAGAACCAGCAGTGGGGCCAGTCGTCATACCCGCAGCAGTCCGGTCAGGGGTATGACGGGGGCGTGCCGCAGGCACAGCCGGCACAGAGCCACGGTCAGTGGGGCCAGCAGCAGTGGGGACAACCCGCGCAGCCGACGCCGCCGGCGCAGATCGACTGGAGCTCCGCTCCCCTGCAGCCGTCCCAGGCACCGTGGCAGGGGCCGAGCCCCTACGGTCCGGCGCCGGCGCAGAACGAGCCGTGGGTTGCGACCGGCACGGCCCAGACCGCGCAGGATGTCGCCGACCGGTGGCAGGCCGCTCAGCCGCCCGCACCGTCCGCGGACTATCAGCAGCAGCCGGCCGCCGATCCCTACCAGCCACCGGCGCCCGACCCTCAGTACCAGCAGGCACCGGCCGAGTCGTTCCAGCAGCCGTCCTCCTCCCCGCCACCCGCTCCTGCACCGCAGCAGCAGTGGCCGTCGTATGACGCGCCGGCGCAGAGCCCATCGATCAACGAGGCCGCAACGGTCACCACACCCGCCGTGGCCGACCCCGCCGACGACCAGGAGGAGCCGGAGGCGCTCACCATCGGCCGGGGACGCGACAACTCGATCGTGCTCGACGACATGCTCGTCTCGCGGCAGCACGTGCGGATCACCGCGGACGCCGACGGGCTGGTCCTCGAAGACCTGGGCAGCCGCAACGGAACCTATGTCAACGGCCGCCGCGTCGAACGCACGCACCTTTCGGAGGGCGACCGCATCGGCATCGGCGCGGCCACTTTCGAAGTACGCGACGGCTGGCTTCTCAACGTCTGAGCGGGCGGCCCTTCGCTAAGGTGTCCGGCAGTCACTGAAGCAGGGAAGGGCCGCAGCGAGGCTGCGCCGCATCGACATACATGGGGGCCGCAGCCATCGCTACCAACTTCGCCGTCAGGGTCACGTGCGAGGGTCGCACCGTCTCGCTGGAGTCGGGGCAGACCGTCGTCGTCGGCCGGGGACTGGACTGTGACCTGGTGATCACCGACGCCCTCGCGTCCCGCCGCCATGCCCAGCTGCACCTGGAGGACACTCAGCTCACCGTCACCGATCTGGGCAGCTCCAACGGCACCTTCCTGGACGGTGCCCGGATCAGCTCGCCGAGGACCGTCGGCCCCGGCAGCACGCTGCGGATCGGCGGGGCCGCCGGGCTCGAGGTGCGCTTCGCAGCGGCGCCGCGCGGTGCCGCCATACGCGTGCCGCAAGCCAGCCACGCCGGTGCCGCGGCGTCGCTCCCCGCGCACGGCAGTGCAGCAGCGCGGAGCACCAGCCAGCCGCTGCCGACCCGACCGACTCTGCCGACGCCGCCGAAGAAGCAACGGACCGCGCTGCCGAGCGTGCCGAGCCACACCGGAGTCGTGTTCGATCGCTACTCGCTGCCGAGCGGGCCGCTCGAGCAGCGGGCGCCGGTCTCCCCGTCCGGGCACGCGACGGTGACCGGCTCGGTTCCCCAGGTGATGCCGGTCGACGCGCGGCCCGGTGGCGCGGGCGGCGGCGCCATCACCATCGGTCGTGGCCTGGAGAACCAGCTCGTTCTCGACGACCTGCTNACGCGACGGTGACCGGCTCGGTTCCCCAGGTGATGCCGGTCGACGCGCGGCCCGGTGGCGCGGGCGGCGGCGCCATCACCATCGGTCGTGGCCTGGAGAACCAGCTCGTTCTCGACGACCTGCTCGTCTCCCGGCAGCACGCGCGGCTGGTGCCGTCGCACGGCGGATTCGACGTGCAGGACCTGGAGAGCCGCAACGGCACCTATGTCAACGGTCAGCGGATCAGCCGCGGACATCTCGGCGAGGGCGACCTGCTGGCCGTCGGTCACTCCCGCTTCACCGTCCGGCAGGGCCAGCTCGTCGCCAGCGTCGACGAAGGCGACGTCAACTTCGTGGCCAACCACCTCAGCTTCACCCTGCCGGACGGCAAGAAGCTGCTGGACGACGTGTCGTTCGCACTCGAGGGCTCCAGCCTGCTGGCGATCATCGGCCCGTCCGGTGCCGGCAAGTCCACCATGCTGAAGGCGCTCATCGGCTCGCAGCCGGCCACCGAGGGCGAGGTCTACTACGACGGCCGAGACCTCTACCAGAACTTCCAGGACCTGCGACACCGCATCGGCGTCGTCCCGCAGGACGACGTGGTGCACCGGCAGTTGACGGTGCTGCAAGCGCTCCGGTTCGCGGCCGAGCTGCGCTTCCCCGACGACCTGCCCGCCGAGCTGCGCAACCGCCGGGTCGACGAGGTGATGGCCGAGTTGGGGCTCACCGAGCACGCGGACACCCGGGTGGACAAGCTGTCCGGCGGCCAGCGCAAGCGCACCTCGGTCGCACTGGAGCTGCTGACCCAGCCGTCACTGCTCTTCCTGGACGAGCCGACCTCGGGCCTCGACCCGGGCCTCGACAAGCAGGTCATGCAGACGCTGCGGCAGCTGGCCGATGGCGGGCGGACGGTCGGTGTCATCACGCACAGCGTCGCCAACCTGAACGTCTGCGACAAGGTGCTGCTGCTGGCTCCGGGCGGCAAGGTCGCCTACTTCGGGCCGCCGAACGAGTTGCTGTCCTTCTTCGGCGCCGCCGACTTCGCCGACGTCTTCACCTCGGTCTCGGGCGACCCGGACGGTGCTCAGCGCCGCTTCAAGGAGTCGCCTCTCGAGGACGAGCAGGTCGAGGGGCCGCTCAGCGTCCCCCGGCGGGAGCCGCCGCCGTTGGAGAAACCGCCGCGGCAGCAGAGCATCCCGTCACAGCTGTCGACGCTGGCGCGGCGGCACGTGCGCGTCATACTCGCCGACCGGGGCTATTCGGTCTTCATGCTGCTGCTGCCGATCGCCCTGGCCCTCGTCGCCATGCTGGTGCCCGGCAGTTACGGGCTGAAGCAGCAGCCGCCGATCGGCCGCGGACCCGGCGACGTGCACTTCCACACCACCGAACCGCTGCAGCTGCTGGTCTTCCTGATCATCGGCGCGGTCTTCATGGGCACCGCGGCGACGATTCGGGAACTGGTCGGTGAGCGCGCGATCTATCAGCGGGAGAAGGCTGTCGGCCTGTCTCCACAGGCCTACCTGGCCGGCAAGCTGACCATCTTCGGTGTGCTGACCCTGTTGCAGTCGATCGTGATGGTCGCGCTGGTGAGCATCCGCAAGCCGATGCCGGACAGCGCCGTCCTGCTCGGCTCGCCGATGGTCGAGATCATCGTGATGTGCTGGCTGACCGCCTTCGCGGCGGCGTCGCTCGGACTGCTGCTGTCCAGCGTGGTCAAGACCTCCGAGCAGGCGATGCCGGCCCTGGTGATCTCGATCATGACCCAGCTGGCCCTGTGCGGTGGGCTGTTCCCGGTCAACGGCCGGGTCGGCCTGGAGCAGTTGTCCTGGCTGACCCCCGCGCGCTGGGGTTTCGCCGGCACCGCTGCGACCACCGACGTCACGAAAATCCTTGCGTCACAGACGGACTCCTTGTGGAAGCACTCGGCCGGCGTCTTCGTCCTGGAGATCGTGATGCTGCTCGTGCTCGCCGCCCTGTATGCCGCCGTCACCCAGTGGCGGCTCACCCGCAAGGTCACCGAATAGGAGCGGACCATGACCACACAGCCACCGAACTCCACCCCGCCCGGCTGGTATGCCGACCCGGGCGACAACCGGATGGTGCGCTGGTGGGACGGCACGCAGTGGACCGAGCACCAGCAGCCGATGCAGCCCGCCGCCCCGACGAACCAGCCTGGCTCGCAACAGCATCGGGGCTTCAGTCAGGGGTACGGCGACCAGAGCTTCGGCGGCACCGTCAACGGCCCGGTCGGCGGCACCGTCAGCGACGCAACTCGCAACGTCTTCACCGAGAGCGTCCTGGTGGTCAGCCAGAAGCGCAAGCTCATCGAGCTGACCAACGAATACCTGGTCTACGGGCAGGACGGGGCCGTGATCGGGGCCGTCGCCGAGGTGGGCCAGAGCACCGCCCGCAAGGCGCTGCGCTTCGTGAGCAATCTCGACCAGTTCCTGACCCACCGGTTGGAGGTCCGTGACACAACCGGCCGGCCGTTGCTCGTGCTCACCCGGCCGGGCAAGGTCTTCAAGTCGACCGTCGTGGTGTCCGCGCCGAACGGCGCGGAGATCGGCCGGCTGGTGCAGCAGAACGTCTTCGGCAAGATCCGCTTCGGGCTGCAGGCCGCTGGACAGGACGTCGGCAGTCTCAACGCCGAGAACTGGCGCGCGTGGAACTTCGCGCTGCTGGACGGGCAGGGCGTCGAGGTCGGCCGGATCACCAAGACCTGGGAGGGCCTGCTGACCACGATGTTCACGACCGCCGACAACTACGTGGTGCACATCCGGCACGACCTGCCCGACCCGCTGCGCTCCCTGGCGGTTGCCGCGGCGCTCACCGTCGACACCGCCTTGAAGCAAGACTCCCGCTGAGGTCTTTCCGCGCGTAACTCGCGACTGTCGCGACTTGCGCACGCGATTCCCAGGCAAAGTCAAACGGTCGAGGCAACATCGGTTCAGGCTGCTGGGGTTTCGAGCAGCTCGGCGAGCCGTTGGGCTGGGGTATGTAGGTCGAGTGTAGGTCGCGGCCTGCGGTTGAGGGTGTCGG
>NZ_JBMAMH010000028.1:0-11386 GCF_058148645.1 Flexivirga sp. YIM B11880
CGAAGGAGTCCGCGGCGCCCTTCGGCGTATCGAGACCAGCGCGCTCCCCCGGGCACTGTGCGCGGTGCCGCACCCGCAGAATGGACGCATGTATTTCACCGACCGAGGCATCGAAGAACTCGCCGAGCGCCGCGGCGACGAGGAAGTCACGCTCGGCTGGCTGTCCGATCAGCTGCGCACGTTCGTCGACCTGAACCCCGACTTCGAGACCCCTGTGGAGCGACTCGCGACCTGGCTTGCCCGGCTCGACGACGAGGATGAGTGAGAATGTCCCACGTGACCAATCACCACGACGGTAGCGAACCCGAGTTCAGTCCGACCGCTCGCTTCCACGTCTCTGATGGTGACCGTCGCATCGGACTGTGTTTCGTCGGCGATTCGTTCGTCGCGGGCTTCGGCGACCCGAAGGCGCTCGGCTGGGTGTCACGGGTCGTCGCGCGCACGCCGCACTCGGGCATCGACCTGGCCAGCTACAACCTCGGCATTCGCGGTCAGAGTTCCACGGACATCCTCGCCCGCTGGCAGGCGGAGTGCGCGCCGCGCTGGGCCCAGGCCAACGAGCGTCGGCTGGTGGTCGGCCTCGGTCTCAACGACATCGCGCAGGGCCTCACCACGGCCCGCTCGCGCCTCAACCTCGCCAACATCCTTGACGACGCGTCCACCGCGGCGATCTCGACGTATGTCGTGGGCCCCGCCCCCACCATCGACGCCGAGACCAACGACCGGCTCGAGATCCTGGTCGATGCGCAGGCCGATGTGTGCTCCCGGCGTGGGGTCACCTATGTCGACTGCTTCCGCCCGCTGCTCGGCCATGACCAGTGGCACGCCGACCTGGCCTCCGGCGACGGCATCCACCCGGGCCAGGCCGGTTACGGTTTGATCGCCTGGCTGGTGCTGCACGCCGGCTGGCAGAGCTGGCTGCAGCTGGAGAGCTGACCGTCGAGCAGCGGTAGACCCGCCGTTCGGAGTGGCGGGGCGTTCAGCTCTTCGACCAGCTTCCGGACACTCCACCGGTCCAGGTGTTGTTCGCCGCAATCAACCATCCCTTGTCTCCGGCAAAGGTCAGATCGACGGCTTTCGGGGCACCCTGCACACAGGTGATCGGCTGTGCCGACCCGCTTGAGGTGATTATGTCGAGCTCCACTCCCCTGCACCCTTCGACGGAGCGCGCGACGACCACCGTCTTGTCGCCTGCGGTGCCGATGCTGAGCAACCCCGCATCTTGATAGATCGTTTGCGGCTTACCGCTTCGTGAGACTTTTCTCACACTGCCGTTCGAGCACAGTACGTCGGCCACGTTTCCCGCTGCCGTCGCGATGTCGATCACCGGGCCTGCATCGCAGGCCTGCCGCTGTTGACCGGCGCGCACGATCGCACCGCTCTTCGCGTCCTTCGGCACCCAACTCCCGGTGTCGGACGTATACCAAGCCCCGCCCGTCCCGAGAGACCATGACTTCTGGGCACAACCGTCCGACGCCTGGCCGCTCAGCTGCAGATGCCCGCTCCTATCGATGCCGATACTGTCGGCCGCACCGGTCGGTGGCTTGGCCAGCGTCTTCCACGTGCGCCCGCCGTCGCGACTGGCTTGCACCTGCACCGATCCGTTGCAGCCGCCCGAATTCACCGCGCGCCAGGCCCGGTCTCCGTTCAGCGCAGTGGCGAACACCGACCGCGCTGGAATGGTGACGGTGCTCGCCGCCGGAGCAGCGCCGGTCGCCGCTGTGGACGGACCGTCGAGAGCTGCGGAGCTGCCCGAGCTGGGGGCGCTGGGAGCCGCCGTCGGGCCGGCCATCGCACGCGAGTGTTGCTGGACCGCCACGAACGCTCCCAGATCAGCCAGCACGAGCACGCCAATCGCGAGAGCCGACACCGATGGCCTCATGCGTCCTTCTCCCAACGTCTCGCCCCGCCGACGGGAGTAACCGGCCGGCCATAGCAAAGCTAAACAAAACTCGCAAGCAACTTCGCGTTGCGCCGCATGACCGGTGTACTCTCCTAAGCGGCCACCTGTGTGACACGAAGTGACTCGTGTTACGAAATGTACCGGTCTTGCCTCGGAAGGATCTCATGGACCTGCGCAGTTATCTTCGGATCCTTCGGAAACGCTGGAAGACTGTGGCCATCACTGCCCTGGTCGTCCTCTTGTTGGCGCAGGTCTACACCTTGCTGGCTCCGAAGAAATACTCGTCGAGCTTGCAGTTCTTCGTGTCGACCGCCGACTCCACTGACGCGGCTCAACTCGCGCAGGGCAGCACCTTCAGCCAGGCTCGGGTCACGTCCTACACCCAGTTGGTCAGCGCGCCAGTGGTGCTCAACCCGGTCATCCAGAAGCTGCACCTCTCCGGCACCGCGAGCGACCTGGCCGGCAACGTCACCGCCGCCGTCCCGACGAACACCGTCCTGATCGATGTCACGGTGACTGAGCGGAGTCCGCACCTGGCGCAGCAGATCGCAGCAGCCATCGGTCAGCAGTTCCCCAAGACTGCGCAGAACCTTGAGCGGGTGTCGTCTGACAAGACCAGCCCGGTGAAGGTGACGGTCACCAAGAACGCAGTGGTCGACCGAACGCCCGTCAGTCCGAGGCCAACGCGCAACCTGGCGCTGGGTCTGGTTCTCGGCCTGCTGCTCGGCGTCGGTCTCGCCGTGCTGCGGCACACCCTCGACAGCAAGGTTCGCACCAAGGAGGACGTCGAAGAGCTCTCCGACGAGCTGACCATTATCGGAGCGATTCCGTATGACGGAGACGCGCCGAAGCACCCGCTGCTCGTGCAGGCCGACCCGCACTCGACCCGCGCCGAGGCGTTCCGCACCCTGCGCACCAACCTGCGTTTCGTCGATGCAGCCAACCATCCGCGCACCATTGTGATGACCTCTTCCCTGGCCGGCGAGGGCAAGACGACGACGACGGCAAACCTGGCCCTGGTCATCGCGGACACGGGTGCCAGCGTCTGCCTCATCGAGGGTGACCTGCGACGCCCCCGGCTGCTGGAATACCTCGGCATGGAGGGCGGCGTCGGTCTCACCGATGTCCTGATCGACCAGGCTGAGCTCAGCGACGTGCTGCAGCCGTTCGGCAAGCGCAAGCTCGTGGTGCTCGGTGCCGGTGCGCTGCCGCCGAACCCGAGCGAGCTGCTGAGTTCCGGAGCGATGCACGCCACTCTGGAGAAGCTGAAGGACCGCTTCGACTACGTGCTCATCGACGCTCCGCCGCTCCTGCCGGTCACCGACGCGGCAGTCCTGACCACCATCGCAGACGGGGCAGTCTTGGTCGTCGGAAGCGGTCTGGTGACTCGCGACCAGGTGTCCACCGCTGTCGGATCGCTGGGGGCAGTCGGAGCACAACTGCTCGGCGTCACGATCAACCGCCTGCCACGCAGCAATCGCGTCGCCGGATACTACGACTACGCATACGGCTACCGTGCTCGCACCGACGTGCCGACGCGTCCGGCATCCTTCGAGTCGATGCAGGTCGACAACGCTGCGGAGGAACCCGTTGGCGAAAGGGGCCGGCATGCCCGTCTCCGCGTCCGCTGAGCCGGCATCGCCATCGGTCTCTCCGCCTCGGCGCCGTCGGTCCGCCCGCGACCGGATCATTGAGTGCCTCTGGGCAACAACGGACACCGGCCTTGTCGTCGTCGCAACGTTTTGCGCAAGCTGGCTGCGCTATGACCTCGACATCGAAAATGTGACGTTTTCCCCAGTGCTCCGATTCGCTCTGGTCGCGGCGCTGATCCACCTCGTGCTCGGCTTCGCGGTTGGCTCCTATCGGATCGACCATTTGCGCGGATCTTTCGAGGAGACGGTGTCCATCGGGCAAACGGCGCTCCTCTCGGCGGCGATCCTCACGCCGCTAGTCCTGTTGACTCCGTGGCTTCGCCACGTCCCTCGCAGTTTGGCCCTCATGGTGCCCGCCTTCGGCCTCATTGGCATGTTTACCGTGCGCTTCGTGGTGCGCTCCTATCGTTGGAGCCGCGCCACGGGCTCCGAGAACGTGGAAAAGGTGATCATCTTCGGCGCCGGCCAAGGGGGTCGACGACTCATCCGGGCGATGCAACGCGACATCGACTCCCACTACTCACCGGTTGCCATTCTGGACGACGACCCGCGTAAGCGCCGGCTGAAGATCGACGGCGTGCCGGTCAAGGGTGGACGGGCGAAATTGCCGTCCGTGGCAGCGAAGACCGGCGCAACATCTCTGGTCATCTCGTCGCCCTCAGCCGACGCCGACCTGGTCCGATCGTTACGGGAAGACGCCAGAGGCGCTGGCCTCGAGGTGCTCATCCTGCCGTCGATCAATGAGCTCTTCGGCCAGCGACCGAAGCACCAGGATCTGCGTCGACTCAACCTCGAGGACCTGCTCGGCCGTCGGCCCGTCAGTCTCGACGAGGCCGCCATCGCCGAGTCGATCTTCGGCATGACCGTGCTGGTCACGGGCGCCGGTGGCTCGATCGGGTCCGAGCTTGCTCGCCAGATCTCGCGCTTCGGCCCGGAGCGGCTGATCCTGCTCGACCGCGACGAGTCCGCCCTCCACGCAGTGCAGATGAGCCTGACCGGCCGAGCGTTGCTCGACGATGGCACGCTGGCACTGGTCGACATCCGTGATCTCGATGCTCTTCGCCGCGTGTTCGTTCGAGAGCAGCCGGACATGGTCTTCCACGCGGCCGCGCTGAAGCACCTGACGCTGCTGGAGCAGTTCCCGCTCGAGGCGTGGAAAACCAACGTGCTCGGCACGCTCAATGTACTGCAGGCAGCGCACGAGGTCGGTGTCAAGACCCTGGTCAACGTCTCCACCGACAAGGCCGCGCATCCCTCATGCGTGCTCGGCTACAGCAAACGACTCGCGGAGCGACTCACAGCGAGCTTTGCAGAGCACGCGGACGGGACCTACGTCAGCGTCCGCTTCGGTAACGTGCTCGGGTCGCGCGGCTCTGTCATTACAGCCTTCACTTCCCAGATCGAGCGCGGTGGTCCAATCACGGTGACGCACCCCGAGGTCGAGCGCTATTTCATGCTCATCCCGGAGGCAAGTCAGCTCGTGCTCCAAGCATCGGCCATCGGTCGCGACGGCCAGGTGATGGTTCTCGAGATGGGCAGCCCGGTCAAAATCGTTGACGTTGCCCGCACCCTCATCGACCTGTCCGGCAAGAAGGACGTCGACATCATCTTCACCGGCCTGCGGGCTGGCGAGAAACTCTCCGAAGAACTCTTCACGCCAGGGGAAGACATCCACAGGTCCAGCCACCCCCTCATTGATTACGTCGGTGTACCGTCTCTCAGCCCGTCGACTGTGTTGGCCGCGGATCCCAGCGATGGCATCTCTGCTCTCGCCAGGATGCGGCACGAAGCAACAACGTCGACACCAGTGAGGGAGCAGGCGTGACGCGCATCCACCTGTCCAAGGCGGATATCACCGAGGTCGAGGAGCGGCTCGTCCTGGAGGCGCTGCGGTCCGGTTGGGTCGCCCCACTTGGCCCGATGGTGGACCGTTTCGAGGCCGAGGTCGCCGCCCGGCTCGGCGTCGCGCACGGGCTCGCGCTCTCGTCGGGCACTGCAGCGCTGCACTTAGCTCTTCTGCACAGCGGTGCAGCACCCGGACGCGTCGTCGTACTGCCGTCAATGACTTTTGCTGCCTCAGCAAATGCAGTCGCCTACACCGGTGCGACACCGGTGTTCGTGGACTCGCGGCTCGATGACGCAAACGTTGACGGGCCGTTACTGCTGGCAGCCGTCGACAAATTGCGAGGCGAAGGTGCGGACATCGCTGCAGTAATGACGGTCGACCTGTTCGGCCGGACCGCCGACTACGCGACGCTGGTGCCTGCCCTCCAACAGCGAGGAATTACGCTCATCGAAGATGCGGCGGAAGCGCTTGGCGCGACCACGCACGAAGGTTTCGCTGGGTCTTTCGGCGAAGCGGCGGCGCTGTCGTTCAACGGCAACAAGATCATGACCACCTCGGGCGGCGGCATGCTCTTATCGGACGATCCCGAACTCATCGCACGGGCCCGCTACCTCTCGACCCAAGCACGCCAACCCACTGCGTGGTACGAACACACCGAGGTCGGGTTCAACTACCGCATGTCCAATGTGCTTGCGGCGCTCGGCCTGGGTCAGTTGTCACGTCTCGACCAAATGATCAACCGACGACGGGAAATACGGGACCGGTATGTGAATGCTCTTAGCGCCGTTGAGGGCGTGCGCTTTCTTGGCCGGGATAGCGCTTTAGACGATAGGAATGACAACTGTTGGCTGACTTGCATCGTGCTCGATGAGTCGATGCCCACTGAACCCAGTCTGATCATCAAATCCCTTGAAGCCCATGGCATCGAATCGCGACATCTATGGAAGCCGATGCACCTTCAGCCGCTGTACGCGAATGCTCGCATGTTCGGCAACGGCGGCAGTGAGAAGCTCTTCGCCCGCGGTCTGACGCTGCCGAGTGGATCCGAGCTGACGAATGCTCAGATCGACCGAGTGATCGACTCTCTTGTGCCGATGGTGACTGTGTGATCGCACGTACGATGAGCCTCAAGCGCGCGATCGACCTCGGCGTAGCGGTTCCCGGCTTGGTGCTGTCCCTGCCGATCCAGGCTTGCATCGCCCTGGCGGTGCGGAAGAAGCTCGGCTCACCGGTGTTTTTCAAGCAGAAGCGTCCCGGCCGCGACGGTCGACCATTCACGATGATCAAGTTCCGGACGATGCTCCCGGCAGATCCTTCACGTGGCCAACTCACGGACGAAGCCCGCATGACGCCCTTAGGTGGGTTCCTCCGCGCGACCTCACTCGACGAGCTGCCTACTCTCTGGAACATCATCAAAGGCGACATGTCGTTGGTAGGACCCCGTCCCCTGCTGATGGCGTACTTGGAGCGCTACTCCACTACGCAAGCACGCCGACACGAAGTCCGCCCAGGGCTCACTGGACTGGCCCAAGTCAACGGCCGCAACACGCTTTCCTGGGAGGACAAATTCGCTTTGGACGTCCAGTACGTCGACTCGCACAACACCATGCTCGACCTGAGCATCCTGGCGCGCACCGTTCTCGGCGTCGCACGTCGAGAGGGCATCTCCGCCGATGGTGCCGCCACAATGCCTGAGTTCCTTGGGCCGCCTGACACACCAGCACGAAAAACGGGAGCGCAGCTTCCATGAGAAAGGACATCGCCGCATGAAGCAAGTCGTCCAGTCTGTGGGCAACGGGAGCCTTCGGGTCGTGGAGGTGCCCTCGCCGACCGCTGGCCCCGCGGAAGTACTGGTATCGACAACGCGCTCGCTCCTTTCGACCGGCACAGAGAAGGCCGTGCGCGAACTCGCCTCGGCGAACCTTCTCGATAAGGCCAGAGCACGTCCTGATCAGGTTCGCCAAGTCCTGAAGAAGGCAAGAAGCGAGGGGATCCGTAGCACCGTCCAGGCCGTGCGCACGAAGCTGGACGAAGACATGCCTCTGGGATACTCCGCGGCTGGCGTGGTGATGGAGGTGGGTACCTCTGTGGCCGGCATCACCCCGGGGATGCGCGTCGCAACAGCTTCGGCTGGCCACGCCTCCGCTCAACTAGTCCCATCGTTGTTGACAGTGCCCATCCCAGATGGCGTCAGCGATGAGGCAGCGGCTTTCGGCGCCGTTGCTGCCATCGCGATGCAAGGCCTGCGTCAGGCCGATGTCCAGTTTGGTGGAACCGTCGCTGTAGTAGGTCTAGGGCTGGTGGGTCAGCTGACTGCACGTATGGCGATGGCAGCAGGGCTGAAGGTGGTCGGTGTCGATCTTCGCGAGTGGACCGTGGACCTGGTCCGTCACGAGGGCGCCGACGGTCTCATCGAGTCAGGACAGGACACAACGGATGCCATCATTGCCCTGACGCACGGTCGTGGGCTCGACGCCGTCCTGCTGACGGCATCAACGAAGTCCTCGGACCCTGTGATGGCAGCAGTTGACCGCGTTCGCGACAGAGGTGTTGTTGTGGTCGTAGGCGACATCGGTCTTCAGCTACAGCGCACTCCCTTCTATATGAAGGAAGTCGATCTGCGCTTTGCCCGGTCCTACGGTCCGGGTCGATACGAGCGAAACTACGAAGAACACGGGATCGACTATCCAATCGGCCAGATCCGGTGGACGGAGGGTCGCAATATCGAGGCCTACCTCGACATGGTCGCCAGCGGCCGGTTGAAGGTAGACGACCTGGTTACCCATGTCTTCGATATTGACGATGCCGAGAAGGCATACGCCACAATCGAGTGCGACGCGACCGCGCTCGCTGTGCAGTTCTCTTATCCACAGAGCGGGATCGACCGGAAGCCTGTGCTCGTACGCTCGACCTTGGCACGCGCTACGAAGGGTAGTGGGATCATCGGCGCTGGCAACTACGCCAAGATGACGCTCCTGCCCGCCATGAAGAAGGCCGGGCTGCCACCCCCTGTAGCCGTGACCTCTGCCCGCGGGCTCAGCGCGCGACACCTAGCTGAACGACACAGCATCGTAAAGGTCGTCGCAGATGTTCCGACCATGCTCGCCGATACCAGTGTTGATACGGTCTTCGTTCTCTCGCGCCACGACTCGCACGGAAAGATCACGAAGGACGCGCTTGACGCCGGCAAGCATGTTTTCGTGGAGAAGCCGTTGGCCCTGAGCGAGGACGAGCTTGATGCCATCGTCGAGACCGCATCCAATTCCGATCGCATCATTTGGGGCGGATTCAACCGTCGCTACTCTGAGGCCATTCGGAGATCTCGGGAAGTATTGTCAGCTTCGTCCGAGCCGCTCGTGCTGACGTACCGTGTCGCTGCGGGACGCCTCCCCGAGACCCACTGGTACAAAGACCGACTTCAAGGCGGCCGCTTGCTTGGCGAGGTCTGCCATTTCATTGATCTTTGCTCATGGGTAGTAGGTCGCCCGGTCGAAACCATCACCGCCTTCGGTGATGGCAGCGCAGAAGCGGTTCTGCAAGAGAACCTCGCGATCTCGATGCGTTTCGCCGGCGGATCTGTCGCCACGATTACGTACGCGGAGCATCCACACATTTCTGCGTCGAAAGAACGACTGGAAATCCTCGGACGCGGTCACGCGATTATTGTCGACGACTTCATACGAGTTTCAGCGGACGGCAAGGATATCAAACTGGAATCACCCGGCAAGGGCCACGTTGAGAACTTGAAGGAGTTCGCGTCGGTGCTCGACGGTCACGCTGACGGGTTGGCTGACCTGCGCGCAACCATCGCGAGCACTGCCGCTGCATTAGCCGCCGTGGCATCCCTCCAGTTTGGTACCCAGGTGCAGGTCGATTCGCGCGTCGGCGACGGCGTCTTCGCATAAGTCACGCCGGTTCATAAGGAAGCCCCTTGGCAAATCTCACCCGCCTCGCGCGCGACGTCCGCGCGCTCGGTGTCTCAGCGCCGCTTCGCGCAGCGTACGAAGCGTCCAAGCGGTTCAACGGGCACTCGCTGCTCTTTCGCGAGACCAGGGGTGGGTATCGTTCCGTCCCTGTCCCCCTCGGCAATCAACGGCCGCAGGATCAGGAAACACGCAAACGCTGCCTCACAGATGCGGAAGTGATTCTTGACCAAGGCACTAGGGTCTTTAACAACCGCGCGGCGACCGGTGCGATGGCGAGTTGGACGATGGATCCGCTCACAAAACGCTGCTGGCCTAATGACACTCCGTGGTGGCGAATCGATATACGGTCTGATGCACGAATGTCGGACGTCAAGTTCGTTTGGGAAGCGGCGCGGCACCGCGATCTGGTGGTGCTCGCCCGCGCAGCCTCTCTTGCGCCCGATGGTCCATGGTTGACGAAGCTCATAGAGATGCTTGACCAGTGGTGTCGGGAATGTCGGCCCGAACGCGGTATTAACTGGTATTCCAGTCTGGAGTTGGCGCTGCGCGCAATCGCCTGGAACCAGGTCATCGCTCTAGCTGGCGATCGCTTCCCAGATGGCCTTCGAGCTGAAATGGACGATCAACTGGTGGCCAGCGCTCACCACATCATGATTGAGCTGCCTTACACCATGACCAGCATGAAGAACAATCACCTCGTTGGTGACGGACTGGGACTGGTCGTGTTGGGGCGGATGTTCGCTGATCATCCGGCGGCCAGCCGATGGAAGGCGATCGGCGACCGACTGATGCTCAAGCAACTGGCGCGGCACATGCGCCCGGATGGATCGATGATCGAGGACTCACTGTCCTATCACCGATTCGTCTTGGAAATGCTCGTTGTTCGAGTGCTGCTGGGCGACGCTCCTGACAAGATTCAGACCGCAATGCACAAAGCGGCAAACCATCTAGGCAGGCTTCGTGTGTTCGAAGGGCGAATACCTCAGTACGGCGACTGGGACGAGGGAAGAGTGCTCGCCGATTCTGCGCCGGCTGGCGACGTAGCCGGTTCTGCGCACCTCGCACTCCATCTGAGTGGCGTCCGGCGCCCCGCTGCTGCCTGGCGTCGTTACGATGAATTGGCGTGGTACGCGGAGTCGCCCGCATCAGACGACGAAGGCGGCGACGCTGCCGAGGTCGGCGGATGGTCCAGCGGGCACTTCGCCGGAGCCACACAGGGCTCGTGGCGGGTATGGCTGAAACAAGCGCAGACGCGTTCCCACCAGCATGCCGACCTGACTTCGGTATGGATCACCAAGGATGACAGCTGGATCATCGAAGACCCGGGCACCGGCACCTACAACGGCCCGCTAGAGGTTCGCAATGGGTTTAGGACAAGCGCTGCGCACCCTGTCTGGCGCCCCGAAGGCGAAGACCTTCTCGGGCCCCACCGTGCATTTCGATGGCGGCGGTCGTCCGTGCCTTGCGGCTCCGGATACCTGGACCTCGGTCGCCTGAGCGCGCTCTGTTCGTGGCACGACGGCTTCGCTCATATAGGCCGGTTCCTTCGCCTAGTCCTTCTCAGCAGCGATGGGGTAACCGTTATAGATCGGCTACCAGTCGCAGCGCAAAACTGGACCATGACCGTCCCACACGGTGCGGCCGCCGATCTCCTCGACGGGCTGGGTTCGAGTCGCATCGCAACTGGCACCGAGGACCCCTTCCTTGGATGGCGAAGTTCTACGTACGGCACTTGGGAGCCCGTTCCGTGGACCATTGCAACATCTTCAGGAGGTTGGTTCGTATGGGGCGCAGGTCGAGTGCGGGACGCCACGTCGTTCACTGACACGAGGCTCGAAACCGAAGACATCCGCATCGATCTGGACCATGCCGATATTCCAAGCGTCGTGACGCTGACGATCGACGGCACCGAGCACCGACTGGAGACATCCAGTGCCTAGTGGTGTGTCCCGCAAATAACTAGTGGAATACGCGATATCCTTGCTCCATGAGCGCACCTGCAGCCCCACCGTTGTCGATGTCGGACAGTCAGCGGGCCACCTTGGAACAGTTGTCTCGA
>NZ_JBMAMH010000029.1:0-8383 GCF_058148645.1 Flexivirga sp. YIM B11880
GCGAACGCGGCTCGGTTTACTGGCGACGGTCTTCTTCGCGGACGTCTTGCTGCCGCGCTTCGTCGCCGCCTTGGTCGCCGTGCCGGCCTGGTGCTGGGAGGGACGCACCGCGCGTGTCGACTTGGCGAGCAGCGGGCCGAGGAACTGGCCGGTGTAGCTCTCGGCGACCTCGGCGACCTCCTCGGGTGTTCCGGTCGCGACGACGGTGCCGCCCCGGTGCCCGCCCTCCGGACCCATGTCGATGATCCAGTCGGCCGACTTGATGACGTCGAGGTTGTGCTCGATCACGATGACCGTGTTGCCCTTCTCGACCAACCCCTGCAACACACCGAGCAGTTTGCGAATGTCCTCGAAGTGCAGGCCGGTCGTCGGCTCGTCGAGCACGTAGATCGTCCGGCCGGTGGAGCGCTTCTGCAGCTCGGACGCGAGCTTGACACGCTGCGCCTCGCCACCGGAGAGCGTCGGCGCCGGCTGCCCGAGCCGCACATAGCCGAGGCCGACGTCCACCAGCGTGTTCATGTGCCGGGCGATGGCCGGCACGGCCGCGAAGAAGTCCTTGGCCTCCTCGATCGGCATGTCGAGCACGTCGGCGATCGTCTTGCCCTTGAAGTGCACCTCGAGCGTCTCGCGGTTGTAGCGCGCGCCGTGGCACACCTCGCACGGAACGTAGACGTCCGGCAGGAAATTCATCTCGATCTTGATCGTGCCGTCACCGCTGCACGCCTCACACCGGCCGCCCTTGACGTTGAACGAGAACCGTCCGGGCTGGTAACCGCGGACCTTTGCCTCGGTGGTCTCGGCGAACAGCTTGCGGATGCTGTCGAACACGCCGGTGTAGGTCGCCGGGTTGCTCCGCGGTGTCCGCCCGATCGGGCTCTGGTCGACGTGGACCACCTTGTCGAGCTGGTCCAGACCCTCGACGGTGCGGTGCCGGCCCGGCACGTGCCGGGCACCGTTGAGCTGGTTGGCGAGCACGTTGTAGAGGATCGAGTTGACCAGCGTCGACTTCCCCGAGCCCGAGACGCCAGTGACCGCAACGAGGTTGCCGAGCGGTATGGCGACGTCGACGTCCTGCAGGTTGTGCTCGCGCGCTCCGCGCACCACGATCTGCCGGCCGTCCTGTGGGCGGCGGATCGCAGGAGTCAGGATCTCCCGGCGACCGGACAGGTAGGCGCCGGTGATCGAGTCGGGCTGCTCCAGCAGCTCCTTGACCGTCCCCGAGTGGACGACCTTGCCGCCGTGCTCCCCCGCACCCGGACCGATGTCGACCACCCAGTCGGCGGTCGCGATGGTGTCCTCGTCGTGCTCGACGACGATCAGCGTGTTGCCGAGGTCGCGCAACCGGGTCAGCGTCTCGATCAATCGGTGGTTGTCCCGCTGGTGCAACCCGATGGACGGCTCGTCCAGCACGTAGAGGACCCCGACCAGCCCGGAGCCGATCTGGGTGGCCAGCCGGATGCGCTGCGCCTCACCACCGGACAGCGTGGCCGCCGGCCGGTCGAGCGAGAGGTAGTCGAGCCCGACGTCGAGCAGGAAGCCGAGCCGGGCGTCGACCTCGCGGATCACCCGCTCGGCGATCTGCCGCTCCCGCGGCGTGAAGTCGACGCTGTCGAGGAAACCGGCCGACTCCGAGATCGGCAGCGCACACACCTCCGCGATCGACCGGCCGCCGATCGTGACCGCGAGCGACTCCGGCTTCAGCCGCGCACCGTGACAGACCGGGCAGGGGACCTCGCGCATGAAGCCCTCGTAGCGGTCGCGGCTCCAGTCGGACTCGGTCTCCTCGTGCCGTCGCTTGATGAACGGTATGACGCCCTCGAAGCCGGTGGAGTAGCTGCGCTCACGGCCGTAGCGGTTGCGGTATTTGACGTGCACCTTGTGGTTGCGACCGTGCAGCAGCGCCTCCTTCGCGCGCTCGGGCAGCGCCCGCCACGGCATGTCGAGACTGAACTTCTGCTCCTCGGCCAGCGCGCCGATCACGCGCAGGAAGTAGTCGGAGGACTGCGCCCCTTGCGCCCAGGGCAGGATCGCACCCTCGCGGATCGACTTGTCCTGGTCGGGGATGACGAGGTCGACGTCGACCTCCAGCTCGGTGCCGATGCCGGTGCAGGTGGGGCACGCCCCGAACGGACTGTTGAACGAGAACGACCGCGGCTCGATCTCGTCCATGGTCAGCGGGTGCTCGTTGGGGCAGGCCATCTTCTCGGAGAAGCGCCGCTCCCGCTTCGGGTCGTCGGCGGGCAGGTCGACCAGGTCGGCGATCATCACGCCGCCGGCCAGCCCGAGCGCGGTCTCGACCGAGTCGGTGATGCGCTGCTTGGCCGAGGTGTCGCCCTCCTTGGCGACCAGCCGGTCGACCACGACCTCGATGGTGTGCTTCTTCTGCTTGGCGAGCTTCGGCGGCTCGGTGAGAGTGACCACCTCACCGTCGACACGGGCTCGTGAATAGCCCTTGGCCTGCAGCTCGGCGAACAGCTCCAGGTATTCGCCCTTGCGCGACCGCACCACCGGCGCCAGCACCTGGTAGCGCGTGCGGTCCGGCAGCGCGAGCAGCTGGTCGACGATCTGCTGGGGCGTCTGCCGGCCCACCGGCTCACCGCAGACCGGGCAGTGCGGCCGGCCCGCCCGGGCGAACAGCAGGCGTAGGTAGTCGTAGACCTCGGTGATGGTGCCCACCGTCGAGCGGGGATTGCGGTTGGTGGACTTCTGGTCGATCGAGACCGCAGGCGACAGCCCCTCGATGAAGTCGACGTCCGGCTTGTCCATCTGCCCCAGGAACTGCCGAGCGTATGCCGAGAGGCTCTCGACATACCTGCGCTGACCCTCGGCGAAGATGGTGTCGAACGCCAGCGAGGACTTGCCTGACCCCGACAGGCCGGTGAAGACGACGAGCGCGTCGCGCGGGATGTCGATGGAGATGTCCTGCAGGTTGTGCTCGCGAGCACCACGCACCCTGAGGTGGTCGCGGCCTCGTGTAGATGGCACGGTGGATGAGGTCGACGAAGGCACGAACTCCATGCTAGGTCGCACCACCGACAACCCCGAATCCACGACCGGACGGAGCGACAGACGCGATGAGTTACGACGGACAGGTGTCACCGGGTGATGCCGCTGCGACACGTGATACGGGCAACGCCCGGATCAGCAAGATCAGCGTCTCCGACATGCACAACAACGTCTACCTGATCACCGATCCGGCCACCGGCGAGGCGCTGCTCGTCGACGCAGCCGCCGACTGGCCGGCGATCGGCGCGATGATCGCCGCCGATGGTGGCCGCGTGACGCAGATCGTCACCACCCACCGGCACTGGGACCACGTGCGCGCCCTCGAGGATGCCGTGCGCGAGACCGGCGCGGAGACGCTGGCGGGCGCCGACGACGCCGACGAGCTCCCGGTGGCCGTCGACCGCCGGCTCGCCGACGGCGACACCGTGCAGGTCGGCACGCTGCGGCTCGACGTCGTCGCATTGCGCGGCCACACCCCTGGCTCCATCGCGCTGTCCTTCCGGGGCGAGGACGGACTGACCCATCTCTTCACCGGCGACTCGCTCTTCCCCGGCGGCGTCGGCGCGACGAACCACTATGACTACCAGTCGTTCCCGCAGTTGCTCGACGACGTCGAGCACCGCGTGTTCGGTCGGTATGACGACAACACGTGGGTCTATCCCGGCCACGGCGACGACACCACCCTGGACGCCGAGCGCCCGCACCTCGCGGAGTGGCGCGCCCGGGGCTGGTGAGTGCGGCCGTCGCCACGACCGTGTTGGATGGCCTGGTGATCATTGACAGGAGTTCCGCCCAACTGGCAATTGTGAACGTCGACGTCACCGGGCTGTGGAACGCGCCCGACGCACCTCGCCCGATCGACGCGCCGATCGTCGCCGACGCTCCCGACCACGCGCAGTGGCTGGCCGACCTGGACGCGCAGCCGACACTCGAAGCGGGCCGGCTCGGTCTCTACGAACGCCTCGACTCCGAGCTGCTTCGGGACGAGCCGGTGCTGATCACCGGCACGGCCGAGGACGGCTGGACCAAGGTCACCGCGCCCTGGCAGTTGTATGACGGCAGCGCCACCGGTTACCCGGGTTACGTGCGCACCGCGCACCTCCGACCGGTCGAGGACGCACCGGTGGAGAGCCTGCCGGACACCGGCACGGCACCGACCGTCGACAACTTCCTCGCCGCGGCGCGCCGTCACCTCGGCCTCGCCTACCTGTGGGGCGGCATCTCGCCGGCGGGCCTCGACTGCTCCGGCCTGGTGCATCACAGCTTGCGGCAGCTCGGAGTGCTCTTCCCTCGTGACGGCGGCGACCAGTACCACGCGTGCGAGGACGTCCCGCTGGACCAGGCACGGCCGGGCGACCTGTATTTCTTCGGCTATCCCGGCAACCCCCTGCACCACGTCGGCATCGTCACGGACGCCGGCCGCATTCTGCACTCGCCGTCCACCGGCGAGTTCGTCGTCGAGGAGGACATGCCGGCGCCGCGCCAGGAGACGCTGAAGGTGATCGGCCGGATCCGGCAGCTGCACGACGGAAAAATATGATCCCGATGTGAAACGTCGAGCAGCCGGCCCGGGCGGCGTCCCCGCGCCGCTGCTGGTTCTCGGCAGCATCGCCTCGGTGCAGTTCGGCGGGGCGCTCGCCGCGACGCTGCTCCCGCTGGTCGGAGTCGCCGGCTCGGTGGCTCTGCGGCTCGGGATCGCCACCATCATCCTGTGCGCCTGCCTGCGGCCGTCCGTGCACGGCCGGAGCCGGACCGACTGGAGCGCCGTCGTGGCATACGCGGTGGTCCTCGGCGCGATGAACCTGTGCTTCTACGGCTCCCTGCAACGCCTCCCGATCGGCGTCGCCGTCACCATCGAATTCATCGGTCCGCTCGCGCTGTCCGCCGTCTTGTCACGCCATGTCCGCGACGCGGTCGCGGTGCTGCTGGCCGCCGCCGGAGTGGTGCTCGTGTCCGGTGCGGCCACCACGCCACTGCGCGAGCTGGACGGACCGGGAATCCTGCTCGCGCTCGCGGCCGGCGCGCTCTGGGCGGCATACATCCTGACCTCGCGCCGCACCGGCCGGCACTTCGCGGGCCTGGACGGGCTCGCCATCGCCATGCTGCTCGCGACGGTCGTCGTGCTGCCGTTCGGCGCCCTCGAGGCCGGCCGGTCCCTCCTCNGCCGCACCGGCCGGCACTTCGCGGGCCTGGACGGGCTCGCCATCGCCATGCTGCTCGCGACGGTCGTCGTGCTGCCGTTCGGCGCCCTCGAGGCCGGCCGGTCCCTCCTCAGCGGCGACGCGCTGCTGAAGGGCGCGGGCATCGCGGTGCTGTCCTCGGTTATCCCCTACTCGCTGGAACTCGTGGCGCTGCGCCGGATCGCGCCGCACGTCTTCGGCATCCTGCTGTCCCTCGAACCGGTTGCGGCCGCGGGCGCCGGACTGGTCGTCCTCGGTCAGCACCTGTCGGCGGTCAAGCTGCTCGGAATGCTCCTCGTCGTGGCCGCGAGCGTGCTCATCCTCGGCGCGGCGCACGGTGGCGCCGACGAAGCACCGCCCCGAGACGTATGACGAGACGCTCCGCGCCGGCTCAGAGAACGGGCCGGCCGCCGGTCACGGCGACCCGCGCGCCGGAGACGTAGCTCGCCTCGTCCGACGCCAGGAGCACGTAGACCGGCGCGAGCTCGGCCGGCTGACCGGGGCGTCCCAGGGGCGTGTCCTTGCCGAAGCTCTCCACCTTCTCCTGGGGCATGGTGGACGGGATGAGGGGTGTCCAGATCGGCCCGGGCGCCACGCTGTTCGCGCGGATTCCCTTGGGGCCCAGCAATTGCGCGAGGCTTGCGGTCATGTTGGCGATGGCCGCCTTCGTCGCGGCATACGGCATCAGCGTCGGGCTGGGAGTGTCGGAGTTGACCGAGGACGAGCCGATGATCGACGACCCCGGTCCCATGTGCGGCACGGCGGCCTTCACCAGGTGGAACAGCGCACTGAGGTTCGTCGCCAAGGTCCGGTCCCAGTCGTCGTCGGGGATGTCCTCCACCGACTCGTAGGTCATCTGGAACGCGGCGTTGCTCACCAGGACGTCGATCCGCCCCCACTCCTGCACGGCCCGGTCGATCACCTCACGGCAGTGCTGCGGGTCGGCGAGATCGCCGCGGACCAGGACCGCGGTGCGGCCGGCCTGCTCGACCCACCGCTTGGTGTCCTCCGCGTCCGCGTCCTCGCTGAGGTAGGAGATCAGCACGTCGGCACCTTCGCGCGCGTAGGCGATCGCGACCGCCTTTCCGATGCCGCTGTCGGCACCGGTGATCACCGCTACCTTGCCGTCGAGCCGGCCGGATCCCTGGTAACTCTCCTCGCCGTGGTCCGGCTTGTTCCGCATCTGCTCCTCGCTGGCGGGCGGCTGCTGCGCGGGCTCCTGGGGCATGATCTCTCCTCACGGGTTGTGACGGTGGTCGGTGAGGGTTACCCACCGAGCACCCGATCATGTGCCGCGCCACCCGAGACGTATGACGTCAGGGAGCTCAGCTGCCTCGGATGCCGGACGCGTGCGGCGTGGCGTGCTCGGGGACACCATCCTCCGGGCGCTGACCGGGCACACCCCGGCCGCGGATCGACCTGCCGGCGGTCTCCGGCACGAAGCTCAGCGCGATCATGCCGACGATCATCGCGGCCATCATGTAGAACGCCGGCATGTAGCGGTTGCCGGTCGCGTTGACGAGCGCGTCGTCCACGGACGCCACGGTGCCACCGAAGGCCGCGGTGGCGACGTTGTAGCCGATCGCCATACCGGCGTAGCGCACGTGGGCCGGGAACATCGCCGGAAACGTCCCCGAGATGGTGCCGAGCTGCGGCAGGAAGACCAGGCCCAGCACGGCGAACCCGACGATCGCCCAGCCGAGCCCCTGCCCCATCAACCAGAAGCACGGGACGGCGCAGACGAAGGTGGCGGTCAGCGAGAACCACCACATGGGTTTGCGTCCGACCCGGTCCGACGCCGCGCCGGTGACCCAGATCAGCGCCATCATCAACAGCTGACCGATCAGCACCACGATGTCGGACTGCGTCGCGGAGATCCCGAGCGAACCGCTCATGTAGGTGGGCATGTAGGTGAGCAGCGTGTAGTCCGCGATGTTGAGCGCGATGACCAGGCCGAAGAGCTTCACGATCGGGCGCCAGTGCTCCCGCAGCAGGTTCTTCAGCGCTCCGGTCGCCGCGTCCTCCACCTCGTTCTTCTCCTGCAGCTCCTGGAAGACCGGGGTGTCCTCCATCCGGCTGCGCAGGTAGAGCCCGATCAGGCCGAGCGGCAGCCCGATGAGGAACGGGATGCGCCAGCCCCATACGTTCATCTGGTGCTGATCGAGCGCGGCGCGCAGGATCAGCGTGACGATGATGCCGGCGCTGAAACCGGTGAGCGTGCCGAACTCCAGGAACGAGCCCCAGAAACCACGGCGCTTGTCGGGCGCGTACTCGGCCATGAAGGTCGCGGCGCCGCCATACTCTCCGCCGGTGGAGAAGCCCTGCACGACGCGGAGCAGGATCAACAGGATCGGCGCCCAGATGCCGATGGAGTCATAACTCGGGATGCAGCCGACGAGGAACGTGCCGACGGCCATCAGGATGATGGTCAGCGCCATGACCTTGTTGCGGCCGATCCGGTCACCGATCGGGCCCCAGACGATGCCGCCGAGCGGGCGCAGGACGAAGGACACGGCATACACGAGCAAGGTGGCGAGCTGTCCGTAGTGGCCGGGGAAGAAGTTCGTGGTCAGCTCCGCCACCAGGTAGGCGTAGACGCCGTAGTCGTACCACTCGGTGGCGTTGCCGATCATCGATGCGCCGACGGCGCGGCGCAGGGTCTTGGTGGAGACCGGCTGATCGCCGGGACTCCCGTGGATCTCGCTGTCACTCGGTTGAGCTGGCATGTGCGCCTCCCTCGTGGTGGTTTGCACTCCTGGCTGCCCGCTGCCGGCCACGCTCTCGGGCCCGCAGGTCATCGGGATGTCGTGGGCGGAAGGCGATCCGTCGCCCACCGGCGATCCCCGGCCGCGCACGCTACGTCATTCGCTGGCGACATACCAGCCGGCCGGCGTGTTTGATTGTTGACAATCAGCATATCGCGCGGGGCGTCGCCGGAGGGCTGTCGCGAACGTCGGATCTGGGCGGGCGTGCCTGCTCGTCACGTGCACAGGTCGCGACCCTCGCGAGTTAGGCGCAGGTATGCCGCTCGTCGCGCGCACAGGTCGCGACCGTCGCGAGTTACGTGCAGGTGTGCCGGGCGGATTCCACCGGTCTAGGCAACATCTCGAATTGAAGGAGATGTTGTGGGAGATCGTCAGAAGGGTTGTACTCGGTCGTATCCGCCGCAGGTGTGGTCGAAGTTTTTCGACTTGGTC
>NZ_JBMAMH010000030.1:0-7294 GCF_058148645.1 Flexivirga sp. YIM B11880
GGGCGGTGGGCTCGCGGCGGCCGCGGCGCTGGCCGCCTGCGGATCCGGCAGCTCCGGCGGGGGCAACGGGGCCGCGGCCGGTGGTTCGTCGAGCGCCGCCGGGGGTTCATCGACCGCGGCCGGTGCCGGGGGCATCGCGTCGCGCGGCATCGCCACGTCGAAGGTCCCGGTCGGCAGTGGCGTCATCGACGCCGATCTGAGTGCGGTGATCACCCAGCCGACCAGCGGTGACTTCAAGGCGTTCAGCAACATCTGCACTCATCAGGGATGCGCCGTCAGCCAGATCAGCGGGCAGAACATCATCTGCCCCTGCCACGGCAGTGTGTTCAGCATCAAGGACGGCTCGGTCGTGCAGGGCCCAGCGAGCCAGCCGCTGGCGAAGAAGTCCGCCACGGTGAAGGGGTCCCAGGTCATCGTCTCCTGACACGCCACTGACTTTGGGTGTGCGGCGGGCGGCGTACCTGCGCGTAAGTCGCGACGGTCGCGGGTTGTGCGGGCGGCGGGCGTGACACCTGCACGTAGGTCGCGACGGTCGCGGGTTGTGCGGGCGGCGGGCGTGACACCTGCACGTAAGTCGCGACGGTCGCGGGTTTGCGCGCGCCAAAAGCGTGAAACCTGCACGTAAGTCGCGACGGTCGCGGGTTGCGCGCGGCGAGCGCCGTACCTGCACGTAGGTCGCGACGGTCGCGGGTTGTGCGGGCGGCGGGCGTGACACCTGCACGTAAGTCGCGACGGTCGCGGGTTTGCGCGCGCCAAAAGCGTGAAACCTGCACGTAAGTCGCGACGGTCGCGGGTTGCGCGCGGCGAGCGCCGTACCTGCACGTAGGTCGCGACGGTCGCGGGTTGTGCGCGAGGTATGGCGAGGTGCGACCCTGTCCGCGCCACTTCATAGAGTGGAGTCGTGGCCGATCCTTCGTCATACCGTCCGAAGCCCGGGGAGATCCCGGTCGACCCGGGCGTCTACAAGTTCCGCGACAAGGACGGTCGCGTCATCTACGTCGGCAAGGCCAAATCGCTGCGCAGCCGGCTGTCGTCATACTTCCAGGACATCGCGGCGCTGCACCCGCGCACCCGCACGATGGTCACGACCGGCGCGAGCGTCGAGTGGACGGTGGTCCGCAACGAGGTCGAGGCACTGCAGCTCGAATACTCCTGGATCAAGGAGTTCGACCCGCGGTTCAACGTCAAGTACCGCGACGACAAGTCCTACCCCTACCTCGCGGTCACGATGGGCGACGAGTTCCCGCGCGCGCAGGTGATGCGGGGCACCAAGCGCAAGGGCACCCGCTACTTCGGTCCCTACGCGCACGCCTGGGCGATCCGCGAGACGCTCGACCAGCTGCTGCGCGTCTTCCCGCTGCGCACCTGCAGCAGCGGTGTCTTCAAGCGTGCCGGACAGGTCGGCCGCCCATGCCTGCTCGGCTACATCGACAAGTGTTCGGCGCCGTGCGTCGGCCGCGTCACCGCGGAGGAGCACCGGGAGATCGCCGAGGAGTTCTGCGACTTCATGGCCGGCAACACCGGCCGGTTCGTCAAGCGGCTCGAACGCGAGATGCGAGCCGCCAGTGCGGAGCTCGACTTCGAGACCGCCGCGCGGCGCCGCGACGACCTGGTGGCGCTGGAGAAGGCGCTGGAGCGGTCCGCGGTCGTCCTGCCCGATGCGACCGACGCGGATGTCTTCGGCATCGCCGACGACGAGCTGGAAGCCGCGGTCCAGGTCTTCCACGTGCGCGGCGGACGCATCCGCGGGCAGCGCGGCTGGGTCGTCGACAAGCAGAGCGAGGGCGATCTCGGTCTCGCGGACGTCGTCGAACGCCTCCTCGGACAGGTGTATGGCGGGGAGTCGCCCGAGGGCATTCCACGTGAGGTGCTGGTGCCGGCGCTGCCGCCCGAGCCGGAGGCCATGGCCGAGTTGCTCACCGAGATCCGCGGTGCCCGGGTGGACCTGCGGGTGCCCCGGCGCGGCGACAAGCACACCCTGATGGAGACGGTCAATCGCAACGCGACCCAGGGGCTGGCGCGGCACAAGGTGGCTCGTGCCGGCGACCTCACCGCGCGTGGCCAGGCGCTGCAGGACCTGCAGGACGCGCTGGAGCTGGACCAGGCGCCGCTGCGTATCGAGTGCTTCGACGTCAGCCACGTGCAGGGCACCAACGTCGTGGCGTCGATGGTCGTCTTCGAGGACGGGTTGCCGCGCAAGGGCGAATATCGCCGGTTCATCGTGCGCGGCACCCCGCAGCCGGACGGCTCCGTCCGGGTCGACGACACCGCCGCCATGGACGAGATCCTCACCCGCCGCTTCCGCTACTACCTGGACGACCGGGACAAGGCGGGCGACATCGAGCTGGACGACAGCGACGAGGATGGCGCCGGCAGGGGGCCGATCGATGAAACCACGGGCAAGCCCCGGCGATTCGCCTATCCGCCACAGCTGGTCGTGGTCGATGGCGGCAAGCCGCAGGTCGATGCGGCGTCGCGGGCGCTGACCGCGCTCGGCATCGACGACGTGGCCGTGGTGGGTCTGGCCAAACGGCTGGAAGAGGTCTGGTTGCCGGACGACGACTTCCCGGTCATCCTGCCGCGCACGAGCGACGGCCTCTACCTGCTGCAGCGGGTCCGCGACGAGGCGCACCGGTTCGCGATCACCTTCCACCGACAGCGCCGATCGAAGGCGATGACCCGGTCGGCGCTGGACGACATACCCGGCCTCGGGGCGGTGCGTCGCAAGGCGCTGCTGAAGGAGTTCGGCTCGGTCAAGAAGCTCCGGGCCGCCGGTGTCGACGAGATCGCCGCCGTCAAGGGCATTGGCCCCGGTCTCGCCGCTACGGTGCACTCACACCTGCGAGAGGATGACGACACCGTGCCGGCGGTCAACCTGACCACCGGGGAAATCCTGGACGACAAGGAGACCACCCGATGACCACCTCGGAGGAGTCGGAGGCAGGGGCTCCGGAGCTCATCGTCGTCACGGGCATGAGCGGCGCCGGGCGCACCACCGCCGCCAACGTGCTCGAGGACCGCGGGTGGTACGTCATCGACAACCTGCCGCCCCAGCTGCTGGTCGCCATGGCCGATCTGCTCGCCAAGCAGAGCAGCGGCACGCACGACAACATGCCGCGGCTGGCCGCCGTCGTCGACGTCCGGTCGCGGGAGTTCTTCACCGACTTCCGGCAGGGCCTGGACCACCTGCGCGACGAGGGATGGCGTCCCACGGTGATCTTCATGGACGCGACCGACGAGGCGCTGGTCCGGCGCTTCGAGTCGGTGCGCCGGCCGCACCCGTTGCAGGGTGACGGGCGGTTGCTCGACGGAATCCAGGCCGAACGCGAGGCGCTGCGCGACCTGCGCGCGACCTCCGACATCCTCATCGACACCAGCGGACTCAACGTCCATCAGCTGAGCAGCAAGGTGCGCGAGTTCGTCGGTGGCGACGACGGCCCGGCACTGCGGATCGCCGTCATGTCGTTCGGGTTCAAGTACGGCATACCGCTCGACGCCGATCTCGTCTTCGACATGCGCTTCCTGCCCAACCCGTTCTGGAATCCTCAGCTTCGGCCGCACACGGGCAAGGAGTCGATCGTCGCCGACTACGTGCTCGCGCAGCCGGGCGCCCGGGAGTTCCTCGACCGCACGCTCAGCCTGCTCGAGCCGATGACCGCCGGATATCTGCGCGAGGGACGCAGCTACGTCACCCTCGCCGTCGGCTGCACCGGCGGCAAACACCGGTCCGTCGCGATGGCCGAGGCACTGGCCGACCGGCTCAACTCGCGCGACGTCAAATCCCTGGTGGTGCACCGCGACCTGGGGCGGGAGTAGGCATGCCGCGACGCCCGGCCATCGCCGCGCTCGGCGGCGGTCACGGCCTGTTCGCCTCCTTGCAGGCGCTGCAGCTCGTCACCGACAAGATCACCGCCATCGTCACCGTCGCCGACGACGGCGGCTCCAGCGGCCGGCTGCGGGAGGAGTTCGACATCCTGCCGCCCGGTGACCTGCGGATGGCGCTGGCCGCGCTCTGCGACAACTCCGAGTGGGGGTTGCAGTGGGCCGACGCGCTGCAGCATCGCTTCGCCGGCGAGGGACCGCTCGGCGGCCACGCGCTCGGCAACCTGATCATCGCCTCACTGTGGGACCTGCTCGGCGACCCGATCGCCGGGCTCGACCTGGTGGGCCGCCTGCTCGGCGCCCGCGGGCGAGTGCTGCCGATGGCCGCCGAACCGTTGCGGATCGAGGCGAGCGTGCTGGGTGCCGATCCGGAGGAGCCGGAATCCGTCACCGAGATCCGGGGACAGGTCGAGGTCGCCACGACGCCCGGACGGGTGCTCGGCGTGCGGATCCATCCGGACCCGCCGCTGGCCTGCCAGGAGGCGGTGGAGGCGGTCTATGACGCCGACTGGGTGATCCTCGGGCCCGGCTCGTGGTTCACCTCGGTGATGCCCCACCTGCTGGTGCCCGACCTGCGCGAAGCACTCGTGCACACCACGGCCAAGCGGATGCTCACGCTCAACATGGTGATGAACACCGGCGAGACCAGCGGGTTCAGCGCGTCCGACCATCTGGAGGTGCTGGCGGCGCATGCTCCCGAATTGCATCTCGACGTGGTGCTCGCCGACCCGTCGGTGGTGACCGATCACGGTGTACAACTGCGCAGCACAGCCGAATCCTTAGGAGCTGAAGTGGTTTTCGCCGACGTCGCGGACTCGGACCGGCCGGGTGAGCACGACACCCTCCGGTTGGCGGCGGCCTATCGTGATGTGGTGGAGTGATCCCCGCCGGTGTTTACCGAGTCGTAGCATGAGCAAGCCTCACGAAGTTCTCCGCCCGCAGCTCCTGCCGACACTCCTCGACGAGCTCCGGGCAGCACGTCGCGGGGGACAACAGAACAAGCCGCCAACCACCCTCCGAGGAACCGAAGCCAGATGTCGATGACCGCAGCCGTCAAGGACGAACTCAGCAGGTATGTCGTCACCAAGACGTGTTGCCGCAAGGCGGAGATCTCCGCGATGCTCCGGTTCGCGGGCGGACTGCACATCATCGGCGGCCGGATCGTCATCGAGGCCGAGCTCGACACCGCGTCGGCGGCCCGTCGGCTGCGGCAGGCGATCGCCGATCTCTACGGCCAGACACCGCAGGTGCTGGTGATGAGTGGCGGCGGACTGCGTCGCGGCAGCCGCTACATCGTGCGGGTGGCACAGGACGGCGAGGCGCTCGCCCGGCAGACGGGTCTCATCGACCACCGCGGCCGGCCGGTGCGCGGGCTCCCGCCACGGGTGGTCAACGGGTCGGTCTGCGACTCGGAGGCGGCCTGGCGCGGGGCGTTCCTGGCACACGGCTCGCTGACCGAGCCCGGGCGGTCCTCCTCGCTCGAGATCACCTGTCCTGGTCAGGAAGCGGCGCTCGCGCTCGTCGGTGCAGCCCGCCGGCTGGGCGTGCAGTCCAAGGCTCGCGACGTGCGCGGAGTGGACCGGGTCGTCATCCGCGACGGCGACGCGATCGGTGTCATGCTCACCCGCCTCGGGGCGACCGACGCGTTCATGGCGTGGGAGGAACGCCGGATGCGTCGTGAGGTGCGGGCGACCGCCAACCGGCTCGCCAACTTCGACGACGCCAACCTGCGCCGCTCGGTCGAGGCAGCGGTCCAGGCCGGCACCCGGGTCGAACGCGCCCTGGAGATCCTCGGCGACGAAGTGCCCGACCATCTGGCGGAGGCCGGCCGGCTGCGGCTCACCCACAAGGAGTCCAGCCTGGAGGAGCTCGGCCAGAAGGCCGACCCGCCGATGACCAAGGACGCGGTCGCCGGCCGGATCCGGCGGCTGCTCGCGATGGCCGACAAGCGCGCGGCGGAGCTCGGCATACCGGGCACGGAGGCGGCGTTCTCCGGCGACCTGCTCGACGGCTGACTTTGGGACCACCCTCCGGACCACCCGGGCGTATGACGCTCACCACGTCCGGCTGCTGGACGCTCGCGCGAGGTGGTGCGCCTTACTCCCGGGTCATCCCATAGGGTCGATGCTGTGTGGCGCGGCCCGTGGCATACGCTGCGCAACCCTCTTGACCCCGTAACCCTGACAGACAGAAAGGGATGAGTCGCCCGTGACCGTCCGCGTGGGAATCAATGGCTTCGGCCGCATCGGCCGCAACTTCTTCCGGGCCGTCGTCGCGTCCGGTGCCGACATCGAGATCGTCGGTGTCAACGACCTGACCGACAACGCGTCGCTGGCGCACCTGCTGAAGTACGACTCGATCCTGGGCCGCTTCCCGGGTGAGGTCTCCGCGACCGAGACCGACATCACCGCGGGCGGCAAGACGTTCAAGGCGTTCGCCGAGCGCGACCCGGCCAACCTGCCCTGGGGTGAGCTGGGCGCCGACGTCGTCGTGGAGTCCACCGGCATCTTCACCGACGCGACCAAGGCCAAGGTGCACGTGGACAACGGTGCCAAGAAGGTCATCATCTCCGCGCCGGCCAAGAACGAGGACATCACGATCGTGATGGGCGTCAACGACGACGCCTACGACCCGGCGAAGCACAGGATCATCTCCAACGCGTCCTGCACGACCAACTGCCTCGGCCCGATGGCCAAGGCACTCAACGACGAGTTCGGCATCGTCAAGGGCCTGATGACGACCATCCACGCCTACACCCAGGACCAGAACCTGCAGGACGGCCCGCACAAGGACGCCCGGCGCGCCCGCGCCGCCGCGCTCAACATCGTCCCGACGTCGACCGGTGCGGCCAAGGCGATCGGCCTGGTGCTGCCGGAGCTGAAGGGCAAGCTGGACGGCTACGCCCTCCGCGTGCCGACCCCGACCGGTTCGGCCACCGACCTGACCTTCGAGGCCGGTCGCGAGACCACCGTCGAGGAGGTCAACGCCGCGATCGAGAAGGCCGCCGACGGCCGCATCCTGCGCTACACCGAGGACCCGATCGTCTCGTCCGACATCGTGACCGACCCGGCGTCGTGCATCTTCGACTCCGGTCTGACCAAGGTGATCGGCAACCAGGTGAAGGTCGTCGGCTGGTACGACAACGAGTGGGGCTACAGCAACCGGCTGGTCGACCTCGTGCAGCTCGTCGGCCAGGGCCTCTGAGCCGGCCGCCGGCTGCTGCCGTCCGACACCGACGCCTCGAGGAGAGCGACAACTCATGCGAACGATCGACGACCTGGGCAACCTGACCGGCAAGACGGTGCTGGTCCGCAGTGACCTCAACGTCCCGCTGAACGACGCCGGTCGGTCCGGCCGAAGGACGGCAGATGATATCGGATCTGAAGCGACGATGAGGGACGAATCGTCGCTT
>NZ_JBMAMH010000031.1:0-6846 GCF_058148645.1 Flexivirga sp. YIM B11880
TTGTGCATGAACCTGCTGTCCGGAAGCGGATGTGGATGAGTCGGAGCCGCGGTCAGGCGCCGGCGTCGTCCTCCGCCGGCGCGCCGTCATCGCCACGCCCGTCGTCGGCAGACTCGTCCGGCTCCGCACCGGAGAGCACATCGGTCAACACGATGCCGTCCAGCTCGTCGATCCGGTCCGCGGCGTCGGTCTGTCCATCGGTATCCACCGTGGCCGCTTTGACGAACCAGTCGCGAGCCTCCTCCTCGGCGCCCGAGGCCAACAGCGCCTCGGCATACGCATAGAACAGTCGCGCAGCCCACGGCTGGTTCGAGGCATGCTGGAGTGCCGGGATACGCAGCACCATCTGGGCGGCCTCCGGCTGGCCGAGATCGCGCCGGACTCCGGAGACAACGATCGCGAGTTCGATGTTGTCCGCCTCGCCGAGCGAGCGCGCCTCGGGTGATGCGGCCAGATCGAGCGCACGCTCGTACCGGCCGAGGCCGCGTTCGCAGTCGACAAGATAGGGCAACAGGTGGTTGGAGCCGGAAAGCCGCTTCGCCGTCCGGAATTCACGGATCGCGTCGGTGAACTCGCTGCGACGGTAGTGCACAAGACCCAGCGCCTCACGCACTGCGGCGACGCGCCCAGCACGGCGCGCCGCGTGTTCCGCATGCGCCAGCGCGAGGTCGGGGTCGTCCTCGAGCAGGGTCGCCGCTGCGACCAGGTGTTTGGCGACGCCTTCGGCGTTCTCCTTGGTCAGGGTGCGCAGCTCACGCCAGACAGATCGATCCAGTTCCTTGCCGGTGATGTCCTCGGGCAGTGCCGGTTCCACACGTGTGTCCTGTGCCGACTTCTGCGACGGGGAGGAGCGATCCCATGCTCGGGGTCCACGACTCCCGCGTTCCCGCTCGTCCCGGCGGTCCGCCCCTGCACGATCGTCGCGGCCATGCCGCTGACCCGGCCGATCCCGGGCATCGCGGGACGGACGCTGTGCCCGCTCCGGACGGCCGCGGTCGGCGCGTCGGGGGCCAGCCCCACTGCGTGGTCCATCCCCATATCGCCGACCCCGTCCGGCGCCGGCCCGATCGCCCGCGCCCGACGTGCGACGCAGACGCTCCCCGGATCTACGGTCATCCGACTGACGACTAGAGCGACGCTCGTCTCGTCGCTCCGGGGCGCCGGCGCGATCCGATCCTTCCGCACCCGAGCCGTCCATCGGCCCCGTCCCGTCGCCACCGCCGGCGCGTGACCATCGGCCCGAACGCCGCTCGCCCGGCTCGCCCGACCCGTCGGAGGGGGTTGCCTCGTCATCGTTCGTCACCCGAACACACCAACTCTCGTCAACACTCGCAGGGAACGGGCACGCCGCCATCAGGCACGCAATGCGCCTCAACCGTACGCTGCTGCTCACTGCCGCGCGACGGCATCAGGACATGGCAAAGGGCCGGTCACAACCACCATCACAGTGCTCATGACCGACCCTTTACGGAATCTATGTTCGGCGGTGTCCTACTCTCCCACACCCTACCGAGTGCAGTACCATCGGCGCTGAAGGGCTTAGCTTCCGGGTTCGGGATGTGTCCGGGCGTTTCCCACTTCGCTATGACCGCCGTAACCCTGTGAAACAAGGGTCACTCGTATTCAGTTCACCACCCCACCGCGGTGGGGTGTGTGCTGAGTGGGTGTTGTTTCAGAATCGTATAGTGGACGCAAGTACTTCACGGTTTGTAAGAAAGTGTTTGGTAAGTTGTCGGCTTATTAGTACCGGTCAGCTCCACACATTACTGTGCTTCCACATCCAGCCTATCAACCCAGTAGTCTCGCTGGGAGCCTCTCCACCACAAGGGGTGTTGGAAACCTCATCTTGAAGCGTGCTTCCCGCTTAGATGCTTTCAGCGGTTATCACTTCCGAACGTAGCTAATCAGCGGTGCACTTGGCAGTACAACTGACACACCAGTGGTTCGTCCATCCCGGTCCTCTCGTACTAGGGACAGGTCTTCTCAAGTTTCCTCCGCGCGCAGCGGATAGGGACCGAACTGTCTCACGACGTTCTAAACCCAGCTCGCGTACCGCTTTAATGGGCGAACAGCCCAACCCTTGGGACCTACTCCAGCCCCAGGATGCGACGAGCCGACATCGAGGTGCCAAACCATGCCGTCGATATGAGCTCTTGGGCAAGATCAGCCTGTTATCCCCGGGGTACCTTTTATCCGTTGAGCGACGGCGCTTCCACAAGCCACCGTCGGGTCACTAGTCCCGACTTTCGTCTCTGCTCGACATGTCTGTCTCACAGTCAAGCTCCCTTGTGCACTTACACTCGAAACCTGATTACCAACCAGGCTGAGGGAACCTTTGGGCGCCTCCGTTACCCTTTGGGAGGCAACCGCCCCAGTTAAACTACCCACCAGGCACTGTCCCTGAACCAGATCATGGTCCGAAGTTAGGAGCCCAGAACGACCAGAGTGGTATTTCAACAATGACTCCACACACGCTGGCGCGTGCGCTTCACAGTCTCCCACCTATCCTACACAAGCCGCACCGAACACCAATACCAAGCTGTAGTAAAGGTCCCGGGGTCTTTCCGTCCTGCTGCGCGTAACGAGCATCTTTACTCGTAATGCAATTTCGCCGAGTTCGTGGTTGAGACAGTGGAGAAGTCGTTACGCCATTCGTGCAGGTCGGAACTTACCCGACAAGGAATTTCGCTACCTTAGGATGGTTATAGTTACCACCGCCGTTTACTGGCGCTTAAGTTCTCAGCTTCACACACGAAGTGTTAACCGGTCCCCTTAACGTTCCAGCACCGGGCAGGCGTCAGTCCGTATACCTCGAATTACTTCTTCGCACGGACCTGTGTTTTTAGTAAACAGTCGCTTCTCCCTGGTCTCTGCGACCCCCACCCCTAGAAAGCAATGTTCCTTCAGGGTGGCGGGTCCCCCTTCTCCCGAAGTTACGGGGGCATTTTGCCGAATTCCTTAACCACGATTCACTCGATCGCCTTAGTATTCTCTACCTAACCACCTGAGTCGGTTTAGGGTACGGGCGGCTCGAACCTCGCTAGAAGTTTTTCTCGGCAGCATAGGATCACCCTACTTCCCACATTACGTGGTCACCATCACGCCTCAGCCCGTATGACCAGCGGATTTACCTACCAGTCGGCTCGCACGCTTGGACGGGGACAACCATCGCCCCGCGGAGGCTACCTTCCTGCGTCACTCCATCGCTTACCTACTACAAGATCGGGTCCCGCGCTCCCCACCCACGATCACCAACCCGAAGGCCGGCATCCATGGTGGTTCGGGCGGTTAGCATCACCTGATTCGATATGGGCGGTCCTTCGCCGGTTCCGGAATATCAACCGGATGTCCATCGACTACGCCTGTCGGCCTCGCCTTAGGTCCCGACTTACCCAGGGCAGATTAGCTTGACCCTGGAACCCTTGGTTATTCGGCGGACGGGTTTCTCACCCGTCATTCGCTACTCATGCCTGCATTCTCACTCGTGTCACCTCCACCCCTGGCTCACGCCGGGACTTCACTGGTGACACGACGCTCCCCTACCCAACCACACCCCTGAACAACACTCAACGTGCCGCTAGGGTCTTGTGTGATTGCCACAGCTTCGGTGGTGTGCTTGAGCCCCGCTACATTGTCGGCGCGGAATCACTTGACCAGTGAGCTATTACGCACTCTTTAAAGGGTGGCTGCTTCTAAGCCAACCTCCTGGTTGTCACAGCAACTCCACATCCTTTTCCACTTAGCACACGCTTCGGGACCTTAGCTGGTGATCTGGGCTGTTTCCCTCTCGACTACGAACCTTATCGCCCGCAGTCTCACTGCCACGCTTACACTTACCGGCATTCGGAGTTTGGCTGACGTCAGTAACCTGGTGAGGCCCATCAGCCATCCAGTAGCTCTACCTCCGGCAAGAAACACGCAACGCTGCACCTAAATGCATTTCGGGGAGAACCAGCTATCACGGAGTTTGATTGGCCTTTCACCCCTACCCACAGCTCATCCCCTCCATTTTCAACTGAAGTGGGTTCGGTCCTCCACGACGTCTTACCGTCGCTTCAACCTGGCCATGGGTAGATCACTCCGCTTCGGGTCTAGACCCAGCGACTCAACACGCCCTCTTCGGACTCGCTTTCGCTACGGCTACCCCACACGGGTTAACCTCGCCACTGAGCACTAACTCGCAGGCTCATTCTTCAAAAGGCACGCCATCACCCCACAAGGAGGCTCTGACGGATTGTAAGCGCATGGTTTCAGGTACTATTTCACTCCCCTCCCGGGGTACTTTTCACCTTTCCCTCACGGTACTAGTCCGCTATCGGTCATCAGGGAATATTTAGGCTTACCAGGTGGTCCTGGCAGATTCACACGAGATTCCACGAGCCCCGTGCTACTTGGGCACCACACCCAGCGCCGCGCCACACATTTCGCCTACGGGACTCCCACCCTCTCCGGTTCAGCACTCACCACTGATTCGACTACACGCGCGCGTCACGCCACCACACTGTCAGATGCAGTACGATACGGCCCCACAACCCCACAATTGCAACCCCTGACAGGTATCACACAACCATGGTTTAGCCTCATCCGCTTTCGCTCGCCACTACTCACGGAATCACTCTTGTTTTCTCTTCCTGTGGGTACTGAGATGTTTCACTTCCCCACGTTCCCTCCACGCACCCTATAAATTCAGGCACGGGTCACACCACATAACTGGTGCGGGGTTCCCCCATTCGGAAACCCTCGGATCACAGCCCGTTTATCGGCTCCCCGAGGCTTATCGCAGATTACTACGTCCTTCATCGGTTCCTGATGCCAAGGCATCCACCATGCGCCCTTAAAAACTTACACAAAAACCAGTAAAAATTCTTAAAGCCACAAAGATGCTCGCGTCCACTATACAATTCTCAAACAACACACCAACACCGAACCCACCACACGCACACGCGCGCGACAAACCCGGGCAGCACCAAGAAAACAACCAACAGTCGTTTCCTCAGGACCCAACAACGTGCCGACACCCACACCCCGCCACCACCGGACAACACTTTCCCCAACCCCACACCCCACCCACAAAAGGAGGAGGTGTGCTGTTCGTACTCGTCTCGCCGGCACCGACCAGTGCAGGCACCATGATTGATGATCCACCCATGAGCCACCCCACCACACACTAGGTGATGAAAGGTGTTACTGCTCCTTAGAAAGGAGGTGATCCAGCCGCACCTTCCGGTACGGCTACCTTGTTACGACTTAGTCCCAATCGCCAATCCCACCTTCGACGGCTCCCCCCACAAGGGTTGGGCCACCGGCTTCGGGTGTTACCGACTTTCGTGACTTGACGGGCGGTGTGTACAAGGCCCGGGAACGTATTCACCGCAGCGTTGCTGATCTGCGATTACTAGCGACTCCAACTTCATGGGGTCGAGTTGCAGACCCCAATCCGAACTGAGACCAGTTTTAAGGGATTCGCTCCACCTCACGGCATCGCAACCCTCTGTACCAGCCATTGTAGCATGCGTGAAGCCCAAGACATAAGGGGCATGATGATTTGACGTCATCCCCACCTTCCTCCGAGTTGACCCCGGCAGTCTCCCATGAGTCCCCAGCTTTACCTGCTGGCAACATGGAACGAGGGTTGCGCTCGTTGCGGGACTTAACCCAACATCTCACGACACGAGCTGACGACAACCATGCACCACCTGTACACCAGCCCAAAGGCTGCACCATCTCTGGCACATTCCGGTGTATGTCAAGCCTTGGTAAGGTTCTTCGCGTTGCATCGAATTAATCCGCATGCTCCGCCGCTTGTGCGGGCCCCCGTCAATTCCTTTGAGTTTTAGCCTTGCGGCCGTACTCCCCAGGCGGGGCGCTTAATGCGTTAGCTACGGCACGGAACTCGTGGAATGAGTCCCACACCTAGCGCCCAACGTTTACGGCATGGACTACCAGGGTATCTAATCCTGTTCGCTCCCCATGCTTTCGCTTCTCAGCGTCAGTAGTGGCCCAGAGACCTGCCTTCGCCATCGGTGTTCCTCCTGATATCTGCGCATTTCACCGCTACACCAGGAATTCCAGTCTCCCCTACCACACTCTAGCCTGCCCGTACCCACCGCAGACCCAGGGTTAAGCCCTGGGCTTTCACGGCAGACGCGACAAACCGCCTACAAGCTCTTTACGCCCAATAATTCCGGACAACGCTCGCACCCTACGTATTACCGCGGCTGCTGGCACGTAGTCAGCCGGTGCTTCTTCTGCAGGTACCGTCACCAAAGCTTCGTCCCTGCTGAAAGGAGTTTACAACCCGAAGGCCGTCATCCCCCACGCGGCGTCGCTGCATCAGGCTTCCGCCCATTGTGCAATATTCCCCACTGCTGCCTCCCGTAGGAGTCTGGGCCGTGTCTCAGTCCCAGTGTGGCCGGTCACCCTCTCAGGCCGGCTACCCGTCAAAGCCATGGTAGGCCACTACCCCACCATCAAGCTGATAGGCCGCGAGTCCATCCCCCACCACAAAAGCTTTCCACACACCACCATGCGATGACATATGAATATTCGGTATTAGACCCCGTTTCCAAGGCTTATCCCAAAGAGGAGGGCAGGTTACTCACGTGTTACTCACCCGTTCGCCACTAATCCACCACAACAAGTTGCAGCTTCATCGTTCGACTTGCATGTGTTAAGCACGCCGCCAGCGTTCGTCCTGAGCCAGGATCAAACTCTCCAAAAAAAATGAAAAATCCGAAACATGGCTAAAAAATCGATCAAGAGCAAAAATGCTACAAAAACGATCAAAAACCAACAAACAATTGGCATCAATCACTCGACACGCTGTTGAGTTCTCAAAAAACGACC
>NZ_JBMAMH010000032.1:0-3860 GCF_058148645.1 Flexivirga sp. YIM B11880
ATCTCGTGACCACTCCAGGAAGTTTCGCCGCCCGTCATACACATCGCGCGCCATACCGCGCGGTGTGTATGACGCCGCGCCAGATCCCGCGGCCGGAAATCCCGGTTGCGGCCGCTCCGTAGACTGGTCCCATGGCCAAGAAAGCGAAGAAGTCCGCCAAGGACGAGCCGGCCAAGAAGGTCGTCGCCACCAACCGCAAGGCGCGGCACGACTACCTCATCGAAGACACGATCGAGGCCGGCCTGGTCCTGACCGGCACCGAGGTCAAGAGCCTGCGAATGGGCCGGGCGTCACTCGTCGACGGGTATGCCGACGACCGGCACGGCGAGCTGTGGCTGGAGAACGTCCACATCCCCGAATACTCGGGCGGCAGCTGGACCAACCACGCCACCCGGCGCCGCCGCAAGCTGCTGATGCACCGGCACGAGATCGACAAGCTGCTCGGCAAGTCCCAGGAGGCCGGTCACACGCTGATCCCGCTGTCGCTCTACTTCGTCAATGGCCGGGTCAAGGTCGAGATCGCCCTCGCCAAGGGCAAGAAGCAGTACGACAAGCGCCAGGCGCTGCGCGAGCGGCAGGACAACCGGGAGGCCGAACGCGCCATGTCGCGCGCGGTCCGGCGCGCGCACAGCGAGGTGCGCTGACCGACTCAGGATCATTCTTACGGGGGATGATTCTCACAGGCCGGCGACTTATGCTCGATTGATGAACGCGCCATTCAGCCGCCGCCCGTTGTTGCGCTGGGCCGCACCGGGGGCCGTGCTCGCTGTCATCATCACCGGTTCGCAGGTCGCTGCCCACTGGCCGGCGAACGCCGCCACCAACCTGCCCCCGCGGACCGCGGCGCAACTGCTGACCGACCTGCAGCGTGTCCGGCCGGTGGCGCTGTCCGGCACCGTGACCGCGCGCATGTCGCTCGGTCTGCCGCAGTTGCCGAGCGGGATGGCCGGCAGCGACCCCACCAGCCCGCTCAGCCTGCTGAGCGGCACGCACACCGCCAAGGTCTGGTATGACGGCAACGTCTCCTCCCGCATCGCCGTCCTCGGCGACTCGGCGGAGACCGACCTGATCACCAACTCGAACGGTCTGTGGCTGTGGAAGAGCGCCGACCACTCCGTGCTGCACGTGGCCGCACCGGCCGGCGCGGTGTCCGGCCACGGCAGCGCACCCCAAAACCGGACGGAGCAGCACCTGCCGGCACAGCTGACCACACCGGAGGGCGTGGCGTCCTGGGTGCTGCGGATGCTCGACCCGACCACCAAGGTCAGCACCACGAGCAACGACCGGGTGGCCGGACGGGCGGCATACGAGCTCGTTCTCACCCCCCGGACGAGCAAGACCAAGATCGGGTCGATCCGTATCGCGGTCGACGCCAAGCACCACATTCCGTTGCGCGCAGAGGTTTTCGCCCGTGGAGCGGCGAAACCGGCTATCAACGTGGGCTTTTCGTCCATGAGCTTCGCGAAGCCATCCGCCAGCAGGTTCGACTTCACGCCGCCACCGGGGTCGAAGGTCACCACGCCGAAGCCCGGGACGACGACCCGTCCCAAGTCGGCACCCGCCGACGTCGCCGCGCCGCACGTCGTCGGCACGGCCTGGTCGTCGGTGCTCGTGGGCGAGATCCCGCGCAAATCCGCCGCAAACACCGGCCAGCCGGACTCGCTGCAAGGAATGCTCCGGCTCCTGCCGAAGGTCTCCGGCAGTTGGGGGAGCGGCCACCTGCTCGACACCGCCCTGTTCAGCGCGGTGCTGACCGACGACGGCCGGTTCGCGGTCGGTGCCGTCCAGCCGGCCGTCCTGTATGCCGCCCTCGGCTGAGCAGTCCGCGGGTCTCGATACGGCCTCCGCTAGCGCTCCGGCCTACTCGACCAGCGCGGACTCCTCGTCATACGCTATCGAAACCCGCGGGCTGACAAAGGTTTTCGGCTCCCAGCGGGCGGTCGACGCGATCGACATGCGTGTGCCCACCGGGAGTGTCTACGGGTTCCTCGGCCCCAACGGTTCCGGCAAGACGACGACCATCCGCATGCTCCTCGGACTGGTCAGACCCACCGAGGGCGATCACGACGTGCTCGGCCACCACATGCCGGAGGGCCTGACGACGGCGCTGCATCGGGTGGGGTCGCTCATCGAGGGCCCGGCGTTCCACGCCCACCTGTCCGGGCTGGCCAATCTGCGGCGGCTCGACGCGGCGGACGCCCGCTCGGACACCACCACCAGCGAGGCGCGGATCCACCGCGCGCTCGATCGGGTGGGGCTCAAACCGGCTGCCAACAAACGTTTCCGGGCCTACTCCCTCGGGATGAAGCAACGGCTGGCCATCGCCGCGGCGCTGCTCGCACCCCGTGACCTGCTGGTGCTGGACGAGCCGACCAACGGCCTGGACCCACAGGGCACCCGCGAGGTGCGGCACCTGGTGGGGAGTCTGGCGGCGGACGGCATCACCGTGCTCATCTCGAGTCACCTGCTCGCCGAGATCCAGCAGATCTGCTCGCACATCGGCGTGATGCGAGCCGGCCGGCTGGTCGCCCAAGGCAGCATCGACGAGCTGCGGGCGACCCAGACCGCGCAGCTGATTGTGCACACTCCGGACCCACAACGGGCGCTCGACGTGTTGTCCGCACGCGGCCTGGGCGGCGTGCGGGTGGACGGTGAGGTCGTCATCGCGTCGCCCGGTGATGCGCTGCCGGAAGACATTTCGGCTGCCCTGGCCGACGCCGGAGTCCGGTTGCGCCGCTTTGCGATCGACCGGCCGAGCCTGGAGGACCTCTACGTCTCGCTGACCGGCGAAGGTTTCGAGGTGCGCTCGTGACCGAGACCGGCAGGCTCTCCGCCGCGACGTTGCGGTTCTTTGGCTCGGAGCTGCGGCTGATCATGAGCCGCCGGCGCAACCAGGCCGGGCTGGTGGTCCTGGCGGCCATGCCGGTGATCCTCGGGGTCGCGGTGCGGCTCACCGAGAGCAACCCGCGAGGTGACGGGCCGCCCAACTTCATTGACGACATCGTCGGCAACGGGGTCTTCCTCGCGTTCGCCGCGCTGACCTTCGAGCTGACCTTGTTCTTCCCGCTCGCCATCGCGATGGTGTCGGGCGACGCGATCGCCGGCGAGGCCCACTCCGGCACGCTGCGCTACCTGCTCACGGTCCCGGCCGGTCGGGCACGCGTGCTTGCCGTGAAATACCTTGGGATCGTTGCTGGCTCGTTCATCGCAGCGTTCGCCGTCACGGTTGCGGGCGCGGTCGCCGGCATACTCCTCTTCGGGACCGGGCCCCTCACCACTTTGTCGGGGGACCAGGTGTCTCTCGGGGTCGGCCTGTGGCGGCTGGCGATCTCCACGGCATACGTCGGCTTCGGCCTCTGCGCGCTCGGTGCGATCGGCTTGTTCGTCTCCACGCTCACCGAGCAGCCGATCGCGGCGACCGTCGCGCTGCTGATCGTCACCGCGACGATGTGGGTGCTCGACGCGATCCCGCAGATCGCCTGGCTGCACCCCTGGCTGTTGGTGCACCGCTGGACCGGGTTCGCTGACCTGATGCGCAATCCGCCGGACTACAGCACGGTTCGGGTGGGCGTGCTCGTCGCACTCGGTTACATCGTGGTTTTCGTGTTGGCCGCCTGGGCTCGCTTCGACGGCAAGGACATCACGAGTTGAGTTATCTGGCTCGGCTCCTCGCGGCCCGGGTCACGTCGCCAGATCGCGGATAGGTCGCGACAGTCGCGAGTTACGTACCGAAATCTCGGGCGGATTCCACCGGTCTAGGCAACATCTCGAATTGAAGGAGATGTTGTGGGAGATCGTCAGAAGGGTTGTACTCGGTCGTATCCGCCGCAGGTGTGGTCGAAGTTTTTCGACTTGGTCTG
>NZ_JBMAMH010000033.1:0-2836 GCF_058148645.1 Flexivirga sp. YIM B11880
AACGTGCGCGATTGGATGCTGCGCAACCTCGACCGCGCGAACATCTACGTTCCTGCTGAATCGGCCGAGTTGCTTCCGCGGCTGGAGATGTACATCCGGGCGCGGCTTGGCGGGAGCGTGTACGAGGGTGCGGCATGAACGCGCCTCGGCAACACGGCAGCAGGCCGCGAGGGCGCACGTTGCCCGCACCTAGCGCCAGGCGTCTTGGTGCGAGCGGATGGGTCACTTCGCTGCGAAGCGGGTGTCGCCATCCTCGCCGGGTGTCAGGTCGACGACGTTCGTCCGCGGCGTCCAACGTGGGTGGCTGCCATTCGGCCCCCTCGAAGACGGATTGGGCTGTTTGCCGCCATCATCCGCCCTTCGGTGCCGAGCCGCCGAACCGAGCGGTGGGCCGCAGAATCGCGTTGCCTAATACGCTGTAGCTGACGCTTCTCGGTCGCTGTCGTCACACATCGCAGCGGGCCAGGGGCGCCGTGAGTACGCACCGCAACGATCACGGCCATCAACTCCCTGCTCGGGCAGCCGGTCTGCTGCGGGCTGTCTCGAAGGACGTGAACTCCGGTCGAATGATTAAACGTTCACGCGGGGAAAAGCTGTGGCGCCCGTTCGGAGAGTAGGAAGCTCTTCATATCGCTCTGCTTGCGGGGGACACCGTCCTTCTGCTGAATCTCGTCGTCCACATACCAGTACAGCCGCCGGGCGTCGCTGGGCGATCGCTGCTGGGCCAGAGCACGTGCCTCCGTGAGGGTGAAGAGCCAGACCAAATCTGCCTTCAACGACACCAGCGCCAGCAACTGGGCAGGGCAGTCATGAGGAAAGACCCAGCCCACCGCCAACTTCCCCTTGCCACCGGCGCGAACCGGCGCCTGTACTGCTTTCACCTGCACCGTTGTTGCGGACGCCGTTGCTGGCGCGTACACGACGAGATCGATGCCCGCATCCGTCGTGAGGCGGGCACTGTCGATTCCCATCTTCAGCAGTTGGTACTGCACCAGGAGCTCGCCCGCGGCGCCGATGTGCTGAGTGCTCATTTCCACAACGTAGGGCAGTCCATGATCGGACGAACAGACTGCGGCCCACGCGGTGGCAGAGACGGCGACAGATCACATCAGCCGACCCGAGCACCAGCATGACGTTGCCGGTCCTGGGAGGAGTCCGCCCACGGCGCCACGTCTTTCGCCGCGCGAGTCGAACGGCCGTCCGCCACGTCGGTGCTAGAGCCTCGGCCGCAGCAGTACACCGATCTCGTGCTGCAGATGTAGCGTCCAACCGCTTTCTTCGACGTACGACCGAAGGCGATCCTCGCAGCCCTCGGCCGACGCGTTCCGATGCGACGTCCATGCGATGAAGTCTCGGACGATCAGGTCATGTGGGCGACTGAGGCCCGTGGTGTAGTCGAGTGAGCTACCTGGGGACGCCCAACCGTGGAGACTCACCGAACTCACCGTGCTCAGGAGCCCTGCCCCAATGAGGGCAAGGTCGCCGTACGTCACATCTGTGCGCGGCGACACCACATCCAGCATTCCGCGGAACTTCTGAGGATCTGTCACTCGACGATTGTCGCGCCACACGCTTCCTGTCGGAATCGCGTCTTTCCGCCGCTTCTGCGATGCGCGTTGCGTGCGCTGATGACAGCCAACAGATTAGAGTTCCCTCCCTTGCTGGCAAGGGAGGTGTCGGGCTTGGCCGGCTCAGTTCCGGTTGGCGACCCAGGCATCGATCGACTCCAGCACCGTGTCCGTGACGCTGTGCTGGGGGACGAAGCCCAGGACTGCTCGCGCCTTCTCCATCGAAAACATGGGGGCCCGCCCAATGTGCTCCATGGTGGCTGCCGCATCCTGCTCATCGACACGGGCCGTGAACTCACTCCACGGAACGAACTCCAGCGCGGGCTGGTGACCGAAGTGGCGGGCGACGAGCTCGGCATACCCCCGCAGGGTCAGCGCTTGCGTGCAGACGCTGTTGAAGCTCTGCGACGAGGCGTCGTCGGGCTGCTCCAGGCACGCGTGGTGCAGACCTGCGACGTCCTCGGCATGCACGTGGTGGATGGTCTCGCCACCGCGGTCAGGCAGCAGGCAGGAGCCGTCGGCCCGAAGTCTGTCGATAACAGCCGGGTCCAGGTTGCCCGCCGGACCGATCGGCATCCAACCGGGGCCGCTGATGTGGCCCGGGTGCACCACGCTCGCGCGCACCCGATTCTGGCTCATCAGGTACCGCTCTATCGCCAACTTGTTGATGCCGTACTCCCCATACGGGTCCTTGGGTGCGTCCTCGGTGGTGGGGACCAGGGCGCTGGCACCGTACGACCAGAGGCTTCCCGTGTGCACGAGGTGCTGTCCATCAAGCGCCTCGACCAGCTGACGGGCCTGCGCTGGTGTGAAGCACGTCAGGTCCACCACCGCGTCGGGTTCGAGCTGCGCAACAGCCCCACCGAATACGCCCTCCGCCTCCGCCTGCTCGCGGTCGCACGCCACCATCTGCACCGCTCCCCAGAGCGGGTCCTCACGGTAGGCCCGGCGCACGCCACGACTCATGACGACCACCTCGTGCCCAGACCTCACCAGGCTCGGCACCAGATACGTGCCGATGTGTCCCGTGCCTCCGATGACAACCACGCGCATGGCCACGACCTTATCTTCGCGCATCGGTCCCGATCTCACTCGCAACTCTGTGATGCGTCTATCCGCCGCGAGTGCGCGGACTGTTCGCCTGAACCTGTCGACCAATGCCGCTACCGTCCGAACATGAGCATTGACCTCGATCCGATCTTGGTGGATTTCACAGCGGTGGCTGACCGCCTAGGACTAGCCGGTTGGCCCGCGAACCTTCCTGTTGA
>NZ_JBMAMH010000034.1:0-2568 GCF_058148645.1 Flexivirga sp. YIM B11880
GGGAGACCTCGACGTCTATCTGCGGACCGACGCGCCCGGCCGACCTACACCGTCATCTGAGAAGACCCCTGAAACGTCTTCGACGACGACGGGACCGGCGAGGAGGAGGGCGCGGTGAGCTAAGAGAATGGAGCTTGCTCGGCTTCGACGCCGCCGAAAGCTCCGGTGAAACGGTCGGTACTGGTCGGTCGTCGGCGGTCACCACCGGATGGCGGCGTCCCCCACGCTCGGCGTTTGCGCAGGTCAGCGGCTCGTTCGCCCAGTGGGCGCATCAAGCGATAGACGCAAAGCCGAAGTGATTAGGTCGTCGGTTCGATTCCGACAGGCGGCTCCGGCGAACAGCCCCTGACGCGAAGATTCCCGTGATGGCTTCGCGTCGGGACGGTTATGACGCGTTGTCCAGGGTGACGCGGTATCCCATGGATNGTTCGATTCCGACAGGCGGCTCCGGCGAACAGCCCCTGACGCGAAGATTCCCGTGATGGCTTCGCGTCGGGACGGTTATGACGCGTTGTCCAGGGTGACGCGGTATCCCATGGATTCGAGTTGGTGGATTGCTCGTTTCTTGGCGCGGCCGGGGTGGAGCCGGGTGTAGTAGTCGGCGCCTGGGTCGTCGTAGAGGGTGCCGGTAGTGCCCATGTGCCAGATCGCGATCAGCATGGAGTGCTGGATGGCGACGTTGGCCTTCTGCGGGCCACGGCGGCTAGCGATGCGTCGGTAGCGAGCACCGTAGTAGGTGTGCTGGTTCTGCGCGCAGGCCATCGCTGCCGCACCCAAGGCTCCTTGCAGGTACGGGTTCCCTGGTCGTGACTTGCTGGATTTCACCTTTCCGGCGGACTCGTTGTTGCCGGGTGTGGTGCCGGCCCAGGACGCCAGGTGCTTGGCAGTCGGGAACCGGGACATGTCCGCGCCGGTCTCGGCGACGATCACGTCGGCGGTGGCCGTAGCGATGCCCGGGATCGAACAGATCAGGTCGTGGAATCCCTGAAAGGGCTCCATCATCACCGCGATCCGCGCGGTCAGTTTCTCGATCGCGGCAGTGTGCTGGTCGATCAAGTCCAGATGAACTCGCACCAGGAACGCGTGGTGGGTGTTGAAGCGCCCGTTCATGGCCTCGGTCAATTCGGGGATCTTGTTGCGCAGGCGCCGTTTGGCCAGGTCGGCCAGGGCTGCAGGGTCGCGGTCGCCGGCAATGAGCGCTTCGAGCATCGCCCGTCCGGAGACCCCGAGGATATCGGAGGCAACCGCGGACAGTTTGATCCCGGAGTCCTCCAGCAACTTTTCCAGCCGTTGCGCCTCACGCGCACGTTCGCGGGTGATCGCGGTTCGGGCGCGGGTCAGATCACGCAGCTGACGGATCGGCTCTGGCGGCACGAACGAGGCCCGCACCAGTCCGTGCGCGCCGAGTTGCGCAAGCCAGGTCGCGTCCGCGACGTCCGTCTTGCGGCCAGGGACCGTCTTGACGTGCCGGGCGTTGACCAGCATCACATCGACACCGGGCAGGTCTTCGAGCAGGTAATAGAACGGCTTCCAGTAATCACTGGTCGCTTCCATCACCACGCAGGTCACATGCTCGGCTGCCAAGTGTTCACGTAATCCGAGGATCTGGCTGGTCATCGAACTCCACGTCGTGACCGTCTCGACAGTCTTGCGCCGGCCCTTGCCAGCGATCCGGACACAGACCTTGGCGTCCTTCTTCGAGATATCCATTCCCGCACACCGGGGGTGCACCACTTCCATCAGACTGACCTCCTCGCGACCAGGTACCTGATGTCCGTCGTGGGGAGGGCAGGGAGAAATCGGAAGTCTGACGCACGGGCTCGACGGCACCAATCCACGGTTCCCGTGGAAGCCCTCCGCCACCATGCTGACCTTCAGGCTCACCGGCACCACAGGGGCAACGGGGTCGACCACGACGAACCTCACCAGCATCCGCCCGACACAAGACCGCCGGCAAGCCGCGCGAGGGCCGAATCTTCGCGCACCACAGTGCGCCAAGGCACGCAGGCGCCCAGGTGCTGACCTGCGGAAACGCAGTGCAGGGGCGGTTCGGTTCTGGTGGTCGCGCGATGCGCTGGCCTCACGGCTCTGCCCGACACCGACGTCGCTCTCCTCTGCGACGGACCCCTCGCCGGCTGAGCGCTCGCGGCCGGCATCCTGTCCGTGTGCCGATAGGCCTCGCACCGCTCGGCAACGCAGCGTGGCGTTGCGTCGCGATCTGGCGACGGCTCGGCGGGGCGCGATCGTCTCGTGCGTTGGCGGACTACGGGAGCTTGGACGCGAGGACGTCGGCCGCCAGGATCTCGGGTGCTGCGCCGAGGAGGTGCTGGTTGGCCATCAGGGCTGCGACGATGGCACCGTTGGCGTGGGCGTCGCGAGCGGCCTCGTCGGGGAATGCATCGAAGATCCAGAAGGTGTCGGCGTGGGTCCTGACCGCGAACCAGACAATCGTTCCCACTTCTTCGTTGGCGAGCGCGACAGCGCCGGCGAGCAGCTCGGCGAGCGCGTCGTGCTGTCCATCGGCCGCGACAATCTTGGCGACGAAGGCATACGGAAGTGATACGGGTG
>NZ_JBMAMH010000035.1:0-1450 GCF_058148645.1 Flexivirga sp. YIM B11880
GGACATGAGGGGTTCTCCTAGGTGTCGAGGTTTCTTGGTGAAGCGAGTTCAGCGTATGACGAGCAAGAGCATGTGAGAAGTGGCGTATACGACAGTATTGCTATTGTTCACGCCATGCGTATCGGACTGATCCCGATCGACGGCTGCTTCGGTTCGGCGGTCGCGTCGATCATCGACATCATGCGGGTGGCCGACGGAGCCCGCAGCGATGTCGACCCGCGGATCGACCCGATCGAACTCGCCATCCTCGGACCGAAACGGACAGTGACCACGACAACATCGATGACCCTGTCGGTGGACCACCCGCTGTCGGAGTCCGCAGAGTTCGACGTGGTCGTCGTCCCCGCGCTTGGAACCCTCACGGCCGCCGCTACCCACGACGCCCTCCAGAGCCGAGATGCTCGTTCGGTCATCGCCTCACTCGGACGCCTCGACGACACGACCACCCGGATCGCCGCGGCGTGCACCGGCGTGTTCGCCGTCGCCGAGACCGGACGGATGCATCACCGGCGAGCGACGACCAGCTGGTTCCTGGGGCCGGAGTTCCTGAAGCGCTATCCGACCGTCGCCCTCGATCTCGACACCATGGTCGTGGTCGACGGGAACCTCGTCACCGCCGGCGCCGCCTTCGCCCACATCGACCTCGCGCTCTCACTCGTGCGATCGATCAGCCCCGACCTGGCCCAACATGTCGCCAAGCTCCTCATCATCGACGAGCGCCCGTCGCAGGCGGCCTTCGTCGCCTACGAACATCTCCGGCACGAGGACCCGATCGTCGTCGAGTTCGAACGCTTCGTGCGCGCCCGCCTGGACGAACCGTTCAACGTCGCCTTCGTCGCGCAGTCGCTCGGCACCAGCCGGCGCACCCTCGAACGACGAGTCCGTGCGGCGCTCAACCTCACTCCGCTCGGCTTCGTCCAACGGCTTCGCATCGAACGAGCTCGGCACCTCTCAGCAACCACGGACCTCACCTCCGCCGAGATCGCGCTACGGGTCGGCTACGCGAACGCCGAGACTCTGCGCTCCCTCCTGCGCAGGGAGCGACGCCGTTCCTGACCTATCGCCATGCCTGTAGCCGGTGTCCTAGTGCTCGACTGGAACCACCTCTCAGCACGTCGCGTCGACGCTCCTGCGTCGCCCCTGGACGACCCACTCGACACGCCCGCAGCACAAGCCATGTGACGTGTCCCGGCTTCCCGGACGGTCGGGGTCGGGTGGCTGTGATGTCGCTGCGTTCTCGTCGAGGGGGTCAGCAGACTCGATCAGGATCGACTGGGATGAGACGCGAAGGCGCTCAGCTCAAGGCGGCCGAAGCCGGCCGGCGGGGTAGCGTCGGACACGTCGAGGTCTTTCGGATGGATGGCGTAGGAACCTCCATCGTCGGGAGACCTCGACATCTACCTGCGGACCGACGCGCCCGGCCGACCTACACCCTCATCTGGGAAGAGCC
>NZ_JBMAMH010000036.1:0-1358 GCF_058148645.1 Flexivirga sp. YIM B11880
CTCGATACGCATAGATGATGATCGTGTGCTGGGCAAGGGTGACTCTTCGATACGCCGACGTCCCTGGTGTTGTGGGGCTGTCTTCCAGGAGATCGGTCCTCTTGCCCAGCATGCGCGTGCCGGCCGGGCGGGATATGACCTGATAGGAGCGTGGCCGTACCGGGCCTCGTCTATGTGCTGTCTACCCGGCGCCAGCCGGCACGCATCCGTCCACCCGTACCAAGCAAGAGAACGGATGCATCTGATGGTAGAAGATCGACCCGGAATCATCGGCGGCGTTGATACCCACCGCGACACCCACACCGTCGCAGCTATCGATGAACGCGGCCAGGAACTAGGGCACGCGACCTTCCCGGTGACCACTGACGGATACGCCCAGTTGTGGGCGTGGCTGACCGCGCTCGGACACGTCGTAGCCGTTGGCGTGGAGGGCACCAGCTCCTACGGTGCCGCCCTGGCCCGGCACCTGCTCAGTGCGGACGCCCGGGTGATCGAGGTCAACCGCCCCGACCGCGGGACCCGCCGCCGCGTAGGTAAGTCCGACCCGATCGACGCGCTCATGGCAGCCCGCGCCGTGCTGGCCGGGACGGCTACCACCGCCCCCAAGGACACGACCGGCATGATCGAAGCGATCGCCGTACTGCGCTCAGGACGCAGCAGCGCGATGAAATCCCGTACCGCCACTATCAACTCGCTACGCGCACACGTACTGACCGCACCGGCGGACCTGCGTGCTCAACTACAAAACCTGCCCACCGCCGAGCTGGTCACCACCTGCGCGCGGTTACGCCCCGACCCCACGCGCCTGCACCAAGCCGACCAAGCCGTGAAGACCACGCTGCGCCGACTCGCTCGCCGCTACCAAGCACTCGACACCGAGATCGACGACATCGACGCCGACCTAGCCCCACTGGTCGCCCGGGCATGTCCGCAACTACTGCACCAACCCGGCATCGGACTGCAAACCGCAGCCCAGTTCCTGGTCACCGCCGGCGGCAACCCCGACCGGTTACGGTCCGACGCCTCGTTCGCCGCCCTCTGCGGGGCCTCACCGATCCCAGCATCCTCCGGACGCACCAACCGGCACCGCCTCAACCGTGGCGGCGACAGACAAGGCAACCACGCCCTGCACCAAGTGATCATCAACCGGATGTCACACCACCAGCCAACACGCGACTACATCGCCCGCCGCACCGCCGACGGACTGTCCAAACGCGACGCGATCCGCTGCCTGAAACGCTACCTCGCACGCCACATCCAGCACCTCATCCGCGACGCCCTCACCGAATCTGTCACCCTGCCAGTCCCGGCCGAACAACCACTCCAAAACGCCGCTTGACAGATATAGGAGCATCTCC
>NZ_JBMAMH010000037.1:0-1335 GCF_058148645.1 Flexivirga sp. YIM B11880
GGCAAAGTCAAACGGTCGAGGCAACATCGGTTCAGGCTGCTGGGGTTTCGAGCAGCTCGGCGAGCCGTTGGGCTGGGGTATGTAGGTCGAGTGTAGGTCGCGGCCTGCGGTTGAGGGTGTCGGCGACGCGGCGTAGGTCGGCGGCGGTGTGTATGGATAGGTCGCTGCCCTTGGCGAACCAGTGGCGTAGCAGCCGGTTGGTGTTCTCGTTCGTGCCGCGTTGCCAGGGCGAGTGCGGGTCACAGAAGTACAGCGTGGTGGTCAGCTCGAGCTGGATGTGCTCGTACCGGGCCAGTTCAGTACCGCGATCCCAGGTGACCGATCGGCGCAAATGAGTTGGCAGGTGCCGCATTTCGCGGATCATCGCGGCCGCGACGGTGTCCGCGTCATGCGTGTCGGGCAGGTGCAGCAAGATCACGAACCGGGTGCTGCGTTCGACCAGGGTCCCGATCGCGGTCCCGTCACAGCCGATGATCAGATCGCCTTCCCAGTGACCGGGCACGGCCCGGTCGGCGACCTCGGCCGGGCGGTCGCTGACCTTGAACGCGTCCGTGTACGGGCTCGGCCCGCGCCGGGTACCAGTCCGGTGCTTACGAGACCGGCGTTGCAGCGACAAGTGCTGGTACAAGTCCGCGCGCAGTGACCCGCGGGTTTGCACGTACAGCGCCTTGTAGATCGTCTCGCCACTCACCCGGGCCATCCTGGCAGCCTGGGCGGTGCCCGGATGCGCCGCACGCAGCACTGACGCGATCAGCCCTGGTGACCAGCCCTGCTCCAACCAACCGGTGATCTGCTCGCGGAGCTCTTCGTCGGCCACCAGTTTCGGGGTCTTGGGCCGCCGTCGCCGCCGATGAGCGGCCCGGTGCGCCATCCCGGCGTGATACGTGCCGTCCGGGCCGCTGTTGCGGGCGATCTCCCGGCTGATCACACCCGGGTTGCGGCCCAGCTCCCGGGCGATCTGCGCTTGCGTCAAACCCTGCAGCAGCCCGGCAGTGATCATCGCCCGGTCGGCGACGGTCAGCTGCCGCCGCCGGCCCAGCGACTGCGAGTCCTTATCCGGATCGTTAGGGTCATCCCGTGGTGGATCGCCCACGCCACCGCGGCGACCAAGATCAGCACGAATACTCACCGGGCAAGACTTGCGCCACCGCTTCGCCGCACCAGCGCACGACACGCCCACCAGCGGCGCGGCCCGCTGAATCGACATCCCCGAGCAGACCAAGTCGAAAAACTTCGACCACACCTGCGGCGGATACGACCGAGTACAACCCTTCTGACGATCTCCCACAACATCTCCTTCAATTCGAGATGTTGCCTAGACCGGTGGAATCCGCC
>NZ_JBMAMH010000038.1:0-1311 GCF_058148645.1 Flexivirga sp. YIM B11880
TTAGCTCACCGCGCCCTCCTCCTCGCCGGTCCCGTCGTCGTCGAAGACGTTTCAGGGGTCTTCTCAGATGACGGTGTAGGTCGGCCGGGCGCGTCGGTCCGCAGATAGACGTCGAGGTCTCCCGACGACGGAGGTTCCTACGCCATCCATCCGAAAGACCTCGACGTGTCCGACGCTACCCCGCCGGCCGGCTTCGGCCGCCCTGACCTGACCGCCTTCGCTCAACTCGACGGCCTCGGTCTGAGCGTGACCGGACAACGACTTGAACCGGATCGTGCGGTCCTCGCGTGCCGCGTGGTGGAACCAGATCAGTGGTGCCGACGGTGCGGCAGCGAAGGCGCTGCTCGTGACACCGTGATCCGGCGGTTGGCCCACGAGCCGCTGGGCTGGCGACCGACCGTGCTGGAAGTTGTAGTGCGCCGCTACCGCTGTGCCGACTGCGGACACGTGTGGCGCCAAGACACCAGCGCCGCGGCGGAGCCACGCGCGAAGCTCTCGCGCACCGGGCTGCGGTGGGCGCTGGAAGGGATCGTGGTCGCACACCTCACCGTCGTCCGTGTCGCCGAGGGACTCGGGGTCGCGTGGGACACCGCCAACAACGCGGTCCTGGCTGAAGGCAAGCGGCTGCTGATCAACGACCCCACGCGGTTCGAGGGCGTGAAGGTCATTGGCGTCGATGAGCACGTCTGGCGCCACACCAGGCGTGGCGACAAGTACGTCACCGTGATCATCGACCTCACCCCGGTCCGCGATGGCGCCGGCCCAGCAAGGCTGCTGGACATGGTCGAGGGCCGGTCGAAGGCGGCGTTCAAGACCTGGCTCGCCGACCGCGACAACGCCTTCCGTGACGCGGTCGAGGTGGTCGCGATGGACGGCTTCACCGGGTTCAAGACCGCCGCTGCAGAGGAGATCCCGGACGCGGTCACGGTGATGGATCCCTTCCACGTCGTGCGCCTGGCCGGTGACGCCCTCGACAGGTGCCGGCGCCGGGTCCAACTCGCGATCCACGGGCACCGTGGGTTCAGGGACGACCCGCTCTACAAGTCGCGGCGCACGCTGCACACCGGCTCGGACCTGCTCACCGACAAGCAGAGCGACAGGCTACGCGCGCTGTTCGTTGATGACGCTCACGTCGAGATCGAGGCGACCTGGGGTGTCTACCAGCGCATGATCGCCGCCTATCGCCACGAGGACCGGCAACGTGGCCGCGAGCTCATGGAGAAGCTGATCACCGACCTCAGCGCCGGCGTCCCCAAGGTGCTCACCGAGCTCACCACCCTGGGCCGGACCCTGAAGAAGCGAGCCGCTGAC
>NZ_JBMAMH010000039.1:0-1159 GCF_058148645.1 Flexivirga sp. YIM B11880
CTAGTGGTCCGTCTCGTCATTGATTAACTACTTCGTTGAGCTTGTGGCGGGCTCGGGTGACCTTGGCCAGGATCGATTCGGCGGTTGCGGTCCATACGAACGGTGTCGGGTCGTCGTTGTTGGCCTGCAGGTAGTCCTCAATCGCGGCGATGAGATCGGGCACCGAGTTGAAGCTACCCCGCCGCAGCGCCCTGACATCGAGGTCGCGGAACCAGCGTTCGACCTGGTTCAGCCAGGATGACGAGGTCGGGATGAAGTGCAGGTGGAACCGCTTGTGCCGCTTCAGCCAGCGTTGGACGTCGGCGTGCTTGTGGGTCGCGTAGTTGTCCAGGATCACGTGAATCGATTGCCCCGTGGGCACTTCGGCGTCGATGACCTTCAAGAACTTCAGGAATTCCTCGTGCCGGTGCCGGTCGAAGCAACGCCCGGTCACCTGGCCGGAGAGCACGTTCAACGCCGCGAACAGCGTGGTCGTGCCGTTGCGTTTGTAATCGTGAGTCATCGTCGCTCCGCGGCCCTTGACCATCGGCAGCGATGCCTGGGTGCGATCCAGCGCCTGAATCTGAGACTTCTCATCCAGGCACAGCACCACCGCCTTCTGCGGCGGGTTCAAATACAACCCGACCACGTCGGTCAGCTTCTCCTCAAACCGTGGGTCGTTGCTGACCTTGAACGTGTCCACCCGGTGCGGCTTGATGCCCAGGTCGTGCCAAATCCGTTGCACCGTCGCCGAACTCACGCCCGCATGCTTGGCCATCGTGCGGCACGACCAGTGCGTCTGCCCCGCGGGTTTGGTGTGCAACGTGTCGTGCACGATCGCCTTAACCTGCTCCTGGCTGATGCTCGTCTTGCGACCACGTCCCTGGCGGACCTGCCCCAACTTGGACAGCCCCTCCTCCCCGAACCGTGTCCGCCACGCCCGCACCGTCACCGGCGTCACCCCAACCAGCTCCGAGATCCGCGTGTTAGCAACACCATCCGCAGCCAGCAGCAACACCTTCGCCCGCTGCACCTGCCGATGCGCGGCAGTCTGAGATCGAGACAACTGTTCCAAGGTGGCCCGCTGACTGTCCGACATCGACAACGGTGGGGCTGCAGGTGCGCTCATGGAGCAAGGATATCGCGTATTCCACTAGTTATTTGCGGGACACACCACTAG
>NZ_JBMAMH010000040.1:0-599 GCF_058148645.1 Flexivirga sp. YIM B11880
AACACGACGGATCGTTCGAGTGTGGATGGTTTGTTGTCGGAGCTGGATGAGTATGCGGTGGAGGCGGCGTTGAAGATCGTGGAGGCCACCGAGGGTGAGGTGACGGTGGTGACGGTCGGCCCGGAGCGGGCGGCGGATGCGATCAAGAAGGCGTTGCAGATGGGTGCGCATTCCGGTGTGCATGTGTTGGATGAGGCGATCCATGGTTCGGATGCGGCGGCGACGTCGTTGGTGCTGGCGGAGGCGGTGACGAAGGCTGCCGGGGGGAGCCCGGAGTTGGTGGTGACGGGGTTGGCGTCCACGGACGGCACGATGGGTGTGGTGCCGGCGATGCTGGCCGAGCGGTTGGGGTTGCCGCAGGTGACGCAGTTGTCCACGTTGGAGGTCGCCGATGGGGTGGTGCGGGGCCGCCGGGATGGGGATACGGCCTCGGATTGGTTCGAGGCGCCGTTGCCGGCGGTGGTGTCGGTGACCGATCAGGTCAACGAGCCCAGGTATCCGTCGTTCAAGGGGATCATGGCCGCGAAGAAGAAGCCGGTGGAAACGTGGTCGTTGGCGGATTTGGGGGTGGATGCCGGGCGGGTCGGGCCGGACAACGC